>NZ_JWLE01000001.1:0-219488 GCF_000813785.1 Leisingera sp. ANG-DT
CCGATCGCCGGCATGCCGGTGCTGGAGTGCTGGAAGGCGAAACAGGTGTTTGTCTCCAAACGCGGCCAGGGCACGGGGTATTCCGGCATCGAGAACCCCCTGTTCTTCAAGGAAAACACCCGCATGTTCTACGGCGACGCAAAGCAGAGCCTCGATACGCTGCTGGGCCTGGTTCAGTAAACAGGACATCAAACCAACAGAAAGGGCGCTCCATCCGGGGCGCCTTTTCCTTTGCCGCTTCTTCCTGGTCCCAAGTACCTCGGGGGAGGCCGCAGGCCGGGGGCAGCGCCCCCAGATGGTGCTTATGTATACCGTTGCATTCAGCTAACGTGTTGAAATAAAACATTTCTGTACATGTTTTCCCGGCTGCAGTATGGTCCGCGGCATTGCCCCGGAGACCAAGAATGCCGCCGATCCAGGATCACCCGCTGCGCTACCAGCTGACCAATGAGCTGCACGCCCGCCCGTTCCCGACCATGACCAGCCCTTGCACGGTGGTCTACCTGGCTGTGAAACAGCCGCAGGAAGCCGTGCACCGCGACCGGATGCAGGACATGCAGCACCTGATCCAGCTGCTGGACCGCCACGGCGCGCCGCATCCCAAACCGGGGGCAACCCATCACACTGCCCAGATCGGGCGGCACATGCTGAAGTGGGAGCAGCACACTGAGTTTGTCAGCTACACCGTTTACAGCGATGGGGTCAGTGCGCGCGCTTTTGATCCGGCGGATTTTGATGTCTTCCCGGTGGACTGGCTGGCTGAGGCGCCGGGCCAGCGGATCACCTCGGCGCTGATCCGGGTGGTGCCGCGCGCCGCGCCGGCGGTGCTGAAAACCACCATGCACGACTGGTTCGTGCCGGAAAGCCTGACCGCTTCGCAGGTGCTGGACGACAGCGCGGTGGTGGCCGGTGATTTCCGCATCGACCCGGCGGGCCATGTGCGCTTTGCCATCTTCCCAAACACCGATACCGGCGCCCAGCGGGTGGGCCGGATCGTTCAGCGGCTCTGCGAGATCGAGACCTACCGGGCGATGTCGATGCTGGGCTTTTCCCGCGCCCGCGGCCTGTCGCCGGTGATCGGCAAACTGGACAGCCGTCTCAGCGAGATGATGGCGGAGATGACAAGCGGCACCAAGCCTGCCGAGGAAATCCTGACCCAGCTGCTGGCAGTTTCGGCTGAGCTGGAGGCGATGGCGGCGCAATCCGCCTTCCGCTTCGGGGCGACCGGCGCTTATGACGCGCTGGTCAGCCAGCGCATCAGCCTGCTGCGGGAAGAACGCCACGAGGGGTTCCAGACCTTTGCCGAGTTCATGCTGCGACGGTTTGATCCTGCGATGCGGACGGTGAATTCCACCGAGAAACGGCTGGACACACTGGCCAGCCGGGCACGCCGGGCAGGGGAGCTGCTCAGGACCCGGGTGGATGTGGAACGCTCCGCCCAGAACCAGGCGCTGCTTGCCAGCATGGACCGCCGCGCCGACATTGCCTTGCGCCTGCAGCACACGGTCGAGGGATTGTCAGTGGTGGCAGTCAGCTATTACGCGGTGTCGCTGGTTTCCGACTTCCTGCTGCCGCTGGCCGAACGCTACGGGCTGACCAAGAAGGTGCTGATCGCAGCTGTTACCCTGCCGGTCATTGGCCTGGTGTGGCTTGGCATCCAGCGGATCCGCAAGAAGCTGCACTAAGCGCTGCTGCATCCGCGCAAAAGAAAAGGGCCGCCCGATGGGACGGCCCTTTGCCTTTCTACGTGTCTGTTCAACGGCCCCGGATCCGCGGGTCCAGCGCGTCGCGCAGACCATCGCCCAGGTAGTTCACGCTCAGCACCGTCAGCGAGATCGCCATGCCGGGCCAGAACACCCGCTCAGGATACTGCTGCAGGTAGTCGGTGGCATCAAACAGCAGCCGTCCCCAGGTCGGGAAGTCCGGCGGGAAGCCGAGGCCGAGGAACGACAAGGACGACTCGGTGATGATCGCGGTGGCAATGCCCAGGGTGGCCGAGACCATGATCGGCGACAGCACGTTGGGCAGGATGTGCCGGGTGATCAGCCCGCTGTTGGTGGTGCCGATGGAGCGCGCCGCCATCACGAACTCGCGCTCCTTCAGCGCCAGCACATCGCCGCGCACGATCCGTGCGGTGGGCATCCAGCTGGTCACCCCGATGGAGATCACGATCAGGATGAAAATCCCCTGTTCCGGCCCGAAAGCGGCGTTCAGCGGCTCACGGAACAGCAGCATCATGACCAAGAGCAGCGGCAGCAGCGGCAACGCCAGGAACAGGTCGGTCAGGCGCATCAGCGGTCCGTCCAGTTTCTTGAAGAAACCGGCCATCACCCCGATGAAGGAGCCTAGGAACAGCGCCAGCAGCATAGCCGTCAGCCCGACTGAGACCGAGGTTGCCCCGCCTGCCATCATCCGGGCCAGCATGTCGCGGCCCAGCTGGTCGGTGCCGAAGGGATGCGCCCAGCTCGGGCCCTGATTGCGGGCGCGGATGTCGATCTGGGTGGCCTCAAGGTCCCACACCAGCGGACCGGCATAGACCGCCAGGATGATCAGCAGGAACAGCGCCCCGCCCATCAGCGCGCAGCGGTGGGACTTGAACTGGTCCCAGACGTCCAGCCACTGGCTGCGCGGCGGCTGGTGCAGCTCTTCCATCTGCCCGGCGGCCGGAACCGCGGTCGAGGCCGGAGCCATGCCTTCATCCGGCACAAAGCGTTCCTTGTCAGTCATAGCGGATCCTCGGGTCAAGAATGCCGTACAGCACGTCGGCGATCAGGTTGAACAGCACGATCAGCACCGCAAAGATGAAAGTGAGCGTCTGCACCATCGGCAGATCGTTGGCCTGGATGGCGCCGATCAGCAGCTGGCCGATGCCGTTCACCTTGAACACCTGCTCGGTGATGATGGCGCCGCCAAAGATCGACGGGATCCCCAGCGCAATCACCGTGACCACCGGGATCATCGAATTGCGCAGGACGTGAACCATTACCACCACATATTCGCTGAGGCCCTTGGCGCGGGCGGTGCGGACATAATCCTGATTGAGGTTGTCCAGCATCGAGGCGCGCATGAAGCGGCTTAGCTGCGCGGTGATCTGCAACGCCAGCACCATCACAGGCATGATCATCTGCTTCAGCTGGTAGACAAAGCTGTCCCAGCTGTCGACCACATGGGTGGTGTCATAGATCGACGGGAACCAGCCCAGCTGCACCGAGAAAATCACGATGACCAGCACCCCCGAGAAGAACGGCGGCACCGAGAAGCCGACCATCGACACAAAGGTGCCCATCTGGTCGAACCAGCTGTACTGGCGGTAGGCGGAGTAGATGCCGATCGGCAGCGCGATCAGGATCGCAACCACATAGGCAGTGCCAACCACCCACAGGGTCTGCGGGATACGCTGGACCACGATGTCCATCACCGGCGAGCGGGTCTGCCAGGAGATCACCCGCAGCTGCCCTTCAGCAAGGCTGGTGCCGAAGATATTGTCGATCAGCACCTGCGGCTCGATCCAGAAGAACTGCACCAGCCATTTCCAGAACCGGATATGCATCGGCTCGCCCAGGCCCAGGGCCAGGCGCATCTTTTCTTTGACTTCTGCGGGGACGGTCAGGGGAACCTGCGCCATCGGGTCGCCGGGGGCGAGCTCCAGCAGCAGGAAGATCACGAGGCTGATGAACAGCAGTGTCGGAACTGCCAGGATCAGCCGCCGGATTGTAAAGGTCAGCATCTGCTAAGCGCCTTTGCAACTTGTATTGAATTCGGAACAGGCGGGGAGAAGGCCCCGCGTCCAGCCTCGCGCAGAGCTGCACGGCAGCTCTGGCAGATGGCAAGAGGCCCCGGCATCTGCCGGGGCCCCGGGAAGCAAGCCCGAGCTTACTTGATGCGGTACCAGTCAGCTGCGTTCCACAGCTCGCTGTCCCAGACGTTCAGGTCGACACCGCCCAGGGTGTTGGAATGCGCCGACAGGCGGCCGCGGTGAACCAGCGGGATCATACCGCCGTTTTCGACCATGATGTCGTTCAGGCGGCGGCCGATCTCGGCACGCGCTTCCAGACCGGCGGTCTTGCTCAGCTCGGCGTGCAACTGGTCGAACTCCTCGTTGCAGAAGCGCGAGATGTTCTCACCCTGCCACTGGGATTCCGGCTTCGGCGCCTTGTCGCACAGACCGTTGCCCAGGTAGGACTGCGGGTCGGTGCCGTCGAAGTTGTTGGCGTACATTTCAACGTCAGCATAGAAGCGCTGGAAGGTGTCGGGCGAGCCCGGGTCGCCGCCAAAGAAGACGGAGGCGTTCACGTTGCGCAGCTCGGTCTCGATGCCGATCTGGCTCCACCATTCCTTGATCAGTGCCTGGAAATCCTGGCGGACAGCGTTGGTCGAGGTCTGGTACAGGATCTTCATCGGCTTGCCGTCCGGGGTCTCCCGCACGCCGTCGCCATTGGTGTCCTTATAGCCCGCCTCTTCCAGCATTGCCTTGGCACCTTCGATGTCCTGCGTGTCGCACTGGAAGGTGTCAGAGGCAAATGCCGCAGGAGCAGGCACCCAGTTGCAGCTGACCTTGCCGGCCTTGCCGTAACCGATTTCCACCAGCAGCGGACGGTCGATGGCCATCGACATCGCCTTGTAGACCGCCGGGTCCTTCAGGAACGGGTGCGGATGCTTGGCGGTGGCGCGCTCGCCTTCCGGCAGCTCCGGCGACGGGTCGGTCTGGTTCAGCATGATGCGTTCAACCAGCGAACCGAAGCCCGCAACCGGCTTGCCTTTACCGCCTGCTTCCATCTGCGCAATCACTTCCGGCGCCAGCTGCAGGTTCCAGGCATAGTCGAACTCGCCGGTCTCCATCACTGCGCGGCCAGCCGCGGTTGCATCCCCGCCGCCCTTGAACAGCACCTTGGCAAACGCCGGCTTGGCCGGGTCTCGGTAGTTCTGGTTGGCGGACATGGTGATCACGTCGTTCGGCTTGAACTCATCCACCACAAACGGGCCGGTGCCGATCGGGCCAAAGTTGGCCTCAGTGCATTCCGGCGCCTTGGCGCCCATGCAGTTCTCGAACTGGGCCTTCTGCAGGATCGGGCTCTCGCCGCCGACAAACGGGCCGTAGGGGAAGGGGGTCGGTTTGTCGAAGGTGACCTTGACGGTCAGATCGTCCACGACCTCAACATTGGTGACACCCTGGAACTTGGTCAGCTGGGCACAGCCGCCTTCGGGATGCATGCAGTAGTCGGCGGTGAACTTCACGTCATGGGCGGTGAAGTCGGTGCCGTCGGACCATTTGATGCCCGGTGCAACTTTCCAGGTGATCGAGGTCAGGTCTTCGCTGACGCCGCCGTTTTCCACGGTCGGGATTTCCGACGCCAGATAGGGGATCATGTTGCCCTGCGGGTCATAGCGCGCCAGCGGCTCGATCACCAGCGAGGCCGATTGCACATCCTTGGTGCCGCTCGACAGGAACGGGTTCAGGATCGACGGCGCCTGCCAGTAAATGATGTTGACCTGGCCGTCGGACCCGCGCTCAGCAAAGGCTGCAGGCGCAAGCGAGGCCGCGGCAACGGCACCCATCAATAGGGATTTCAATTTCATCACACACTCCTTGTCGGACACGTTTCGTGTCTTTTTGTTGCCCGGGCCCGATCAGGCCCGGAGGGTTGCCGCATTGCTGCGGAAGTGTAGCTCTGGGCCTGCAAGCAAAGGGAAAACCTTGAGACTGTAACCTCTTAACACCTTGCCGGACGCACCGGCACGTGACAGCCTGCAGGCAACCACAGGGGTATCGAAACGCTTTTGCCGGGAAATTGCAAATTCCAATTTCGAAGGGGCCATGCATTATTTGCATGAGCATTTTTGTGCAAAGTAGAGTTAACTCCGGAACCTGAGGCCGTCTTTTCAGGCGGGCCAGGCAAGAAAAACAGGGAGCCGTCATGCTGGACAACGCCATTGCATCCATCAGAAATCTGCGGGTGGAGTTTCAGACCAAGGACGGCCCCGTGGTCGGGGTGGAGGATGTCTCCTTTGACGTGAGCCCCGGCGAAACCGTTTGTATCGTTGGCGAATCCGGCTCCGGCAAGTCGGTGTCCTCGCTGTCGCTGATGCGGCTGGTGGAGTTTGGCGGCGGCGAGATTGCGGGCGGCGAGCTGCTGTTCAACCGCCGCGAGGGCGGCGATACCAACCTTGCCACCTCCGAACAGGAGATGATGAAGCAGATTCGCGGCAACGAGATCGGCATGATCTTCCAGGAGCCGATGACCGCGCTCAACCCGGTGTTCACCGTCGGCCGCCAGCTGACCGAGGGCCTGCGCATCCACAAGAAGATGTCGCAGTCCCAGGCAGAGGAGCGGGCGCTGGAGCTCTTGCGCCAGGTCCGCATCCCGGAACCGGAACGCCGCCTGAAGCAGTATCCGCATGAACTCTCGGGCGGCATGCGCCAGCGGGTGGTGATCGCCATGGCGATGGCCTGCGAGCCGCGGCTATTGATTGCAGATGAACCGACCACCGCGCTGGATGTGACCATCCAGGCGGAGATTCTGGCGCTGATGGACCGGCTGAAGCGTGAGACCGGCACCGCGGTGATGTTCATCACCCATGACATGGCGGTGGTGGCCCAAATGGCCGACCGCGTCGTCGTCATGTTCCGCGGCAACAAGGTTGAGGAAGGCACCGTCGAGGAGATTTTCGAAAACCCCAAGCACGACTACACCAAGGCACTGCTGGCGGCGGTGCCGAAGCTGGGCGAGATGCGCGGCAAGCATTACCCCGAACCGATGAAGCTGATGGGTGTCGAGAACCAGAAGATCGAGCCGATCAAGGGCACCGACGAGGTGCTGCTGGATGTAAAGCACCTGACCACGCGCTTCCCGGTCAAGGGCGGCCTGCTGCGCCGCACCATTTCCAACGTGCACGCGGTGGAGGATGTGTCTTTCAAGGTGTTCAAGGGCCAGACCCTGTCGCTGGTCGGCGAATCCGGCTGTGGGAAATCCTCTGCCGGCCGCTCGATCCTGCGCCTGGTGGAGCCGCAATCCGGCCAAGTGAACTTCGAAGGCCGCGATGTGCTGCAGTTCAGCCCGTCCCAGATGCACAAGGCGCGCCAGGACATGCAAATGATCTTCCAGGATCCCTTTGCCTCCCTCAATCCGCAGATGCAGCTGATCGACCAGGTGGCGGAACCGATCCGGAACTATGGCCTCGCCTCCGGCTCCGAGTTGCACGACCGGGTTGCCAGCCTGTTTGACCGCGTCCATCTGCCGCGCAGCTTCATGCGCCGCTACCCGCATGAGATGTCCGGCGGCCAGCGCCAGCGGATCGCCATCGCCCGCGCGCTCGCCCTGAACCCCAAGCTGATCGTCGCGGACGAGGCTGTCTCCGCACTCGACGTCTCGGTGCAGGCGCAGGTGCTGAACCTGATGATGGAACTGCAGGCGGAACTGGGGCTGTCGTT
Organism: Leisingera sp. ANG-DT; assembly: GCF_000813785.1. NCBI lineage: Bacteria > Pseudomonadati > Pseudomonadota > Alphaproteobacteria > Rhodobacterales > Roseobacteraceae > Leisingera > Leisingera sp. ANG-DT. The sequence continues at coordinate 7,430 of NZ_JWLE01000001.1, forward strand.
CCTGTTCATCAGCCACGACATGGCGGTGGTGGAGCGGGTCTCCCATCAGGTCGGCGTCATGTACCTGGGCCGCATCGTCGAAATCGGCCCGCGTGAGCGCGTCTTTGAAAACCCGCTGCACGCCTATACCCAGGCGCTGATGAAGGCGGTGCCGATCGCCGATCCGCGCCAGCGCAAGTCTGAGAAGGAACTGAACTTCAAACCGATCCCGTCGCCGATTCACGAGGTCGGCTATCAGCCGGAGCCGTCGGAATACCTGGAGCTGGAGCCCGGCCATTTCGTGCTGACCACCGACAGCGGTTACTGATCATGGCAGAAAAACTGACCCCGCTGGAGATCATGGCGCAGCTGGTCTCCTTCCCGACGGTGAGCCGCGACACCAACCTGCCGCTGGTCGATTGGGTGCAGGACTATCTGTCGTCCCACGGCATCGAAAGCCACCGCTGGACAGACCCGGATCAGCCCCACAAAGCCGCCGTCTTTGCCCACGTTGGCCCGTGGGAAGAGGGCGCCGTGGTGCTGTCGGGCCATACTGATGTGGTGCCGGTCGACGGCCAGCCTTGGGAGACTGATCCCTTCACCGTGGTGGAGAAGGACGGCAAATACTTCGGCCGCGGCACCTGCGACATGAAGGGCTTTGACGCTCTCGCCATCTGGGCGCTGGTGGAGGCCCATACCGGGGGTGTCACCCGGCCGCTGCAACTGGCGCTGAGCTTTGACGAGGAGATCGGCTGCACCGGCGCCCCGCCGATGATCGAAGCGATGCAGAAAGTGCTGCCCAAGGGCTCGGCGGTGATCGTGGGCGAGCCTTCGATGATGCAGGCGGTCACCGGCCACAAGGGCGGCACCGGCTATGACACCCATCTGATAGGCTTTGAGGTGCACTCTTCGCTCATGCACACCGGCGTCAGCGCCATTATGCAGGGTGCGAAACTGATCGATTGGGCCAACCAGCAGAACGCCGCGAACATGGCCAGGGAGCCGGGTGAGATGCAGGCGATGTTCACTCCGCCCTGGACCACCTGCCACGTCGGCATGATCGAGGGCGGCACCGCCCACAACATCACCGCCAAGGACTGCCGCTTTCTGATGGATTTCCGGGTGGTGCCGGGCGAGCATGCCAGCGATTGGGAGGCGGCCTATCTGGCCAAGGTGCGCGAGGTCGAGGCGGAAATGCAGGCCATCCATCCGGAGGCCCGCATTGATGTGTCCAAGCACTTCGACGTGCCCGGACTGGTGCCGGAACAGAACGGCGAGGCTGAGGCGCTGGTGCGCCGGGTGACCGGCGACAACGGCTCTCATGTGGTCAGCTACGGCACCGAGGCGGGCCAGTTCCAGCAGGCCGGTTACTCGGCGGTGATCTGCGGTCCCGGCGACATCGCCCAGGCGCATCAGCCCAACGAGTATATCACGGTGGCCCAGTTCGAGGCGGGCCATGACTTCATGCGCAAGCTGGTGGAGAAACTGCGCGGCTACTTCCCGCTGCCTTGAAACCGCGCGTTTCGTGCTCAGATTGGTGCTGAAGGTGTATCAGGTGGTGCACAGACGGTGCACAGGGGGTGCACGCATGGCACCCCCGCTCTGGCGCGTTCCGCCACGTCCCGGCGGAGCCGGATACTTGCGAAGCTAAGTTTTTTCGCGGACAGTTTGCCGCAACGGAACCTGAAACAGTAAAGGGGAGGGGAAAATGCCGGCCAAGAACCGCTTTGCCGAGATGCACCAGGAGATCACAGCCTGGCGCCATCACCTGCACGAGAACCCCGAACTGATGTACGAGGTGCATGAAACCGCTGCCTTTGTGGTGGAGCGGCTCAAGGAGTTCGGCATCACCGATATCACCACCGGCGTCGGCCAGACCGGCGTGGTCGCGGTGATCGAAGGCAAGACCAACACCTCAGGCCGCGCCATCGGCCTGCGCGCCGACATGGACGCGCTGCCAATCCCCGAGGCCTCGGGTGTGGACTATGCCTCCAAGACGCCCGGCGTGATGCACGCCTGCGGCCACGACGGCCACACCTCGATCCTGCTGGGCGCGGCTAAGTACCTTGCAGAGACACGGAATTTCGACGGTAAGGCTGTGCTGATCTTCCAGCCGGCCGAAGAAGGCGGCGCCGGCGGCAAGGCGATGTGTGACGACGGCCTGATGGACCGCTGGGGTATTCAGGAGGTCTATGGCCTGCACAACATGCCCGGCCTTCCGGTGGGCGAATTTGCCATCCGCCCCGGCCCGTTGATGGCGTCCTCGGACGAATTCATCATCACCGTCACCGGCAAGGGCGGCCACGCCGCGGCCCCGCATGAGGCGATTGATACGACGCTAGTTGCCTCCCAGATCGTGGTTTCGCTGCACTCGATCGTGTCGCGCAACGTGGACCCGATCAAACGCGTGGTGCTGACCGTCGGCACCTTTGAAACCGACAGCACGGCGTCGAACGTGATTGCCCATACCGCCAGGCTGCAAGGCACCGTGCGCACGCTCGACCCCGAGTACCGCACCCAGGCCGAGGAATGGGTGCGCCGGGTTGCCGAAAGCACTGCTGCCGCGTTTGGTGCCACGGCTGGTGTCGAATGGGTTCCTGGCTATCCCGTTACAATCAATGATGAAAACGGCACTGCACATGCAGTGGAGGCGGCGCAGGTGGTCTCTGCAAAGGTCGATGCCGAGACCCCGCCGATCATGCCGTCCGAGGATTTCTCCTACATGCTGGAGCAGCGCCCCGGCGCATATATCTTCCTCGGCAACGGCGACACCCAGATGTGCCACCACCCGGCTTATGTCTTTGACGACGAAGCGATCCCGCTGGGATGCAGCTGGTTTGCCGAGCTGGTGGAACGAAGAATGCCCGCGGCCTGAGGCTGCGGGGAACAGATAACCAAAGGAGTGAGAAATGCCGGTCAAGAACCGCTTTGCCGAACTGCAGGATGAAATCACCGCCTGGCGCCGTGACATCCACGAAAACCCGGAAATCCTGTTCGAAACCCACCGCACCAGCGCCCTGGTGGCGGAGAAGCTGCAGGAATTCGGCTGCGACGAGGTGGTGACCGGCATCGGCCGCACCGGCGTGGTGGGCGTCATCAAGGGCAAGGCGGACACCTCCGGCAAGGTGATCGGCCTGCGCGCCGACATGGACGCGCTGCCGATCCATGAGCAGACCGGGCTGGACTATGCCTCCAAGACCCCCGGCGCGATGCATGCCTGCGGCCATGACGGCCACACCGCGATGCTGCTGGGCGCCGCCAAGTACCTGTCGGAAACCCGCAATTTCGACGGCACCGTGGTGGTGATCTTCCAGCCCGCCGAGGAAGGCGGCGGCGGCGCCAAGGTGATGTGCGACGACGGGCTGATGGACCGCTGGGGCGTGCAGGAAGTCTATGGCCTGCACAACTGGCCGGGCCAGCCGCTGGGATCCTTTGCCATCCGTCCGGGATCCTTCTTTGCCGCGACCGACCAGTTCGACATCACCTTTGAGGGCCGCGGCGGCCACGCTGCCAAGCCGCATGAGACCATCGACACCACCGTTCTGGCGGCCCAGGCCGTGCTGGCGCTGCAGACCATCGCCTCGCGCAATGCCGATCCGGTGCATCAGATCGTGGTATCCGTGACCTCCTTCGAGACCTCCTCCAAGGCGTTCAACGTGATCCCGCAGAAGGTGCAGATCAAGGGCACCGTGCGCACTATGTCGGGGGAGATGCGCGATCTGGCAGAAAAGCGCATCAACGAGGTTTGCACCGGCATTGCCGCGACCTTTGGCGGTACCGCGGACATCACCTATCACCGCGGCTATCCGGTGATGGTGAACCACGAGGAGCAGACCGAGTTCGCGGCCAAGGTGGCCGCCAGCGTGTCCGGCTCCTGCGGGGATGCGCCGCTGGTGATGGGCGGCGAAGACTTTGCCTTCATGCTGGAAGAGCGCCCCGGCGCCTATATCCTGATGGGCAACGGCGACACCGCGATGGTGCATCACCCGGAGTACAACTTCAACGACGACGCCATTCCTGCAGGCTGCAGCTGGTGGGCGGAAATCGTTGAACAGCGGATGCCGGCTGCCTGAATGATATTGGAGAGGGGGCTGTCTGCCCCCTCTTGAACCTGCGGCTCAATTCACCCCCGAGAATATTTTTGACCAGAAAGAAGCGGCGGCGGGCGTCAGTGCTCCAGCAATTCGCGGTAGATAGTGACGAGCGTTTCCGCTTCTTTCTCCAGCGCGAAGTTGGTCATGGCGTGTTTGCGCGCGGCCTCTGACCAAGCCTGCAGGCGGCCCTCGGTGGAGAGCACCGCGCTGATGGCCTCCACCATCTGGGTGGTTTCGCCCGGATCGATCAGCAGGCCGGTTTCCCCTGGCGCAATCAGTTCCTCAAAAGCACCGACGCGGGTGGCTACTGCAGGCACGCCGCAGGACATCGCTTCGAGCGGGGTGAGGCCGAACCCCTCCCATCGCTGCGGCGCCACGTAGAGGTCCAGCGCCTGATACCAGCGGGACACCTCCCAAACCGGCACTTCCGGCGGGAACCGCAGGCGGTCCGATAGGCCAGAGGCTTCCACCTTGGCGCGCAGTTCCTTCTCGAAAGCAACGTGTTTTTCGGTGGCGCGGCCCATCACGATGCCAACCGCCTTGGGGTGTGCTTTCAGCACCTCCAGCATGGCGTCGACAAAAACGTCGGTGCCTTTCTGCGCCCGGATACGGCCGTAGCAGCCGATCAGGAGCGCATCCTCCGGCAGGCCCAGTTCGCGGCGCAGCGCCGCCTTGTCAGCAGGTGGAGCGAACTCTTCGGTGTTGATCCCGTGGTGCACCACCTGCGCAGGTTTCTCCAGGTAGGCTGCGCCCTTGGCGGAGGTGGCGATCACCCGGTCCATCTGCGAGATCAGCCACTTGGTGTAGCCGGAGTGATGGCGCTGCGAGGCGGAGGTGAACAAGAGTTTCAGCCGCTTGCCCAGCAGGTATTTCAGCGCCAGGCCGCCTAGCATTTCCAGATTGCGCCGGGCGTGCCAGACGCGGGCGCCGGATGGGCCGTTCCGGCGCATCAGGATGAGCTGGGACACCGACAGATGCGGCATGTTCCCCGGCAGGCCGCTGCCCGCGGTGGCGATGGCGATCTGCTGGCGCTGCAGCGGCACCAGCCGCACGATAGTGGAGGTGACGCCGGACAGGCGGCGCTTGAAGTTCGGCGCAATGACTTCAATTTTTTTGGCGTCAACTTGTGCCATCACGGCCTCCTATCGGACAGCAGCGCCAGCAGGGCGTCCACTGTCTTGTCCAGTTGATCCGATTGGCGGGATATGAATTGCCCGGCGGCTTCACGGGCGGCCTGAAAGACCTCCGGCTGCTCCAGCCATTTGGCAACCTGATCTGATAGTTCCGCCGCTGAGCGCACTTCTGCCGCGGCACCTAGGGCGGACAGTTCGGCATAGGTCTCGGCGAAATTGTAGTGTCCCGTGCCGGTGATCACCGCCGCACCTGCCTGCATCGGTTCAAACGGGTTGTGGCCGCCGATTTCGCGCAAGGAGCCGCCCAGGAACACCAGCGGGCAGAGCGCGTACCATGTGCCGACCTCGCCCAGCGTGTCTGCCAGATAGACCTGGGTTTGGGTGCCGGGCAGCACGCCCTTGCTGCGCCGTGCGCAGCTGAGGCCCGTGTCCTTGATCAGCGTTTCAACCGCATCGCCGCGTTCCGGGTGGCGGGGGGCGAGCAGCAGGCAGAGGTCCGGGTGCTGTTTCAGCAGCGCCTCATAGGCGTCCAGCACGGTTTCCTCTTCGCCTTCATGAGTCGAGGAGGCGACCCAGACAGGCCGCTCGCCAATGCTGCTGCGCACCTTGGCGAGGGTGTCCTGATCCACCGGCAGCGGCGCGGAAACGGCCTTGAGATTGCTGCCGGGGCGGATGCGCTCCGGTGCGGCGCCCATCGCCTGCAGGTTGGCGGCGGTTTTCTGGTTCTGGGTCACCAGCAGAGTGAACTGGTCGAGGATATACCGCGCGGTATCCGGGCGCTTTGTCCAGCCCTGCACCGATTTGTCCGAGAGGCGCGCGTTCAGCAGCACCAGCGGGCAGCCGGTCTTGCGGGCGCGCACCAGCATCTGCGGCCACAGCTCGCTTTCTACAAATACCCCCAGATCAGGTTTCCAATGGGCGAGGAAGCGGTCCACGGCGGCGGCGGTGTCCAGCGGCGGGAATTGGTGGCGGCAGCGCGGCGGCATCCGCTTGGCGATCAGCTCAGCCGAGGTGGGGGTGCCGGAGGTGATCAGGAACTCCGCATCCGGCATCTGTTCGCCCAAACGGGCAATCAGGGTCAGCACCGACAGGCTTTCGCCGACCGAAGCCGCATGAAACCAGATCAGCTGCCCGGCCGGGCGGGGCAGGGAGGCGTGGCCGAGGCGTTCACGCACCCGTTCCTCTGGCAGGCCGTAGTCGCGCAGCTTGCCCGCGACCTTGCGCCAGGCGAGGGGGGCAATCAGCGCGCTGACGCCGCAGTACAGGGAGTAGAGCAGCGTCCGTTGCGCTGGAGCGGTCCCGGGCATGTCAGCCGCCGGTATGGCTCATGTGGCGGGACATCTGGCCGCCGGCCTCTTGCCGCGAATAATCAAAATCATGGCCGCGGGGCTTGTCGCCGATGGCGGCGCGGATCGCAGCCTCCAGCACGCCGGCGCCTTCCTCATTGGCGCGCAGGGGCGCCCGCAGGTCGGATTTGCCCTCCTGGCCGAGGCAGGTGTAGATCTCGCCGGTGCAGGTCACCCGCACCCGGTTGCAGCTTTCGCAGAAATTATGGGACAGCGGGGTGATGAAACCGATCTTCTGGCCGGTTTCCTCCAGCCGCACATAACGGGCCGGGCCGCCGGTGCGTTCGGCCAGATCGGTGACAGTGTAGTGGCTTTCGTATTCCTTGCGCACGTCCTTCAGCGACCAGTACTGGCCGATGCGCTCCATGGCGCCGATATCCTCGCCCATCGGCATCACCTCGATCCAGGTGAGGTCGAGGCCGCGTTCAGCGCACCATTCGGTGATGCGGGGCAGTTCTTCCTCGTTGAAGCCCTTAAGCGCCACCGCGTTGATCTTGACCTTGAGGCCTGCTTTCTGCGCCGCATCGATGCCCTTCATCACTTGGGGCAGGCGGCCCCAGCGGGTGACATCGGCAAACTTCTGTTCGTCCAGCGTGTCGAGCGAGATATTCACCCGGCGCACCCCTGCGGCATAGAGATCATCTGCGTATTTCACCAGCTGCGAGCCATTTGTGGTGAGCGTCAGCTCCTTCAGGGCGCCGGAGTCCAAATGGCGGCTCATCGACTGGAAGAAGGTCAGGATGCCGCGCCGCACCAATGGCTCGCCGCCGGTGATCCGCAGTTTCTCGACGCCCAGCCGGATGAAGGTGGAGCAGAGGCGGTCCAGTTCCTCCAGCGTCAGCAGATCCTTCTTGGGCAAAAAGGTCATGTTTTCCGACATGCAGTAAACGCAGCGGAAATCGCAGCGGTCGGTGACCGAGACGCGCAGGTAAGTGATTGCGCGGGCGAAGGGATCAATAAGCGGAGCCGTCATGCCTCCTAGGTAAAGCGGGGCACCGCCCGCGGCAAGGGGGAGACGGCATTTGTGACTGGCAAAGAGTTTCGCAGCTGGCTAGGGTCGCCTCATGCGTATGACAGTCATTTCCCTTGCTTCGATTTCCCTGCTGGCGGCCTGTAACGGGATCCAGCTGAACTCTTCCATTCTGAACGGTTCCGGCGGACCAGCGGCGGCTGAGCCGCAGGACCCGGTGCTGCAGCCCTCACCTGGCGTTGATGTTGCTCCGGCGGAGCCGCTGGCGCCAACGTCGCCTTCCGCGCCTTCGTTCCTCGGTTCCGCCACCACAGTGGCCTCGCTGGGCGATCCGTCGCTGCCGGGGTTGTGGATGGAAACGCCGCTGGTGGCAGCAGAGCAGCAGGCGCTGATCCGTTCCAACCGAAATACCCAAGTGGTGTTGACGCTGAAACCGATCCCGGGCGAGGCTTCCGGCGGCAGCCGCCTGTCGATTGGCGCAATGCGGGCGCTGGGCCTGCCGCTGACAGAACTGGCTGAGGTGCAGGTGCTGCCCCCCGCAGGTTGAGCCTCTAATCAATAGGGAAAGCGCCCGCTTGCTTCGGCGGGGCGGGCGCTGCCCGGCGGGTGCCGGGCGGGACCTTTTGCTGGCCTAGATATCTTTCAGGTATTTCGCCGCTTCCTTGCGGGCAAACCCCTTCATGTCTTGCCCATGTTCCGCCAGGAACGCGCGGGTGCGGTCTGCGTCGTGCTTACTGAGGTCGCGCAGCCACCAAGCCACTGCTTTCTGCATGAACCAGTCGCGGTCGGGCACATAAGCTGCGGCCCAGCCCAGGATGCGTTCGCGGGCTTGTTGATCAGCGGGCTTCAGATTGTTCATCTTGGCCCAGGGCAGGGTTGCGACCAGCGCCGCGCGGCGGGTCCACATGTGGTCCGATTGGCACCAGCTTTCTACCGCGTCCAGACGCGCCGGATCCGCCAGCAGCCGTTTAGAAATGGCAGAGCAGGCATGGTCGGCAATCGCCCAGCTGTCAAACTGCGGCACCCAGGACTGCAGCAGCTCCCAGACCGCCTGATCCTCCTTGATCCGCGCTTGTGTGAGCAGCTTGCCCGCGGCGATGCGGGCCTCGAAGATGTCGGTGTGCCACAGGGCGCGGGCCAGATCGACGCGCTCCGCCACGCTTAGGGACTGACGCCAGGATTTGGTCAGGTCGTTGGTGGCCGGGTTCGGCACCCCCAGAACTTCGCGCGCCTGCTTGTGATAGGCCGCCATCTGCTCTGCCCGGCCGGGTTCGGCCTGGGCTTTGAGCGCGTCAAGATAGGGATCAATCATGTGTTTCCTTGACCGCGACCGTCACACCGGCACGCCTGTCGGCTTGCCGTCGATGGTGGTCTGGTTCTTCTCTTCCCAATAGGCGCGGATTTCCGCGTCCGACTTCCCGTCCACCCATTTCTGCATGGTGTCGCGGTCGGACTGGTATTCCATGAAAGGCACCGCATAGCCGCAGGAGGTCTGAACCATATCGACCGAAACATCGAAAATCTGACGGGCGCTGCGGTGCGCGGGGAACAGGGCGGCCAGTTCTTCCCAGCCGTCATCACCCGCGTGCAGGACCTTGGCGGTGCCATAGGTGCGCAGGATCATCGGGCGGGTGGTGAAGGAGCACCACATCAGGGTCATCCGGTTCACCTCCATGAGGTGGCCCGCGGTTTCATTGCCGCTGCCGGTCAGGTTCATCCAGACAATCCGGTCCGGTCCCAGTACCCGCAGCGAGTCCATTCCCTTGGGGGAGATGTTCACGCGCCCCTCCGGTCCGGCCGAACCGGTGAAGAACATGTGCTGCTCTTCAATGAACTTGCGGTGGGCGTCTTCGATATGCGGGAACTGCTTGGCCATGGCTCACTCCACCGTTACTGATTTCGCGAGGTTGCGCGGCTGGTCCACGTCGGTGCCTTTGGCAACTGCGGTGTGATAGGCCAAGAGCTGCGCCGGAATGGCATAGAGGATCGGTGACAGCGCCTCTTTGACCTTTGGCATCCGGATCGCGCACCAGACGTCGTCGCCTGCCTCGTCAATGCCGTCCTGGTCGGAGATCATCAGCACCTTGCCCTTGCGGGCCAGCACTTCCTGCATGTTGGAAACCGACTTGTCGAACAGCGAGTCCTTGGGCGTCAGCACCACCACCGGCATGTTCTTGTCGATAAGCGCGATGGGGCCGTGCTTCAGCTCGCCGGAGGCATAAGCTTCGGCGTGGATGTAGCTGATTTCCTTCAGCTTCAAGGCGCCTTCCAGCGCCAGCGGAAACATCAGGCCACGGCCCAGAAACAGCACGTCGCGCGCTTCGCTGACCTTTTGCGCCGCCAGCCGGATCGCCTGGTTCTGCTCCAGCGCTGAGGACAGCACATTGGGCAACCCGCGGATTGCGGTGGCGTACTCCGCCATTTCATCGGCACTCAGATGGCCGCGGTCGCAGGCAGCCTTGAGCGCCAGCGCCAGCAGCACCGTCAGCTGGCAAGTGAACGCCTTGGTGGAGGCGACGCCGATTTCCGGCCCGGCAAAGATCGGCAGCGCCAGATCGCTTTCCCGCGCAATGGAACTTTCGGGGACGTTCACCACCGACAGGATCTTGTCCGCCTTTTCCTGGCAGTAGCGCAGCGCGGCCAGAGTGTCGGCAGTCTCACCCGATTGCGACACGAACAGCGCCAGCGTTTTGCCGGGGATCGGCGGTTCGCGGTAGCGGAACTCAGAGGCGATATCGACCTCGACCGGCAGGCGGGCGATTTGCTCGAACCAGTATTTGGCGGTGAGGCAGGCATAGAATGCGGTGCCGCAGGCAACCATGGTCAGCCGCTCGACTTGCGAGAAATCCACGCCTTCGCCGGGCAGGCGCACGGCGTTTTCCTCGACCGGCAGGTAATGACGGATCGCCTCAGCAATCACATGCGGCTGCTCGGCGATTTCCTTGGCCATGAAATGCTTGTGGCCGCCCTTGTCGACCTGCGAGGAGTCGATCTGGATGGTCTTGGTTTCGCGGTTCACCAACTCGCCATGGGCATTGCGGATTTCGGCGCCTGCGCGGGTGACAACAGCCCGGTCGCCTTCTTCCAGATAGGTGATCCGGTCGGTCAGCGGCGCCAATGCGATGGCGTCGGAGCCCACGAACATCTCGCCGTCGCCATGGCCGATTGCCAGCGGCGAGCCCTTGCGGGCCGCGACGATCAGGTCCTCTTCGCCATCAAACAGGAAGGCCAGGGCAAAGGCGCCCTCCAACTGGTCCAGCGTTTTGAAGGCGGCATCGACGGGGGTGTACCCCTCTTTCAAGTAGCGCTCCGTCATCAGGGCGACGGTTTCGGTATCGGTCTCGGTGCGGAACTCCATGCCGCAGTTCAGAAGCTCTGCGCGCAGTTCTTTGTAGTTCTCGATGATGCCGTTGTGCACCACTGCGACGGAACCGGCGCGGTGGGGGTGGGCGTTGCTGACCGACGGCGCGCCATGGGTGGCCCAGCGGGTGTGGCCGATGCCGGCCTTGCCGGCCAGCGGTTCGTGCACCAGAAGGTCGGAAAGGTTCACCAGTTTGCCCACTGCACGGCGGCGGCGCAGGGCGCCGTTGTTCACCGTGGCAATGCCTGCGCTGTCATAGCCGCGGTATTCCAGCCGCTTCAGCGCCTCGACCAGGATCGGGGCGGCCTCGTGATTGCCCAGTACGCCGACAATTCCGCACATCACATGGCTCCCTTCTGCAGGCGGGCCTTCTTGGCGCGCAGCATATCCATCAGCTTGCGCGCACGGCCCGGTTTGTTGTTCTGTTCGGCGCGGGCAATGGCCAGGTCGCCGTCTTCCACATTCTTGGTCACCACTGCGCCGGTTGCGGTCATCGCCTCGTTGCCGACCCGGACCGGAGCCACCAGCATGGTGTTCGACCCGATGAAGGCGCGGGCGCCGATCTCGGTGCGGTGCTTCATCACCCCGTCATAGTTGCAGGTAATCGTGCCTGCGCCAATATTCGTGGCCTCGCCGACAGAGGCATCGCCGATGTAGCTGAGGTGATTGACCTTGGCGCCCTCGGCAATCTCGGCGTTCTTGATCTCGACGAAGTTTCCGATGTGGGTGTTTTCCGCCAGCTCCGCACCGGGGCGCAGGCGTGCATACGGCCCGACCTTGGCGCCGCGGCTGACGTGGCAGCCCTCCAGATGCGAAAACGCCCGGATAAGCGCGCCGCTTTCCACGGTGACGCCGGGGCCGAACACCACGTTAGGTTCGATCACGGTGTCGCGGCCGATGAAAGTGTCAAAGGCCAGATAGACGGTTTCCGGCGCCATCAGGGTGACACCCAGCTCCATCAGGTCTTCCCGCGCCTGCGCCTGAAACAGCGCATCCGCCTGCGCCAGCTCGGCGCGCGAGTTTACGCCCAGCGTTTCTGCCTCATCACAGGACACGGCGGTGACGTTCAGACCCTCGCGCCGGGCCAGTTCCACCAGATCGGTCAGGTAGTATTCGCCCGATGCGTTTTCATTGCCGACCTTGGCAATCAGATCGAACATCGCGCTGGCCTTGCCCGCCATCAGGCCGGAGTTGCAGAAGGAAATCGCGCGCTCTGCCTCAGTGGCGTCCTTGAACTCGACAATCTTCTCCAGGCTGTCGCCGTCCATCACCAGGCGGCCATAGCGGCCCGGGTCGGCGGCCTGGAACCCCAGCACCACCAGGTCGGCGCGCTGGCGGGCCTCCACCATGCGTTCCAGTGTTTCGGCGCTGACAAAGGGCGTGTCGCCATAAAGCACAACCACATCGCCCGCGAACCCGTCCAGCGCAGTGCGGGCCTGATCGACCGCATGGGCGGTGCCAAGCTGTTCTTCCTGCAGGACAACTTCGGCCTCTTCGTCGATTTCGGCAACTGCCGCACGCACCTCATCCGCCCCGTGGCCCGCCACGATGATGGTGCGCTCCGGCGCCAGTGTGCGGCCCGCGGCCATCGCGTGCTCCAGCATCGGCGCCTGGGCAATCGGGTGCAGCACTTTCGGAAGATCGGAGTTCATCCGCGTGCCTTTTCCGGCCGCCAGGATGACAAGGGCAATGCTCATAATCGCTTTTCTCTTTGTCTTTTTAGCGCTCCCGTTTTATCCGCTAACAGGCGGGGCGCAAGGGATAGCGCCATCAAACAAGATTGCGGCCTGCAACATGCGGCGGCGGAAAAATGCCGAAAGGGCAGGACATGCGAACGGTTATCTTCGATCTGGACGGCACGCTGGCGGATACCTCGGGCGACCTTCTGGCGGCGGCCAACGCCTGTTTCCGGCAGATGGGGCTGGGCGATGTTCTGGACCGGCCGGAGGATGCTGCTGTTGCCCTGCGCGGCGGCCGCAACATGCTGGCAACCGGCCTGAAGCGGACAGGCAAGTTCGATCAGGCCACAGTTGATGAGTTCTATCCGGTGCTGCTGGAGGCCTACCGCGACGCCATCGACCACCACACCGTGCTCTATCCAGGCGCCATGGAGGCCGTGGAGATGCTGAAAACTGCAGGCTACGGCGTCGGCATCTGCACCAACAAGCCAGAGGGACTGGCGGACCAGCTGATGCGCAGCCTGGGTGTCAGGGATGCCTTTGCCTCGCTGGTTGGCGCCGACACTTTGCCGGTGCGCAAACCCGATCCGGAGCCGCTGTTTGAGGCTGCCCGCCGCGCAGGCGGCGACCCGGCCCGTACCCTGCTGGTGGGAGACAGCGATACCGACCGCAACACCTCGGCAAATGCCGGTGTGCCGTCGGTGCTGGTCACCTTCGGTCCCTCGGGCGATGATATGGCGGCGCTGAAGCCGGAGGCGCTGCTGCACCGGTTTGAGGACCTGCTGGAGGTCGCAGACCGGCTGATTGCGTGATCCCGCAACTTAGTTTCGGGATATTCATCTGTCCGGCTTCCCCCTTGACCGCTGGCCGCCCGCGGCTCACAAACGCCGCATGAGCGAAAAGTTTACCGGGTCATTCACCCAGCAGGAACCCATCCCCGAAGTCGCCATCGAGGCCGCGCTGGCGGTGCTCCGCAGCGGGCGGCTGCACCGCTATAACGTCGCAGAGGGCGAGGCGGGCGAAACCGCGCTGCTGGAGCGGGAGTTCGCAGCGCAGATGGGGGCGAAATACTGTCTGGCTGTAGCCTCTGGCGGCTATGCGCTGGCAACCTCGCTGCGCGCTGTCGGGGTGAAGCCTGGCGACAAGGTGCTGACCAACGCCTTCACCCTGGCGCCGGTGCCGGGATCCATTGCCTCTGTCGGGGCGGAGCCGGTGTTTGTCGAAGTCACCGAAGACCTGACCATTGATCTGGATGATCTGGCGGCCAAGGCGGATCAAGCCAAGGTGCTGATGCTGTCGCACATGCGCGGGCATCTGTGCGACATGGACCGGCTGATGGAGATCTGCGATGCCGCCGGTATCACCGTGATCGAGGACTGCGCCCATACCATGGGTGCTTCCTGGAACGGGGTGCTGTCGGGCCGCCATGGTGCGGTCGGCTGCTACTCCTGCCAGACCTACAAACATGTGAATTCCGGCGAGGGCGGGCTGCTCATCACCGATGACGAAGAAATCGCCGCCCGCGCCATCATGATGTCCGGCTCCTACATGCTCTATGGCCGCCATCTGGCCGCGCCGGGACCTGAGGTGTTCGAGCGGGTGAAATACGAGACTCCCAACATCTCGGGACGGATGGATAACCTGCGTGCTGCCATCCTGCGGCCGCAGCTGCGTGATCTGGATACGCAGGTGCAGCGCTGGAACGACCGATACCGTGCGGTGGAGGAGGGCCTGCGCGGCACGCCCGGCCTGACGGTGGTGGAGCGCCCCGCGCAGGAGGTTTACGTCGGCTCCTCAATCCAGTTTCTGCTGCTAGACTGGAGTGAGGAGGCGGTGCAGGAGGCCGTGCGCCGCTGTGCCGCCCGCGGGGTGGAGCTGAAGTGGTTCGGCACGCCGGAGCCCGTCGCCTTCACTTCCCGTTACGACAGCTGGCGCTATGCGGACACCCCGCGGTTGCCGCAGAGCGACCGCATCCTGGCAGGCATCATCGACATGCGGGTGCCGCTGACCTTTAGCCTGGAGGATTGCGCCCAGATCGCCCGCATCATCCGGGCCGAGGTCTCCGCCGTTTATCAATCCGCCTGAAAGAGCGGCACCGTCGAGATCGAAACCTTGGCGGACCCGTCGGTCAGCTCTGCCGCGTGGGCGGCATAGATCAGGGTCTGGTTGGCCTCATCAAAGATGCGTTTTACCCGCAGTGATTTCAGGATGATGGAGCGCGACGCGCGGAACACATCCTCGCCATCACGGCCGCGGTCGATTTCGCCCACAGTAATGGGACCGGACTGGCGGCAGGCGATGGAGGCATTCGAGGGGTCCTCGAACCAGTTGCCCTTGGACAGCCGGTCAATCAGCCCGCGCTCGAAATAGGCGATGTGGCAGGTTACGCCTTCGACCTTGGGGTCGGCGATGGCCTCGATGATGATATCATTTCCCACCCAGTCGACGCCGATTTTCCCGACCTCCTCGGCGGCAGCTGGCAGGCCAGCTAGGCAGAATGCTGCGGCCAGGACGGGGGTTGCTCGTGTCATTTGAAACTCCTCTGGATTTCTGGCGGGGCAGGATTTCCGCGTCTGTCTGTTAACGCCCGCACGCGGAAAAAGATCCCCACTCACTGAAATGCCAACCGGAATTCTACGAGAATTCCGGCCCGGAAGACACGTATTTTCCGTTCTGTTTTCCGTGCCGGAAAACGGTGCCTCCTCGTTCCGGCCGGTCTTCCGCTTTCGACGCTGCGTCCGGGGCAGCGGGACCGCCATTGACCCGAATCGAAGGCTCCTTTATTGAATTGAACAACTGTTCATATAATCGGCTCTGGCCTGGAGGATCTGCGGGATGTTCAACGCAAGCATGACTTTCGATCTTGGTGAGGACGTGAACGCGCTGCGCGATGTGGTTCACCGCTGGGCGCAGGAGCGCGTCAAGCCGATGGCGCAGGAAATCGACCAGAAGAACGAATTCCCGGCGGAGCTGTGGAAAGAGATGGGTGAGCTGGGTCTCCTGGGAATCACAGTGCCGGAAGAATTCGGCGGCGCCGGCATGTCCTACCTGGCCCATACCGTCGCGATTGAGGAGATCGCCCGTGCCAGCGCGTCCGTGTCGCTGTCCTACGGCGCGCATTCCAACCTCTGCGTCAACCAGATCAAGCTGAACGGCAACGCCGAGCAGAAAGCGAAATACCTGCCGCGGCTGCTGTCCGGCGAACACGTCGGCGCGCTGGCAATGTCCGAGGCGGGCGCGGGCTCCGACGTGGTGTCGATGAGCCTGCGCGCGGAAAAGCGCAACGATCACTTCCGCCTGAACGGCAACAAGTACTGGATCACCAACGGCCCCGACGCCGATACCCTGGTGGTCTACGCCAAGACCGATCCGGAAGCGGGCTCCAAGGGCATTACCGCCTTCCTGATCGAAAAGGAGTTCAAAGGCTTCTCCACCTCCAAGCATTTCGATAAGCTGGGGATGCGCGGCTCCAATACGGCTGAGCTGGTGTTTGAAGACGTGGAAGTCCCTTTCGAAAACATCCTGGGCGAAGAGGGCAAGGGCGTGCGCGTGCTGATGTCCGGCTTGGATTACGAACGCGTTGTGCTGGCTGGCATCGGTACCGGCATCATGGCCGCCTGCATGGACGAGATGATGCCCTACATGAAAGAGCGCAAGCAGTTCGGTCAGCCGATCGGGAACTTCCAGCTGATGCAGGCCAAGATCGCTGACATGTACACGGCGATGAACACCGCCCGGGCTTATGTCTATGAGGTTGCCAAGTCCTGCGACAAGGGCACCGTGACCCGTCAGGACGCCGCAGCCTGCTGCCTGTACGCGTCTGAGGTTGCGATGACTCAGGCCCATCAGGCGGTGCAGGCCTTTGGCGGCGCGGGCTACCTGTCCGACAACCCGGTGGGCCGCATCTTCCGCGATGCCAAGCTGATGGAGATCGGCGCGGGCACCAGCGAAATCCGCCGGATGCTGATCGGCCGCGAGCTGATGGGCACCATGTAAAAACAAAAAACCCGCGCATCCCAAGGGGCGCGCGGGGCTGAAACAGGCCCGGCGGCACGAGGCCAGCCGCCAGGCCGTAACCGGACCCTCTAAGGATCAGAAGCGGTGCACGTAAGCGAAGTTCACGACAACCGGGTCAATCTCTGCGGTGCCGATGCCGGCGCCGTTCAGGGTTGCGTCGGTGTCGATGTCCATCCAGCGGACGTTGAACCGCAGCGCGCCATTGTCGGAGATCTGGTAGTCGGCACCGGCGTTCACTGCGACGCCAAAGCTGTCGTCCAGCTTGAGCGTGCCAAGCGCGGTCTCTTCCTCAAAGAAGGTGGTGTAGTTCAGGCCAAGGCCGAGAAACGGCTTGATCACACCTTGGGTGGGGAAGTGGTAGTTGACCGACAGGGTCGGCGGCAGCTGCTTGGCAGACGCCGCGTAGGCGCCGTTCAGGTTGATGTCATGCTCAAACGGCGAGGCCGCCAGCAGCTCGACGCCCCAGTTGTCGCGGAAGAAGTATTCGACGGTCAGCGACAGCGCGGTGCCGTCATCAATGTCAGCCAGCGCGCCGGCCAGGGTGCCGTTGCCGGATTTCGGGTTCACGTTGGCGATGCCGACGCCAACGGTCCAGTCGCCCTGCTCCTGGGCAAGGGCAGGGGCGGCCATTGCGGCCAGGGCGGAGGTCAGCGCAAGCGCGGAAACCATGCGTTTCATGGGGTGCGTCCCTTTTCTTGTGTTTACCCGGCAGTGATGCACCCGCAGGCGGCTGAAAACTCTGATCTGAGTCAAAGCTGTCCGGTGCTACCTGTTGAAAACACAGCAAAATGCCGCATAGCCGCTATGCGTTTCAGGAATGTCTAAATATGCATGTTGAACGTAACATTCTGGGGTTTCGCGCAGACGGCAGCTGGGACATGCCAGAGCATCTCAACATGGCGGCGCAATGCCTGGCGCAGCCAGCCGATGCGCTGGCACTGATTGACATGACCGGCCCCGCGCGCCGGGACATTACTTATGGCGAACTGGCGGCAATGACAGACGGGCTGGCGCGCTATCTGCTCACCCGCATCCAGCCGGGCGACCGCGTGGGCGTGCTTCTCAGCCAGTCGCCCTGGTGCGCCGCCGCGCATCTGGCGGTGTGGAAGGCTGGCGGCATTTCGGTGCCGCTGTTCAAGCTGTTCAAACACGATGCGCTGGCCTCGCGCGCCGGCGACGCGGGCCTGCGGTTTGTTATCACCGATGCCGAGGGCGCGGAGCTGCTGGGGGATCTGGCCGAGGCCGTGATGGCCGACACAGCCGGGATTGACGGCGGCCCGGTGCCTTTCGCGGACACCACCCCGGAAACCCCTGCTGTTCTGATCTACACCTCCGGCACCACCGGCAGCCCCAAAGGCGCGCTGCACGGACACCGGGTGCTGACCGGCCATCTGCCGGGTGTCTCCATCAGCCACGACCACCTCGGCCAGCCCGGCGATGTCCTCTGGACCCCTGCGGACTGGGCCTGGATCGGCGGTCTGTTCGACGTGCTGATGCCGGGTCTGGCACTGGGTGTACCAGTGGTGGCCGCGCGGCTGGAAAAGTTCACACCCGAAGCCTGCGCGGATCTGATCGCCAAGGCCGGTGTCCGCAACATCTTCTTCCCGCCCACCGCGCTGCGGATGCTCAAGGCTGCGGGGCAGGGGCTCGACGGCCTGCGTTCCGTTGCCAGCGGCGGAGAGCCCCTGGGCGCGGAGATGCTCGCCTGGGGCCGGCGGCAGCTGGGCGTGACCATTAACGAGTTTTACGGCCAGACCGAATGCAACATGGTGGCCTCCTCCTGTGCCGCAGATTTCGAGCCGCGCCCGGGCTGCATCGGCAAGGCGGTGCTGGGGCATGATCTGGCGGTAATTGACGCGGCAGGCGACCCCACGGAGGATGAGGGCGATGTTGCCATCCGCCGCGGCTCGGCTTCGATGCTGCTGGAATACTGGAACCGGCCCGAGGAGACGGCGGCCAAGTTCCGCAAGGACTGGCTTGTAACCGGCGACCGCGGCATCTGGGAGGGCGACTACCTGCGCTTTGTCGGCCGCGAGGATGATGTGATCACCTCGGGCGGCTACCGTATCGGCCCGGCAGAGATCGAGGATTGCCTGCTTACTCATCCGGCGGTGGCCACAGTGGGGGTGGTGGGCAAGCCCGACCCCCTGCGCACCGAGATCGTCAAGGCCTATGTGGTGCTGAAACCCGGCGCCGCGGCCTCCGAGAGGGAACTGCAGGACTACGTCAAGGACCGGCTCGCACATTATTCCTACCCGCGCGAAGTGGCGTTCCTGGATGCGCTGCCGATGACGGTGACCGGCAAGGTGATCCGCAAGGAGCTGAAGGCGCAGGCGGCGGGGGAGGTGAGCTGATGAAACAGCCGGTCCTTTCCGTTGTTGCAGCCTGTGCTTGCGCTTTGGGCGCGTCCTTTCCTCTTACTGCGGCAGGTGAGGAGACCCCCGTTTTTGATACAGCCGGTTTTCTGAGCGCTTGCGCCAGCTTTGTCCCCGATGTCGGCTTTGCGGTTCCCATGGACACTCAATGCGTCTCGCAGGCCGTCCGCATGTGTAACATGAGCCAAGAAAACAAAGCTTTACAGTACTGCGTTGACAGCGCCGCGGCGTGGTTGGAGGCGGATGGAGAGCGCATCGTTAGCCAGATGCCCGGCTTCGACAAAAGTGTTCTTGATGACAACGGGCCTGCAGGTCTGTCCCTGCCCATACCTGCTTTGGGTGACGCTCCCGATTGTACCAAGATTTCAGACCCCAATTTGCCTTCCGAAGTAGTGTGCCGCTATTCGGAGGCACTTTCAGAATGGCTCAAACTAAGAGTTCTGATGCGCAGTGAGGATATGACCGGGGAGGCAAGCCAATGACCCCAGGTGTTGCATACCCGGCGTACGCTGCCCCAACCGGAATGAAAGATATTTCCCGTATAACGGGACACAGCCTAACCCCTACAATGGGAGAGTGGACATGAAACTCACATCCAAGGCGATGCCCTCCTCGGACGGCTTCAAGCAGAACCGCGAGGCGCATCTGGACGCGCTTGCGCAGATCAGCGAGGCGGCTGAGGCCGCGCGCATGGGCGGCGGCGAGAAATCCCGCGCCCGCCACGAAAGCCGCGGCAAGATGCTGCCGCGCCGCCGGGTGGCGAACCTGCTGGACCCCGGCTCCCCGTTCCTGGAGATCGGCGCCACCGCGGCGCATGCCATGTATGACGGTGCCGCGCCCGCAGCGGGCGTGATCGCGGGCATCGGCCGGG
Organism: Leisingera sp. ANG-DT; assembly: GCF_000813785.1. NCBI lineage: Bacteria > Pseudomonadati > Pseudomonadota > Alphaproteobacteria > Rhodobacterales > Roseobacteraceae > Leisingera > Leisingera sp. ANG-DT. Next base: position 27,255 of record NZ_JWLE01000001.1, read on the forward strand.
TGCACGGGCAGGAGGTGATGGTGGTCTGCAACGACGCCACCGTGAAGGGCGGCACCTATTACCCGATGACGGTCAAGAAACACCTGCGCGCGCAGGAGGTCGCCGAGGAAAACCATCTGCCCTGCATCTATCTGGTCGACAGCGGCGGCGCCAACCTGCCCAACCAGGACGAGGTCTTCCCCGACCGCGACCACTTCGGGCGCATCTTTTACAACCAGGCCCGGATGTCGGCCAAGGGCATCGCGCAGATCGCGGTGGTCATGGGCTCCTGCACCGCGGGCGGCGCCTATGTGCCGGCGATGTCGGATGTCACCATCATCGTGAAGGAGCAGGGCACCATCTTCCTGGCCGGCCCGCCGCTGGTGAAGGCTGCCACGGGCGAGGTCGTCAGCGCCGAGGACCTGGGCGGCGGCGATGTGCACACGCGCCTCTCAGGCGTGGCGGATTATCTGGCCGAGGATGACGCTCATGCGCTGGCGCTGGCGCGGCGCGCGGTGCAGTCGCTGAACATCACCAAGCCGCTGACTGTGAACTGGGCAAGTCCCGAGGAGCCCGCCTACGATCCTGAGGAAATCCTCGGCGTGGTGCCGGGCGACCTGCGCACGCCTTATGACATCCGCGAGGTGATCGCACGGCTGGTCGACGGCTCCCGCTTTGATGAGTTCAAGCCGCGCTTTGGCGAAACCCTGGTGACCGGCTTTGCCCACCTCAAGGGCTGCCCCATCGGCATCATCGCCAACAACGGGGTGCTGTTCTCCGAAGCCGCCCAGAAAGGCGCGCATTTCGTGGAACTGTGCAGCCAGCGCAAGATCCCGCTGGTGTTCCTGCAGAACATCACTGGCTTCATGGTCGGCCGGAAGTACGAAAACGAGGGCATCGCGCGTCACGGCGCCAAGATGGTGACGGCGGTGGCGACCACCAATGTGCCGAAGGTGACCATGCTGGTCGGCGGCTCCTTCGGTGCCGGCAACTACGGCATGTCGGGCCGCGCCTATTCCCCGCGCTTCCTGTGGACCTGGCCGAATTCCCGCATCTCGGTGATGGGCGGCGAGCAGGCTGCAGGCGTGCTGGCGACGGTGAAACGCGACGCCATCGAACGCCAGGGCGGCAGCTGGAGCACCGGGGAAGAAGCTGAGTTCAAGCGCCCCACTATCGAGATGTTCGAGGAGCAGAGCCACCCGCTTTATGCCTCCGCCCGCCTCTGGGATGACGGCATCATCGACCCGCGCAAATCCCGCGACGTGCTGGCCTTGTCGCTGAGCGCCGCCCTGAATGCCCCGATCGAAGACACGCGCTTCGGCGTCTTCCGGATGTGAGGATCTCCCATGTTTGACAAAATCCTGATTGCCAACCGCGGAGAGATTGCCTGCCGCGTGATGGAAACCGCCCGCGCCATGGGGGTGCGGACCGTGGCTGTTTACTCCGACGCCGATGCTGCCTCCAAACATGTGGCGCTGGCGGATGAGGCCGTGCATATCGGCGGCCCGGCCCCGGCGGACAGCTATTTGAAGGGCGACGAGATCATCCGCGTCGCACAGGAAACCGGCGCCCAGGCGATTCACCCGGGCTACGGCTTCCTGTCGGAAAACCCGAAATTCGTCGAGGCGGTGGAGGCTGCGGGCCTGACCTTTATTGGCCCCTCGGCGGATGCGATCCGCAAGATGGGCCTTAAGGACGCTGCCAAGGCGCTGATGGAGGAGGCCGGCGTGCCGGTGGTGCCGGGCTATCACGGCACCAACCAGGACCCGGAGTTCCTGGCCGGCGAGGCGGAGAAGATCGGCTATCCGGTGCTGATCAAGGCGGTTGCCGGCGGCGGCGGCAAGGGGATGCGGCTGGTTGAAAAGCCTGCCGAATTTGCCGATGCCCTGAAAAGTGCCCAGGGCGAGGCTACCACAGCCTTCGGCAACCCGGATGTCTTGATTGAGAAGTACATCCAGCAGCCCCGGCATATCGAGGTGCAGGTCTTTGGCGACGGGACCCACGCGGTGCATCTGTTCGAGCGCGACTGCTCGCTGCAGCGCCGCCATCAGAAGGTGATCGAGGAAGCCCCCGCGCCGGGCATGACCGCGGAAATGCGCGAGGCGATGGGCCAGGCCGGCGTGCGTGCGGCCGAAGCCATCGGCTACAAGGGCGCAGGCACGGTAGAGTTCATCGTCGACGGTTCTGACGGGCTGCGCACGGACGGGTTCTGGTTCATGGAAATGAACACACGCCTGCAGGTGGAGCATCCGGTAACGGAGCTGATCACCGGTGTTGACCTGGTGGAATGGCAGCTGCGGGTGGCCTCGGGCGAGAGCCTGCCTGCCAAGCAGGAAGACCTCACCATCACCGGCCACGCATTTGAGGCGCGGCTTTATGCCGAGGACGTGCCCAAGGGCTTCCTGCCCGCAACCGGCACGCTGACCCATCTGTCCTTCCCGGCAGAGGCCCGCGCCGACAGCGGTGTGCGGGCAGGGGACACCATTAGTCCCTGGTACGACCCGATGATTTCCAAGGTGATCGTGCATGGCTCCACCCGCAAGGTGGCGCTGTCGCGGCTGGCCCGCGCGCTGGAGGAAACGCAAGTTGGCGGAACCGTCACCAACCTGGCCTTCCTTGGCGCACTGGCGGCGCATGAGGGGTTTGCCAATGGCGAGGTAGACACCGGCCTGATTGCTCGCGATCTGGACGCGCTGACCGCGGCGCCGGTGGTGGAGCTGCGCCACAAGGCGGCGGCCGGCATGGTGGCGCTGGATCTGGTGGAGGCCGCAGTGGACACCGGCTTTACCCTTTGGGCGCCATTGCACCGGGCTGTCACCCTGTCCCATGCGGGCGAGGAGTTCACGGCGGATGTGCAGGTGGACGGGCCGGACCGGCAGCTTTGGACCATTGATGGCGAAACTGTCGTGGCCGAACGCAGCCAGGGCCAATGGCGCATTGGTGAGCGCCGGATGCCTGCGGTTTCTCAGTCGGGAACGCTGATCACCGTGCATGATGCCTATGGGCTGGAGTTCACCGCGATAGACCCGCTGGACCGCGATGCGGCCGCGGGCGGCGACAGCAACGTCATCGAGGCCCCGATGCCCGGTCTGGTCAAAGCGGTCTTTGCCGAGGCCAGTCAGGCGGTGAAAGAGGGCGACCGGCTTGCGATTCTGGAAGCGATGAAGATGGAGCACTCGCTTCTGGCGGCCCGCGACGGCGTGGTGGCCGAGGTTCTGGCTGCTGCCGGCGACCAGGTTGAGGCTGGCGCGGCGCTGGTGCGGCTGGAAGAAGAAGACGGCTGACCCGGGTCCGGGGCGGCACGCCTGCCGTCCCCGCTGCGGTTTGAGTATTTTTGGAAAGATGAAGCCGGAGGGCATTCCATGGGTGAATTTGCCGAAATCTTCGAGGTTGGCCCGCGCGACGGGCTGCAGAATGAAAAGCGCGAGATACCGGTTGCGGAAAAGGTGGCGCTGACCGACTGCCTGAGCCGCGCCGGGTTCAAGCGTATCGAAGTGGCCAGCTTCGTCTCGCCCAAATGGGTGCCTCAGATGGCGGGCAGCGCGGAGGTGCTGGCCGGAATAACCCGCGCCCCCGGTGTGCGCTATGCGGCGCTCACTCCCAACATGCGCGGCTACGAGGATGCGGTGGCTGCCAAGGCGGACGAGATTGCGGTCTTTGCCTCCGCTTCCGAAGGATTTTCCAAGGCCAACATCAATGCCACCATCGAGGAAAGCATCACCCGCTTCCTGCCCATTCTTGACGCGGCCAAGGAGATCGGCCTGCCGGTCCGGGGTTATGTCTCCTGCGTGACCGACTGCCCCTATGATGGGGCCACCCCGCCCCAGAAGGTGGCAGAGGTGGCCGAACGGCTGTTCTCGCTTGGCTGTTACGAGATTTCGCTGGGCGACACCATCGGGCAGGGCACACCGGAGGCGATCACTGCGATGCTCAAGGCAGTCACTGCGCGGGTGCCCGCGGCACAGCTGGCAGGCCACTACCACGATACCGCGGGCCGGGCGCTTGACAATATCGAGGCGTCGCTGGCGCAGGGTGTGCGGGTGTTTGATGCGGCCGTGGGCGGCTTGGGCGGCTGCCCCTATGCGCCGGGCGCGGCGGGCAATGTGGCAACGGAAGCGGTGCACAAGCGCCTAACGGAATTGGGCTATAACACTGGGCTGAACGCAGATGTGCTGGAAGAGGCCGCAGCACTCGCCCGGGCCATGCGCGGCCTGCAGTAAGAATTCAGCGGAGACACAAGATGTTCGAGACAATCACCCTGGACACCGACGCCCGCGGCGTCTGCACCCTGACCCTGAACCGGGCCGAGAAGCACAACGCCATGTCCGGCCAGATGCTGCAGGAACTTACCCTGGCGGCAAAGCGGCTGGCCGAGGATGACACGGTCCGGGTGGTGGTGCTGACCGGTGCTGGCAAAAGCTTTTGCGCAGGCGGCGACCTCGCTTGGATGCGGGCGCAGATGGATGCCGATGCCGAAACCCGTGCGCGCGAGGCGCGGGTGCTGGCGGAGATGCTGATGGCGCTCAACACCCTGCCGAAGCCGCTGATCGGCGCGGTGCAGGGCAACGCCTTCGGTGGCGGTGTCGGAATGGCGTCGGTTTGCGACGTCGCCATTGGCGCGGATCATCTGAAGATGGGGCTGACCGAGACCAAGCTGGGGCTGATTCCCGCCACCATCGGCCCCTATGTCATCGCCCGCATGGGCGAAGCCAAGGCGCGCCGGGTGTTCATGTCGGCGCGCCTGTTCGGTGCGGCAGAGGCCGTGGAGCTGGGTTTGCTGGCCAAGGCGGTGCCCGCTGAGCAGCTGGGTGAGGCGGTCGAGGCAGAGGTCGCGCCCTACCTGAACTGTGCTCCCGGGGCGGTGGCAGCGGCCAAGAAGCTGGCCCGCGATCTGGGGCCGCAGCTGGATGACAGCGTGATCGACCATACAATCAAGGCGCTTGTGGAGCGCTGGGAAGGGCCGGAGGCAGGCGAGGGGATCGCGGCGTTCTTTGAAAAACGCAAACCGGCATGGCAAAGCTGAAAAGCGGCATATCTGACTCACGTTTTCATGGCGGCTGCAGTTCCCCCTGCGGCCGCTTTTCTTATGAAAACGCTAGGGAATTATCCCTGTGTTGCAACAGTGCTTTTTCTATCCAAACCCCTGTGGATTAACCTCGCTTTAGTTGACGCTCCCCGGGCACGGGGGTATGCACAGTCCAAATCAACACGCCAATTGACGCCGCGCGGAAATCCGCCCGGGGAAAGGAGCTGCTCTTGGAAGAGATGTTGAGGGAATACCTGCCTATTCTGGTCTTCCTGGCCGTCGCGGCAGGTTTGGGGATTGTCCTTATCCTGGCAGCCGTCGTCCTGGCGGTCCGCAACCCGGACCCGGAAAAGGTCAGCGCCTATGAATGCGGTTTCAACGCTTTTGACGATGCCCGCATGAAATTCGATGTCCGGTTCTACCTGGTCTCGATTCTCTTCATCATTTTCGACCTGGAAATCGCTTTCCTGTTCCCTTGGGCTGTCGGTTTCAAGGACATCAGCGACCTCGGCTTCTGGTCGATGATGGTGTTCCTGGGGGTGCTGACCATCGGCTTTGCCTATGAATGGAAGAAAGGGGCCCTGGAATGGCAGTGATGACCGGACCCAATACGGCGGGCGTGGACAAGGAAGTTGTCACCCGGGCCATCAATGCCGAGCTTCAGGACAAGGGTTTCCTGCTCACCTCGGCTGAGGACATCATCAACTGGGCGCGCACCGGCTCCTTGCACTGGATGACCTTTGGTCTCGCCTGCTGCGCGGTGGAGATGATGCACACTTCGATGCCGCGTTATGATGCCGAACGTTTCGGCATCGCGCCGCGCGCCTCGCCGCGCCAGTCGGACGTGATGATCGTTGCGGGCACCCTCACCAACAAGATGGCGCCGGCCCTGCGCAAGGTCTACGACCAGATGCCCGAGCCGCGTTACGTGATTTCGATGGGCTCCTGCGCCAACGGCGGCGGCTATTACCACTACAGCTACTCCGTGGTGCGCGGCTGCGACCGGGTTGTGCCGGTCGACGTCTATGTGCCCGGCTGCCCGCCGACGGCTGAGGCGCTGCTTTATGGCCTGATGCAGCTGCAGCGCAAGATCCGCCGCACCGGCACCCTGGTGCGCTAAGGAGGGGGCGGAGACAACATGAGCGAAGCACTGAAAGAACTGGGCGCCCAGATCGAAGCCAAACGCCCCGATTGCGTGGTGGCCTGGGATGTGTCCTTTGATGAGCTGAACATCGACGTTACACCCTCGAACATCGCCGGTCTGGTGGAGTTTCTGAAGCTGGACGCCAACTGCAAGTTTTCGACCCTGGTGGACATCACCGCGGTGGATTACCCCGACCGCGCCAAGCGGTTCGACGTGGTCTACCACTTCCTGTCGATGTACCGGAACCAGCGCATCCGCCTGCGCGCCGCGGTGCGCGAAGATGAGATGGTGCCCTCGATCGTGGATGTGCACCCCTCGGCCAACTGGTTCGAGCGGGAAGTCTACGACATGTTCGGCATCCTGTTCTCCGGCCACCCGGACCTGCGCCGCCTGCTGACCGACTATGGCTTCCGCGGCTACCCGCTGCGCAAGGATTTCCCGACCACCGGTTACACCGAGGTCCGTTTTGACGAGGCGCAGAAGCGCGTGGTCTATGAGCCGGTGAAGCTGGTGCAGGAATACCGTCAGTTTGATTTCATGTCCCCGTGGGAAGGTGCCGAATACATCCTGCCTGGTGACGAGAAGGAGGGGGCGCAATGATGGACGGCTCCAAATTTGACGACGGCAGCGTCGACGCGCTGAGCGGCGAGCAGAAGATCCGCAACTTCAACATCAACTTCGGCCCGCAGCACCCTGCCGCGCATGGGGTTTTGCGTCTGGTGCTCGAACTCGACGGCGAGATCGTCGAGCGCTGCGACCCGCATATCGGCCTGCTGCACCGCGGCACCGAAAAGCTGATGGAAAGCCGCACCTACCTGCAGAACCTGCCGTATTTCGACCGCCTCGATTACGTGGCGCCGATGAACCAGGAACACGCCTGGTGTCTGGCCATCGAAAAGCTGACCGGCACCGAGGTGCCGCGCCGCGGCCAGCTGATCCGGGTGCTGTATTCGGAAATCGGCCGGGTGCTGAACCACCTGCTCAACGTCACCACGCAGGCGATGGACGTCGGCGCGCTGACCCCGCCGCTGTGGGGCTTTGAAGAGCGTGAAAAGCTGATGATCTTTTACGAGCGGGCCTGCGGCGCGCGCCTGCACGCGGCCTATTTCCGCCCCGGCGGCGTGCATCAGGATCTGCCGGACGAGCTGCTGGATGATATCGACCTCTGGGCAATGGAATTCCCCAAGGTGCTGGACGATATCGACGGTCTCCTGACCGAAAACCGCATTTTCAAGCAGCGCAACTGCGACATCGGTGTGGTGACTGAGAAGGACATCCAGGAATACGGCTTCTCCGGCGTCATGGTGCGCGGCTCCGGCCTCGCCTGGGACCTGCGCCGCGCGCAGCCCTATGAATGCTATGACGAGTTCGAATTCCAGGTGCCCGTCGGCAAGAACGGCGACTGCTACGACCGTTATCTCTGCCGGATGGAAGAGATGCGCCAGTCGACCTCGATCATCCGCCAGGCGATTGCCAAGCTGCGCGAAGCCACCGGCGATGTGCTGGCCCGCGGCAAGCTGACCCCGCCCAAGCGCGGCGACATGAAGACCTCGATGGAAAGCCTGATCCACCATTTCAAGCTGTACACCGAAGGTTTCCACGTCCCGGCGGGCGAGGTTTACGCCGCCGTCGAGGCGCCCAAGGGCGAGTTCGGCGTCTATCTGGTGGCGGACGGGTCCAACAAACCCTACCGCTCCAAGATCCGCGCGCCCGGGTTCCTGCATCTGCAGGCGATGGACCACGTTGCCAAGGGCCACCAGCTGGCCGACGTCGCCGCTATCATCGGCACCATGGACGTTGTGTTCGGGGAGATTGACAGGTGACCTCTGCCAAACTTGTCGAGTGTACAGAACACGGTCAGGTTCCGCCTGCCTTCGTATGTTCTCACCTCGTGTCGAGTCTTCGAGACGGGAAGGTCAGGGGTGTTTCCTGGCTAAGAGACGATGAAGGTCTAATAAACGCCTGGTGCGACGGTTGCGATGAATTTCTCCTGAGCCGCGGCGGAGAGTGGAATGACGAAACCGAAGGCTATGCAAAAATCACTCTGATATGTGAATCCTGCTTTGACCGGCTTCGTGAAACAAATCCGACGAAGGATGTGAACTAAATGCTCCGCCGTTTGCACCACGAACAACCCGACAGCTTTGCCTTCACCCCGGCCAACCAGGCCTGGGCAGAGGCGCAGATCACCAAATATCCTGAGGGCCGCCAGGCCTCTGCGGTCATTCCGCTTTTGTGGCGTGCGCAGGAGCAGGAAGGCTGGGTCACCAAACCCGCGATTGAGCACATCGCCGATATGCTCGGCATGGCCTATATCCGGGTGCTGGAGGTTTGCTCCTTCTACTTCATGTTCCAGATGCAACCGACGGGGTCCGTTGCCAATATCCAGATCTGCGGCACCACGTCCTGCATGATCTGCGGGGCTGAGGATCTGGTTGCCGTCTGCAAGGAAAAGATTGCCGAGAAGCCGCACACATTGTCGGCGGACGGCAAGTTCACCTGGGAAGAGGTCGAGTGCCTTGGCGCCTGCACCAACGCCCCGATGGCGCAGATCGGCAAGGATTACTACGAAGACCTGACCGTCGAGAGCTTCACCAGGCTTCTGGACGATCTGGCCGCAGGCAAGGTGGTTGCGCCGGGCCCGCAGAACGGCCGGTACGCGGCTGAGCCGAAATCGGGTCTGACTTCGCTGACCGAGTTTGACAGCGGCAAGACGCAGTACAACGCAAGCGCGCAGCTGGCGATGGATATCAAGGATGGTGTCAAGCGCATCCAGGGCGATGAAGTGCCGCTGCTGACCCCCTGGGTCGGCAAGGACGGCGTTGTTGCCGGCCGCGCTGCCGAAGGCCAGCCGCCGAAAGCCCCCGAGGCGCCCAAACCTGCTGTGAAGCAGGCGGAAGAAGCCGCCAAGGCCGCGCCGAAGAAGTCCGCCGCGGCTGAGCCCGCTTCGCCGGAAGGTGCTGCGGCTAAGCCTGAAGACGCTGCGGGAGAGGAAACCAAGCCGCTGGTGCTGAAAGAGGCCCTGGGCGGCCTGCCGGATGACCTGAAGCTGCTGAAGGGTGTTGGCCCGAAGCTGGAAGAGAAGCTTAACAGCCTTGGGTTCTTCCACTTCGAGCAGATTGCCGATTGGACCGAGGCTGAAGTCGCCTGGGTCGATGCGCGGCTCAAGTTCAAGGGCCGCATCACCCGCGACGGCTGGATCGAACAGGCCAAGCGGCTGCAGGTGGGCGATGAGACTGAATTTGCCAAACGCGCCAAGGCGGAAGGCATCTACAAAGACGACGAGTAACGGGCGGCGGCCCGGCCGGGCCGCTTCCTGGCGATAGGGAACAGATGAGCAAGGAACAGGACCAGGCCATTGCAGCAAAGGGCCGGCACATCGCATTGGTGATCGCCGGGACGATTTCGCTGTGGATCGTGGTCTCGCTGTTCATTGGCCCCATGCTGGGGCTGCCGGGGCGCTATGCGCTTTTGTTCGACTTCGCCGCGCTGGCGGGCATGATCTATGCCCTGGTCAACATATTTCAACTCTGGCGCATGCGCCGGGACAGCCAAAGGTAGGCACACATGCTGAAGGATCAGGACCGGATCTTTACCAACCTTTACGGGATGCACGAGCGCACACTGGCGGGCGCCAAGGCGCGCGGCCATTGGGACGGCACGGCCGGCATCATCGAAAAGGGCCGCGACTGGATCATTCAGACCATGAAGGACAGCGGTTTGCGCGGCCGTGGCGGCGCTGGCTTCCCGACCGGCCTCAAGTGGTCCTTCATGCCCAAGGAAAGCGACGGCCGCCCGGCATATCTGGTGATCAACGCCGATGAATCCGAGCCCGGCACCTGCAAGGACCGCGAGATCATGCGCCACGATCCGCACACGCTGATCGAGGGCGCGCTGATCGCCTCCTTCGCGATGAACGCGCATACCTGCTACATCTACCTGCGCGGCGAATACATCCGCGAGCGCGAGGCGCTGCAGGCCGCCATCGACGAATGCTATGACAAGGGCCTGTTGGGCAAGAACGCCGCTGGCTCCGGCTGGGACTTCGACGTTTTCCTGCACCACGGGGCAGGGGCCTATATCTGCGGCGAAGAAACCGCGCTGATCGAAAGCCTTGAAGGCAAGAAGGGCATGCCCCGGATGAAGCCGCCGTTCCCGGCAGGCGCGGGCCTTTACGGCTGCCCGACCACTGTGAACAACGTGGAGAGCATCGCGGTTGTGCCGACCATCCTGCGCCGCGGCGCCGACTGGTTTGCCTCCTTCGGGCGCCAGAACAACGCCGGCACCAAGCTGTTTGCGATCTCCGGCCACGTCAACAACCCCTGTGTTGTCGAAGAAGCGATGTCGATCGGGTTCGAGGAACTGATCGAGAAGCATTGCGGCGGCATCCGCGGCGGTTGGGACAACCTGCTGGCGGTGATCCCCGGCGGCTCCTCCGTCCCCTGCGTGCGCGGCGAGAACATGCGCGACGCGATCATGGACTTCGACTACCTGCGCGGCGAACTGGGCTCCGGCCTCGGCACCGCGGCGGTGATCGTGATGGACAAGCAGACCGACATCATCAAGGCGATCTGGCGCCTGTCCAAGTTCTACAAGCACGAGAGCTGCGGCCAGTGCACGCCCTGCCGCGAAGGCACCGGCTGGATGATGCGCGTCATGGACCGCCTGGTGAAGGGCGAGGCCGAGCTGGAAGAAATCGACATGCTGTGGGACGTGACCAAACAGGTCGAGGGCCACACCATCTGCGCCCTTGGCGACGCGGCGGCCTGGCCGATCCAGGGTCTGATCAAGAACTTCCGCGAGGAAATCGAGGACCGCATCCGGGCCCAGAAGACCGGGCGCATGGGCGCGATGGCGGCGGAATAACTGATGGACGCCTTTGCCGCATATTCCCACGCTCTGGCCGCGCTGGTGATCTTTACCCTGATCACCCTGGCGCTGTCGCCGTTTTCGGCGCTGGCCAAGCAGAAGGCGGGTCTCGCACCGGGGGCCACGCCGCGGGAGGACTATGCGGAAAAGGCCTACCGGCTGAACCGGGCCTATCTGAACGGCTGCGAGACGCTGCCGGCCTTCCTGACTGTGACACTGGTGGCAGTCCTGACGGGCGCGGCGGCGTTCTGGGTGAACCTGCTGGCCTCGCTGGCGGTGGTGTCCCGGGTCATCATGATTTTCATTCACCTGCAGGGCATCGGCAAACCGCACAGCGGCCCGCGCTCTGTTTTCTACGTTCTCGGCTGGGCCTGCATGGCGGGTCTGGCGATCCTGGCATTGGCGGCAGTATTTTGAGCATGATGAAGACATACCGGATGGCCGTGCCTGCGGCTTGCCTGGCGGCTCTGGCGCTGGTTTCGGCCTGCGGAACCTCCGTCACCAACAAGAACCGCGAATTGTATGACGGCGTGCCCTTCAAGGCGAAGGCCAAGCCGATCGACAAGAAAACCAACCCCGCAGTGTTCCAGATCGATATCAAGGGTGTTGACCGGTCCGTCAAAGGCGCGCGCGAAGCGGCGGCCCACAGTGGCACCAAATACTGCGTGGCCACCTATGGCTCGTCTGACATCGAATGGGCAAATGACCCGCGCAATGAGGACGTTCCGTTGACCATCACCGATGGCCGCGCTGTGTTCCAGGGGACTTGCACCCCGTGAGCGGATTTCCGGCATATCAGGGCCTTGCGGCCCGGCTGCTATTGCATAGCAGCAGCGTGCGCCTGCGCATGGGGGCTTCGAAACTGAAGGAGTCCCCTGCCATGCGTGCCCTGATTGCCGCTGTTCTGTCCGCTTTTGTTGCCCTGCCTGCCGCCGCGCTGGCGAAACCGTCGCTGCGCGACGTGCAGGAAATCGAGGACCCGCTGTTTGCCGTTGCCGTCGCCAAGGAAGTCTCGGACATCTGCGGCGATATTTCCCCGCGCTACCTGAAAGGGCTGGGCGAGTTGCGCCGGCTCAAAGCGCGGGCAAATGCGCTGGGGTACACGGACGCGGAAATCCGCGATTACATCGAATCTGATGCCGAAAAGGCCCGGATGCGCGCCAAGGGAGAGAAGCTCCTGGCGCAGAACGGGGTCATCTACGGCAAACCTGAAACATTCTGCGCCTATGGCCGCGCAGAGATTGAGAAAAACAGCGCGATCGGCGTGTTACTGAGGGCGAAATAGACCATGTCTGACCTCCGCAAGATCAACATTGACGGAACCGAGATCGAGGTGGATGGGGCAATGACCCTGATCCAGGCCTGTGAGGAGGCCGGCGTCGAGATCCCGCGCTTCTGCTACCATGAGCGGCTGTCGATTGCCGGCAACTGCCGCATGTGCCTGGTTGAAGTTGTCGGCGGCCCGCCCAAGCCCGCTGCCTCCTGCGCGATGCAGGTGCGCGATCTGCGCCCCGGCCCCGAAGGCCAGGCGCCGCAGGTGAAGACCAATTCGCCGATGGTCAAAAAGGCCCGGGAAGGCGTGATGGAATTCATGCTGATCAACCACCCGCTGGATTGCCCGATCTGCGACCAGGGCGGCGAATGCGACCTGCAGGACCAGGCGATGGCCTACGGCCTGTCGGGCAGCCGCTTCAAGGAAGCCAAGCGCGCGGTGGACGATCTGGACCTCGGCCCGCTGGTTGCCACCACCATGACCCGCTGCATCAGCTGCACCCGCTGCGTGCGCTTCACCACTGAGGTCGCGGGCATCACCCAGATGGGCCAGACCGGCCGCGGCGAGGATGCGGAGATTACCTCCTACCTGAACCAGACGCTTCAATCGAACTTGCAGGGCAACATCATCGACCTGTGCCCGGTGGGCGCGCTGACGTCGAAGCCTTACGCCTTTACCGCCCGTCCGTGGGAGCTGACCAAGACCGAAACCATCGACGTGATGGACGCGCTGGGGTCGAACATCCGTGTCGACACCAAAGGCCGCGAAGTGATGCGGATCCTGCCGCGCAACCACGACGGCGTGAACGAGGAGTGGATCAGCGACAAGACCCGCTTTGTCTGGGACGGGCTGCGCCGCCAGCGCCTTGACCGCCCTTATGTGCGCGTCGATGGCAAACTGAAGCCCGCCACCTGGGCAGAGGCTCTGTCTGCCGCCGCTACGGCCATGAAGGGCAGGAAGATTGCAGGCCTGATTGGCGATCTGGCCTCGGTTGAGGCAGCCTTTGCGCTGAAGCAGCTGGTTGAGGGGCTGGGCGGCAAGGTGGAATGCCGCACTGATAATGCCCGCCTGCCGATCGGCAACCGCGCGGGCTATGCCGGCACCGCCACCATCGAAGACCTCGATGACGCGGAAATGATCCTGCTGATCGGCACCAACCCGCGCGACGAGGCGCCGGTGCTGAATGCCCGCATCCGCAAGGCCTGGGCCAACGGCGCCGAAGTGGCGCTGATCGGCCCGGCGGCGGATCTGACTTATGAGTACTACCACGCTGGCACCGGTCGCGACGCCCTCAGCGACATGATCGCCAAGGGTGTCTCGGAAGAGACCCGCGACAACAAGAAAACCGTGATCATCGTGGGGCAGGGCGCCCTGCGCGAGGCCGACGGCCTGGCGGTGATGGCGGCGGCCCAGAAGATGGCGGAACTGTCCGGTTCCAAGCTGATGGTGCTGCATACTGCCGCGTCCCGCGTTGGCGCGATGGACATCGGTGCGGTAACCGAAGGCGGCATGGCAGCTGCCATCGACGGGGCGGAGGTGATCTATAACCTCGGCGCTGATGAGGTGGAAATCGAAGCCGGTGCATTCGTGATCTACCAGGGCAGCCACGGCGACCGCGGCGCGCACCGCGCTGATGTGATCCTGCCGGGCGCCGCCTATACCGAAGAAAACGGCTTGTTCGTGAACACCGAAGGCCGGCCGCAATTGGCTATGCGTGCTGCATTTGCGCCGGGTGAGGCCAAGGAAAACTGGGCCATCCTGCGCGCGCTCAGCGCCGAAGCAGATGCCAAGCTGGGCTATGACTCGCTGGCGCAGCTGCGTCAGGCCCTGGTCGCGGAAGTACCGCACCTGGCGCAGATCGACGAAGTGGCCGACAAAGACGGCGAGCCGCTGGAGCAGGACAAACTCGGCAACGCCGACTTCCTGCCCGCGATCAAGGATTTCTACCTGACCAACCCGATTGCCCGCGCATCGCAGCTGATGGCAGAGCTGTCGGCAGGTGTGAAGGCCCGCGGAAACGAGGCAATGGCCGCCGAATGATCCGCTTCGCCCTCATAACGCCTTTCCTGCTGGCCGCCTGCGCAATGGCCCCGGGCAGCGAAGGAGAGCGGCCCGCCCCGGTGTACGAAGGGGTGGAAACCAGCCTGCTGGAGGGCGATCTGGTGCAATTTCATGTCTCCATGCGCGGCGCTGCCGTGCCGGGCGACCTCGACAATTATGCGGAATGCGCCGCCGCGCAATATGCGCTGATCCGGGACTACGGGTTCGCGCGCCATGTGCGCACAACAACGAAACAGGCAGGGGGCAGCCGGACCGCGGACGCGGTCTACCTGATTTCGCCCTCTCTGCCGCGCGGATTGCGCACCATCGACGCCGAAGTCGTGGTCGCGGATTGCGCGGCGAACGGAATACCCACGGTGTGAGGACCTATGGCTGATTTCTTTAACACTCCAGGCGGCATCGCTGTTCTGATCCTGGCGCAAGTGCTTGCAGTTGTTGCCTTTGTGATGATCTCGCTCCTGTTCCTCGTCTACGGGGACCGCAAGATCTGGGCGGCGGTCCAGATGCGCCGGGGCCCGAACGTGGTGGGTGTCTACGGCCTGCTGCAGTCAGTGGCCGACGCACTGAAATACGTGGTCAAGGAAGTGGTGATCCCGGCGGGCGCCGACCGCACCGTCTTTATCCTGGCGCCGATGACCTCTTTCGTGCTGGCGATGATCGCTTGGGCGGTGATCCCCTTCAACGACGGCTGGGTCCTCTCGGACATCAACGTCGCCATCCTCTATGTCTTCGCGGTCTCCTCGCTTGAGGTTTACGGCGTGATCATGGGCGGCTGGGCTTCGAACTCGAAATACCCGTTCCTTGGGAGCTTGCGGTCTGCCGCGCAGATGATCTCCTACGAGGTCTCCATCGGCCTGATCATCATCGGCGTGATCATCTCCACCGGAAGCATGAATTTCGGCGACATCGTGCGCGCGCAGGACGGCGATCTGGGCCTCTTGAACTGGTACTGGATCCCGCATTTCCCGATGGTGTTCCTGTTCTTCATCTCGGCGCTGGCGGAAACCAACCGGCCGCCGTTCGACCTGCCGGAAGCGGAATCGGAGCTGGTGGCGGGCTACCAGGTGGAGTACTCGGCGACCCCGTTCCTGCTGTTCATGGCCGGTGAATACATCGCCATCTTCCTGATGTGCGCGCTGACAACCCTGTTGTTCTTCGGCGGCTGGCTGTCCCCGATCCCGGGCCTGCCCGATGGCGTGCTGTGGATGGTCGCCAAGATGGCGTTCTTCTTCTTCCTCTTCGCAATGGTAAAGGCGATCACCCCGCGCTACCGCTACGACCAGCTGATGCGCCTGGGCTGGAAAGTGTTCCTGCCATTCTCGCTGGCCTGGGTGGTCTTCGTGTCCTTTGCTGCAAAATTTGACTGGTTCTGGGGCATCTTCGCCCGCTGGACCGTGGGAGGCTAACTGATGGCGAACATCGACTACACCCGCGCCGCCAAATACTTCCTGCTGCAGGATTTCTGGGTCGGCTTCAAGCTGGGGCTGAAGTATTTCTTCGCCCCCAAGGCCACCCTGAACTACCCGCACGAGAAGGGCCCGCTGTCGCCCCGCTTCCGCGGTGAGCACGCGCTGCGCCGCTATCCGAACGGCGAGGAGCGCTGCATTGCCTGCAAACTGTGCGAGGCGGTTTGCCCGGCGCAGGCGATCACCATCGACGCGGAACCGCGCGAGGACGGCAGCCGCCGCACCACGCGCTATGACATCGACATGACCAAATGCATCTACTGCGGCTTCTGCCAGGAAGCCTGCCCGGTGGATGCGATTGTCGAAGGCCCGAACTTCGAGTTCGCCACCGAAACCCGCGAGGAGCTGTTCTACGACAAGGAGAAGCTGCTTTCGAACGGGGAGCGCTGGGAAGCCGAGATTGCCCGCAACCTGGAAATCGACGCGCCGTACCGATGACTGATCCCAAGAACCCTTTCGAGGCCATGATGGAACAGATGCAGGCTCAGGCCCAGCAGATGGCCAAGGCGTTCAACCCGGCGCTGGAGAACTTCTCGCCCTCCGAGGCGTTCAAGGAGTTCGAGGCGCTGTGGCCCACCATGCCCAAAGAGGTCATGGAAATGATGTTCGGCAACACCGTCAACAAGGACGGGCTGGATGCCAAGACCCGGCTGCTGCTGACTTTGGCCGGGCTGACAATGCAGGGCGCGCAGGCTGATTCAGCCGTACGCCAGACCGTGCGCCACGCCCTCGCGGCCGGCGCCAAGAAACAAGAGATCGTGGAAACGATCGGACAGATGTCGGTGTTTGCCGGCATTCCGGCCATGAACCGGGCGCTGGATCTGGCGCAGGGGGTCATGGACGACAAAAGGGACGATGAGACATGAGCGTTTTTGCCTTCTACCTCTTCGCCATCAGCGCCATCACCGGCGGGCTGTTCACCGTGATCAGCCGCCAGCCGGTGCATTCGGTGCTGTGGCTGATCCTGGCCTTCCTTTCCTCGGCCGGGCTGTTTGTGCTTCTGGGGGCGGAATTCGTCGCCATGCTGCTGGTCATCGTCTACGTGGGCGCAGTCGCGGTGCTGTTCCTGTTTGTGGTGATGATGCTGGATGTGGACTTTGCCGAGCTGAAGGCGGAGATGGCGCGCTACATGCCGTTGGCGCTGCTGATCGGCCTGGTCATCCTGATGCAATTCGTGATGGCCTTCGGCGTCTGGGAAACCGCCCACAAGGCGCCGGAACTGCTGGCCAATCCGGTGCCTGCGGACCGCCACAACACCGAGGCGCTCGGCCTCATCATCTATGATCAATATTTCCTTCTGTTCCAGCTGGCGGGCCTGATCCTGCTGGTGGCGATGATCGGCGCGATCGTGCTGACCCTGCGCCACCGCACCGATGTCAAGCGCCAGGACGTGGTTGCGCAGATGATGCGCGACCCGGCCGCCGCGATGGAACTCAAGGACGTGAAACCGGGGCAGGGGCTGTGATCCAATGATCGGACTTGAACATTATCTGACCGTCGCGGCGACGCTGTTCGTCATCGGCATTTTCGGGCTCTTCCTGAACCGCAAGAACGTGATCATCCTCCTGATGAGCATCGAGCTGATGCTCCTGGCGGTGAACATCAACCTGGTCGCATTCTCCAGCTTCCTGGGCGATCTGGTGGGGCAGGTCTTTACCCTGTTCGTGCTGACCGTGGCCGCGGCTGAGGCCGCCATCGGCCTGGCGATCCTGGTCTGCTTCTTCCGCAACCGCGGCACCATCGCCGTCGAAGACGTCAACGTGATGAAGGGCTAAAGACACATGGAAACCATCCTTCTCTTTGCCCCGCTGGTTGGCGCCATCATCTGCGGCTTCGGCCACAAGATGATCGGCGAGAAAGCCGCCACCGTGACCGCGACGGCGCTGTTGTTCCTGGCGGCGCTGCTTAGCTGGATCACCTTCCTGTCGTTTGACGGGGTGACCCAGAACATCGAGATTTTCCGCTGGATCGAAAGCGGCTCGCTGTCGACCTCCTGGGCGATCCGCCTGGACCGGCTGACCGCGATCATGCTGATCGTGATCACCACGGTCTCCTCGCTCGTGCACCTCTATTCCTTCGGCTACATGGACCATGACCCGCAGTGGAAAGAGGGCGAGAGCTACAAGCCGCGCTTCTTTGCCTACCTGTCGTTCTTCACCTTCGCGATGCTGATGCTGGTGACGTCGGACAACCTGGTGCAGATGTTCTTCGGCTGGGAAGGCGTCGGCGTGGCTTCCTACCTGCTGATCGGCTTCTACTACCGCAAACCGTCGGCCAATGCGGCGGCGATGAAGGCCTTTATCGTCAACCGCGTCGGCGACTTTGGCTTTGCGCTGGGTATCTTCGGCCTGTTCTTCCTGACCGACAGCATCAACCTGTCTGACATCTTTGCATCTGCGCCCACGCTGGCGGAAACCCAAGTGTCCTTCCTGTGGTCTGAGTGGAACGCGGCAAACCTGCTGGCCTTCCTGCTGTTTGTCGGCGCGATGGGCAAATCGGCGCAGCTGATCCTGCACACCTGGCTGCCGGACGCGATGGAAGGCCCGACCCCGGTGTCGGCGCTGATCCATGCCGCGACGATGGTGACCGCGGGCGTGTTCCTGGTCTGCCGCATGTCGCCGCTGATCGAGTTCGCGCCTGAGGCCGCGGCCTTCATCACCGCTCTTGGTGCGGCAACTGCCTTCTTTGCGGCCACGGTCGGTCTGGTTCAGAACGACATCAAACGCGTGATCGCCTATTCGACCTGCTCTCAGCTGGGCTACATGTTCGTGGCTGCAGGCGTTGGCATGTACTCGGCGGCGATGTTCCACCTGTTCACCCACGCTTTCTTCAAGGCGATGCTGTTCCTGGGCGCCGGTTCGGTGATCCACGCCATGCATCACGAGCAGGACATGCGGAACTACGGCGCGCTGCGCAAGAAAATCCCCTATACCTTCTGGGCGATGATGATCGGCACGCTGGCCATCACCGGCGTTGGCATCCCGCTGAGCGGCTGGGTTGGCTTTGCCGGCTTTGTCTCCAAGGATGCGATCATCGAAAGCGCCTATGCGGGCGGCTCGATGTTCGGCTTCTGGGCGCTGGTGATCGCGGCCTTCATGACCTCCTTCTACTCCTGGCGCCTGATCTTCATGACCTTCTATGGCGAGGCACGCGGCGACAAGCACACCCACGACCATGCCCATGAAAGCCCCTGGACCATGCTGGTGCCGCTGGGCGTGCTGGCCCTCGGCGCGATCTTCTCGGGCATGCTGTGGTACAGCAGCTTCTTCGGCCACGCTGATCAAGTCGGCAAGTTCTATGGCATCCCGGTGGCGGAAGCGTCTGCTGCCGCGCATGGCGAAGAAGGTGGTCACGGCGAAGAGGCCGCGCATGGCGACGACGCTGCGCACGGTGAAGAGGCTGCCCATGGCGAAGACGCCGCACACGGCGGTGAGCACCACTATGTGTTTGCCGGCAAGCCGGGCGAGGGCGCGCTGTATATCGGCAAGGACAACCACATCCTGGAGGATGCCCACGCGGCACCGAAATGGGTGAAACTGTCCCCCTTCGCCGCGATGCTGGGCGGCCTGGTGCTGGCGCTGTGGTTCTACATCTGGAACCCGTCGCTGCCCGCACGCCTGGCCAAGCAGCAGCGCCCGCTGTACCTGTTCCTGCTGAACAAATGGTACTTTGACGAGATCTACAACGTGATCTTCGTCAAGCCGGCCGTGGCGCTCGGCCGCTTCTTCTGGAAACGCGGCGATGGCAACACCATCGACGGTTTCCTGAACGGTCTGGCCATGGGCGTTGTGCCCTTCTTCACCCGTCTCGCTGGACGCGCACAGTCTGGTTACATCTTCACTTATGCCTTCTGGATGGTGCTGGGCATTGCAGCCCTTGTTACCTGGATGTCGATCGGCGGAGGAGCGCACTGATGGACAATCTCCTTTCTATTGTCACCTTCATCCCGGCGCTCGCGGCGGCCATCCTGGCCCTGTTCCTGCGCGGTGAGGATAAGGCGGCGCAGCGCAACGCCAAGTTTGTTGCGCTCTTTGCCACCACGATCACTTTCCTGGTGAGCCTTGGGATCTATTCCCAGTTCGACCCGGCCAACACCGGATTCCAGTTCGTCGAGGACCGGGCCTGGATCTTCGGGCTCAAGTACAAGATGGGTGTTGACGGCATCTCGGTTCTTTTCGTGATGCTGACCACCTTCATCATGCCGCTGACCATCCTGGCCAGCTGGTCGGTCACTGACCGGGTGAAGGAATACATGATCGCCTTCCTGCTGCTGGAGACCCTGATGCTGGGTGTCTTCATGGCGCTGGACCTGGTGCTGTTCTACCTGTTCTTCGAGGCGGGCCTCATTCCGATGTTCCTGATCATCGGCATCTGGGGCGGCAAGGAGCGGATCTACGCCTCCTTCAAGTTCTTCCTCTACACCTTCTTCGGCTCGGTTCTGATGCTGGTGGCGATGGTCTTCATGTATGTTGATGCCGGCACCACCGATATCGAGACCCTCTTGACCCACAGCTTCTCGGCGGCGTCGTTCGACGTGCTGGGACTGCACATCGTGGGCGGCGCCCAGACGCTGATGTTCCTGGCGTTCTTTGCCTCCTTCGCGGTGAAGATGCCGATGTGGCCGGTGCACACCTGGCTGCCGGACGCGCACGTTCAGGCGCCGACCGCAGGTTCCGTGGTGCTGGCGGCGATTCTGTTGAAGATGGGCGGCTACGGTTTCCTGCGCTTCTCCCTGCCGATGTTCCCGGTGGGCGCGGACGTGATGACCGATGTGGTCCTGTGGATGTCCGCGATTGCGGTGGTCTACACCTCGCTGGTGGCGATGGTGCAGGAGGACATGAAGAAGCTGATCGCCTATTCTTCGGTTGCGCACATGGGCTTTGTCACCATGGGCATCTTTGCCGCCAACCAGCAGGGCGTCGACGGCGCCATCTTCCAGATGCTGTCGCACGGGTTCATCTCCGCCGCGCTCTTCCTTTGCGTCGGCGTCATCTATGACCGGATGCACACCCGCGACATCGACGCCTATGGCGGATTGGTGATCCGGATGCCTGCCTACGCGCTGGTCTTCATGTTCTTCACCATGGGCAACGTCGGCCTGCCGGGCACCTCGGGCTTTGTCGGCGAGTTCCTGACTCTGATGGGCACGTTCCAGAAGAACACCTGGGTCACCGCAGTGGCCGCAACCGGCGTGATCTTCTCGGCCGGCTATGCATTGTGGCTCTACCGCCGCGTGGTGTTCGGCGACCTGATCAAGGGTAGCCTGATGGGCATCAAGGACATGTCCGCACGCGAGCGTTTCGTCTTTGCGCCGCTGGTCGTCATGACCCTGCTGCTGGGTGTCTATCCGTCGCTGGTCACCGACATCATCAGCCCCTCGACCGAGGCGCTGATTGCAAACTTCAACCAGTCTCTGGCTGCTGCGGACACTGCGCCCGCCGCGACCCAGATTGCTTCGCACTAAGGGAGCATCAGGCAGATGATCCAAGCTGATCTTACTGTAATCCTGCCAGAGATCGTTCTGGCGCTTTACGCCATGGCGGCGCTGATCGGCGCCGTCTACACCGGCAAGGACAAGCTGGCGGTGCCGATGGTCTGGGCCACGGCGGCACTGCTGGCGCTGGTCGCATTCTGGATCGCCTCCAGCCCGGAAGGCACCCAGACCGCGTTCAACGGCATGTTCATCGACGACGGCTTCTCGCGCTTTGCCAAAGTGGCGCTGCTCTTGGGCGCCTCCGCCGTGCTGCTGATAGGCCAGGAGTACATGGCGCGCCGCGGCATCCTGCGGTTCGAATACCCGGTCCTGGTGGCGCTGGCCGCTGTCGGCATGATGATGATGGTCTCCGCAGGCGACCTGATGTCCCTCTACATGGGGCTTGAGCTGCAGTCGCTGTCGCTCTACGTCGTGGCCGCCATGCGCCGCGACAGCGTCAGGTCGACCGAGGCGGGCCTCAAGTACTTCGTGCTGGGCGCATTGTCCTCCGGCCTGCTGCTTTATGGCGCCTCGCTGGTCTACGGCTTTGCCGGCACCACCCAGTTCGCGGGCATCATCCAGGTGGCAGAGCAGGGCCATATGTCCATCGGCATGCTGTTCGGCCTAGTCTTCATGATCTCGGGGCTTGCGTTCAAGGTTTCGGCGGTTCCATTCCACATGTGGACCCCGGATGTCTATGAGGGCTCGCCGACGCCTGTGACCGCCTTCTTTGCCACCGCACCCAAGGTGGCCGCGATGGGCCTCTTTGCCCGGGTGCTGTTTGACGCCTTTGGCGGTGCAATTGCCGACTGGCAGCAGATCATCGTGGTGCTGTCGGTGCTGTCGATGTTCCTGGGCGCCATTGCGGCAATCGGCCAGCGCGACATCAAACGGCTGATGGCCTTCTCCTCCATCGCCCACATGGGCTATGCGATGATCGGTCTGGCAGCAGGCACCGAACAGGGCATCACCGCGATGCTGGTGTACCTGGCGATCTACGTCACCATGAACATCGGCACCTTCTCCTTCATCCTGATGCTGGAGAAGGACGGCAAGCCGGTCACTGACATCCTGGCCCTGAACCAGTTCGCTGCACGCGAGCCGGGCAAGGCGCTGGCGGTGCTGATCCTGATGTTCTCCCTGGCAGGCGTGCCGCCGATGCTGGGCTTCTTTGCCAAGTTCGGCGTGTGGCAGGCGGGTGTTGATGCGGGCCTGATGACGCTGGTGATCGCCTCTGCCGTCGCTTCCGTCATCGGTGCTTTCTACTACCTGCGCATCGTGTTTTACATGTACTTCGGCACTGGCGAGGATGATGTGGAAGCGAAGGGCTCTCCGGTCCTGGGTGTGGCGCTGATGGCTTCTGCGGCGCTGATGCTGGTGGGCGTGGTCTACCAGTTCGGCATCGACGGCGCTGCCGCTGCTGCCGCAGCAACCCTTGTAAATTGATCTGCTTTTCAGGCAGGCTAAAGAGGCCCGGTCTTGTGACCGGGCCTTTCCGCATCTAAGGAGCGCACATGAGCTGGCCAGCAGGATATGGAAAACGGGTGCTTGATGAGGTGGACAGCACCCTGAACGAGGCCGCCCGCATCGCCGGGGAACTGGCAGGTCCTGAATGGATCCTGGCCCTGCGCCAGACGCAAGGGCGGGGCCGCCGCGGCCGCGACTGGAAGGATCCCAAGGGCAACTTCGCCGCCACCTTGGTGATGCGCCCCGAAGGCGCCCCGGATCAGGCGGCGCTGCGCAGCTTTGTCGCTGCCTTGGCGGTCTATGACGCCTGTGTCGCGGTCACTGGCCGCAGCGAGGGCCTGTCCCTGAAATGGCCGAACGATGTGCTGCTGAAGGGCGGCAAACTGGCGGGGATCCTTCTGGAAAGCGCCGGCAACGGCAAAGGCGTGAACCACCTGTTTGTCGGCATCGGCGTCAACCTGGTGGAAACGCCGATGAAGGAATGGCTGGAACCCGGCGCGGTCTGGCCCGTGTCGCTGTTGTCGGAGACCGGCGTGCAGGTCACGCCGGAGGAATTCCTGGAGGCCGTGGCCGAGGCCTTCGCCCGCTATGAGCAGCAGTTCGCAACCTACGGGTTCGAGCCGATCCGCACCGAATGGCTCGCGCGCGCGGCCAAGCTGGGCGAGGTGATCACGGCCAAGACTGCGTCGTCAGAGACCGAAGGCACCTTTGAAACGGTGGACGCCAGCGGCAACCTTGTCCTAAACACCGCCAAGGGCCGCGTCAGCATTCCCGCGGCCGACATCTATTTCTAGGAAGGAGCAGCAATGCTTCTGGCAGTTGATTGCGGCAATACCAACACCGTCTTCTCGATCTATGACGGCGAGAAGTTCATAGGTATGTGGCGCACCGCCACCGAATGGCAGCGCACGGCGGACCAGTACTACGTCTGGCTCAGCACGCTGATGCGGCTGCAGGGGATCGAGGCGGATATCACCGACATGATCATCTCTTCCACCGTGCCGCGGGTGGTGTTCAACCTGCGTGTGCTGGCGGACCGCTATTTCAACACACGTCCCCTGGTGGTGGGCAAACCCGAATGCTTGCTGCCCGTTGCGGTGCGGGTGGACGAGGGCACCGCGGTCGGCCCCGACCGGCTGGTCAACACGGTTTCAGGGTTTGACACCTATGGCGGAAACCTGATCGTGGTGGACTTTGGCACCGCCACAACCTTCGACGTGGTGGCAGAAGACGGCGCCTATGTCGGCGGGGTGATCGCGCCCGGCGTGAACCTGAGCCTTGAGGCGCTGCACCAGGCCGCAGCTGCGCTGCCCCATGTGGATATTTCCAAGCCGCAGAACGTGATCGGAACCAATACCGTTGCCTGCATGCAATCCGGTGTGTTCTGGGGCTATGTCGGCCTCGTGCGCGAGATCTGCGAACGCATCAAGGCGGAACGCGCGGTGCCGATGAAAGTAATCTCAACCGGCGGGCTGGCGCCATTGTTCCAGCAATCTGCCGATCTGTTTGACGCATATGAGGATGATCTCACCATGCATGGGCTGCAGATCATCCATAAATACAACAAGGAAAACGGTACTGACGCATGAGCAGTGATAGATTGATCTACCTGCCCCTCGGCGGGGCGGGTGAAATTGGCATGAACGCCTATGTTTATGGCTACGGCCCGCAGGGCAAGGAACGGCTGATCCTGGTCGACCTTGGCGTGACATTCCCGGACATGGACACCACCCCGGGCGTCGACCTGATCATGCCCGACATCACCTGGCTGAAGGAGCGCGCCGACCGGCTGGAAGGCATCTTCATCACCCACGGGCACGAGGACCACATCGGCGCCATTGCCCATCTTTATGCGCATCTGAATGTGCCGGTCTATGCCCGCGCCTTCACCGCCAACCTGGCGCGCCGCAAGATGGAAGAGGCGGGCCACGACCCGGCAAATGTGCATACTGTGCAGGCCTGGCCGGAGGTAACCAAGCTTGGCCCCTTTACCATCGGCGTTGCGCCGATGAGCCACTCAATCCCCGAAAGCGGCGCGCTGGTGATCGACAGCCCGGCAGGCCGCGTGGTGCATACCGGCGACTTCAAGCTGGACTCAAACCCGCTGGTGGGTGAGCCCTTTGATCCGGAGATGTGGGCGGAGATCGCCAAGGATGGCATCCAGGCGCTGGTCTGCGATTCCACCAATGTGTTCTCGCAGCACCCGGGCCGTTCGGAATCTGAACTTCCGGAAGAGATCACCAAGCTGTTCTCCGAGGCCAAGGGGCTGGTTGCGGCCACCACATTTGCGTCCAACGTCGCACGGGTGAAAACCCTGGCAGAAGCCGGTGTGAAGGCGGGCCGCTCCGTGGTGCTGCTGGGCCGTGCCATGCGCCGGATGATCGAGGCTGCGGTAGAAACCGGCGTGCTGGTCGACTTCCCCAAGGTGATCAGCCCGGAGGACGCCGCCAACGTGCCGCGCGACAACCTGATGCTGATCACCACCGGCAGCCAGGGCGAGCGCCGTGCCGCCACCGCGCAGCTGGCGCGCGGCAAATACCGCGGGCTGGAGCTGAAAGAGGGCGATCTGTTCCTGTTCTCCTCCAAGACGATCCCGGGCAACGAAAAGGGCGTTATCCGTATCATCAACCAGTTCTCCGAAATGGGTGTGGATGTGGTCGATGACAGCTCCGGCCTCTACCACGTCTCCGGCCACGCCAACGGCCCGGACCTGGAGGTTGTTCACAACCTGCTGAAGCCCAAGATGCTGATCCCGATGCACGGCGAGCACCGCCACCTGCGCCAGCACGCCCGCCTGGGCGAGGAGAAGGGCATCGCTAGCGCCGTGGTGGTGAACGGCATGATGATGGACCTGACCGGCGATGCGCCCAAGGTGACCGAGTGGATCGAGACCGGCCGCACTTATCTGGACGGTTCTGTCAAATACGGCGCGCTGGATGGCATCGTGCGCGACCGCATCCGCATGGCGCTGAATGGACATGTGCTGGTGACGGTGATCCTCGATGAAGAAGACGAACCGCTGGGCGAGCCCTGGTGCGATCTCAAGGGGCTGCCCGAGACCGGCACCTCCAACGCGGCGCTGGTCGAGGTGCTGGAGGAGGACCTGAACCAGTTCCTGATGCGCGCCGGCGCCAAGACCCTGCGCGATGACGACAGGCTGGAGCAGGAGCTGCGCCGCATCACCCGCCAGACCGCGCAGGCCGAGATCGGCAAGAAGCCCGAGGTGACGGTGGTGGTCAGCCGCATGCGCTGACCCAGCGGGAAGGGCAGGTCGGTTCTCCCGCCCGGGCCATGCCGCATCAAAGATGCAGAAGGCCCCGTTGGGCCGCGCTGCACGCCCTGACGGGCCTGCGGTGCGGACGCCGGACGCACCCCCCTGAAAAAAGAAACGCCGCGGCCCGTCTGGGCACGCGGCGTTTTCAATTCTGGCCGCTGCTTCCGCGGGAGCGGCGGAAGCCTCAGCCGTGCAGCGGGCGGGCGCAGCTGGGGCAGGAAACCACCTTGCGCGGGGCGCTGAACAGGGCGCCGAACAGGCGGCGCACCATGGCGGCAAAGGCCTGTGCACGCAGCTCATGCGCGCGGGCCTCGATGGCCTGGAACTGGGAAATGGTCAGAGTTTTGGTGTCGTTGGTATTCATGGCGTAGCCCATCATCAATGGCGCGTTTCGTGTTGATGGATGCAATACGCCGGTTTGAGCGGATTGACGCCACACAAGATCGAAGACCCGTTATGCTGCAAGCGCAAAGGTAACCATGCTGCATGTGCATTGCGGGCAGGCCTGAATGCCACAAAAAAAGGCCGCCCCGGGGGCGGCCTGATCTTTCTGCCTGCTGCTGAGGTATCAGCTGGCGCGGCGCTCGGCAAAGCTGAGCGCGATAAAGCTCGGCAGGTGGTCGCCCATGCCAACCACAGCCTTGTCGTCACGCTTGCCGTGTTTGCCGCCGCGGCCAGAGGAACGCTCCTGCTTCTGCGCGGGCTTTTCATCCCTGCGGCGCTCGCGGCTCTCGTCCTTGCGGCTTTCACGTGTTTCCGCGTCTGCCTTGTCTGCTTTTTCCGCTTTGGCAGGGCGGGCAGGTTTTTCTTTCTTGGGCTCCGGCTTGACCGGGTTCTCCAGCCGCGGAATTTCCTTCTGAATCAGGCCTTCCACTGCGGCCAGCGCCTTGTCGTCGCGCGGGATGCAGATGGTGATTGCCTTGCCCTCGCGGCCGGCACGGCCGGTGCGGCCGATGCGGTGGACGTAGTCTTCTGCGTGGCCTGGAACGTCAAAGTTGAACACATGGCTGACGCTCGGCACGTCCAGACCGCGTGCAGCCACATCAGAGGCTACCAGAATGCGCAGGTTGCCTTCGCGGAATGCGTCCAAGGTCTTGGTGCGCTGGCTTTGATCCAGGTCACCGTGGATGGCAGCCGCGTCATAGCCGTATTTCTTGAGCGATTTCGCGCAGATATCCACATCCGTCTTGCGGTTGCAGAAGATGATGCCGTTGGTCAGCTTGTCGCCCTCAGCGTCGATCAGGGCGCGCAGCACCTTGCGTTTCTCGCTGCCCTCGCGGTCACGCCGCGACGCCTTGAACTGCACAACGGCCTGTTCGATGGTCTCCGACGCGGTGGCCTGGCGGGCCACTTCGATACGGGCCGGGCCGGACAGGAAGGTGTTGGTGATCCGTTCGATCTCCGGTGCCATGGTGGCGGAGAAGAACAGGGTCTGGCGGGTAAACGGCGTCAGCGAGAAGATGCGCTCGATATCCGGGATGAAGCCCATGTCGAGCATCCGGTCGGCCTCGTCCACCACCATGATCTGCACACCGGTGAGCAGCAGCTTGCCGCGCTCGAAATGGTCCAGCAGACGGCCCGGGGTGGCGATCAGCACGTCGACACCCTTGTCGATCAGCGCGTCCTGCTCCTTGAAGGAGACCCCGCCGATCAGCAGCGCCTTGGTGAGCTTCACATGCTTGGCGTAGGTGTCGAAGTTTTCCGCCACCTGGGCGGCCAGCTCGCGGGTGGGGCACAGCACCAGGCTGCGCGGCATCCGGGCGCGGGCGCGGCCGCGGGCCAGAAGCGTGATCATCGGCAGCGTGAACGACGCGGTCTTGCCGGTGCCGGTCTGGGCGATTCCCAGAACATCGCGCCCCTCCAGCGCAGGCGGAATGGCTCCTGCCTGAATCGGGGTGGGGGTTTCGTACCCGGCTTCCTCAATAGCTTTGAGGACCTTGGGATTAAGGTTCAGATCGGTGAATTTTGTCATATGCATCCGTCATTGCGGACACTGACCTGGCCCGCGCGTGTGTGTTGCAGCCGGCTCCGCAAAAGGTCATGCGGTGTGGCAGCTGCCGGCTCGTGGCGGGGCATAGCAAAATCCCATGCTGAGGTCAATTAATGCCGGATTTTGCAAGGTTTTCGTTGCCAGGATCGGCAAAATGGAAACAAATCAGCCGAAACCGGGGAAGTGTTTTTGCCGTTTCTCCTCCAGGCCGAGGGGGCGATTCCTCAAAAGGCCGCGCTCCTGCAGCTTGCGGTAGACCGCCGGGTCCTTGGCGCTGATTTCGTCAAAGAAACTGCGCAGGCCGTTTTCACCGTGTTCCTCCTCGATCAGCGACAGCAGCTCATGCGTGTTGAGCCCGCCCATGATCCGGGCATAACCCGGACCAAGCTCTGGCCGGTAGGAGCCGCGTTCCAGGCGGTACCGGTAGACGGATTGCCAATGCTCCCAGCTGGCCGCATGGCAATGGCACAGGTCGGCCTGAACCAGTTCGTGGCTTTCAGCAAGGGTCCCACCCTCCTGAAACAGGTTATGAATCCGCAGTTCGGCGTTGGGCAGGCCAGTTCTTGCTATGACCTTGCCCGCGGTATGGCTCAGGAAACCGCCTTTGAGAAAACCGCCAAAGGCCGGGTAAACCGCCCGGACTTCCGCCTCCCGCTCAGGCCCCTTGGGGATCATCGCCTTGAATTCGCCCTCGCGTCCCGCCAAGGCCTCCAGCGGACGCACCCGGGCGCTTAGGACGCCCTGCGGCAGTGCAGCCAGCATCTGCCCCAGATCGCAGGACGGCCACAGGAATTCATCCACGTCAATATGTGCGATCCATTCCGTCTGGATTCGCTCATAAGCGTGGGTTGCATTCAGTGTCTGGCGGACCTGGTGCTTGACCGGACGGTGCTTCTTGAGCCGCTTCCAATGGCTGGCGTCACAGGTGGTGACCCTGACCTTGGGATGCTGTTTCAGGTGCGCATAGGCTTCCGGGTTCGGCTCATCCAGATAGATGTGCAGCCGGTGGGCGCCCAGGTCGAGGTGATAGGCGGCAAAATCCAGAATGGCCGTGGTGTCAGCCTTGATGGTGCTGACGATGCCCCATTTGACAGGCTCAGCCGTCATCGCGACCTGTCCTGTTCTTGTAGCGCTGGATACGGCCAAAGATGCTGCGCGGGTCGCTCATCACCATCCGCAGCATCTGCACACCCAAAGGGCGCAGAACCGCGTCATTCTCGGCATGGCGCCACAGCCGGGCGAGCAGGTTCATATCCAGGTCGCCCCGCTCCAGCGCGTAGGGGACCATGCCAAAGGCCAGATCGTCCGGTTTCGGACCGCCGCGCTGCCTGGGAAACCCGTCGCTGTTCTTGCGGCGGCTTTCGCGGCGTTCGCTGTCGTGCAGCTTGATCAGGTCGAACAGCAGCATCAGCCCCTGGCCGCCCAGGCGCTGGTCGATGGTTTCCCCGTGATCGGCAAAGGTGGTTGCAGCGGCGATCAGCCAGCGCACCGGCAGCCCGGCGGCCAGGTCTTTGCCATGCTCTGTCCAGATGCGCAGGAACAGCTGCCGGGCCAGCGGGTGCGGCGGCTGCCGACGCAGGATTGCGATGCATAACGCGTGCAGCGCCCACAGCTCCGGCTGGCTGATGAATTCAGTCCGCAGCAGAGCTTGCTTGCGCAGAGCGTTGCAGCGGTCCTCAGCCATTTCCGACGTGTCGGGAGCCTCAGAAATCCGCTGTTCGAGGAGCGCCTTCAGGTC
The DNA here is from genome assembly GCF_000813785.1 of Leisingera sp. ANG-DT. NCBI lineage: Bacteria > Pseudomonadati > Pseudomonadota > Alphaproteobacteria > Rhodobacterales > Roseobacteraceae > Leisingera > Leisingera sp. ANG-DT. Next base: position 57,015 of record NZ_JWLE01000001.1, read on the forward strand.
GCAATCTGCGGGCGGCAAGGCTGCAAGCGGATTGTCAAACGGCCGCTCCCGCTTTTCCAGCCGGCGCATCAGGGTGAAGAACCCGCCAGGGTAGTTTTCTTGATCCAGGTCCATGGCGGGTTTCAATAATTTCGGGTCCAATGACTGCGCGGTTACACCATCATTTCCTTGGTCGCGGTCAGATTCAAGTCCGGATAATCGCGTACCACCCGGTCGATGTCCCATTGCAGGCGGGTCAGATAGACGATGTCGCCGTCGTGGTCATGGGCGATGTGCTGCTTGTTGGCGTTGGTGAATTTCTCCACCGCTGCCTTGTCGCCGCTGACCCAGCGGGCGGAGGTGAACTGGCTTGCCTCGAACCGCACCGGCAGGCCGTATTCCATCTCGATCCGGCTGGCCAGAACCTCGAACTGCAGCTGGCCCACGACGCCGACGATGAAGCCGGAGCCGATTGAGGGTTTGAACACCTTGGCGGCGCCTTCCTCGGCGAACTGCATCAGCGCCTTTTCCAGGTGCTTGGCCTTCATCGGGTCGCCCGCTCGCACACCCTGCAGCAGTTCCGGGGCAAAGGATGGGATGCCGGTCACCCGGATTGCCTCGCCCTCGGTCAGGGTGTCGCCGATGCGCAGCTGGCCGTGGTTGGGGATGCCGATGATATCGCCGGCCCAGGCTTCTTCCGCCAGCTCCCGGTCGGAGGCCAGGAACAGCACCGGGTTCGACACTGCCATCGGCTTTTTGGTGCGCACATGGGTCAGCTTCATGCCGCGTTTGAAGTGGCCGGAGGCCATGCGGACAAAGGCCACGCGGTCGCGGTGCTTGGGGTCCATGTTTGCCTGAACCTTGAACACAAAGCCCGCAACCTTCTTTTCCTCGGGGCTGACCTGGCGCGGTTCGGCGGACTGCGGCTGCGGCTCGGGGCCGTATGCGCCGATACCGTCCATCAGTTCCTTGACGCCGAAGGAGTTGATGGCGGAGCCGAACCAGATCGGTGTCATGTGGCCTTCCAGCACTGACTGGGGGTCCAGGGCGGGCAGCAGTTCGCGCGCCATCTCGACCTCTTCCAGCAGCTTGTCCAGCAGATGCGCTGGCACATGTTCGGCCAGCTTGGGGTCGTCCAGGCCCTCAATCGCAATGCTTTCCGCCACCTTGTTGCGGTCGGCGCGGTCCATCAGCTCCAGCCGGTCGCGCAGCATGTCGTAGCAGCCGATGAAATCGCGCCCGACACCGATGGGCCAGCTGGCCGGGGTCACGTCGATCGCCAGCATCTCCTGGATCTCGTCGATGATCTCAAAGGTGTCGCGGCTTTCGCGGTCCATCTTGTTACAGAAGGTCAGGATCGGCAGGTCGCGCAGGCGGCAGACCTCAAACAGCTTCTGCGTCTGGCTTTCCACACCCTTGGCACCGTCGATCACCATCACCGCCGCATCCACCGCCGTCAGCGTGCGGTAGGTGTCCTCGGAAAAGTCCGAGTGGCCGGGCGTGTCCACCAGGTTGAAGCGGAAACCGCTGAAATCAAAGGACATTGCAGACGCCGAGACAGAGATCCCGCGATCCTTCTCCATCTGCATGAAGTCCGACCGCGTGCGCCGCGCCTCACCCTTGGCCCGCACCTGGCCGGCCATCTGAATAGCACCGCCATAGAGCAGGAACTTTTCAGTCAGCGTGGTCTTGCCGGCGTCCGGGTGCGAGATGATCGCAAAGGTCCGGCGCCGCGCAATTTCGGCGGGCAGTTCGGGGCGGTTTGCAGCGGTGTCCAACATGCGGGTGGCTGTATCCACAAACCGCGTCAGAGGCAAGGAAAACGGAGGCTGGAGGGCGCGCTGGACCAGCATTCCGCAAAGACATCGAATGTTTTGCCTATAATTCGCTAACGCTTTTCCTGTAACACTTGCGCCGCACCTGTGTGTTACAGGATTTCAATGGCCCACCCGTTTCAGGAACGATACGTGCAGCAGGATGAATTCTCAGATCATTTTGGCGTTCTCGACGCAGTCGAAATCGCGGTGATCGTTCTGAAGGTGGGCGACGACGGCCTGCCGCGCTACGTCGCCATGAACACCAGGTCGCGGGAGTTCACCAAGTTCCAGCGCAGTGATTATGCAGGCAAGACTGCGCTTGAACTCTATGGCGGGGCAACCGGCCGCCGTGCCTTGAACCACCATCTGGCGGTCATCAGCAGCGGCAAGGAAGCCACCTACGATATTGTCCTTCCTACCCAGAACAGGGAAAAATACCTCAGCACCACGCTTCGCCCCGTGTTCAATGAAGAGGGGCGGCTGACCTATCTCGTCGGCTCTTCGACTGACGTCACGACGGAACGGGAACGCGATGAGGCGCTGGAACTGACCCGGATGGCGCTGGACAAGGCCGAGGAGGCCAGCCAGGCCAAGGAACGGTTTCTAGCCAACATGAGCCACGAGATCAGGACGCCGATGAACGGCATCATCGGCATGTGCGAGCTGCTCAAGGAGACGGATCTGGACGAACAGCAGCAGCTGTTTGCCGACACGATTTTCAACTCCGCAAACGCCCTGCTGACAGTCATCAACGATGTGCTCGATTTCTCCAAAATCCAGGCCGACAAGATCTCCCTGCACGATGCGCCGTTTTCACTGCGGGACGTGGTTCAGGACGTGGGTACTCTTCTGTGGGCCAGGGCTGCCTACAAGGGGATCGACCTTCGCACCGAATATCCCGAAGATGTGCCGCATGAGTTTGTGGGCGATGCGAGCAAGATCCGCCAGATCCTGATGAACCTGCTGGGAAACGCGATCAAGTTCACCGAAGACGGCCATGTTACCGTTAGCGCCGCCTATGACCCCCGGGCCGCCAAATTTCCCCTGCGCATTCAGGTCTCGGATTCCGGTATCGGGATCGAGCCCTCGCAAATGAAATGGATCTTCTCCGCCTTTGAGCAGGTCGACCGGCAGGCGGTCCGTGTGATCGAGGGCACCGGTCTGGGACTGGCCATCACCCGTGCCCTGGTGGAGCGGATGGGGGGCACGGTCACGGCCTCTTCTGTGCCTGGAAAAGGGTCGGTGTTCACAGTTGGCCTGAACCTGCCGCAGGCGCGAGAAGCTGCGCCTGACGGCCCGGACATGGCACCGTTTCAGGACAGCAGGCGGGCGCTGAACGCTCCGCCCGGCATGGCGGTCCCGGAGCTGCCGCCGGAGGCGCTGAATGGCATGCGCATCCTGGTGGCGGAGGATAACAGGACCAACCAGCTGCTGGTCCGCAAGATGCTGAAATCCACCGGCGCCGATTTGCGGTTTGCCGCTAATGGTTTGACTGCGCTGGAGGTTTTCACCGCCGAAGGCGCCGATCTGATCCTGATGGACCTGTCGATGCCGGTTCTGGGCGGGCTGGACGCCACCCGCCGGATCCGTGCGCATGAACGGGAGGCAGGGCTGCCGGAATGCCCGATCATCGCCCTGACCGCCAATGCCCAGCCCAGCGATGTCGAGGCCTGCCTGGCCGCCGGGATGAATGATTTTCTGGCCAAGCCCTTCCGCAAGAATGAGCTGCTGGCCAGGATCCTGCGGCAGGGAAAGTAAGCCCCAGAAGCCGGGGGTGCCAGGCGTGCACCCCCTGTGCACCCTCTGTGCACCCCCTGGTGCCGGACGGCGGGGCCAGGGGCGTGCCCGGAGGTGTTGCGCGGGCACCGTACGCACCGCTGGCGCGGAATTAACCGGACTGGGGCAGGGTGGTGCAAAGCGCGGGAGTGCCGCCGCGCACCGCAACCGCCGCCGCCAAGGGAGAGAACGATGCCCAGCAAGCGATACTACGACAATGAAATGCAGCTGGAGCTGGACGCGCTGCAGCAGGACCTGCGCCGCGACTGGCTGGATAAGAGCCTGCCCCGCGAATGGGACGGCATGGACAGCTGGGAGCGGATCGACAAGCCGAAGACCCGTGTCACAATCCGGCTGGACGCGGACATGGTGAAATGGTTCCGAAAGCTGGGCCCGAACTACAGCCGCCGGATCAACTCCGTGCTGCGAACCTACTGGATGGCGCTCATGGCGGGCTACATCCAGGCTCATGACAAGGACAACACGATCCTGCGCCTGAGCCTGCAAGCACGCTACATCGCCATGGGCCGGAACGCGGACGGGACGGAGAAGAGGTGAGGAGGAAAGGGCGGGCTGCGTTTGGCAAACCTCCCATTGTGAATTTTGCCTTCCGGTTGGGAAGCAACGTTCCACACCGATCAAGGCATTCGGCCGCTGAGAGCCCATTCCGGCTAATGCTGCGGAGGCTTTAGGCGGCCGCTTTGGGGACATGTTTGGCGACTGCGGCTGAACGTGCAGCCCCGAAGAAGTGCCGTGAGCTGGAGCTGAAACCGTGCCTGCCAGAAGCAGACACGCTGCAGTGGCCGCAAGAAATCCGCGTGTTACTCAATCCCGCCGGTCAAATCCTGCGCAAGCATCAGCGCATTGCCGTCGGGGTCGTAGAACGTCGCGGTTTTGACCATGCCCTCGACGACATCCGTCTCGCCGTCAAATTTGACTTTGGCCTGCTCCAGTTTCTGCCGGGCCGAATCCAGATCAGCGATCCCAAAGACTGGCACGCAGTTGCCGGGTGCTGGTTTGGTGTGCTCGCCAAGGCCAATGACGACACCGGGCGTGTTCGTCCGAAGCTCGGACCAGCCCGCCTCATCGGCATGATAGAGCAGCTCAAATCCCAGCATGGCTTCGTACCACTTCGCGCTCGCATGGCGATCCCTGACCGACATTGCGATGGTGATGGTTTGATCGACTGCGACAAGTGACATGGGCTTTCCTTATGACTTTAAATATACTAACTATACTTTATGGACATTAAGGCGTTTGTCAATATCACATCAAAGGCTTGGGCGCTGCCCATACTCTCGTGCCTGCATTCGGGCGTCGCCGGACGGCAAGCGCCCCTGTTGGCTGCGACCGGTGCAGGCAGAACCGCCTTCGCCCAAAGCATGGATCACCTGATTGAAATTGGATTGATTGAACGAAATCCTGGGTATGGTCATCCGCTGCGCCCGGAGTTCCGCCTTACACAGTTGGGGATTGCAGCGGCGGCCATTGCCCATAAGATCCGCGATGTTTCGGCAGAGGAAGATCAACAGTTGCTGCGCCGGTCGTGGACATTGCCGATCCTGACATCGCTCCACACACCAAGCCATTTCAGCGAGATCAAGCGAAACCTGCCGGCGATAACAGACCGGGCGTTGTCGCAATCATTGAAATCCATGGAGGCAAGAAGCTGGGTGTGCCGCAGCGTAGATGGCGCCGCCCGCCCGCCGAGGTCGATCTATTATGCGGTGAACACTGGTGGCCTGATCAGCCAGGTCATTGCACCTGAAATTTGCTTCGCTTAGAAAAAACGGCCGTTAGCCGGAAGATGACGAAAGTCAGGAAAGCCCCGCTTTTCCCAAATTGATTTTCCGCAGCCTTTGTCTGGATGGCTGCGAACTCTTGTCTTGCAGACCACGGGAATGAGGACGGATGCCGCATCGGTTTCGGCTGGTCCGGGCTGGCCGCGCCGGGGTCAGGCGCTGGCGCAGAGCGGCGGGGTGCAGACCTCCCACATGTCCTGCAGCGCGCTCAGCACTTTTTTGGTGCCCGCAGAGGAGCTCGGCTTGACGATGTAGCCGCTGACATTGCGGTGGTAGGCGCGGGCAATGTCCTTGGGGTTGTCCGAGGTGGTGAACATGAAGACGATGTTGCCGGAAATCTCTTCCTTGGCGCGCAACGCATCGAGGAACTCATGCCCGTTCATTCGCGGCATGTTGATGTCCAGCAGAATGAAGAAAGGGCGCGGCAGATCCCGCGCGCGTTCGGTGGTGAGGATGTCAAGCGCTTCCAGGCCGTCGCAGGCCCGCACGATCCTGGCTGACGGGGAATGCTTTTTCAGCGTGCGCTCCAGAATGAGAGCGTCCACGTCATTGTCCTCAACCAAAAGGATATTCATTCAGTCTTCTCCACGTCAGGCGGCCTTGTCTTGATGCCGGGCGGCGGCGGCCCCCTGGCCGGGCCAGCTAAACCGGAAATCGGCGCCTTGTCCAACCGCTGATTGCAGGGTCACCTTAAATCCGTGGCGTTCCACAGATTTCTTGACGATGGCGAGGCCAATCCCGGTGCTTTCCGGCTGGCCAGCGCGCCGCAGGGTCTGAAAGACGTCGAAGACCCGGCGGTGGTGCTCCGGCGCGATGCCGTTGCCGTTGTCGCGGACTGAGACATCGTAGCGGCCGTCCGCCTCCACCACGCTGACGGTTATTCTCAGGCGCTCCGGCTCGGGATGGTATTTGACCGCATTGCCGGTCAGATTCTCCAGCACCCGGACAAAGTTGAATGTGTCCGCAGCAATATGCGTCACGTTCCCGCACAGCTCCAGCTGGCTGGCGGACAGGCCGAGGTCGGAGCGGAGCGTGTCCATCACGTCCGGCAGGCTGATCACCTTGTCCTCGACCGCATGGTTGCCGGTGCGTGCGTATTCCATCACCCCCTGGGTCAGGTCATTCATCCGGCGCACCCGTTCCGCGATCCGCTGCAGGTTGGCGGCCACTTCCGGGTCCGCATCAGCGGAGTTGAAGTAGCCCCCAAGATCCTCCTGGATCATTTCCGTCAGCGAGCCGATGCCGCGCACCGGCGTCTTGAGGTCATGGGAGGTGATATAGACGAACTGTTCCAGCTCCTCGTTGGCTTTTTCGAGCTTTGCGGTTTCTGCCTTGAGGTCTGCCGTGACCCTGTCTGCGTAGGCGCGGGCGCGCTGATTGGAGCGGGCCATGAAGAACAGAAGCGAAATGACCAGCGCCTCGATCACCAGGCCGCCGATGAGAATGAGTGTCGGCTGCGAGTAGGAATGCGCCTGCCGGAAGCCCAGGCTGGTGCGGAAATCAATGGTCCAGTTGCGCCCGTAGATGTCCAGCTGGACGGTCTCTGCAAACTTGGGGGAGGGGTCGAACTGGGGGTCTGCCGGATCATGCTCGTCATAGATCATTTCGCCGCTGTCGCTGATGCTGAAGCGCACATTCCGGAGCTCCTTGGACAGCAGGCCTGCCATCAGCTTGCGGACCACAAACGGCGCGTAGACCATGCCGTCCAGATGCCGCTTGCCATCGGTCTGTGCACCGTTGCGGCCATCCGAGTAAAAAGGCGCGTAGAACAGGAAACCGGGGGTGCTGTTTTCATCCTGCACCAGCACGATCGGGCCGGTGATCCGGGCCTCGCCGGATGCGCTGCTGGCCAGGGCGGCCTCGCGGCGGTTGGTTTCGTGGGCAACGTCCAGGCCAACGGCGGCAGCGTTCAGCTGTTCGGGTTCGATGAAGGAGATCGGCAGGCGGATGCTGTTATCATGCGCCGGGTAGACCGAAAAATCCGGCCGTTCTCCGCGCCGGGCCTGCATGTAGGCGCCGAACTGGCCGGGCTCGACATGGTGGATGATGCCAATTCCGTTGATGCCGGGGTAGCGTTTGTCCAGCCGGAGGGTCTGCGCAAAGGCCTTCCACTGCTGGTAGGTCATGTCGCCGCCATGGGACTGGACGGCTGAAACACCGGCCCACAAGGCATCCTCATATTTTGCCATCCGTGCGGAAATCAGGCCGGTGGCCTGATCGCGGGCTTCCTTGAAGGCATTTTCGATGCGGTTTTCCGTCTGCGCATTGGCATAGTACCAAGCGCCGAAGGTCATCATCAGCGACAGGGCAATCACCAGGGCATGGATCAGGGACAGGTGGCTGTCTTTAATGAAGCGGCGCCAGCTTTCCAGTTTGGACAATGTATTCGGCATGGAAATCACAACCCTTTGCGCGTTCGTTCCATTCTGCTTTTAAGTGACTTAACAATACATAAACATTCTCTGTGGTTGTGATTGTTTTTTAGGGAAGCAGAGGCAAATTTGAACTGGCCTGCAGGGGAAATGCGGCAGCTGCCCGCATTTAAGAGCGGCTGGCATGGCCGTGCGCCTGCTGTGCTGGAAGAGCTCCCAAGCAGCGGGTTTGCCGGTCCGGCACCCGAAGCGCTGCTTCAGTTGCTGGCCACCTGCAGGCCGGCCGCGCGGCTGACGGCGCGGGCAAAGGCGTCCCCAGCCTGGGTCGGGGTCAGGTCATCGCGCAGCAGGTTGATCTGCGGCGCACGGCCCTGCCAGGGGTAGGGGTTGGCGGCAAACCAGGCGTGGCGCTCGACAAAGGGCAGGCGCTCCATCATTGCAATCGCCTTGCGGGCAAAGGCAGCGTTCTGCGCGTGGCTGGCGGCGGCGGGGCGGTTCCAGTCGATATGGGCGAACTCCGTCACCCAGACGGGGCGGCCGTATTCGCGGTGAACGGCACGCAGCCAGCGCTCAAACTCCTTCACGTTGCCATCCGTGGAATAATAGTGGACGGCCATGAAATCGACGCGCAGACCCTTGGCTTCGGCCTGATCCATGAAGCGACGCAGCCAGGAGCCGGGCCCCAGGGTGCCGTGCTGGGTGGTGGCCGGGCTGCCCAGGCGCAGCCCGTGGCGTTCCAGTTTCGGCCAAAGTTTTATGGCTTGCTGCACGCTCATCCCGGCCTGATGGCCGCCGGTGTGCCCGTCCGGCTCGTTAAAGCCCAGAAGCGCGGTGACCCTTTGGTCCGAGCGGATGCGCTTGTTCACGTCGCGGGCACCATGGATCATCGGCACAAATTCGACAGAGCGGCTTTGGCGGCCCTTGTGGTACATCTGATCCGGGCGCCAGTTGTAGTACCAGCCGAGGCCAGGGGTTTCCTCGATCCAGGCCAGGATGTTGTGGCTGGAGTTCTCCCACGCACCGACGCCTGCTTTCTGCGCCGCGGCCGGCCATGCCAATAGCATAAGCCCCAAGGTGAGGAAGATGTGCCTGATCATGCTGCTCTCTTATTATTGGCAGCAAGATAGCAGGATCTGGTGTGGGAGTCAGTCTGAAACCACTAAATACAGGTGCAATTGGCAGCAAATTGCCCGCATCCCTGCAACCGGTTGAGAGCAAAGGAAAACGGTTCGGCCTTCGGCCCGCAGCTTAGCGCAGGGAGGACCGTTTCAGCAGCCGCACCGCGTCGGGCCGGTCCAGCAGGGAGCGGCTCACGTCCAGCCCGTGGGCGCCGCGCTGGTGCGAGTCGGGCAGGGTGCCGGGGCGGGAGGCCCAGAAATCCTCGGGCAGCACCTGCCGGGTGACCGGGTCGAGGAAGGTGCTCTCAGCCGCAATGCCCTCGGCATAGATGATGTGGTGCTGGTCGAACAGGATCTGGAAGTAGTCGGTAAAGCCGCCGTCCAGCACCACCACACTGCTGCCGTTGACCAGATCGCGGGCGCGTACCAGCAGTTCCGGCGCGCCGGCGCCGATCTCGTCGCGGCGCTGGTAGACCATCAGCCGGTGGCCGGGGCTGACGATCAGGTCGTTTGAGTTGTTGAGGGCGCCTTTGCGGATCAGGATCGGGGCCATGTCGCCCACTGCCCGCAGGGTGGACTGGCCGACCCAGCGCACTTCCTGGATGCCGTCGTCGCGGGTCAGCACACGGTCGCCGGCGCGCATGTCCTCAATCGCGCGCTGTTCGCCGGTCGACAGCGTTATGCGGGTGCCGCGGGTAAAGGACACACAGGCCGATTGCGCCAGCTTGCGCCGTGCCGGCTCACGCTCTGCCTTGACCAGCGTATAGGGGGTTTGCACCTGCAGGGGCGCCAGCGGCACCAGGAAGATGGCGGCAATGTAGCCCTCGGCGTCTGCCTCCACCATCACCAGAATCTCGGTGTTGGGGCCGCGGTCGGGCATCAGGGTCAGCAGGCAATCCAGATGCAGCACCGCGCCCGGGGTGCCGATGGCGGTGCCGTCGGCAATGGTGAAGCTGCCGTCATGGTGGGCAGCGATGCCGAGGCGCTGCGGCGGGGCCGGGCTGTCGAGCAGGTAGATGTCATCGAGCACCAGATCCTCGAGCACGCCAAGCGGATCGCCCGCGTTGGCGCCGTATTCAACGCGGAAACGCTCGGCCGGGTAGGCCTGAACGGAGGAAAGGCTGGCGGTCACTGTCTGTCCCATCTGCGGGTCTGTCTTGGTCCATAATGCGGGCGCGCGCAGGGCGCTGTCCAACAGAAATGCCCGCGGAATGTGGCACAAAGGCGGTGGAACGGGGCTGTTTTTCCGGCAGCTTCACGATTGCGTCAGCCGCCGGGCGGGGCTGGTCTTTGCCAGCCACGCGGTGCAAGCTCCGGCAAACGGTGGAGAATCCGGAGGGAGATGAGCAATGGACTTGGGTATTTCGGGCAAGCGCGCGCTGGTCTGTGCCAGCAGCAAGGGGCTGGGCCTTGGCTGCGCCGAGGCGCTGGCGGAAGCCGGTGTGAACCTGGTGATGAACGCCCGCGGGGCTGAGGCGCTGGAGGCCTCGGCGCAGGCCATTCGCGATCAGTACGGGGTTGATGTGGTGACAGTGGCTGCGGATGTGGCGACGCCGGAGGGGCAGAAGCAGGTGCTGGATACGGCGGAGGGCGTCGATATCCTGGTGACCAACGCGGGCGGGCCGCCGCCGGGCATGTGGACCGACTGGGACCGCGAGGATTTCATCAAGGCGCTGGATGCCAACATGCTGGCGCCGATTGCGCTGATGAAGGCGCTGCTGCCCGGCATGATGGAGCGCGGCTGGGGCCGGGTGGTCAATATCACCTCGGTGTCGGTCAAATCGCCGGTGTCGGTGCTGGGGCTGTCAAACTCGGCCCGTGCGGGGCTGACGGGCTATGTCGCGGGCACCTCGCGGCAGGTGGCGGGCCACGGGGTTACCATCAACAACCTGCAGCCGGGCATCCATGCCACCGACCGCGCCGTGGCGCTGGACGGCGGCGCGGCCAAGGCGCAGGGGATCACCCCCGAAGAAGCGCAGAAGCAGCGGTTTGCCACCATTCCCGCGGGCCGTTACGGCACCCGCCAGGAATTCGGGGCCGCCTGTGCCTTCCTGTGCTCGCAGCACGCGGGTTTCATCGTCGGGCAGAACATCCTGCTGGACGGCGGCGCCACCAACACCACGATGTAAGGAGGAGCGGGGCGCATGGATGGCGGGTTTTCCCTGAAGGACCAGTTGTTTAACCGGGAAAAGGTTCGCCATCTGGCGGGCTTGTTCGCGGCTGCGGACGGCGGGTTTGATGCTGAACGCTTCGAGGCGCGGGTTATGGCCGATCTGCCGGCGCTGGAGCTGAAGCAGCGGATGGCGCTGATTGCAGATGTGCTGGCAGAGCATCTGCCGGCGGATCTGCCCGACGCCGCGCCGGTTCTGTTGAAGGCGCTGCCGCCGCCGCTGGATCCGTCCAAGACCGACGATGATTTCGGCGACTTCATCTATGCGCCATTGGGGGAATATGTGGCCGCCAAAGGCATCGAGGCGCACCCGGAGCTGTCGCTGGACCTGCTGGAGGAAATCACTCAGCGGTTTTCCATGGAATGGGCAATCCGCCCCTTCCTGAACCGGTGGCGGGGTGAGGTGCTGGCGCGGATGGAGGTGTGGGCCAGCCACTCCAGCTATCACGTCCGCCGACTGGTCAGCGAAGGCACCCGGCCGCGGCTGCCCTGGGGCGAAGCGGTGGGATTGCAGCTGGATGAGCCGCTGCCGCTGCTGGACCGCCTGCATTCCGACCCGACCCGCTATGTCACCCGCTCGATCGCCAACCACCTGAACGACATCGCCAAGAAAGATCCGGATCTGGTGATGGACCGTTTGGAGGCGTGGCAGGCCGCCGGGGCGCAGTCGGCCAAGGAACTGGGCTGGATGACCTCCCACGCGCTGCGCGGATTGGTCAAGGCAGGCCACCCGCGGGCGATGAAGATGCTGGGATATGACCCGGATCTGGAGCTGGGCGCCGAAATCGTGCTGAAATCGCAAAATGTAAGGATTGGTGACGCGCTGGAGTTCTCCGCGCAGCTGCAGGGGCAGGCAGGGTCGCCGGTTCTGGTCGATTATATCCTGTATTTCCAGCGTCCTGGCGGGAAAGTGTCCGCCAAGGTGTTCAAATTGAAGCAATCGAAAATTTCAGGCAAATTATTGCAATTGGACAAGCGCCACAAGCTGAAGGGCAACGCCACGACCTTCAAACTGGTGCCGGGGCTGCACCGGATTGAGCTGATGGTGAACGGCAGAGTGCGGGCCGAGGCGGCGTTTGAGCTGCTGCCGGAGGGGTGAGATTTACACCAGCAACTGAATGTTCGTTCCGCCTGGCCGAAGGCCGGGCAGCGCCCGTCCCGCCCTCACCGGGGCGGGCGTTTTGCTTCCTGCCCCGGCGGGACGGGCGCTGCCCTCAGTGACTTGTCCGCACGTGCCATCACAGTTGCGTCAAGCCTCCCGCCGGCCCGATTGCCGGAGTGCCTGAGGGGCGCTATCCCGATGGTCCGGAACCATCAGGAAGGGCGCTCCCATGAAACATGAAAACGTGCAGGCTTATTACGGCGAGGTGCTGCAGGGCAGCGAGGATCTCCAGACCAATGCCTGCTGCACGCCGGGCGACATGCCGGATCATGTGAAGGCGGTGCTTTCAAAGATTCACGATGAGGTGCTGACCCGCTACTACGGCTGCGGCCTGATCGCGCCGGAGGCGCTGGAGGGCGCGCGCATCCTTGATCTCGGCTGCGGTGCGGGCCGGGACGTCTATGCGCTGTCGGCGCTGGTGGGCGAACACGGCAGGGTCGTCGGCGTCGACATGACGCCTGCCCAGCTGGAGGTGGCGCGCCGCCATCAGGACTACCATGCTGAGGCATTTGGCTATGCCAAGTCCAACGTCGAGTTTCACCACGGGTTTATCGAGACGCTGGAGGAACTGGAGCTGGAGCCCGGCTCCTTTGACATCATCGTCTCCAACTGCGTGATCAACCTGGCCACCGACAAGGGCGCGGTGCTGCGCGGCGCGCATCACCTGCTGAAAGAGGGCGGGGAGATGTATTTCTCCGACGTTTACGCCGACCGGCGGGTGCCGGAAGAGATGGCGCAGGATGAGGTGCTTTATGGCGAATGCCTGTCCGGGGCGCTGTATTGGAACGATTTTCTGACAATCGCGAAAGAGTCGGGGTTCAAGGACCCGCGGATGGTGACCTCACGCCTCCTGACCATTGAGAACCCGGTGCTGGAGAAGCGGGTGCAGCCGCTGAAGTTCCTGTCGGCCACTTACCGGCTGTTCAAGCTGTCCGCCTTGGAGCCGGCATGCGAGGATTACGGGCAAGCGGTGATCTACAAGGGCACCATTGATCATGCGCCGCACCGGTTCATGCTGGACGGCCACCATGTGATCGAGGCGGGCAAGGTGTTCCCGGTCTGCGGCAACACCTGGATGATGCTGCAGGACAGCCGCTTTGCCCCGCATTTCGAGTTTATTGGCGATTTTGAGACCCACTACGGGATCTTTGCCGGCTGCGGCGGCAGTTCGCCCTTCAACGGGCTGGAGCAGGACGGTGCGGCGTCGGGGTGCTGTTAACACGGTCAATTTGCCACTGAATCCAACCGCCCGGCGGTGCCGCCGGGCAGCGTCCGTCCGCCCTCACAGGCGGGCGCTTCGCTTACCCGCCCTCGGACGGACGTTGCCCTCAGCGCGATTTCATGGCCGACCGCTGCTTTTCTGACCGCTTGCGGCCCTGCCTCTGGGTTGCTATCCCGTCGAGACCCCAAGCGTTTTCATCGGAAACAGCCCCGAGGCCTCATGAACACTGCCCCCGCCGGCATCAGCCGAACGATCGCCCCGCCGCGGCTGGAAATCCGCAATATCCGGCGCTTCTTCGAAGGGCGCGCGGTGGTCGACGATGTCTCGCTGCAGATCCAGGCGGGGCAGGTGACCTGCCTGCTGGGTCCCTCGGGCTGCGGCAAATCCACCACCCTGCGGATGATCGCGGGCGTGGAGATGCAGGACAGCGGCGAGATCTATGTCGATGGCAAGCTGATCTGCGACACCGTGTTCAGGGTGCCCCCCGAACGGCGCGAGATCGGGCTGATGTTCCAGGACTTCGCCCTGTTCCCGCACCTGAGCGTCGCCGACAACGTGGGCTTTGGCCTGAAGGGCAGCAAGGACGAGAAACGCGCACGGGTCGAGGAGCTTTTGAACCGGGTCTCGCTCAAGCGCTTCATCGATGGCTACCCGCACCAGCTGTCGGGCGGCGAGCAGCAGCGGGTGGCGCTGGCCCGGGCGATTGCGCCGCGCCCGCGCATCATGCTGATGGATGAGCCGTTCTCCGGCCTCGACAACCGGCTGCGCGACGGCATCCGCGATGAGACGCTGAGCCTCTTGAAAGAAGAAGACACCGCCGTTCTGCTGGTGACGCATGAGCCGGAAGAGGCGATGCGGATGGCCGATGAGATCGCGCTGATGCGCGGCGGCCGGATCGTGCAGCAGGGCGCGCCCTACAACGTCTATACCCACCCTGCGGACAAGGCCGCGGTCTCCTTCTTCAGTGACGTGAACGTGCTGAAGGCGGAGGTGAACGGCGCGCTGGCCAAGACGGCCTTTGGCGAGTTCCTGGCGCCCGGCGTGGCGGATGGCACCGCGGTGGAAATCGTGTTCCGCCCGCAGCATCTGCGCATCGACTTCGACCGCGGCGGACAGGGGCCGCTGCCGACCCCCAGCGACGGGGTGCCGGCCCGCGCAACTGTTGAGCGGGCGCGTTTCCTGGGCAGCGAGAGCCTGGTGGAGTTCCGTATGGATTTCGATGGCTCGGTGCTCAAGGCCACGGTGCCCAACGTGTTCCTGCCGGAAGCGGGGCGGGTGATGTGGCTGACGGTGCGCCGCAACCGCTGTTTTGTCTTTCCTGCCTGAGCGTTAGCGGGCATTCTGCAACTGAGGAATCCGGAGGTGCAGATGCAGGGCAGCTATCAGATCCGGGCGTTGACGCTCGCGGAAATCCAGACCGCTGTGGACTGGGCCGCGCGTGAGGGCTGGAACCCGGGCCACCGGGATACGGCCTGCTTTGCGAGCGTTGATCCGGAAGGCTTCTGGGGCGGGTTCCTGGGCGGGCAGATGATTGCCTGCATCTCTGTAGTGAACTACGGCGCGGCGTTCTCCTTCCTCGGCTTCTACATCGTGGCGCCGGAGCATCGCGGGAAGGGCTTCGGCTATGCGCTTTGGCAGCGGGCGCTGGAACACGCCGGGAGCCGGGTTGTTGGTCTGGATGGTGTGGTGGACCAGCAAACGAACTACCGCCGCTCCGGCTTTGAGCTGGCGTACCGCAACATCCGTTTTGGCGGGGTGCCGTCGGCCGGGCTGGCGGTTTCCACCGAGTTCAATCTGCAACAGCTGACTGCCCCAACGGCGGAGCTGGAAGCGATGGATGCCCGCGTCTTTCCGGCGCCGCGCCGGGGGTTCTGGCAGCAGTGGCTGGGGGCGGAGGGGCATCACTCCTTTGCCGCTTTCAAGGATGGCCAGTTGGCTGGCTTCGGCACGCTGCGGCCGTGCGGCAGCGGCTGCAAGATCGGGCCGCTGGTTGCGGTCTCCCGCGTGGCGGCCGAGGCGGTTCTGGCGCGGCTGCTGCAGGACCTGCCTGCGGGACAGGAGGTGTTTCTGGATGTGCCGGAGCCCCAAGCTGCGGCGGTTGAACTGGCGCGCTCGCTGGGGCTGGCGCCGGTGTTTGAAACCGCCCGGATGTACCGCGGGCCTGCTCCGCAGTTGGAGACGGACCTGATTTACGGGGTGACCTCGTTTGAACTGGGGTAGGGGGCGCTGACCCCGGCCCGCCGGGCCTCCCCCGGGATACTTTCAGCCAGATGAATGAAGGATCTCAGGAGCTGTAGGGATCATAGTCCTGCAGCCGCTTGCCGGGTTCGTCCACGAACAGCTCGGGCAGGGCGGAGGTGTCCTCGATGAGGTCGACGCGGAACACCCGGAAGTCTCCGCGCGTCTCGCACCAGGCGGTCAGGGTCCAGACCCGGCCCCAGTATTCCATGTGCAGCGGGCGGATCTTCCGCTCTGTCAGGGTGCCGTCGATGCGGCGGTAGGTCAGCTGCAGTTTCTGCCGCGCCTTGATGGCGGCGCGCAGCGTGGGCATATGGGCCAGGGCGCGGGCGGCGTCGGAGAAGGGGTAGACCGCGAATTTCCAGGCGTCTGCCTCGGCGATGGTCTGTTCCGGCAGCACCGCGTCCACCTTGGCGGCCAGCGACAGGGCGGCGGCCTTCAGGTCCGGGTCGGCGGCCTCAGCAACAATGGCCATGCCGAGGTTCAGCGCCTCCAGCTCCTCTGGCGTCAATGTCAGCGGCGGCAGGCTGATCTGCTCGCGCACCATGTAGCCGACGCCGCGCTCCCCCTCCACCGGCACGCCGGAGGCCACCAGCGTGTCCATGTCGCGGTAGATGGTGCGGGTGGAAACCTCCAGCCGTTCGGCGATGTCCTGCGCGCGGTGCAGTTTCCCGTCGCGCAGGATCTGGATGATTTCAAAAAGGCGGTCGGTGCGGCGCATGGGGCTAGCCTTTGCGCGGTGGCGTCAGGAGGTCAAGGGCTGCGCCCGGCCCGCAGGCGCAGCCTGCAGTGTTTCGGGCCTTCAGGCGCAGCCCGGGAGGCTTAGGGCGCCATCTGCCACCGCACCTCTTCATGGCGCATGCTGGCGCTGTCCGGGGCAATGGCCGCCATCACCTCCGGCGTGAAGTCCTGCTGCATGAATTCCTGCGCCACTTTCTGCGCCGTCGCCATGTCCTTCCAGACCACATAGTCGGTCCAGCTGCCATCCTCGCCCTGGCTAAGCTGGCGGGTGACAAAGCCGTCCTGCGCGCGCACGAAGCCCTCGGTGCGCTGCATCAGGGCGGTGAAATCGGCGGGACTCACGCCATCGGTCAGTTTGAAGGTTACGATTTCGGCGACATGTTTGCTCATCACGTTTCTCCTTTGTTCATGTGATGGGCTGGATTTACCGCCCTCCAACTGACATAAACCTGTCAGTTGGGTGCAAGCGGCTGTCAAAAACTTCGGATTCCCGCGCTTGCAGGCGCTTTCTGCGTGCGGAGTTGCTTTCGCTCAAAGCCGCGCCCGCGCTAAACCCGTAGCGAACAATTCTACCGGCGCCGCCAATCCGCGCCGGATCAAGTAAGGAGAGACTCACATGCTCAACAACATCGGCCTGCCTGGCCTGCTGCTCATCGCTGTCGTGGTGCTGGTCCTGTTCGGCCGCGGCAAGATTTCCTCGCTGATGGGTGAGGTCGGCAAGGGCATCACCTCGTTCAAGAAGGGCATCAACGAAGGCAGCAAGGAACTGGAGCAGGACGCCGCGGACGTGGCCAAAGACGTGACCCCCGAGTCCGAAAAAGACAAGGCCTAAGCGCGGATGTTCGATCTTGGGTGGACCGAACTGCTGGTCATCGGCGTTGTCGCGCTGATCGTCGTCGGCCCCAAGGACCTGCCGGTGCTGTTCCGCAACGTGGGGCGGTTTGTCGGCAAGGCCAAGGGGATGGCGCGCGAGTTCAGCCGGGCGATGCATGACGCGGCGGATGAGGCCGGGGTCAATGAGGTCGCCAAGGGGCTGAAGGCTGCGTCGAACCCGATGAGCACCGCCATGGACGGGGTCAAGCAGGCGGCGCAGGAGATGGCGACGTCGATCGACCCGACCAAATACGACCCCAACAGCGAGACCGGCAAGCTGGCGGCGGAACGCGCCGAGGATGCCAAGAAGATCCAGGCATCAACCGCCCGCGCCGCGGCGGAGCGCAAGGCGCGCGAGGCCGAGGAAGCGCTGGCCAAGGCGGAAGCGGCTGAGGCGGCGCTGAAGCCTGCGGCAGCGAAGGAAGAAGAGGCCAAGTCATGAGCAAGACGGATGAGATCGACGACTCAACCGCGCCGCTGATCGAGCATCTGGCCGAACTGCGCAACCGGCTGATCCATTCGGTCGCCGCCTTTATCGTCGGCATGGTGATCTGTTTCACCGTGGCAACGCCGGTGTTCAACTTCCTGACCGCGCCGCTGTGCCAGGTACTGGCCGAAGGCGGGCAGGACTGTGCGCTTATCTTCATCAGCCCGCAGGAAGGCTTCTTTGTCGCAATCAAAATCTCCTTCCTGGGCGGCTTCATCCTGGCGTTCCCCTATATTGGGTTCCAAATGTGGCGGTTCGTGGCGCCGGGGCTGTATAAGTCCGAGAAGGGGGCGTTCCTGCCCTTCCTGATCGCCTCGCCCTTCATGTTCCTCTTGGGCGCCAGCTTTGCCTTCTATGTGGTCACGCCGCTGGCCTATGACTTCTTCCTGGGGTTCCAGCAGTTCGGTTCCGGCGGCGAGGCGGTGGTTGGCGAGCAGGTCAATCAGGGCCTCAGCGTGGTGTTCCAGGGCTCCGCCCAGGAGTATCTGAACCTGACGATCAAGTTCATCGTGGCCTTTGGCCTGTGTTTCCAGCTGCCGGTTCTGCTGACGCTGATGGGCAAGGCCGGTCTGGTAAGCGCCGAGGGACTTGGCTCTGTCCGCAAATACGCGGTGGTGGCGATCCTGGTGCTGGCGGCGCTGGTGACGCCGCCGGATGTGATCACCCAGATCATCCTGTTTGTGGTGGTTTACGGGCTCTATGAGATCTCGATTTTCCTGGTCCGCCGGGTAGAGGCCAAGCGCGAGGCGAAGCTGCGCGCGGAGGGCTACTATGACGACGAGGAAATGGAGGCGCATCCGGATGAACCGGTGCCTGCCGAAGCCGAGGACGGCAAGGGCTGACGGGCCGGAGAGAGTTTGAAATGGAAAAGCGCGCCTGAGAGGGCGCGCTTTTTTTATAGGAAGTGCTGGTCTGCATTGAGCCCTTTGCGGTCGTCCGCCTCCTGGCATCCTCTCGCGCCTGCAGCAAGCCGCGAACGGCGCAAAACGGCCGTTCAGGGCTCGTCGCCAAAGATAGCAGGGCGGGACGATGCGACCGTTCGATGAATCTCCGCTGCAAGAATCGCAAACCCGTGTTAGCTCTTGCGCATGGCAACGGCATCAACACAAAGCAGACCAGCAGTACCGTACGCGCTAGCGATTGCCGGTGTTCTGTTCGCATCAGTTTGTTTTGGATTGGTTCCCTACTTTAGCCGAGGGCTGACCGAGCAGGGTGTCGCACCATATGCCGTCGCATTCTATCGCTACATCGTAGCTGCAATTCTGCTGTTGCCTGTTCTCTTTAAGCACCGTCAAGCGTGGCGCGAGATTATTTGGGGTCTTTCGGCTGGGGCGGTGATGGGGCTGGGGTGGATTGGTTATGTGATGGCTCTGGAGACACTGCCCGCATCGACAGTGGGCGTGCTTTATATGACCTACCCGGTTTTCACGCTGGTGATAGCCTGGGCTTTCTTCTCCGATGCACCAACGAAGCGCGCTTTGCTCGCCTCAGGCCTCATTACGGTAGCGGCCGTTATAGCTGGCTCGCCTGCATCGGTGCCCCTGCAGCACATTCCTATGCTTTTGTTGTCGTTGGCAGCCCCCTTCGGCTTTGGCTTCGGTATTTGTGTTTTAGTCCACAGGCTGTCCCGCATCCCGCCGCTTGCACGCATTGCCTCCGTTTCCTTGGGATCGGTTCTTGGGCTTTTGCCGCTGATGGCGGGTGCCGACATCGCTGAGTTGCTCCCGGCGGGGCAGTCCGACTGGGTATTAATTGTCGGAATTGGTTTGATCACGGCTCTTGTACCGCAGCTCGTATACACGATCTGTTCGCCCCTGATCGGCGCTTCCCAAACTGCGGTCGTCGGAAGCATCGAATTGCCGACGATGTTTGCGGTTGGAGTTATTGCATTCGATGAAGTGATCACAATGCACCAAGCCGTAGCCTGCGTCCTGGTTTTGGGTGCGATAGCGATTACCAGAAGCCGGAAGACGCGCACTGTAACAACCGTTATTTCGAGAGAGCCAAAAAAGTAAGTTCGGGCTCGCACCCGCCTTACGCTGCGGCGAGACTAGGCGACCGGATCGAGCCCAAAATCACATATGCGGCGCATTGTTCGAAGGGCCGCTTTATGGGATAAGTCTCGACAGTCATCGGCTGCTGATACACTGGCTGAGCCTTCGGATTTTGCAGAAAGGCACGTTCTAGACCATTGGCACGAAGTGTTAGCAACCCGCCCAAAGTGAGCAAACCGAGACTTGGTGAGTTACCAACTCTTTGGTCAAAAATTGTCGGCATCAAATGCCCGGAATGTGGTCGCCCGCAGTCTCCAAGAAAGATGGGTTCAACCAACCCTTATCGCGGACACAATCGAACTGATTTTCATAAGTGCGGTGGGTGCGGCTCACTGCTCTATTTGACTGGCGAGCGGCGTCTCAGGAGGTTTTTCTTGCTGGATTTGCCGACATTTCTTGTAGTCGGCAACTTTGGATTTGCTCTTCTTAGAAATGTCGACGGATTGAACATATACCGTGAAGCTAGGGAAGCCTACGAACCAAATTTTGTAGGTTTTCTTCTGATCTGCGCTGCCATCTACATTAGTGTGAGTTTGCTGAGGCGATTTGAAATCGTCCGCATTGCGGCCTCACCAGATGTTGAGGACAAAGAAACGGATTCCAACTCCTGAACTATGCCGTACTGCAGGTCAACGAACCGCTGCAAACTGCTATCCCTCGTTCTGGTGTCGGAACGCATAACTGACATTCGCACAACCGCAGCGAATTCACACTTCGTCCCGCTCAATTGCCCTTCGCGGTTTCAGGCTATTCAGTCGATCTCCGTATAAGTGTAAGGCCAAGCCGCAGGAAGGACGTCCACATTCCCAACACTCTTTCGTGAAACCCCGCCCTCTGGCGTATCCATGCCCCGCCCCATGAGGCATCCTGCGGCCAGTCCTGGAATAAGGGAGGTTTCCATGAACAAGTTTCTTGCTGTCCTGACCTGCTCTGCGGCCTGCGCGCTGACCTCTGCGTCCTACGCCGAAGATCTGCCGATGGGGTTCTTTGTTACATCCGTTGGCCTTGGCGACGGCGGCAATCTGGGCGGGCTGGAGGGGGCGGATGCCCATTGTGCCAGCCTGGCTGAGGCGGCGGGCTCCACTGGCCGGACCTGGCGCGCCTATCTCAGCACGCAGGAAGAGGGCAAACGCGGCATCTCCGCCCGCTCCCGCATCGGCACCGGCCCCTGGTACAACGCCAATGGCGAGCTGATCGCTGTGGATCTGGACCAGCTGCACATCATGCCCAATATCTATGCCCGCACTGCGGTGGATGAGAACGGCAACCGCATCAAGGGCCGCGGCGATGATCCGAATGAGCATGACATCCTGACCGGCACCCAGGAGGACGGCACCGCCTATTTCCCCTGGCAGGAAGGCGACAAGACCTGCTCTAACTGGACCTCCAATGGCGAGGGTTCGGCCACGGTCGGCCACCACGACCGCCACGGCGGCGGCAACACGTCGTGGAATGCAGCGCATAACTCGCGCGGCTGCAGCGCCGAGAACCTGCGCTCCACCGGCGGCAACGGCTATTTCTACTGCTTCGCGGCGGATTGAGGCGGCAAGGGCGGGCTGGCTGGAGAGGTCAGCAACCACTGCGGTGCGCGGGTTTCGGCGTGCCTTTTCATGCGGCGGGACCGCGCAGGAAAAAGATCTCGACCGGATCGGAAACCCCGCGCACATTGTGGCGGCCGCAGCTGGCAAACAGACCGGGGGCGGCCGCGGCGACAGAGGCGGATGCCAGAACGGGATGCCCGGTGGATTTCGTCAGGCCTTCGATCCGGCTCGCCAGGTTCACCGCGGCGCCAAGGACGGTGAAATCCAGCCTGCCGGGGCTGCCGATATTACCATAGCTGACGCGGCCCGCGTTTAAGCCGATACCGATTTCCAGCGGCGGTTTGCCTGCTTCCGTGCGGGAGGTGTTCACCGTGGCAAGCCCGGCGAGCGCCGTTTGCGCGGCCTGTGCGGCTTGACGGCACTGTTCCGCGTGGCTGCTTCCGTCAGCGGCGGGGAAGATCGACAGAATGCCGTCGCCCATGAACTTCAGCACGTCACCGCCTGCGTCCTCAACCGCCTGCACCACCACGTCGAAATAGGTGTTCAGGGCGTCGAACACGTCCTCTTCGCTGGCACTGTCCGAGAGGGCCGTGAAGCCGCGCAGATCGGTGAACATGACAACAGCGTCCAGCGCCGTGCGCTCGCCGCGCTTGATGGAACCATTCCAGACCGCGTCCGACGGCCCATCGCCGAGATAGGTCCGCAGCAGGCTGCGCGAGGACTTGCGCATGGTGACGGGTTCCAGGGCTGAGGAGAGGCCGGGCAGGGAGGCCTCGATCATTGCCAGGTTCTCCGCCGTGAAGCCGCTGTCAGCCTGAGTGACAAAGGTGCAGCCGTGCATAGACCCGTCGCCGTAATACAAGAGCGTGGCATAGTAGTCGGTGCCGCCAGCCTCCGCGAACTCATGATAGGAAATGTGGTCGGCCTCAGGGTCTAGGCCGCGCAGGCTTTTGTGCAGCGGGCGGCGATGAGCCAGAATGTACTCAAAGGAGCTGCCGACATAGCTGTCCGTCAGCATCACATCATGGGTGACGTCGTAGCTCTCCGTGCTCTCTGGCGTCCAGACAACGCCCCAGGCAATCAGCAGCGGGTTTGCAAACCGCTGCCCGATGTTGACCCGCCACAGCGGCACCCCGGCCTCGATCAGCGTTGTGCAGAAGTGCGAGACAACCTTGACCGGATCGCCGCAACAGCGGCCTTCGGTCATCATCCAGCGGGAGAGAGCATCCATGGCGTCCATAGGGACAGGGTATACTTAAGGCTCGCAGCAGAACAGGTGCTGGCTTCCCCTTGCCGCTTGCCCCTGAACATGCTTTGAAACCCGGCAAAGACGGCCCGATGACGAAGGGAGGCACCACATGGACCAGATCGCATTGACCCGCATTGCCGAGGCGCTGGAGCGGATGTCGCCCGCGCCGTTGGAAACCCCTGATTTCAACGCGGCCGCCGCCTTTGTCTGGCATGTGGGGCCGGAGCGGCTGGAGCCGGTGGAGGCGGTGAACCGGGTTGATCTGAACCTGCTGGTCGGCATCAACCGCTCCCGCGATACGCTCTTGGAGAACACACGCCGGTTTGCGCAGGGCTTTGCCGCCAACAACGCGCTGTTGTGGGGTGCGCGGGGGATGGGCAAGTCGAGCCTGGTGAAAGCGGTGCACGGGGCGCTGGCAGGGGATCACCCGCAGCTCAAACTGGTGGAACTGCAGCGCGAAGACCTGCCCTCGGTCGCGCGGTTGCTGGGGCACCTGCGCGGCTCGGAGCACCGGTTCATCCTGTTCTGCGATGACTTGTCGTTCAGCCATGACGACCAGCACTACAAGAGCCTCAAGGCGGTGCTGGACGGCGGCATCGAGGGGCGGCCGGAAAACGTGGTGTTCTATGCCACTTCCAACCGCCGCCACCTGATGCCGCGGGACATGATCGAAAACGAGCGCTCCAGCGCCATCAACCCGTCGGAAGCGGTGGAGGAGAAGGTCTCTCTGTCGGACCGCTTCGGGCTTTGGCTGGGCTTCCACCCCTGCGATCAGGACGAATACCTGGCGATGATCGAGGGCTATTGCGCGGCCTATGGCGTTGAGGTGGAGGCAGAGGAGTTGCGTGCCGAGGCGGTTGAATGGCAAGCGACACGCGGCGCGCGCTCGGGCCGGGTGGCCTGGCAGTTCTTCACCGATTTGGCCGGGCGGCACGGGGTAAGCTTGCGCTGAGACAGTGCAAGCCTGAAATCGGAAAAGCCCGGCCAATCAGCCGGGCTTTACTTTGTTAGCAAGTCTTTACCGCCGTCAGTTCAGGTAGCTCAGCGGGTCGATGCTCTCGAACCCGTCACGCACTTCGAAATGCACATAGGCATCATCGCCGCCGCGCAGCGAGGCGATGCGCTGGCCGCGGACCACACTGTCGCCTTTCTTGACGGTGATGTTGCCGACGTTCTGATAGACCGTCAGCAGCTTCTGGCTGTGGCGGATAACCACGATCGGCACATTGTTGGAATCCTTGGTGATCGCCGCCACCGTGCCGGCCTCGGCCGCGTTGACTGGCGCACCAGCGGCGGCCGCAATGTCGATGCCGTCATTGCGGCCCTTGGAATAGGTCTTGATGATCTTGCCCTGCACCGGATAGGCCATCGCCGCGCTGCTGCTGCGGGTCGGTTCAGGCAGTTCCGGCTTGGGCAGGGTTTCGGCGGCGGGCTTCACTGCGGCGGGCTCGACCTTTTCCTCCGGCAGCGGCTTGCTGGCGCTGGGCGGCACCGGAGTCTCCGATCCGGCGCCCGGCTCAGTCACCACCACGGGGGCTGCTGCAGCGGCAGGCGTCACCTCGGCGGCGGGCTGCTCTTTCAGGGGGATCAGCAGGTACTGGCCCTCACGCACTGCAAAATCGCTGCCGAGGCCGTTCCACTCCGCCAGCGACTTCACCGGCACCTGATAGAGCCGCGAAATGGTATAAGCGGTTTCGCCGCGCTTCACCTTGTGGCGCACCGGTTCCGGGCCGGCCTGCACCGCGGCGGGCTGCGGTTTGGGGGCGGGCTGGATTTCGGTGGTGGTCACCGAGCCTGCATTGGGGGAGGTCAGCGGCGCGGTGTCGATGGCCTGGCCTGCAAGGCTGGCGATATCGACCGAACCCGGCGTGGCATTTCCCGGCACGCTGCCCGGCGCGCGGCGCGGCAGCGCCAGAACCTCGCCCTGGCGCATCTTGTCGCCAGTCTCCATGCCGTTAAAGCGTGCAACCTCGTCGGCAGGCAGGCCGATGCGGGCAGCCACATCCCCCACAGTGTCGCCGCGCTGGGCGACGGCCACCTGGTAAGACGGGTAGGAGATCAGCCCGCGGGAGTCGGGCGCGGGGCGGTTCGCCGTGGCTGATTGCGCGGCACCTGCGGTGTTGAAAGCACCGATCTGGCCGCGCAGGTCGTAGTCCAGCGGGCTCTGGCAGGCCGCCAGCACACCGGCCAGCGGCAGCAGGGCCAGCATCCGGGCCCGGGGCAGTACCGTATGGGACAGGCCGCGGAACATCGTCCGGGCGGGGGGGATCCGGGTCATTTCGCTCTCCTCAAAACACGCATCCCCTTTTTCGCGGGGATTCTCTCGCGTCAATCACTATAGCCGATGCCATTTGCGGCTCGGCTGAAATCCGCCGCCAGTTTACGTGTCTTTCCCCAGGCCCTCAAGCAGCGGAACAAAGCGCACCGGGCGCAATTCGTCATACTCCAGCCCGTCCTCGGTCTTGCGCACCCGGATCAGGGTCTGGACGTGGTCAGACTGGCCCACCGGCAGCACCATGATGCCGCCCGTCTTGAGCTGCGCCAGAAGCGGTCCGGGCGGATCTTCGGCAGCCGCCGTCACGATGATGCGGTCAAAGGGCGCCTGTTCACTGAGCCCGTGGCTGCCGTCGCCCACCAGCGAGGTCACATTGGCCAGCTGCAGCTGCTCAAACACCGCCCGCGCTTCGCGCACAAGCCGGGCGTGGCGGTCGATGGTATAGACCCGGCGCGCCAGTTTCGACAGGATTGCGGCCTGGTAGCCGGAACCGGTGCCGACCTCCAGCACGGTGTCGCGGGGGGAGATCTGCAGCGCCTGGGTCATCATGCCCACCACCGAGGGCTGCGAAATGGTCTGGCCGCAGGCAATCGGCAGCGGCACGTCCTCATAGGCGCGTTCCGAGAAGATGCCGCGCACGAAAAGCCCGCGGTCGATCTGTTCGATCGCCTCCAGCACCTTCTGGTCGGTCACCCCGCGCGAGCGCACGGAGTAGACGAACTGCATCTTGGTTTGCGCGTCGGGCCCGCTCATGCGCCGGGGCCCTCGATCGCTTTCAGCGCCTCCATAGCGTCCCGCGCGGTCAGATCGGCGCGCATCGGAGTGACGGAGATGTAGCCGTCCAGGTTCACTGCCGCATCAGAGCCGGGTGCGGTCTCCACATGCTGGTTGCCGCCGCGGATCCACAGGTACCGCCGCCCGGTGGGCGACAGCTGCTCCTCGGCGGAGAAATGGGTGCCAGGGCGGACTCCCTGCGGTGCGACGCGGGCGCCCTTCACGTCCGCGGCCGGGACCGGCGGGAAGTTGATGTTGTAAAACAGCCGGTAATCCTGATTGTCCTGCGGCTGGGCTGCCAGGATCTTTTTCACCAGCGCGGCACCATGCACGGCAGAGGCCTCAAACGGATTGTCCGTCTCGCGGTTGGCCGGGCCGTAATACTGCGACAGCGCCATCGCCGGGATACCCTGCAGCGCCGCTTCCATCGCGCCGCCCAAAGTGCCGGAATACAGCGCGTTTTCAGCGGAGTTGTTGCCGCGGTTCACGCCTGACAGCACCAGATCCGGCTTTGCCCCCTGCATCGCCACATGAATGCCCGCCAGCACGCAGTCGGCGGGCGAGCCTTCGGCGGCAAAGCGGCGCGCGCCCAGCTGGCTCAGCATGGTGGGGCGGGTATAGCTGATGCAATGGCCGACGCCGGACTGTTCAAACGCGGGCGCCACGGTCCAGACCTCGCCTTCGGGGCCTGCGACCTCATGGGCAATGGCGTCCAGAACCTTGAGCCCCTCGGCGCTGATGCCGTCGTCGTTGGTGATCAGAATGCGCATGAAAAGCCTGCCTGCCGTCTTCAACCGGGTTTTCGATTGAATAGGACCTGCATCCGAACGGAGCAAGGTTTTCGCAGGCAGAAGCCGGATCCGCGGCAAAGCGGGGCAGGGAGGCAACAGGCGGGATGGCCGGGCGGAGCTCGGCGGGCTCCCGCGCCCTTGGGCTGCATCAAAGATGCCGTCCAAAGCCTTGGGCCGAGCGCCGCGCGGATGCGCGGCGCGGGCCGGTCTCGGAGGTCAGTCCGCCAGGATCAGCGGCAGCAGGCGTGCGGCCTCGTCCTGGATCGGGGTCAGCGCATCGCGGTCCTCGCCCGGATGGAAACGGGCGCGCAGGGCTGTGGCCATCGGCTGCGGCTCCAGGATCTTGACCTTGGGGCCGGTGCGCTCCGTCTCGGCCTGCCAGCTGCGGGCCAGCGCCATCTGCGCCGCCTTGGTGGCGCCGTAGGTGCCGTAGAACTTCTCGCCGGCTTTGGGGTCATCAAAGAACACCGCACGCCCCGTCTGGCCCAGGAGCGGCGCCACATAGGGGATCAGAACCGAGGTGGCCGTGGCGTTGATCGCCAGGGCCTTGGTCCAGTCCTTGGGCGCAACCGAGGGCGCCGGGCACAGGGCGGTTGCGTGGATCGCGGTGTGCAGCCACAGGTCCAGCTTGCCCCAGCGGTCATGGATGCCGCGGCAGAGCGTCGCCATCGCCTCCGGTACGGTGATGTCCATCGGCGCCAGGGTGGCAGAGCCGCCTGCCGCTTTGATGCGGTCATCCAGCTCTTCCAGCGCGCCGGTGGTGCGGGCGACGGCAACGATGTGATGGGTGGGCGCAAGCGCCTCGGCGAGGGCATTGCCCAAGCCGCGCGATGCACCGGTGATGAGAGCGATTTTGTCTGTCATGGCCGCCTTCTTGGGCCGCCCGCGCGGGCAGGTCAAGAGGCGGAAGGCAGCGCCAAGGATTTTCGAAAATCCTTGGCAAATTTCTTGGAAGAAATTTGGGCGGGCCGCTGGCCTAGCTGCCCGGCATCACCAGGCGCCTGGTTTCGCCGCGCTGGTTCAGCACCAGGCCGTGGGCGTCGATGGCAATGATCTGACCCTGTGACAGCTTGGTTCCGCGCTTGACTTCGCGGGTGCGGCCAGAGGGCAGGCGGATCAGCGCGCTCATGCTGTTTTCCGGCCCGTAGACGCCCAGCAGGCTCAGGTTGCTGCGGTTCACCGCATTGGGCTGGGTTGCCAGCCCCGCCACTTTGGCGGAGGTCTGCTCGTTCGCCATTTTGTCTGTCCTTCGTTGATCCGGATGGCATCTGGCGTGCCGGCGCAGGTGTTTCAAGCAGGCAAAACGGTCCTCGGCGGAAAGCTGCAGCCGGCTGAGAGGAGGACCGCCGATGATCCCGCGTCAGGCTGCTTGCAGCGGCCCCTTCGTCATGCCTCAGGCGTCATAAACCAGCGACGGCAGGTCGTGCCCGTAGGCATAGAGCAGCTCCAGCAGCTCCTCCAGCTCCGCGCCGTCCTTCTGCAGCGGGTAGAGCGGGTGGTTCTGTTCGGTGACCTTCAGTTCCGGGTACTGGCCGCCAGGGCGCATTTCCAGCATGCAGCCCGCGGGCATCGGCATATCCGGCGGGATCGCATTGGCCAGCCAGGCCGGCCGGTCGCCCAGCTTGTCGGTCTCGCGCATCTCAAAAAGGTCGAGATAGGCGTCAAAGTCATCGCGGCTGATGCTGGCCCAGGTGCCCAGGATGAACTCCTCGCCCCTTGTGCCGGACAGCGGGATTGCCAGCACTGCGCGGACAAAGCGCAGATCGCCAAGGCGGCAGAAATCCTCGGTCAGGATGTCGCCGCGGGTGGCGAGGACGGCAGAGTTGTCCTCCACCTCCAGATCCTCGGAACAGATGTCGGGCCGGTCGCAGCTGAGGCTGAGCAGCTGCGCAAACGTCGCGCCGCAGCAGCGGCACTGGCGCGGGGAGGTCAGCATGCGGGCAAGATGCGCGTCCAAGGGGCGGCCTTTCGTCAGGAGCATAGGAAAAGGCGCGGGCCGTCATGGCCAGCGCCTCCCCATGCAAAGTTCCGGGCCCTCATAGACGGATGCGGGCCAAAGTTCAAACCCCTGGTGGGGCAGGGCGCCCGCCTCAGCCGGTGGCCAGCTTGGAGGCGTTCCACGACGCGCCCGGTGCGGGCATGTCCTTGATCTTGGCACTGACCCGGCTGCTGCCTTCCAGCGCGTCCAGATATTCGTCGGTGACGCCGGTGATGTAGTTGCCGTCAAAGCAGGAGCAGTCAAAGCCCTGGATGTCCGGGTTGCCTTCCTGCGCCGCCCAGATCAGATCTTCGAGTTTCTGGTAGAACAGCGCATCGGCACCCAGTTCCTCGCGGATTTCCTCGATGCTGAGGCCGTTTGCGATCAGCTCATGCTTGGTTGGCATGTCGATGCCATAGACGTTCGGGTAAACCACCGGCGGCGAGGCGGAGGCGATATAGACCTTCTTGGCGCCGGCCTCGCGGCACATCTGCACGATCTTCTTGATGGTATTGCCGCGCACGATGGAATCGTCGATCAGCAGCACGTTGCGGTCCTTGAACTCCAGTGGGATCGCGTTCAGCTTGCGGCGCACCGATTTCTGCCGCTCCGCCTGGCCCGGCATGATGAAGGTGCGGCCGACGTAGCGGTTCTTCACCAGCCCCTCGCGGTAGCGGATGCCGGTGGAGTTGGCGACTTCCAACGCCACGGGGCGGGCCGAATCAGGTACCGGGATGATGCTGTCGATTTCCAGCCCCGAGTCCTGAATTTGCTTGGCCAGCGCCTGGCCCATGCGCAGCTGGGTCTTGTAGACCGAGACGCCGTCCATCATCGAGTCCGGACGCGCCAGGTAGACATATTCAAAGATGCAGGGGGTCAGCTTGCCCTCGACCGCCTGGAAGGTGTGCAGGTTGCCATCGAGGTCAATCAGCACCGCCTCGCCGGCTTTCACATCGCGGACTTTCTCGAAGCCGTTGATGCCAAAGGCCACATCTTCGGAAGCAATGCAGTAGTCGTCACCATCGCCCTGTGCCGGGCGCTTGCCCAGCGACAGCGGCCGGATGCCGTGCGGATCGCGGAAGGCCAGCATGCCGACACCGGCAATCATGCACAGCACCGAATAGGCACCCTGCACCCGCTCCATGGTCATCTTCACGCCGGCAAAGATGTTGCGGATCGGCTCGGCGTTGCCGTTGACCTTGATCGCATCGGCGACCTTGTCGGCCAGGACGTTCAGCAGGATTTCGGAATCGGAAGTCGTGCGCAAATGGCGGCTGTATTTGCCGGTCACCTTCTCGCGCTGCTCGGCGGTGTTGGTGATATTGCCGTTGTGGACCAGGTAGATGCCATAAGGCGCGTTCACGAAGAACGGCTGCGCCTCGGCGGCGCTGAGAGAGCCCGCAGTGGGGTAGCGCACATGGCCCATGCCGACCCGGCCGGTCAGGGTTTCCGCATCCGACGGCCCGAACACATCCTTGACCAGCCCGTTCGCCTTGCGCTCGCGGAAGAACTCGCCGGTGTAGGTCACGATGCCCGAGGCGTCCTGGCCGCGGTGCTGCAGCATCAGAAGCCCGTCATATATCTCTGCAAAGACTTCTGTGTCCCGGCTTGCGATCCCCAAAATCCCGCACATTGGCTGGCTCCAATCCCGATTAGTCCGATGGCTGATGGAAGCGGCTTGGCCGGCAGTCTAGCGCATTTTTCCGCGCCCGCGCCATTCCGGAGACACCAAAGCAGCTTGCCGGCAAAACGTCCGGAGCCTGATGGCCGGTTGCAGCCCTGCTCCCCAGCGCCGCGCGCATCGGGTCAGGTCCACAAGGGCAGGCGGGCAGCGTCTGCAGCAGCGGCAAGGCGGTGTGGCTCCGAATCCGTTTCCTGTTCGCGCCCTCACATAGAGGCTTTCGCAGCTGCTGTCATCACAGGATCACAAATGGCGCGGCGGCTCGCCTTGAAGGCTGTTGCCAATGGGGAGTTGCGGCTGCCGGGTGAGCACCAGGCAATTCATCGCGCCGGATCAAAGGCGGGCGGCAAAACGGCGGGAATACTGCTTGAATGGACCGGTTTCCCGAAGGACACTCAAGTCATGATTGCTTATGTCACAGTTGGCGCGGATGACATCGCGCGCGCAAAAGAGTTTTATTCGGCCATCCTGCCAGCCCTTGGCTACGCGCTGGAGGAGGGGCCTGCCGGGCTGAGCTACACGCTGCCAGCAAAGCCGGGCCGCCTAGCCGCCCAGCCTGATTACTACGTCAAACCGCCTTTCGATGGGCGTCCGGCCTCAGCCGGCAACGGATCCATGGTCGCCTTTGAAGCCCGCAGTCAGAATCAGGTCCGCAAGCTTCACGCCGCCGCGCTTGCCGCTGGCGGCTCCGACGAGGGCCAGCCGGGCTTTCGCGCCTCCTATGGGCCTCGTTTCTATGTCGGCTATCTTCGCGACCCTCATGGCAACAAGATCGCTTTGTTCTCCAGCAACCCGGATGAACCGGGGCGGGACGGGTAGGGAAAATTCTTTCAAGTAGCATGTGCTGCGTGGACTAGACGGAGCATATGCGGCAGTTCCAGCCCCAATCCGAAACCAAAGAATAGGCCCGCACGATGGCGGGCCCGAGGGGGGGAGGAATATCGTTGGGTGTGATCAGGCCGCGAGGATGCGGTCCAGAAGGTTGTCCAGCGGGCTGGGCAGGCGGGCGTCAATCTCGCCCATGCCGGTCTGCGACAGCGCGCGGCCGTCATCGCTGGCCAGCACCTGGCGGGTCTCGGTCAGCGACAGCTGGTGGAAGGCGGAGTCCTCAGCGGCGTCACCGGCGGGCAGCAGCATGCCGCTTTCGGCCCAGACCAGCTCTTCTTCTGCGAATTCGAAATGGATGCGGCCCAGGCGTTCCGGCGCGGCTGCGGTAATACCCTTGTAGCCGGCCAGGGCGATCAGCTTGGCGACGACAACCGGCAGGCCGAACAGCCGTTCCGCGGTGTCCATCTCCAGCGCCACTTTCTGGTCCGACGGCAGCATCAGGTCGGTGTCATTGCCCAGGGCGCCAGCCGGGATGTGCATCAGGGTGGTCAGGCGCGGCACCGCGTGCTTCACCGCTTTCACTTCCTGGGCACCGCCGTCAAAGGTGAACACCATGTCGCCAGGCTTGACGTCGCGGGCCTGCTTGAAGCCCTCTTCGGTCTCCACCAGCGTATCAGGCAGGAAGCCGCCGCTGCGGATGCGGGCGCGCTTGGGCGCCGGCTTCACGGACTGCGGCAGGGGATTGGTCAGCAGCAGAACATCAACCGGCAGGTAGTCGGCGAAATCTGTGGTGTGATCCAGCTGCATTTTGGTGTCCCTTCTGAGCGTCTTCGTCCCGGCGTTTTGCCGTTGAAGCCATGTGGCCCCCGAATTGGGACCAAATTGGGGCAGGCTTGCGTCGCATTTCGGGATGACGCGATTTTTTGGGGACAAAAGCCGCTTTTTCAGGGGTATTGTTAACCTTTTCACGGTGCAGGCTGAGGATTTATTAAGGTTTGACGCAATTTTTGAGACGCGCTCAAATGGCCTCCGGAGCCCGATTCTCTTTGGTTAACAAAGTGTTAATGTGAATTTGCGGTGTTAACGGCTGAACCCGTCATCCTGTGGATAACTGTGTGAACACATTGAAATTCAAGCAAAACGGGCGCCCCTTGGGCGCCCGTGCTTCTGCCTGAAGGTGGTAATCCCTTGGAATTACTGGCCGCAAGTACCGATCAGCGCTTCATATTGCTCGGTCACCCAGCCCAGAGCCTGCTCCGGATTGCGCTCCTCGATCTTGCCGGTCATGCGCGCGAACACCTCGGCAGAGCGGCTTTCGTCAACAATGGTAAAGGACTGCCCGGTCATCACCACGTCATAGAGGAAGAAGGCAATCGCAATCAGAAGAATGCCGCGCAGGACGCCGAAGAAGAAGCCCGCGCCCTGGTCCAACCCGCCAAGCGCAGAGCGCTGCACCAGGGTGGAGAACAGCGGCGTGAAGAAGGAGACCACAATCAGAGCCAGCGCAAAGACTGCGGCAAAGGCGGCGATGATCGACAATTCGCAGCTGTCGGCGATGAATTCGCCCACCACCGGGATCTC
Organism: Leisingera sp. ANG-DT; assembly: GCF_000813785.1. NCBI lineage: Bacteria > Pseudomonadati > Pseudomonadota > Alphaproteobacteria > Rhodobacterales > Roseobacteraceae > Leisingera > Leisingera sp. ANG-DT. Next base: position 89,524 of record NZ_JWLE01000001.1, read on the forward strand.
TGCCATCAGCGGCTCGACCTGCGGCGCAAAGATGAAGGCCAGCACACCCGCGGCGATCCAGCCGGCAATCGCCATCGCCTCGCGCACGAAACCGCGCGAATAGGCCAGCAGCGCCGATACCACGATGACCAGGGCCACGACCCCGTCGATAATTGTGAAACCTTCCATGTCCCTCGCCCGTTTGCCTGCGATCTCAAATTTTTTGCATCTTTAACCGGCCCCGAAGAATTCGCCAACAAAACCTGCCAGATCGCCTGATTTTCGCAAATTCAGGCCGTTCACGGACACGGTTTTGCTGCCGCCGGGGGCAATCGCCGCCGTGAAACCAAGTTTTTGCGCCTCTTTCAACCTGTTTTCGGTCTGCGGCGCCGGGCGAAGGGCGCCGGATAGCGAAATTTCTCCGAAAACCACCGTATCGGCGGGCAGGGCGACGTCTTCCCGCGCACTGAGAAGCGCTGCCGCCACCGCAAGGTCGGCGGCGGGTTCGGAGATCTTCATGCCGCCCGCCACGTTCAGATAGACGTCGAGGCCGGCAAAGGGGATACCGCAGCGCGCCTCCAGTACCGCCAGGATCATCGCCAGCCGCGATGAATCCCAGCCGACCACTGCACGGCGCGGCTGCGAATGCGGCGAGGGCGCAATCAGCGCCTGCATCTCGACCAGAACGGGCCGGGTTCCTTCGATCCCCGCAAACACCACCGATCCCGGCGACGGCTCGCCGCGTTCCGACAGGAACAGGGCAGAGGGGTTGATCACCTCGCTGAGACCGCTGCCGGTCATTTCGAAGACGCCGATCTCATCCGCCGGGCCAAAGCGGTTCTTGACCGCCCGCAGGATGCGGAACTGATGGCCGCGCTCACCCTCGAAATACAGCACCGTGTCGACCATATGCTCGACCACACGGGGGCCTGCGATCTGGCCCTCCTTGGTGACATGGCCAACCATGATAATGGAAATCCCGTGCCGCTTGGCAAAGGTTGTCAGCTCATGCGCGGCGGCGCGCACCTGGCTGACGGAGCCGGGCGCGCTGTCCACATGATCCGCCCACATGGTCTGGATGGAATCGATAATGGCCAGCTGCGGCCTTTCCGCTTCCAGCGTGGTGAGGATGTCGCGCAGGTTGGTTTCCGCCGCCAGCTGCACCGGCGCATCCGCCAGCCCCAGCCGCTGCGCCCGCATCCGCACCTGGGCAGAGGCCTCCTCGCCGCTGACATAGACGGTTTTGACGCCGGCCTGGGCAAACCGCGCCGCCGCCTGCAGCAACAGGGTGGATTTGCCGATGCCCGGATCGCCGCCCACCAGGATGGCGGAGGCGGCAACCAGCCCGCCGCCCAGCACCCGGTCCAGCTCACCGACGCCGCAGCAGGCGCGCGGCGGCGGGGTTTCCCGGGTGGACAGATCGGTCAGCTGGATGGTGCGGCCGCGCTTGATGCCCAGCGACTTCTTGGCGGGGCCGGAGGACAGCCCCTGATCCTCGCTGATGGTGTTCCACTCGCCGCAGCCCTCGCAGCGGCCCGACCATTTCGAAAAGCTGGCCCCGCAGGCGGAGCAGGAGAAAGATGTTTTTGCCATGGCTCTGACCAGTGGCAGATGTTTCCCTTTTGTTCAAGAGGTGTCGCGCGTGGCTCTGGCAGGATGCGAGGCGCTGCCTCGCGCTCCGGGGTATTTGCAACCAGAAAGAAGCGGTTTCTTTCTGGCCCATTATACACCGCGGGCAGCGCCCTTAGCGGCGCGTCAGTCGGCGCGCCGCGGCGGCTGGATCGGCACCACGCTGCCGCCTTCGGGATCCGATCCGTCGGGCTGCCCCTGCAATTGCGCCGACAGTTCCGGCAGCAGTTCGAACAGCTCGCCGCGCAGCCGGCCCAGATGCGACTTGGCGATGCTTTCCTCGATCTCCACGTCGCGGGTCCACTGGCGCAGCTCATGCATGATGATCTGGGCATCCTCCAGCCGCGCCTTGAAGGTTTCCAGCTCCTCCTGCCGCTGTTTCAGGAACATGCGGGCGCGGGCCACCTTGGCATCGGAATAGGTCTCTGCCAGTTCACGGCTCACCTGGCTCATCTGCGCGGCTGTCTCCAGCACATCCGGCTCCAGCCCCTGCAGATCCGGGTGGTCGCGCAGAAACGCCAGCCGTTCCTTCACCGCGTCAAATTCGGAGGCCAGGGTGAACACCCCGGCACGGTCGCCCGCGTGGGCCAGCTGATAGGCCTGCTTGACGTCCTCCATATTCAGGGCAAAGCGCCGGTGCGAGTGCTCCAGCGCCAGGACCCGCCCGTTGGCGGGCAGAAAGAACACCAGCATCACCGCCAGTGCGGTCAGCGCGATCTGCGCCATCATGCCGGCCTGCGGGTGGATGTCCGCGCCGAGGCCCGCCTGCAGCGACAGCCAGGGCCATATGCCCAGAGCGGCCAGTACCGTGGCCGTCAGCGCCGCCGCGGCCCCCAGGCAGATCATCAGGAACGAAAGCCGCATCAAGGCGGTCTGTGCGGTGAACAGGATGGATTGAATGCCGGCCATTGGCCCCCTCCAGCAGATACACGTGCAGACGCGGGGCCGGCGGGGCAGGGGGAATGCCCGGTCAGGGCGCAGCGTGCCGGTCCCATCGAAATGGTTTCACTTATCCGGCTTTATGAAATGGTGCGGTTTGCCGCCGGATCAAGCGCTTACCCGGCTTGCTGCCCCTTGGCGGCACGCTCTGTCAGCAGCCCCAGCACGATCGAGGCCAGGATACAGGCGGTGAACATGTAAAGCCCCCAGGCGGTCTCGATGGTCGCCAGGCCAATGCCCTTGGCCAGGGTGATGTAAAGCGCGATCAGGAAGATATCGGCCATCGCCAGCTTGCCCAGCACATGCAGCACCTTCTGCACCCGCGTGTCCATCAGGTTCCACTGCACCAGCGCGGTGCCGATGGTCTTGAGGTAGGGGGCAAAGATCGCAAAGAAGGTGACGATCAGCGCCAGCACCGCGTCGCTGCCCCAAAGGCTTTGCAGGCCCGTGATCACCGAGATCTCGCTGAGGCCGAAAATGGGCAGCAGCCCCGCCCGCATCAGGGGCGCAAACCAGGCGACAGGGTAGAGGATCAGGAGCGACAGGGTGAGAAGGCGGAGGGTCATGGCGGCTCGTTTTCTGCGGTTCCGCCAAGACTTGTGTGTTTTCCTACTGATTTGAAAGGGGGAAAACGGGAGCGGCCAACATCAGCCGGGCCGTTTGCGGCCCGGCCAGCGCCGTCCGCCCCCGTCAAACCGCAGGTTTGCCTCCGGCAAAACGGCGGGTGCTCCGCTTTCGCCCGCGGACGGACGCTGGCCTTGTGTTGGAAGCCGCTGGCGGGAGTATTTGAGTGCAGGTGAACTGGTGAAGGGCTGCCAGCTGTTCGCCGGGGTGTTTTAGTTGCATGTGAAACTTGGTACCGCGATTGCATGACACATTCTTTTCCTATTCCTCAAAGCAAATTTGATGTGCAGGCTGTTGAGCGTGCCTTGAACCTTGGCTCCCTGCCGGACAATGAAACCATTTCAGAGCTTTTTGAGTGGACGCAGGACGAAAACTGGCCGGTTGCCGGACCGGTTGCGAAACTGCTTTTGTCCTTTGGAAGCAGCATTGCGCCAACTCTTAGCGAAGTTCTCAATGGCGGCGACGCCACATGGAAGCTTTCGCTGCTGCGAGGCTTGGTATTACAACTTGAACCCGACACTTGGGTGTTTGTAGAGCCTGCCGTACGGCGCTTAGCAGAACATCCTACTGATGAGGAAGTCAGCGAGGATGTGAATAGTGCTGCGCAACAGGCGCTGGTGCAGCACTCAAATTTATCCGGCTGAGGCTTAGTCTACCGCACTGCCTCGATCGGCCCCTCCGCGCGGCCATGGATGAATTGCTCCATGTAGGGATCGCCCGAGCTGTCCATTTCGCTCACCGGCCCGGTCCACTGGATCACCCCGCCGTGCAGCATCGCCACGTTATCGGCAATGGCGCGCACCGAGGTCATGTCGTGGGTAATAGTCATGGCTGTGGCGCCCATCTCCACCACGATCTCGCGGATCAGGTCGTTGATGACGCCCGACATGATCGGGTCGAGGCCGGTGGTCGGCTCATCGAAAAAGATGATCTCCGGCTCTGCCGCAATCGCGCGGGCGAGGCCCACGCGTTTCTGCATGCCGCCCGACAGTTCCGAGGGGAAGAGGTCGGCCACTGCGGCGCGCAGACCCACCCGGCGCAGCTTCTCTATGGCGATTTCGCGGGCTTCCTCCTGCGGGCGTTTCAGCGCGCCGCGCAAGAGGCGGAAGGCGACGTTCTGCCAGACCGGCAAGCTGTCAAACAGCGCACCGCCCTGAAACAGCATGCCAAAGCGGGCCAGGAACTTATCCCGGTCGCCCGATCCGGCAGGCTTGCCATCAACGTAGATCTGGCCCGAGTCCGGCTGGATCAGCCCCAGAATGCTTTTCAGCGCCACCGACTTGCCGGTGCCGGAACCGCCGATGATCACCATCGAGGTGCCCTTGGCAATCTCCAGGTTCATGCCGTTCAGCACGCGGTTGTCGCCAAAGGCCTTGTGGACGTTTTCCATGCGGATCATAGCGAGAAGAACACCCCTGTGAGGACAAAGTTGGCGGCCAGGATCAGGACGGCAGCGGATTCCACCGACCCCTTGGTGGCGCGGCCCACGCCTTGGGCGCCGCGGCCTGACTGCATGCCGTAGTAACAGCCCATCATCGCCGCGATGGTGCCAAAGGCGGCGCCCTTGACCAGCGAGGAGATGATGTCGAGCGCTTCCAGGAAGTCGACCGTGTTCTTGAGGTAGGCCGCCGGGTTGAAGCCGAGGTTCTGCACCGCCACGGTGTAGCCGCCCATGATGCCGATGATGTCGCCGACACCGACCAGCACCGGCACTGTGATCAGCGCCGCCAGCACCCGCGGCGCCACCAGGTATTTCATCGGATGGGTGGAGAGCGTCACCAGCGCGTCAATCTGCTCGGTCACCTTCATAGTGGCGATCTCGGCGGCGATGGAGGAGGTCACCCGTGCTGCGATCATCAGCCCGACCAGTACCGGGCCAAGCTCGCGCACCATGCCGATGGCGACGATCTGCGGCACCACGGCCTCAGCATTGAAACGGGCGCCGCCCGCGTAAATCTGCAGCGCAAGCGCGCCGCCGGTGAAGATCGCGGTGAGGCCGACAACCGGCAGCGACAGCCAGCCGACGTTCAGCAGCGCCTGAAAGAACTCGCGCGGGTAATAGGGCGGGCGGATCATGTGGCTGAAGGCAGACAGTGCAAACAGCGCCGCGCGGCCAACCGCCGACATCCCGGCCAAAGCGGTGCGGCCCAGCCGGGCCAGAAGAGCAAGCGGATTCATCCCAGATATGTCCTCGCCGAACGGTGGCCGGAGGAGGTCAGGATCTCATATCCGATTGTGCCGGCCGCATCGGCCAGCATGTCCACGGTCTGACGCTCATTGAGGATTGCCAGCGTCTCCGGCACCTCGGCTAGGTCGGTGACATCCACCGTGATCAGATCCATTGAGACGCGGCCCACAACGGGGCAGGGGGTCTCGCCTGCGTAGACCTGGATGCCGCCCTGGCCCATCGCCCGGTGCAGCCCGTCGGCATAGCCGGCGGCAACAGTTGCGATGCGGCTGGGGCGCCGGGCGACCCAGGCATTGCCGTACCCGGCGCTTTCGCCCACTTCCATATCGCGCACCTGAATGACCGGCAGGTCCAGCTGAACCACCGGCACCGCGTCGGTGAACGGCAGCCCGCCATAAAGCCCGACTCCGGGGCGGCAGAGGTCAAAGTGATAGTCCTTGCCGAGCAGCATACCGCCGGTGGCGGCCAGCGAGCGCGGCACCTCCAGCCCGTCGGTCATTTCGCGGAAGGCCTTGAGCTGCTGCGCGTTCATCTCGTGCGAAGGCTCATCGGCGCAGGCCAGATGCGACATCAACAGCACCGGGTTCTGGCCCAGGGCGATCTCTGCCACCGCAGCCCATTCGCCATGCTCCATCCCCAGCCGGTTCATGCCGCTGTCCAGCTGCACGCCAAAGGGATGGCCCGGCAGCGTCTCGAAATGGCGCAGCATCTGATCCAGCGAGTTCAGCATCGGCGTCAGCTGGAAATCTTTGAGCAGCTTCGCATCGCCCTCCATGTGGCCAGAGAACACCGAGATGCCGGGGCCAGGCCCCAGCGCACGGCGCAGCGCGCCGCCTTCCTCGGCTGCCGCCACAAAGAAGTTGCGGGCGCCCGCCTTGGCCAGCGCCTTGCCCACCCGGCCTGCATCCAGGCCGTACCCGTTCGCCTTCACCACGGCTGCAGTCTCGCAGCCCGTCAGCGCATCCAGATTCCGCCAGTTGGTGACCAGCGCATCCAGGTTGATTGTCAGTTTTGCCGTGCTCATGGCGTGTTCATGACATGGGAGGGGCGCACGTCAAGGGGGAAAACCGCAGGAAAGCGGCGAACCGGCAGCTGCATGCCGCAATCGCCGGATCACACGGCTGTGCGCCGCAGATTTCAGGCGGGCATCTGGTGGGTGGCGCAATGGATGCCGCCGCCCAGCTCTGCCAGCAGATCGGTGTCCAGCATCACCAGCTCACGCCCGGGATAATGGCGGCGCAGAGCCTCCGCGGCCAGTGCATCGGTGCGTTTGTCGCCGCTTTCAGGCGCGATCAGCCCGCCGTTGCAGACGTAATAGTTCACGTAACTGCACTGGCTGTTCACGTCCCTGATCCGCCCGGCCTCGGGCCAGGGCAGGGTGTCCACCTGAAGGCCCGCCTCCTGCAAGCGCTGCTGCAACTGCCGGGCCGAGGCATCAAAGGGATCATCCGGCACAGGTGCCTCTGCCAGCATCATCAGCACGCGGCCCCCGCCGGAAAAGCGGGCCAGTCCGTCGATGTGGTCATCGGTCACATCCTGGCCCTTGACGCCCTTGCCCCAGATCATCCGGTCGGCGCCATAGGCGGCCAGCAGCGCCCGTTCGATCTGATCGCGGCTCAGACCGGGATTGCGGTTCTTGTTCACCCAGCTGCTTTCGTTCGCCATCAACAGGCCATGGCCGTCCGCCTCCGCCCCGCCGGCCTCGCCCCTGATGCCGCTGTCAAACAGCGGCAAGCCCAGCCGTTCCGCCACCCGTGCAGCGATGCGTTCGTCATTGGGCAGATGGTAGCGGCCCCAGCCGTTGAAATTCAGCTGCCGCAAAGAGAGCTGCCCGCGCCCGTCGCGCGCGAACAGCGGCCCGGAGTCGCGGCACCACAGGTCGTCTGCCGGAATGTCCCACAACTCCACATTGCTGGACAGCTTGCGCCGGGCGCGTGCGTGTTCCTCTGGCGCGGCCAGCATCACCACCGGCTCAAACGCCGCCACCGAATTGGCAATCCGCGCGATCTGCTTCTGCACCTGCTTGCGGTAGCGCCCGGTGCCATAGACCTGCGGCGTCACCGGCCATTGCATGAAGGTCAGCTGATGCGGCGCTTCTTCGGGCGGCACCCGGAACCCGTCCTGTGCCATACCCGGACCTCCCGCAATGGTCAGTACGCCGGCGCCCGCGGCACCAGCCATTGAACCGGCCAGAAACCGGCGGCGGTTAATAGCCGCCGTCCTCATGCCCCTGCTGCCAGGCCTTGGCGAGGTTGCCGAAGCGGGTGAACTGCGCCTCAAACGACAGCTCCACCGTGCCGATAGGACCGTGACGCTGCTTGCCGACGATGACCTCGGCCTTGGCGTGCAGCCGCTCCATCGCTTGCTTCCATTCTTCCATCTTTTCCAGCTCGTGGTCGCCGGGCTTTTCCCGTTCCTTGTAGTATTCCTCGCGGAACACGAACATCACCACGTCGGCGTCCTGTTCGATAGAGCCGGATTCCCGCAGGTCCGACAGCTGCGGGCGTTTGTCTTCGCGGTTTTCCACCTGACGCGACAGCTGCGACAGCGCGATCACCGGGATGTTCAATTCCTTGGCAATCGCCTTCATCCCCATCGAGATTTCGGCGATCTCGTTCACGCGGTTGTCCGACATGCCGCGGCAGAGCTGCAGATAGTCGATCACCAGCAGGTCCAGCCCGTGGGTCCGCTTCAGGCGGCGGGCGCGCGCGGCCAGCTGCGAGATCGGGATCGCGGGCGTGTCATCAATGAACAGCGGGCAGCTTTCCAGATCCTTGGCCGCCTGCACAAAGCGGCGGAATTCGCTTTCGGTCATGTCGCCCTGGCGGATCTTGTGCGATGAGATCTCAGACGCTTCCGCCAGAATACGCCCGGCCAGCTGCTCGGCGCTCATCTCGAGGCTGAAGAACCCCACCACGCCGCCGTCCAGCGCGCCTTCCGATCCGTCGGGTTTCACCCCGCGTTTATAGGCCTTGGCAACGTTGAAGGCGATGTTGGTCGCCAGCGACGTTTTCCCCATAGAGGGGCGGCCTGCGAGGATAAGAAGGTCCGAGGGATGCAGGCCGCCAAGTTGCTTATCGAGGTCCATCAGGCCCGTCGAGATGCCGGCCATTCCGCCACCCCGCTGATACGCCTCGTTGGTCACATTGACCGCTTCTGTGACGGCCTTCAGGAATGACTTGAACCCGCTTTCCGTCTGGCCCTGCTCGGCCAGCTGGTAAAGCGACTGCTCTGCCTCAACGATCTGCTCTTTAGGTTCTGATGCCACGTCAACGCGGCGCGCCTTTTCTGCAATCGACTGACCCAGGGCAATCAGCTCGCGCCGGATCGCCAGGTCGTAAATCATCTGCGCGTAATCCCGAACCGCAAAGGCAGAGATCGACGCGCCAGCAAGCTTGGCCAGATAGGCCGGCCCGCCCAGTTCCTTCAGCCCCTCGTGGTCCTCCAGAAACGCTTTCAGCGTCACTGGCGAGGCCAGCGCGTTCTTGGAGATCCGCGCAGCCGCAACCTCATAGATGCGGGCATGGACCGGGTCATAGAAGTGCGACGAGTCGATGATCAGTGCGATCTTGTCGTAGACCTCGTTGTTGGTCAGGATCGCGCCCAAGAGCTGCTGTTCCGCCTCCACCGAATGCGGCAGCTCGTTGTCCGGCATCGCCTGGTCCGCTTGCGCGGGGGCCGGCAGATGCTCCGGCATCGGGGCGGGGGGCGGCATGTCGCCGTCGAAAGGGGTAATCTCGTTCATCACTGCTCTCGTCACTCGGCCCGCTTATACGGTGCCGCGCGGGGTTCTCCTATCTGGGAATCTCTGTGGATTCCCTGTGGATAAAGCCGCAGGGTTTGTGGGCCGTTTACCATAAAAGGCCAGTAAGCCTGTCCTATCCAGGCTACATGATGCGGTGCTGCCTGGGAAGGCCCCAAGATCTGCGCTTCAACCTGCGCGGGAAGCGATTCGAGCCGGGCTTGTCCACAGCCCGGCCTGTAACGCTTTCCCTTGCGTAAGGCGAATGTCCGCCTGTGCGGCATCCGGCTTCGGAATGCAGGGCAAACTGCCCGCCCACCGAAGCCGTTGATCTGCTTTACGCTTTATGGGCTTCCTGCCAGGCGCGCGGGTCTTTCAAGAACTTCTCCACTTCGGCCAGCGTCTCCTCGCTGAAGCTCTTCTGCGCCTTGGCTTCGGCCAGAACATCCCACCAGGTGCACAGGTAGTGCAGCTCAACACCGTGGTCGCCCAGGCGTTTGGTGGTTTCGGGGAAGATGTCGTAATAGAAAATCACCGCGGTATGGCCGCAGGAGGCGCCGGTTTCGCGGATCGCATCGACAAAGGACAGTTTGGAACCGCCGTCGGTGGTCATGTCTTCCACCAGCAGCACGCGCTGCTCCTCGGTCATCACCCCTTCGATGCGGGCATTGCGGCCGTAGCCCTTGGGCTTTTTGCGCACATAGGTCATCGGCAGCGCCATGCGCTCGGCCACCAGCGCGCCAAAGGGAATGCCCGCCGTCTCACCGCCCGCAATATTATCAAACGCCTCGAACCCCGCGTTGCGCATCACGGTCACGGTCAGGAAATCCATCAGCGTGGTCCGGATGCGCGGAAAGGAGATCAGCTTGCGGCAGTCGATATAGCTGGGCGAGGGCAGGCCGGAGGCCAGCGTGTAAGGCTCATCCGTATTGAAGTTCACCGCGCCGATTTCCAGCAGCATCCGGGCTGACAGGCGAGCGATTTCTTCACGGGAGGGGTATGAGGTGGGGATCATGGTCGGGTCCTTTCAGGCGCCAGGAAAATTCGAATTTTCCTAGCAAATTTCTTTGAAGAAATTTACGGCTCAGCCGCCGGCGGTCCAGTAGACCGGGAAGCCCGGATCAAACACCGTAACCGGCCCGTCGCCGCTCTCGATCTTCTCCGGGAACTGAACCGGCGCATCCTGCTTGGTCAGCGTCAGCGTCTCGCCGCTCACCGGCAGGCCATAGAACGCCGGACCGTTTTCCGAGGCAAAGCCCGCCAGCTTGTCCAGCGCGCCCTCTTCCTCGAACACATGCGCCAGCAGGGACATGGTGTTGGTGGCGGTGAAACAGCCGGCGCAGCCGCAGGCGCTTTCCTTGTTGGGGTCGGTGTGCGGCGCCGAGTCGGTGCCCAGGAAATAACGCGCATCACCAGAGGTTGCAGCGGCCCGCAGCGCCAAACGGTGCTCCTCGCGCTTGGCCACCGGCAGGCAGTAGTAATGCGGCTTGATGCCGCCCACCAGGATGTGGTTGCGGTTGATGATCAGGTGGTGCGTGGTGATCGTCGCGCCCAGGTCCTTGTCCTGGCTTGCCACGTAATCAGCAGCGTTCTTGGTGGTGATATGCTCCATCACCACGCGCAGGCCGGGGGTGGAGGTGCGGATCGGGTCCAGCACCCGGTCGATGAACACCGCTTCGCGGTCAAAGATGTCGATGTCGTGGTCAGTCACTTCGCCGTGGGTGCACAGCGGCAGGCCAATCTCGGCCATCTTCTCCAGCACCGCGCGGACGTTGTCGAAATTGGTCACGCCGGAGGCCGAATTGGTGGTCGCGCCCGCCGGATAGAGCTTCACCGCCTTCACCAGCCCGCTGGCATGGGCCGCGGCGACATCCGCCGGGTCGGTGTCCTCGGTCAGGTACAGCGTCATCAGCGGCTCAAACGCCATGCCTTCCGGCAGCGCCGCCAGAATGCGGTCGCGGTAGGCCGCGGCCTGCGCCCCGGTCACCACCGGCGGCACCAGATTCGGCATGATGATCGCGCGGCCGAAATGGCGGGCGGTTTCGGGCAGCACAGCCTGCAGCATGGCGCCGTCGCGCAGGTGCAGGTGCCAGTCATCGGGGCGGGGGATGGTCAGCGTCTGGGTCATGCGCGTGCGTTAGCACATGGCGGCGGGGAAACAAAGCGGCTGAATGCGCCCGCCCGCCGCCCGCTCAGCGTTTTTCCGGGATCCTGAATTCACCGCTCTCGGCGCGCTTCTTCATCTCTTCCAGGCGGCGGCGGAACCGCGGTGCCCGCATCCGCTCCGTCACATTGCGGCACAGCAGCGCCATCAGCACCCCGCGGTCCTCCCGCTCCAGCCGCCCCAGGAGGTTGCGCAGGAAGAAGGAGTTGTTGCGGCGGCTTCTGAACAGCTTGTAGAAAGCGGCGCCCGTCAGCTTGCCGCTGCCCGCCAGCGACAGGATGTGATAAAGCATCTCCATCTCGATCAGCCGGGTCTGCACCGCGCCGCCCATATTGGTGGCCCGCAGCCGGGTCACGTTCTTGCGGGCAAACAGCGCCCCATGCATCGCGTCCAGCCGCTCATAAGGGTCATAGATCACAAAGGCCTGGCCCGCCGCATCCAGCATGTCCGGGGCATAGCCGTAGCGGTCGGTGAAGGACAGCCGCCGGTTCTCGGTGAAACGGTCGTCCCATTCGGTCATCCGCGGATCCAGCGTCGCCTGCGGCTGAACCGCCACCACGGTGGCACCGGGCGAAGCCACCGAATAGGCCGCCGCCGCATAGCCGCAGGGGCCTGCGCCGTAGAAGATCACATTGTCGAATTCATCAAAGAACCCGTCGTCGATCAGCTGGTCGAAAAAGCCGTAAATGCGCCCCTCGCGGAACCAGGTGTCGCCGTCAGAGACCACGCACATATGCGACCAGCCCAGGTTCTTCACCAGATCAAAGCCCAAGGGCTGCGCCTGATCCGACAGGTTATGGATGCCCTGCATGGTCTCAAACGTCACCAGAAGGGTGTTGCCCTGGTCGATGAAGGTGGCGAAATGCTTGTCGCCCAGCGGCTGATACATGCCATGCTCTTCCGCCAGCGCCGCCATCCGGGCCTTCCATTGCGGCGGTTTCAGACCGGAGAGGTCCTCATCCAGATTTTCGAGTCCGTCCTGCATTACAGCCACCTTTGATACCCCCGGTACGCCTAACGGCGGATTTGTTAATTTACGGTTAGGTGACAAATAAGGCTAAAATTGGAAAAACTAGGGCCGCTTTGCTGTCTGGGACCGGGCTATCGGCGGGCATCTGCCCGCTTGCCTGGCCCGTAACTGCGCCCTCAATCCTGCAGTTTTCCGCTTTCCGCCGCCAGCCCCAGCATCGCAAAGCGGCGCATCTCCGCGCCCTCCGCCGCCGTCAGCACCCGCGCAGGCGGTGTCATCAGCAGGCGGGCAAACAGCGCCCGGTTTTCCTCCGCCAGCATCAGTTCCTTGAACCGGGCCTTGCGCCAGGCCACCGCAGCGCCGTGCAACCGGGCCAGGTCCGCGTCTGCCATCAGCTCCGCCTGCAGTGCCGCGCGTGCGGGCGCACAACGGGCTATCGAGCGGTCTTCACAGGCCGCATAGTTGCGCTCCACCCAGTAATCCATGCCCAGCCGCGCCTGCCGGTTCACCCGGCCGCGGTCCGCCTTCAGCACATAACTCTCCATCGCACCCAAAGGGTAATGGTTCAGCTGCGCCAGGCGGTAATTCGGCTGGCCGTAATCGGAAAACAGCCGCTTGGTCTTGAAGTCCCCGCCCAGCTCGCGCCCTTCGCAATCGAACCAGCGGTAACGCTCCAGCCGCGCCTTGTCGCGGATGCTGCGGGGCCGGTGCACACCGCATTTTCCATAGGTGCCGTTGTTGCGGTAGAGCGTCTTGAACATCACTGCCCGCCAGGGCCAATGGATCACCTCGGGCGCGCAGCACGTGAACTGCCCCGTCACCGGGCGGTCTTCGTAGGCCACAACGCCGCCATTGCCGAACAGCCGCCACGTGAGGGTGATGGCATCCGCATCCGGCAGCGACGCCAGCAGGTCCGCCACCGTGCCATCGCCGGTCTTGATGCAGGGAAACTCGTCAATATCCGCGACCAGCACCCAATCCGCGGCCTTCATCAGCGGATGCTTGTCGGCCACCTTCAGCGCGGTGAATTGAATACCCTCGCTGCCATATGGCCCGTCGTTGCGCACATGCGCCAGCTGACCCATTGCCTCCAGACGGTCCAGCATGTGATCCGTGCCGTCCTGGCAATCGTTGGAAAACACCAGGAAATCGGTGAAGCCGGCGGCGCGGTAATGGGCAAGCCATTCCAGCAGAAACGCACCCTCGTTGCGCACGCAAAGGACCGCGAGCACCCGCATCGTCACACCCGCCCGCAGCGCAGCACTGCAGGTTGAAACCGCATGTAAGGGGTCTTGCTCATGCCTCAGCCTTCTTTGCTTTGCCGCCAGTCTTACCCGAAGGCGGCAGCGATACAAACCTTTGCGTGCCACTGCAGGGCCGCAGCGTCGCGGCCAGCCGCCGCTTGACCGATGCGCCCGCCCATGGCCTGTTGGGCGGGGTTAGGGGAGGCTCCACATGCAGGCACAATCCATCGAACAGGTGCAAGAGCTGCTGTCGCAGCAGGGCTACGTTTGCGGCCGGGCGCTGGCCACCGTGGTCTTCCTGTCGCTGAAACTGGGCCGCCCGCTGTTCCTGGAGGGTGAGGCCGGCACCGGCAAGACCGAGATCGCCAAGGCACTGGCCGCCAGCCTCGGCCGCCGTCTGATCCGCCTGCAATGCTACGAAGGTCTGGATGCCGCCAGCGCCGTCTATGAATGGAACTTCGCCGCCCAGATGGTCGCCATCCGCACTGCTGAGGCCGCGGGCAGCGCCGACCGCGCCGCGCTGCAGAATGAACTCTTCTCGCAGGACTACCTGATCGAACGTCCGCTGTTGCAGGCGATGCGCCCGGACGAACACGGCGCCCCCGTCCTGCTGATCGACGAGCTGGACCGCACCGACGAACCGTTTGAGGCCTTCCTTCTGGAGGCGCTCAGCGACTTCCAGGTCACCATCCCCGAGCTTGGCACCATCCAGGCGCCGGAGCCGCCGATCGTCATCCTCACCTCCAACCGCACGCGGGAGGTGCATGACGCTCTCAAACGCCGCTGCCTCTACCATTGGGTCGACTACCCCGATTTCCAGCGCGAACTTGACATCCTGCACGCCCGCGCGCCCCAGGCCAGCGAACAGCTCAGCCGCGAGATCGTCGCCTTCGTGCAGTCCTTGCGCACCGAGGATCTGTTCAAGAAACCGGGCGTTGCGGAAACCATCGACTGGGCCAACTGCCTCTTGGCGCTCGATGTCATCGCCCTCAGCCCCGAGGTGATCGCCGACACCCTCGGCGCCATCCTGAAATACCAGGACGACATCGCCCGCCTGCACGGCTCCGAGGCCAAGCGCATCCTTGATGAGGCCAAGGCCAGCCTGGACGCGGCCTGATGCTTCATCTTTCTGGAAATACTCCGGGGGTATGGGGGCAGCGCCCCCATGAGCGCTAGTGCCTGACTACCCGCCGCTCTCCCTGCCGGACGACCCCAAGCTGCTCCGCAACATCACCCACTTCGCCCGCGCCCTGCGCAAGGCCGGGCTGCCCGTCGGCCCTGGCTGTGTGCTGGATGCGGTGCGCGCGGTGGCTGCCGCAGGCTTCACCAGCCGTCAGGACTTCTACTGGGCCTTGCACGCCTGTTTCGTTACCAAGCCGGAACAGCGGGTGGTGTTTGCCCAGGTCTTCCGCCTGTTCTGGCGTGATCCGCGGTATCTGGAGCAGATGATGGCCGCGATGCTGCCCGCCATCCGCGGCGTGCAGGAGGAGCGGCCCGCAAAACCTGCGGAGAAACGCGCGGCAGAGGCGCTGCTGGACGGCATGCTGGAGCAGCCGGAACTTCCGGAAGCAGAGCCGGAAGGAACAGAGATTGAGATCGACGCCTCCCGCACCATGTCGGTAGAGGAACGCCTCAGGACGCTGGACTTCGAACAGATGAGCACGGCTGAGATTGCCGCCGCCAAGCGCATCCTGGCGCAGCTGAAATTGCCGGTGACGCCGATCCAGTCCCGCCGCCTGATGGCCGCGCCGCGCGGGCAGCGGGCCGACTGGCGCCGCACCTTGCGCCATGCCGCGCGGCAGGGTGGTGACTTGCAAGAGATCGCCCGCGCCAAGCGCCGCATCCGCTGGCCCAATCTGGTGGTGCTCTGCGACATCTCCGGCTCGATGAGCCAGTACAGCCGCATCATCCTGCATTTCCTGCACGCCGCGGCAAATGCAAAGGGGCAGGGCTGGGCACGGGTACACGGCTTCACCTTCGGCACCCGCCTGACCAACATCACCCGGCATCTGCAGCAGCGCGATGTGGACGCGGCGCTGGCCGCAGCGGGGGCAGAGGCGCAGGACTGGGAGGGCGGCACCCGGATCGGCGATTGCCTGCATGCCTTCAACCGCGACTGGTCGCGGCGCGTCATGGGGCAGGGCGCAGTGGTGCTGCTGATCACCGACGGGCTGGACCGCGGCGACCCCGAGGGCCTTTCACGCGAAATGCAGCGCCTGCAGCTGTCATCGCGCCGCCTGATCTGGCTGAACCCTTTGCTGCGCTGGGACGGCTTTGCCCCCAAGGCGCAGGGCATCCGTGCGATGCTGCCCTATACCGACAGTTTCCGCGCCGGCCATTCCATCGCTTCGCTGCAGGACCTCGCACAGGTGATATCCAGCCCGTCGGACGCGGGCGAGAAGGCACGGCTGATGGCGCTGCTCTGAGACGCATGCCGCTTGAAACCAGCGCCGCAAGCGCCGATGTTTGAACGCAAACCCACCCGACACCGGAAGGCCCGCCGATGCAGACCATGACCCCCTTTGAGCACGCCCCGGAAACCGCGCTGCACTGGCACCGTTCCGGCACCGGCGCTGCGCTGGCCACCGTGGTGCAGACCTGGGGCTCCGCCCCGCGCCGCACCGGGTCGCAGCTGGTTGTGTCCGGGGAGGGGCAGATCGAGGGCTCGGTCTCCGGCGGCTGCGTCGAGGGTGCGGTGGTGGGCGAGGCGCTGGAGGCGCTGCAGGACGGCCAGCACCGGCTCTTGGAATTCGGCGTCAGCGACGAGGACGCCTTTGCCGTCGGCCTCGCCTGCGGCGGCACCATCAAGGTGCTGGTGGAGCCGGTGGGCTCTGCCCTGCCGGTGGAAATTCTGGAGGAGCTGGTGGCGGCCCGCGCCAGCCGCACCCCTGTTGCCTATGAGGTGAACCTCGCCACCGGCGCCCGCCATCTCACCCGCACAGAATACCCGGACCGCATGCGCATGGACCGCTCCGGGCTGGAAGACGACAGCGAGACCTTCGTGGCGGTCCACAACCCGCCCCTGCGGCTGGTGGCAGTGGGCGCAGTCCACATCACCCAGGCGCTGGTGCCGATGGCGCGGATTGCAGGTTATGATCCGGTTATCATCGACCCCCGCGCGGCCTTCGCTTCTCCTGAGCGTTTCCCCGGCGAAACCCTGATGGACGACTGGCCGGATGAGGCGGTCGCAAAGCTGGGGCTGGACACCCGCACCGCGCTGGTGCTCTTGACCCACGACCCGAAACTGGACGACCCGGCGCTGGAGGCAGCTCTCAGCGCTGATGTGTTCTATTTCGGCGCGCTGGGCAGCAAGAAGACCCATGCCGCCCGCGTCGCGCGGATGCAGGAGGCCGGGTTCAATGAAGACCAGATCAACCGCATCCACGGCCCCATCGGCCTCGACATCGGTGCCGCCAGCCCGGCGGAAATTGCCGTTTCGATCCTGTCGGAAATGACCGCCGTCCTGCGCGGCAAGCAGCCATGAGGTTTGGCCCGGTCCCCTTGGATGACGCGCAGGGCGCCATCCTCGCGCATTCCCTGCAGGGCGCCAACGGCAAGATCGCCAAGGGCACGGTGCTGAGCGCAGACGACCTCGCGGACCTTTCTGCCGCGGGACATGACACCCTGACCGTTGCCCGGCTCGACCCTGCCGACCTGCATGAGGACGCCGCGGCGGAGGCGCTGGCAAACGCTCTGGTGCCGGACCCCTCCGCGCAGGGCATCCGCATTTCCGGCGCCGGCACGGGGAGGGTGAACCTCTATGCCACTGGCGCCGGGCTGGTGCGGCTGAACCGGGACAAGCTGGAGGGGGTCAACGCAGTTGATCCGATGATCACCGTTGCCACCGTGCCGGACTATCACCGCGCCGATGCGCGCGGCATGCTGGCCACGATCAAGATCATCTCTTATGGCGTGCCGGCCGACGCCATCCGCCGTGCCAGCGAGGGGGCAGGGGATGCGATCCGGGTGCTGCCGCCGGTCCTGTCTTCCGCCACGCTGATAGAAACGGCAGTCACGGAAGACACCCCGCCGGATAAGGGCCGCGCCGCGATGGCGGGCCGCCTGCACCGGATGGGGATCTCCCTGTCGCCGCGCGTAGTGGTGCCGCACCAGGAGGACACGCTGGCGGAGGCCATCACCCAGGCACCTGGGCAACTGGTGCTGATCCTCACCGGCTCCGCCACCTCCGACCCTCACGACGTCGCGCCGCAGGGGCTGCGGCAGGCAGGCGGCACGGTGACTCGTTTCGGCATGCCCGTGGACCCCGGCAACCTGCTGTTCCTGGGCGCATACGAGGACAAGCCGGTGATCGGCCTGCCGGGCTGTGCACGTTCGCCGGCGCTGAATGGTGCCGATTGGGTGCTTGAGCGGATCGTCTGCGGACTGCCTGTCAGCTCCGCCGATATCGCCGCCATGGGCGTCGGCGGCCTGTTGAAAGAAATCCCCACCCGCCCGATGCCGCGCCGCGATGCAGAAGGCTGAATGCGGCGCTGCAGCGCGGGATTTGTGACGCAAGGTCACAACCATGGGTAAGCGGCTCTGACGCGAATTTGCGCTGCATCCCCGCCGGAAAACACTTCGCGGAAGGCTGGCGGCGTGCTTAACTCCCCCCAGCCAGACAAAAACAAGCTAAAGGGAGGGTACTATGGCCAAGGTCTCCATGACCGTGAACGGCAAGGCTGCCAGCGGCGACGTTGAAGGGCGCACGCTGCTGTCATCATTCCTGCGCGAGCAGCTGGGGCTCACGGGCACCCACGTGGGCTGCGACACCAGCCAGTGCGGCGCCTGCGTGGTGCATGTGGATGGCAAGGCGGTGAAAGCCTGCACCATGCTGGCGCAAGAGGCCGAAGGCGCCGAGGTTGCCACCATCGAAGGCCAGGCCAATGCCGACGGCTCTTTGAACACCATCCAGCAGGCGTTTCAGGACCATCACGGGCTGCAATGCGGCTTCTGCACGCCGGGTATGGTGATGTCGGCGGCGGCACTGCTGAAAGACAACCCCAAGCCCACTGAGGCGGAGGTCCGCGACTACTTGGAAGGCAACCTGTGCCGCTGCACCGGCTACCATAATATCGTCAAGGCGATCATGGCGGCCTCGGGACAGGATGTCTCAAGCATAGCGGCGGAATAACCGGACGACCCCAGGCCGGTACCCGGCCTGAGCTGAACAAGGAGTGACTGACAAAGAGGTGCGCCACGGCAGCACCCTCCAGGGAGGAAGACCAGACATGCCCAAGGATAACGGCATCGGCGCCAGCCCCAAGCGGCGCGAGGACGTGCGGTTCCTGACAGGAGCCGGAAACTATACCGACGACATTAACGTGAACGGCCAGGCCCATGTGCATTTCCTGCGCGCCGATGTGGCCCATGCGACCATCAATTCCATCGACACATCCGCGGCTGAGGCGATGCCCGGCGTGGTGAAGATCTTCACCGGCGCCGATTTCGCCGAGGTGGGCGGCATCCCCTGCGGCTGGGGCGTGACCGACCGCCACGGCAACCCGCAGCAGGAGCCGCGCCACCCGATCATCGCGCATGATACGATCCGCCACGTGGGCGAGATCGTCGCTGCCGTGGTTGCGGACACGCTGGAACAGGCCCGCGATGCGGCGGAAGCGATTGAGCTTAGCCTCAGCGACAAGCCCGCGGTGGTCAGCATGGGTGCAGCTCTGGCGGACGGCAGCCCTAAGGTGCATGAGGATCTGACCTCAAACCTCTGTTATGACTGGGTGTTCGGCAATCCCGATGACGATGCGGTGCAAGCGGCCTTTGACAGCGCCGCCCATGTGACAACGCTGGAGCTGGTCAACAACCGCCTGGTCGCCAACCCGATGGAACCGCGCGTGGCCATCGGCGATTACAGCCGCGCCACGGATGAGCACACGCTTTATACCACCAGCCAGAACCCGCATGTGATCCGCCTCTTGATGTGCGCCTTTGTGCTGGGCCTGCCAGAGCACAAGGTGCGGGTGATCGCGCCGGATGTGGGCGGCGGCTTCGGCTCCAAGATCTTCCACTACGCCGAGGAAGCCTTCTGCACCTTCGCCGCCAAGGCCTGCGGCCGGGCAGTGAAATGGACCTCCACCCGGGCAGAGGCGTTCATCTCCGACGCCCATGGCCGCGACCATGTGACGAAGATCGAGCTGGCGCTGGATGCTGACAACAACTTCACCGCGCTGCGCACCAACACGATGGCCAATATGGGCGCGTATCTCTCGACCTTCTCCACCTCGGTGCCCAGCTACCTGCATGGCACCCTGATGGCCGGAAACTACAAGACGCCCATCGTGCAGGTGAACGTGAAAACGGTCTTCACAAACACGGTGCCGGTGGATGCCTACCGCGGTGCCGGCCGGCCGGAGGCGACTTATCAGCTGGAGCGGGTGATCGACAAGGCCGCGCGCGAGCTGGGCGCCGACCCGATTGCCCTGCGCCGCCAGAACTTCATCACCGAGTTCCCCTATGAAACCCCGGTGGCGCTGACCTACGACACCGGCGATTACGCGGCGACGATGGACAAGCTGGAGCAGGTCGCCGATGTGGCAGGCTTCGCCGCCCGCCGCGCCGAAAGCGAGAAAAACGGCAAGCTGCGTGGCTTTGGCATCAACTGCTATATTGAGGCCTGCGGCATCGCTCCCTCCAACATCGTGGGCATGCTGGGCGCCCGGGCGGGGCTTTATGATGCCGCCACCGTGCGGGTGAACGCCACCGGCTCCATCAGCGTGATGGTCGGCGCGCATTCCCACGGGCAGGGGCATGAAACCTCCTTCCCGCAGGTTGTCGCCGACATGATCGGCATTGATGAGAGCATGGTCGATATCGTGCACGGCGACACCGGACGGGTGCCGTTCGGCATGGGCACCTACGGCTCGCGCTCCATCGCGGTCTGCGGCTCCGCCATGGTACGCGCGACAGAGAAGATCATCAGCAAGGCCAAGAAGATTGCCGCCCATCTGATGGAGGCCTCGGACGCCGATATCGAGCTGAAGGACGGCCAGTTCACCGTTGCGGGCACCGACAAGTCGGTGGCCTGGGGCGATGTCTGCCTGACCGCCTATGTGCCCCACAACTACCCGCTGGAGGAGCTGGAACCGGGGCTGGAGGAGACCGCGTTCTATGACCCGGCGAACTTCACCTATCCGGCTGGCGCCTATGCCTGCGAGGTGGAGGTGGACCCCGACACCGGCAAGGTCAGCATCGAACGGTTCGCGGCGGCGGACGATTTCGGCAATATTATCAACCCGATGATCGTTGACGGTCAGGTCCATGGCGGGCTGGGGCAGGGCATTGGCCAGGCGCTGCTGGAGAACGCCGCCTATGACGAGGACGGCCAGCTCTTGTCGGCCTCCTTCATGGACTACGCGATGCCCCGGGCCGATGACGTGCCGTTCTACCAGGTGGACCATTCCTGCCAGACCCCCTGCACCCATAACCCATTGGGCGTGAAGGGCTGCGGTGAGGCCGGCGCCATCGGCTCGCCGCCGGCGGTGGTCAATGCGGTGATCGACGCGCTGCAGTCGGGCGGCAAGAACGTGGCCCACATTGACATGCCGCTGTCGCCTGCTCGGGTCTGGGCGGCGATGAACGGGTAAGGGCTCATGGGGGCGCTGCCCCCATACCCCCGGAGTATTTTCGGAAAGATGAAAGCCGGCGGGCCGGTTTTCAGAAAGGATACGAAATGTATGAATTCGAATTCGAGAAGCCCTCAACCGTTGCAGAGGCGGTTGCCGCGCTGGCGGATGAGGACGCGCAGGCGCTGGGCGGCGGGCAGACGCTGATCCCGACGCTGAAACAGCGGCTGGCGATGCCGTCGAAACTGGTCTCCCTCAGCGGCATTCCGCAGCTGAAGGAGCTGAGTGACAATGGCGGCATGCTGACCATTGGCGGCGCAGTCACCCATGCAGAAGTGGCCGCTGCCGCGGCGGACAGCTATCCGGCGCTGGCGGAACTGGCCAGCCATATTGGGGACCCGGCGGTCAGGAACCGCGGCACAATCGGCGGTTCGCTGGCCAACAACGACCCGGCGGCCTGTTATCCGGCGGCGGCGCTGGGCAGCGGTGCGACCATCGTCACCAACGCCCGCGAGATCACTGCCGATGACTATTTCCGCGGCCTGTTCGAGACTGCGCTGGAAGAAGGCGAGATCATCACCGCAGTGCGCTTCCCGGTGCCGGAAAAGGCCAATTACCAGAAGTTCCTGCAGCCCGCATCGCGGTTTGCCCTGGTGGGCGTCTTTGCGGCGAAATATGCGGCGGGCGTCCGGGTGGCTGTCACCGGCGCGTCAGAGGAGGGCGTGTTCCGCTGGCATGAGGCCGAGGCGGCGCTGGATGCCAATTTCGCACCGGACGCGCTGGACGGGCTGAGTGTGGATGCCGGCGGCATGATCGGTGATCTGCATGGCACCAAGGAATACCGCGCCCATCTGGTTGGGGTGATGGCAAAACGCGCGGTGGCCGCAGCGGGCTGAACCGCCGCAAGCTAAAGACATGCGCAGGCGCCGGTTACCGGTGCCTGTTCCCGTGTCAGTGCTTCAGATAGCCGGACATTTCTTCCAGCAGGTTCTGAGTCTTGCCGGACAGTTCGCGGATCTCGGTGGCAATGACGGCAAAGCCCTTGCCCATTTCGCCGATCCGCGCCGCCTCGATCGAGGCGTTGAAGGAGATGAACTTGATGTTCTTGCCAACCCCTTCGGCAGTGGCGATGGTCGCGCGCATCTGTGCGTCACGCTCTTCCTCGCGCTGCTGCTGCGCCTCGCGCAGGGTCTGCACCATGTCCTTGAGAAAGTCCGAGACCGCCGGTTCCAGCCGGTAAAGGCAAAGGGCGGCCAGATCCGGCACATTGCGAACGTGCGCCAGTACGGCGCCGTCAGCCTGGCCGGCCGCACTGTGGAGCGGTTCCAGCAACTCCAGGCAGGACTGGCGCTTGCCCTCAAGCTCCGCCGGAAGAGTATAGGCGCAGTCCGCCAGCAGGGCATCCAGCCCGCCGCCGAGCATATCGCAAGCGGCGCAGATACGCCGCACCGACAGGTCCAGCACATCCTCTGCATTGGAGCTGTCCGCACCCTCCGGCGCCTGCGCCAGCGCCAGCAGCGACAGCGCGGCAATCCGGCTGGGGCCAATGGCCATGAAGGCGGTGTTCTGAACGTCGGTCAAGCTGGTCATGCGTCTGCCTTCACTGGAGATGGCACCTGTATAGCGGGCAGGCGTTAAGGCAGCGCTAACCGAAGCAGACAAAAAAAGCCCCGCAGGCGGCGGCCTGCGGGGCTGTGCCTGGCACCAGCGGTGCACCGGCTTATTTCTTGGCGAGCGGCCCGATCAGCATGATCATCTGGCGGCCTTCCATCTTGGGGAAGTTCTCGACCTTGCCGATCTCCTTGGTGTCCTCGGCAACCCGCTCCAGAAGCTCGCGGCCAAGATTCTGGTGCGCCATTTCGCGGCCGCGGAAGCGCAGGGTGACCTTCACCTTGTCGCCGTTCTCCAGGAACTTCACGACATTGCGCATCTTCACATCGTAGTCATGGGTGTCCGTGTTGGGACGGAACTTGACCTCTTTGACCTCGATGATCTTCTGCTTCTTGCGGGCTTCGCTCTCGCGCTTCTGCTGTTCGTATTTGAACTTGCCAAAGTCCATGATCTTGCACACGGGCGGATTGGCGTTGGGCGAGATTTCAACCAGATCAAGTCCGGCCTCTGCCGCCATGTCCATGGCTTTTGCCGGGTGCACAACCCCGACGTTTTCGCCATCGGCGCCGATCAGGCGGATTTCGGGGGCGCGGATTTTTTCGTTGACGCGCGGGCCGGTGTCTCGTTGCGGCGGCGCGTTATGAGGTCTGCGGGCTATGACTGCGATCCTTCTGTCATTGCAAAAAGTGCGGGAACGCTACTGCCCCCGCGTCTGTGATTCAAGCGTTATGGGCGGTATGGCGGCAGGAAAGCCGCATTTCAAGGCCGCATGTTGCAAAAGGCCCGGAAAACAGAAGCGAAACTGGTCCGGATTGCAGGTGAAGCGGGCGGCGCAACCGTCTGAAAAAACCGCAATTGCGGCGGGGTTCCGCCAGTTTGGCGCGGCCGGGCGGCGCGGCGCCGCCCGTGATGCATATGTGCCAAACTTCCCCCTTGAGCTGTGCCCCGTGCATTGCCATCTGGCAGGCAGATGCCGCGCGTGGCGCGGCCCGGCCCCGGACGGGCCGGCAGGAGTGAGGAGAGACCTATGAAACAGTTGTTGATCGTGCTGGGCCTGGGTGCCGCAGCGGTGGTTGCCTATCTGCTGGTGAGCGGCCAGGACGCGCAGGAGCCCGCCCCGGCTGAAGCACCCGCGGTGCAGGAAGAGCAAAGCAGCACCGATCCGGTGACTTCGGAAGAACCGGCGGCAGCGGCAGAAGACGCCGCCCAGGACGCGGCTGAGGCAGTGGAAGAAGCCGTCGAGTCAGGCGCCGAGGCAGCAGGCGACGCGGTTGAAGCGGCGCAGGATGCGGTAAACGAGGCCGCCGGCGCGGTGACGGAAACCGTCGGCGATGCGCTGGACAGCGCGTCCGATGCGGCTGGCGAGGCCACCGGCACCGCAGCAGATGCAGCAGCCACAGCGGTTGACAGCGCTGCAGAAACTGCAACAGGCGCGGCGGATGCGGCTGCAGATGCTGCTGAGGCGGCACAGGACACTGCCACCGGGGCGCTGGACAGCGCAAACACTGCCGCTGAGGAACTGCTGAACCAGTCCGGCGCTGGCGAAACCGGTGCGGCTGACACCACGGCAACCGGCAGCGACTGATAGCCTCCGCCAAGGCGGGAACAAAAACAGGCGGCTGGGGAACCCCGGCCGCCTTTTTTGATTGTCCGGTTGAACCGCGCCGCGGCGGCCGCCGGTCAGTGCGGCCGCGCCTGCGCCTGCTGGGCAAGGCGCGCCATATGCTCCAGCGGTGCTTGGGCTGCGGGCTGTTCAGAGGGCGATTGCGGCACCAGGAACGTCAGGAAGCTCTCCCAGCCGCCGCTGGCGCCGCCTTGCTTGCGGGCGCGTTGGATCTGCAGCTGTGCCACCGCGAGCAGGTCCAGCGCTTTGCCGCCGTCGTAGTCCTTGCCGGTGAGGCCGGCCAGATGGCTGCGGAAACGGTCGCCCATCGAATTCAAAAGCAGCATCGGCGCGGTCATCGGCTGGCCTTCCTGCACCAGCGCGTCGAACATCAGGTCGATGTCCTGCGGTGTCATGGCGCGCAGGTCGAAACGGGCCTTGATGGCGGCAATCCTGTCCTGCAGCGGCGGCTGCACCGGGTCGGGGCGGTTCTGGAAGCCGGACAGCGCGGCGCGGACGCGGGCCTTGCCTGCTTCGGTTCTGACGGACTGGAAGACGGGCGCCTGCCCGGGGGCCGTTTCGTTATGCATCTGCTGTTGCTCCATTCTGGATCTCAGCAGCAGAATTACCGATTCATCCCCAACAAAAGATAAACGGGAGGCGGCAGCCTCCCGTCAAATCCGTGTCAAAATTCGGGCAGCCCGCAGGGGCGGGCCAGCGCCGGATCAGTCCAGGAATGCCTTCTCGACCACGAAATGTGCGGGCTTGGAGTTGGCGCCTTCCTCGAGGCCGTAAGTGTTCTCAAAGAGGTCCTTGAGCTCCAGGTTGAAGGCCAGGTTGCCGCAGATCATCGCCCGGTCGCTTTCCGGGTTCAGCGGCGGCACGCCGAGATCGGCAAAGGCCTCGCCGGAACGCATCAGGTCGGTGATGCGGCCCATCTTGGGGCTCTCTTCGCGGGTGGTGGTCGGGTAGTACTTGATCTTCTTCCAGAAGCCTTCGCCGATCACCTCATTCAGCAGTTCGTCGTCCTTCAGGCTCTCGATCAGCTCAGCACCATAGGTCAGCTCGCCTGCTTCACGGCAGGTGTGGGTGATGATCACCTCGTCGAATTTCTCATAGGTTTCCGGCTCGCGCAGCAGCGAGGCGAAGGGGGCAAAGCCGGTGCCGGTGGCAAAGAACCAGATCCGCTTGCCCGGAACCAGCGCGTCATGCACCAGGGTGCCGACCGGCTTGGGGCGCAGGATGATCTCGTCGCCTTCCTTGATGTGCTGCAGCTTGGAGGTCAGCGGGCCGTCCTGCACCTTGATCGAGTAGAATTCCATTTCCTCGTCCCAGGAGGGGGAGGCAATGGAATAGGCGCGCAGCAGGGGCTTCACCTTGCCAGTCTTGGGATCGGGATCGTTCATCAGGCCGATCATCACGAACTCGCCGGAGCGGAAGCGCAGGGAGGCAGGCCGGGTGCAGCGGAAGGAGAACAGCCGGTCGGTCCAGTGTTTCACCTGGGTCACGGTCTGGGCGTCGGGCAGGGCCGGCACGGCTTTGGCCGGTTTCGGGTCGGTTGCAGTGTCGGTCACGGGTGTCATCTCATTCATCGGTTCCACTGCCGGAGGAGTAGCCGGCACCTCTGATTAGTCTTTGATACAGGTCAGGAAAACCCCCTGTTTTGCGAAACCGGCCCCGCGTCTGACGCAACGGAGCCGGTTTCAGGGAGTGTCCCGGGTTAAGGGGCTGGCTTAGCGGGCAGCGGTGCTGCCGCGCAGGCGGGCCTGATAGCTGTGGTCTTTCCAGTTGGCGCGGGCGAGCCACTGGTCCTCGGGCTGGCGGGCGGCCAGCTCGTCGGTCAGCTCAACCTCGTCAAAGCCGGAGCGGCGGGCCATGGCGTACTGGTCGGCGATCACATGGCCGAAGGCGCGCAGGCGGCCCTCAAAGCCCTTCAGCCGCAGCTGGCGGGCCAGGGTGAAGCCGCGGCCGTCGGCAAAGCTGGGGAATTGCACCCGCACCAGCTCCACGCCGTCCAGCGATACGTCGTTCAGATTGGCGTCCGAGGCCAGCTCCAGCACGTTGCTGCCCTCAAAGCCGCCGGTCCAGTCTTCGGCGGCAAAGCCGGTGTCGGTCACGATAACAGTCATCTCACTCACGCTCCTGTGCGTACCATTTGGCCGTCCACCACGTGGATGCCGCATTCTTCTTTGTTCTCCCCGCGCCACCGTCCGGCGCGCGGGTCTTCGCCTTCCTTGACCGGGCTGGTGCAGGGCGCGCAGCCGATCGAGGGATAGCCCTTGGCCACCAGCGGATGGCGGGGCAGGCGGTTCTCATCCATATAGGCGCGCACATCTTCCGGCGCCCAGTGGGCCAGCGGGTTGATCTTCAGCCGCCCGGTGCCTTCTTCGACCTCGAAGAACTCCAGCGCCGCACGGGTGCCGGACTGGAACCGCTTGCGGCCGGTGATCCAGCCGTCGTAGTCCGCCAGCGCCTTTTGCAGCGGCACGGTTTTGCGCAGCGTGCAGCAAGCGTCCTTGTCGCTGAACTTGAGGGCCCCGTAGGGGTCCTTCTCGGCGATGTCATCGGCGCGGATGATGCGCACATTGCGCAGGCCCAGCCGCTCGCTCACCTCCTGCTGATAGATCAGCGTTTCGGTGAACAGCAGTTCGGTGTCCACGAACACAACCGGGGTCATCGGGTCGATGATCGCGGCCATGTGAAGCAGCACCACGGATTCCGCGCCGAAAGAGGAGACCAGGGCGATGTGCCCTGCATCCCGCAAAGCGCCCTCCATCACCGAGGTGGCCGAATGGTGGCGGAAGCGCGCATTGAGCGCCTCCGCCTTGGCGGCCAGCTCCCGGTCCCGGATGAGGTCTTCCTCTCCGGCGGGCTTGTTTCCGGCTGTATGGAACATCAGATCAGGCGACCTTTTTCTGAGCCTCGGGGTAAAGCGCGGCCTTGAAGGGATCCATGCCAACCCGGCGGTAGGTTTCGATGAAGGTCTCCTCGGCGTTTTCGCGCACCGACAGGTAGGTCTCCACGATCCGTTCCACCGCAGGCACGATTTCGTCATAGGCGAAACCGGGACCGGTGCGGGTGCCGATGGCGGCATTTTCCGACGCGTCGCCGCCCAAGGTGATCTGGTAGTTCTCCACCCCTGCACGGTCCAGGCCCAGGATGCCGATGTGGCCCACATGGTGGTGGCCGCAGGCGTTGATGCAGCCCGAGATCTTGATCTGCAGGTGGCCGATGTCATGCTCCAGCTTCAGCTCGTCAAAGCGGGTGGCAATCTCCTGCGCGACCGGGATCGAGCGGGCGGTGGCCAGGTTGCAGTAGTCCATGCCCGGGCAGGCGATGATGTCCGAGATCAGGCCGAGGTTTGCGGTGGCCAGCCCGTGTTCTTTCAGCTTGGCGTGGATTGCCGGCAGGTCCGACTTGTGGACATGCGGCAGGATCACGTTCTGCTGGTGGCTGATGCGCAGCTCGCCATAGCCGTACTGCTCTGCCAGGTCCGCCATCACGCGGATCTGCTCAGCCGATGCGTCGCCCGGGGTTGCCCCATGCGCCTTGATCGAGATGGTGGCGATGGCGTGGCCCTCGGCGCGGTGCGCGTGCAGGTTGGTGTCGGCCCAGGCGCGGAACACCGGGTCGTTGGCATAAGCTGTGTCGAACGCATCGGTCGGGGCGGAGCGGAACTCCGGCGCCTGGAAATGCGCCTTGATCTCTTCCAGCAGCTCCTGGTCGGTGCCGTCGTACTGGCCGCGGATGGTCAGGAAGGCTTCCTCGGTCATCGCGCGGTAGGTGTCGATGCCGTTCTCGGAGACGGTGATCTTGATGCGCGCCTTGTACTTGTTGTCGCGGCGGCCCAGCACGTTGTAGACGGTCAGAACCGCCTCCAGATAGGGCAGCAGATCCGCCTGCGGCAGGAACTCGCGCAGCACCTGGCCGATCATCGGGGTACGGCCGAGGCCGCCGCCAACGATAACCTTGAAGCCCAGCTTGCCGTCCTTCTCGACCACCTGCAGGCCCACGTCATGGGCGCGGATCACGGCGCGGTCGGTGTCGCTGCCAGTGATGGCGATCTTGAACTTGCGGCCCAGGAACTGGAATTCCGGGTGGTCGGTGGACCACTGGCGGATCAGCTCGGCATAGGGGCGGGGATCGGTCAGCTCATCCGCGGCGGCACCGGCGAAATGGTCGGCGGTGGTGTTGCGGATGGTGTTGCCCGAGGTTTGGATCGCGTGCAGGCCGACCTCACCCAGCGCGTCCAGCATGTCCGGCAGGTCACGCAGTTTCGGCCAGTTGTACTGGATGTTCTGGCGGGTGGTGAAATGGCCATAGCCCTTGTCCCACTTCTCCGCCAGCAGCGCCAGGGCGCGCATCTGGTTCGGGTTCAGGGTGCCATAGGGGATCGCAACCCGCAGCATATAGGCGTGCAGCTGCAGATAGACGCCGTTCATCAGGCGCAGCGGGCGGAATTCTTCCTCGGTGAGGGAGCCGTCGATGCGGCGCTCGACCTGGGCGCGGAACTGGGCGTTGCGTTCGGCCAGGAAGGCTTCGTCGAATTCATTGTACTTATACATTGGCTTCAGCCTCCTGTTTGCCGTGGAAGTAGTTCGAGGGTCCGGTGCGGCGGAATTCCTCGCGGAAGTGGGTCGGCTCGGGGCCGTTCGGGCCTGCCTTGGCGTCGGCCAGATAGGCGCCGACGATCTTGATGTTCTGCTTCTCCGCCTCGATCAGGCGCAGCTGGGCGTCTGCCTCGTCCGTGATCAGCTCAGCTTCGGACAGGTCGCGGGTCCAGGTGTCCTGGGCGGTGAAATAGATCACGTCGCCCTCGAGCAGGTCGTTGGCGGTGATGACTTTGGGTGTAAAGGCGCGGGCCATTATGCAAGCTCCGTTTTGAGATCGTTCAGGGCTGCCGCCGCCTGGCGCGGGGCAAGTCCCAGGAATGTGAGGGCAGGGCCGTCGAAACCAGCCGCATCCAGGTCGGCGGGCAGGCGGTCCAGCGTTGTTTCCAGCACCCGCTGTTCGGGGCGCGAGGCGTTTTCGATGATGGTCACCGGCGTTGCGCGGTCGGCGCCATGCATGATCAGGCGGCCCTGCACGAAGCGGGCGGATTTCTTGCCCATATAGACCGCGGCAACCTCGCCCGGGCGCGCCAGTGCGGCCCAGTCGTGATCGGCAAAGCCGGTCATCGCATGGCCGGTCAGGAACCGGACCGAGGTATTGCGGCCGCGCTGCGTCAGGCTCTGGCCGATAGCGGCCACGGCAGCGGAGGCGGCGGTGATGCCGGGGATGATGCTGTAGGCGATGCCCGCTTCCTCGCAGGCGGTCAGCTCTTCATCGAGGCGGGCAAAGATCGCAGGATCGCCGCCCTTCAGCCGCAGAACCTTCTTGCCCTGCTTGGCCAGCTCCACCAGCCGGGCGTTGATGTCCGCCTGAGAAACCTGAGCGCCAAAGCCTTCCTTGCCTGCGTCTTCCAGCACCGCCTGCGGGCCGGCCAGTTCAAGGATCTCTGCGCTCACCAGACGGTCATGCAGGATCACGTCGGCGGCTTGCAGCGCGCGCAGGGCTTTCAGGGTCAGCAGCTCTGCATCGCCGGGGCCGGAGCCCGCAAAGCACACCTGGCCCGCAACCATACAGTCCATGCTGCCACGGACGTGAGTGGCGGCATTGGCAGCATGTGTCGATGGTGCGGACATTCCTGTACCCTCTGAGTGTGTTTGACTTGGGGTTAGATATAGGAAATATTCCCGGTATTGCGCTATATGGGCGGATAAATAAGAACAATGGTTTTGCCGCGGCGGGACATCGGGCCGATTGGTCCTCACAAAAGGAGAAAACAGGAATGACGGTGCGGATCGACGGCACGGACCGGAAAATTCTGGCTGAACTGCAGCGCGACGCCAGCCAGTCGCTGGATGAAATAGCCCGCCGGGTGGGGTCTTCCAAGACCCCGGTGTGGAATCGCATCCGCAAGCTGAAGGAGGCCGGGGTGATCGGCCAGCAGACGGTGCTGCTGGATGCGGATTCCCTGGGGTTTGAGGCCTGTTTCTTTGTCCTCATCCGCACCTCGGAGCATGAGGCGGAATGGCAGGCCAAGTTCCTGAAGGCGCTGCAGGAACGCCCCGAGGTGCAGGAGGCGCACCGTCTGGCGGGCGATATCGACTATATCCTGAAAGTGCGGGTGCAGAACGCCCGTGCCTATGATGTGTTCTATCAGGCGCTGATCTCAGAGGTGAAAGTGCACAATGTGACCGCGCTTTTGTCGATGGAAGAGATTAAGTCGACCACCATGCTGCCGCTGGGCAGCTAGAGGGTAGGGCGGCCGGCTGGCCGCAGCTGAT
Source organism: Leisingera sp. ANG-DT (assembly GCF_000813785.1). Taxonomy (NCBI): domain Bacteria; kingdom Pseudomonadati; phylum Pseudomonadota; class Alphaproteobacteria; order Rhodobacterales; family Roseobacteraceae; genus Leisingera; species Leisingera sp. ANG-DT. The sequence goes on from NZ_JWLE01000001.1 coordinate 120,117, forward strand.
CGTCACAGAGGCGGGCGCAGCAGCAGGTGGCGCCCATCTTGCAGCCGCCAGGGTGATGTGTCTTCGGCGGATGCTTGCGGCACTACGCCAATATCGGCCAGCAGGTGCGGAGAGATTTCCGACAGCCGCTCCATGTCGCGGCGCGGCACATGGACCGTTTTCCGGGACGTGTTTGTAAAAGGCTCAGCTTTTCTCAGCCCTATCAGGGCTGCAATCCAATCAAACACGCTGCGGGCCGGACCCGCATGGTGCCGGATGTCTGCTGTTTCACAATTTGAACTCATGGCTGTTCCTCCATTCAGGCCTCTGAGAGATAGGGGCGGAGGGGGCTTGCGCGCAAACCAGTTAATCTCCACCATGGTTCAGGAAAACTGACCCATGGTGAGATGATGCGCTTGCCGCCCCTGAATTCCCTGCGCGCCTTTGAGGCCGCCGCCCGCTACGAAGGCTTCATCGCGGCTGCGGAGGAGCTGTTCGTGACGCGCGGCGCCATCAGCCGCCAGGTGAAGATCCTGGAGGACCACATCGGCGTGCCGCTGTTTCACCGCAACGCCCGCGGGGTGGCGCTGACGGCGGCGGGGCAGCGGCTTTACCCGGTGCTGACCGAGGCCTTTGCGATGATGCAGCGCGAGGTGGAGCGGGTCACGGCGGATGCCTCCGAGCTGCGGGTGATCTGCCCGCCGACCCTGTCGCTGCGCTGGCTGCTGCCGCAGCTGGAGCAGTTCCGCATCGCGCATCCGGAGATCACCCTGCGGCTGGCCACCGACTTCTATGGCAGCAAGGGGTTTGAACGGTCGGAATACGATCTTGGCATTTCGTTGGAAAACATCCCGGGACGGCCTGCGGATATCGAGGTCATGCCGCTGTTCGGCATGATCCTTTCACCCGCTTGCGCGCCATCGCTGCTGCCTGCGCTTGCGGACGGTCCTGCGGCGCTGGCGGGTCTGAGGCTGCTGCACGAAACCCCGCGCCGCCAGGACTGGCACACTTGGCTGCAGCATTTCGGGGTGGAGGCGGTGGACCCGGACAGCGGTGAAGTTTTCCCGAACCTCGACATGGCCACCCGCGCGGCGGTGATCGGGACCGGTGTGGTGATGGCCGATTTGGTGCTGTGCCGCGACGAACTGGAAAGGGGGGATCTGGTGCTGCCCTTCCCGGACATGGCCTGCACCACCCCGCAAGGATCTTATGCGCTGATCGGCGAACGGCAGAAATGGAACGACCCCAAGGTGGCCGCCTTCCGGGAGTGGCTGCTGAACAGTCCCGGCATGGCGGCCCTGCCGGCCTTGCCGAAGTGACATCCGGGCCGGGCGCGGAAGGAGGGCGGGAGGGGGCGCTGCCCCCTCGGCGCCGGGGCGCCTCACCCCCGGAGTGTTTTGCCAAAGGTGAAAAAGGGGGGGCGTCACGCCGCGTCAGCGGCGCCTGGCCCAACTGTGCAAGGGGATCTGTGATCCCTGCGGCGCGGGCGGGAGCGCCCCGGTCCTCAGCTGCGGGCGACCATCAGCCGCGTGAGGCCGTGGAAGTGATAGGTGTTCGAGTACTCCGGCTCTGCCGCCAGTTTCAGGTCCGGGCAGTGTTCGAACAAGATGGGCAGGGCAATCTGCATCTCCAGCCGGGCCAGCGGCGCGCCGACGCAGAAATGCAAGCCCCCGCCGAAGCTCTTGTTCACTTTCGGCAGGCGGGATGGGTCGAAGCGGTGCGGATCGTCCAGCGCCGATGCGTCGCGGTTGGCGGCGCCCAGCAGCAGGGCCACTTGGTCGCCGCGCTGGAAGGTGTGGCCGAAAACCTCTGCCTCCTCATAGGCGTAGCGGGTGAACATGTGCAGGGGCGGGTCGAAGCGCAGGATTTCCTCCACCAGCCCCTCGATCCCCTCCGGCGCCAGCCACTCCGGCTGCCAGCCCTGCTGCAGCATCGTCTTCACACCATTGCCCAGCGAATGCACGGTGGCCTCATGGCCCGCATTCAGCAGCAGGATGCAAGTGCCGATCAGCTCGTCTGTTGACAGCTTGTCGCCTTCCTCCTCCGCCGCGATCAGCCGGGTGATCAGGTCGTCGCGGGGATCATTGCGGCGCTCCGCGATATAGCCGCGCAGAAACTCGGTGAACTCCTGCGAGGCCTTGGCCGCGGCGTGTTCAGTGTCTTCCGTGCGCGACGCTTGGTACATCGCAACCATCTTGTGCGACCAGTCCAGAAGCTGCGGCGCCATCGCCTCCGGCACCCCCAGCAGGCGGCAGATGGTGATCACCGGCACCTGGGTGCAATAGGCGTCCAGCAGGTCAAAGGGCTGGTCCGGGAAGCTGCCAGCCAGCTGGTGGCACAGCTCCCGGATACCCGGCTCCAGCGCCGCAATCTCGCGCGAGGTGAAGGCGCGTAGCACCAGGCGGCGCAGGCGGGTGTGGCGGGGCGGTTCGGCATCTAGCATCGAATGCGCCTCCACCGCCAGGAAGGGGGCCAGATGGGCGGGGCCGGGCTTGCGCAGCTCTTCCGGAACCTCGCGGCCGAAGCGGCGGTCGCGCAGCAGCATATGCACCGCGGAATGGCCGAAGGCAGCAACCATGCCGTAGTCCTGCCAGTGGTGCAGCTGCCCATGTTTCCGGGCTTCGGCATAGAAAGAATAGGGGTCCTGCACAAAGGCGGGATCGGTGGGGGATTGGATTAAAGTCTTCATATACCGGTTGTTGCTGTTGCGTCTGGTCAATGCAAGGGCCGCTTTGATAACGTGCCGCAATGAAAACACAGCACTATCTTCGCTGGAGCCTGCCTGCCGGGTTCCTTGTGGCCGTGGCGGCACTGGCGCTTGCGGTCTGGTCTTATGGATACCGCCAGGCTCTGAACGGCCTGGCAGAGCGCAGCGCCGCGGATCTGGCGCTGGCGTCTGACCGCGTCAGCACCCAGCTTCAGGTCTATCAGGAACTGGCGGTGCTGACGGCGGAGCATCCGGCGCTGGCAGACCTCTCGACGCCGGCAGCGCAAGACGAGGCGGCGGAGCTGCTGCGCGCGGTCGCCGACAAGACGGCAGCGCTGGATGTGTTCTTTGCTGCCGCGGACGGGCGGGTGCTGGCGGCTGCCGAGGGGGTGACAGGTGCCAGCGTGGCAGCGGAGGATTATTTCATCCGGGCCACGCAGGGCGCGCTGGGCACAGGCCATGGCGTGCTGCCCGCGGAGGGCAAACGCGCCTATTTCTATGCAGCCCCCGCCTTTTCCGGTGAGGGCCGGGTGCGGGGCGCGCTGGTTGTGGTCGCAGATGTGGGGGACGTGGAGCAGACCTGGCGCGGCTCCTTGCCCGCGGTGTTCTTTACCGATGAGCGCGGAGAGGTGTTCATTGCCAACCGCACGGAGCTGCTGTTCTGGCAGCGCGGCGCTGACGGACAGAACCCGAGCGTGACGGGACGCGACTATTTTGCCGGGCATGAGATCTGGAGCCTGGAGGGCAGCCCTTACCTGCCTGCCCAGGCGCTGCATCTGACAGTTGGCCTGCCGGTCATCGGCATGACCGGGGAGATCCTGGTGGACGTGGCGCCGGCCCGGCAGATTGCGCTGCTGCAGGCGGCGGCGCTGGCGGCAGTGTGCCTGGCGCTGGGTGCGATGCTGTTTATCGTGATGGAGCGCCGCCGCACCCTGGCGGAGGCCAACGCGGTGCTGGAGAGCCGGGTCGAGCAGCGCACCCGTGATCTGTCGGCGGCCAACACCCAGCTGCGCCGCGAGGTGCGCGAGCGCGAGGAGGCCGAGGCGGCCCTGAAGCGCGCGCAGGAGGAGCTGGTGCAGGCGGGCAAGCTGTCGGCACTGGGGCAGATGTCAGCAGGCATCAGCCACGAGCTGAACCAGCCCCTGATGGCGATCCAGCAATATGCCGAGAACGGCGCTGCCTTTCTGGAGCGCGGCAAGGCGGAGCGGACCGGCGAAAACCTGGGCCGGATTGCCGATATGGCGGCGCGGATGGCGCGGATCATCAAGAACCTGCGTGCCTTTGCCCGCAATGAAAGCGAGCCGATGGGGCAGGTCGATCTGGTGCAGGTGATCGACGCCGCAGTGGAGCTGACGATGCCGCGGCTGAAGGCCGACCGCATCGACCTGCGGTGGACCCCGGCTGCCTGCGGCGGGCCGGTCCATGCCTGGGGCGGCGAGGTGCGGCTGACGCAGGTGTTTGTGAATCTGATCAACAACGCCGCCGATGCGATGCAGGGACAGGTGGAGAAGGTGATCTCGATCAGCGTTGACACTGGCCCGCGGCTGCTGGTGCGGGTGCAGGACAGCGGTCCCGGCATCAAGGAGCCGGAAAAGATGTTTGATCCCTTCTATTCCACCAAGGCAGTGGGCAGTTCCGAGGGGATGGGGCTGGGGCTGTCGATCTCCTATGGGCTGGTGCAGAGCTTTGGCGGCAATATCCGTGGTGCCAATACCGGCGGCGGCGCGGTGTTCACGGTGGAGCTGGAGCCGTGGCGCGAAGGTGCTGAAAAGGGAGACGCGGCATGACCCGCAAGGTGCTGCTGGTAGATGATGACGCGGCGGTGCGGGAGGCGCTGGCGCAGACGCTGGAGCTGAACGACCTGGATGTGGTCGCCTGCGGCTCGTTTGTGGCGGCGAAGGATCACATCACCTCTGCGTTCGATGGCATCATCGTGTCTGACATCCGGATGCCGGGGCGGGACGGGTTTCACCTGCTGGACTATGCCCGCGGTGCCGACGAGGAACTGCCGGTGGTGCTGCTGACCGGCGAGGGTGACATTCCGATGGCGGTGAAGGCGATGTCGCAGGGGGCGTTTGATTTCCTTGAGAAACCCTGTGCGCCCGCCGACTTCCTGCCGGTCTTGGAGCGCGCGCTGAAGACCCGGGCGCTGGTGCTGGAGAACCGGCGGCTGAAGCATCAGCTGGAAACCGGCGACCCGGCAGCGCGGCTGCTGTTCGGGACCTCGCCGCAGGCCAAGGAAATGCGCCAGCGGGTGCGGGCGGTGGCGCCGACGGGGGCAGAGGTGCTGGTCACCGGCGCGCCGGGCAGCGGCATTTCCAAGGTGGCGGAGGTTATCCACCTGATGTCGCCCGCCGCGCAGGGGCCCTTTGTGAAACGCCCTGCCGCCGGGCTGGCGGCGGACACTGTGGCGGAGCTGTGCCAGGAGGCGGCGGGCGGCTCATTGTTCCTGGACGAGGTGCAGGCGCTGCCGGAGGCGGCGCAGTATGCGCTGCTGGCGCAGCTGGAACAGGGCGGCGGGGTGCGGATCATCGCGGGCTCCAGCGCTGATCTGGCGGGCAAGGCGGAAGCGGGCGGGTTCAGCGCGGATCTGTTTTACCGGCTGGATGTGATGCGGGTGCGGATCCCCTCGCTGGCGGAACGGCCCGGCGACATCCCGGTGCTGTTCCGCCATTACGTGGCACAGGCGGCGGAGCAGGCGGGGATCGAGGCGCCGGAGGTTTCGCAGGACCATCTGGCGGCGCTGATGGCGCAGGACTGGCCGGGCAATGCGCGCTCATTGATGTCGGCGGCGATGCGGTTTGTGCTGGGAATGCCGGAAGAGGCCGCAGCGGCGGCCGGGCTGGGACTGGCAGAGCAGATGGCGCAGGTGGAGCGCTCGCTGCTGATTGCGGCGCTGGGCCGCGCCAACGGGCGCGCGGCTGCGGCCGCGGAAGCCCTGAAGCTGCCGCGCAAGACGTTTTACGATAAGCTGGCCCGCTATGGCATCCGGCCTGAGGATTACCGCCGCTGAGGGCGCTGGGGCCGGGAGCCTTGCGGTTCGTACTGACCGGCGCTGAGGCCGGGGTAATCAAGGAGGCGGCGCCGCCGGAAAGCCCCATCGGGGCCGTGGGCGGAGGGAGGACGGGGGTCGCAAGCCCCCATGTCCGCTGAAGCCTTCGGTGCGGGACGCCCCTGAAACCTATTAAGAGGTGGTCCGGGGGCCCTGTGATCTCCTGGTGGTGCGGGGTGTCAGTCCGTACCGTTGTCGCGACGGGAATGAGTATCGCAGGCCCGGGTTAAAGAGCGGCAAGCGGTGCGTACGGTGGGTGCGCAACACCCTTCTTAGACCGGGTCGCTTGCGGCCCGGTCTGCGCCTGCCTGCCCGTCAAACCACAGGTTTGCCTCCGGCAAAACGGTCAGGCGCATTCGCGCCCGCCCAGGCAGGCGCAGACCTATCAGTTGCAAACATGCTCGTGATTCCTGCAGTTTTGTCTGGCGCTAACATTTGTGCGGTTTTTCGCACAAAGCCCTGAAAGCCCTGTGCGGGATTTCGCACAGCTTGTTGCGGGCGTTGTTGATACGCTTTTGATGTCTCCCGTAAGTGTATGCAAAGACGCAGATAATTCTGTGAAATGGTGATTCTCGAATCAATTGTTGAGCGGTTTTCCGCAACTTGGGATGCTTTTGCCAGGCCTCAGTCCTGCGCTGAGTGCACCATCGGATTTACAGACGATTTTTCTGGGAGGAAAAACCATGAAATTCCTGACAACTGCCGCCACCGCATTGGCTCTGGCTGTTTCCGCAGGCGCCGCAAGCGCCGCCTGTGATGACGGCGAAATCGTGGTGAAGTTCAGCCACGTCACCAACACCGACAAGCACCCCAAGGGGATTGCTGCGGCGCTGCTGGAAAAGCGCGTGAACGAAGAGATGAACGGCACCATGTGCATGGAGGTCTATCCGAACTCCACGCTGTATAACGACAACAAGGTGCTGGAAGCGATGCTGCAGGGCGATGTGCAGCTGGCCGCGCCGAGCCTCTCGAAGTTCGAGAAGTTCACCAAGCAGTTCCGCCTGTTCGACCTGCCGTTCATGTTCAAGAACATCGAAGCCGTGGATGCCTTCCAGGCGTCCGAGACAGGGCAGGAGATGCTGAACTCGATGCAGCGCCGCGGCCTGCAGGGGCTGGGCTACTGGCACAACGGCATGAAGCAGATGTCCGCCAACAAGCCGCTGGTCGAGCCCACGGATGCCAACGGGCTGAAGTTCCGCGTGCAGTCCTCTGACGTGCTGGTGGCGCAGATGGAAGCGATCGGCGGCTCGCCCCAGAAAATGGCGTTCTCCGAAGTTTACGGCGCGCTGCAGCAGGGGGTTGTGGACGGGCAGGAAAACACCTGGTCCAACATCTACGGCAAGAAGTTCTTTGAGGTGCAGGACGGCATCACCGAGACCAACCATGGCGCGCTGGATTACCTGGTGGTGACCTCCGTGGACTGGCTGGACAGCCTGGATCCGGCAGTGCGCGACCAGTTCCTGACCATCCTGAACGAGGTGACCGCGGTGCGGAACGCCGAGTCGACCAAGGTGAACGGCGAAGCACGCCAGGCGATCATCGACGCCGGCGGCGTGGTGCGCGAACTGACCCCTGAGCAGCGCGCGGCCTGGGTCGAGGCGATGAAGCCGGTCTGGGAGAAATTCGCAGGCGACGTCGGCCAGGAGAAGATCGACGCGGCGCAAGCCATCAACGCAGGCCTCTAAAGGCCATCTCCGGGGTGCCCTGCGCGGGCGCCCCGTGACCGCAGGCGGCGCGGGGATCCGCCGCCTGCACCCTTACTTTCCGCAAAACTTGGGAGGCAGCCATGGCGGGGTCCAGAACCGGCCCGAGCGGGCTTATCAATTCACTCGAAGAAACCCTGATCGCGCTTCTGCTGGGGCTGATGACGGCGATTACATTCGCCAATGTGATCGCGCGCTTCGTGTTCAATTCCAACATTCTGTGGGCACTGGAACTGACGGTGTTCCTGTTTGCCTGGCTGGTGCTGCTGGGGGCGTCTTACGCGGTCAAGACCCACGCGCATCTGGGCGTCGATGCCATCGTCAACATGCTGTCGCCGGGCGCGCGCAAGGCGGTGGGCCTGTTTGCCGCTGGCTGCTGCATCGTGTTTTCGCTGCTCTTGCTGAAGGGGGCTTATGACTACTGGGCGGTGTTTGCCGACCTGCCGCCCACCTCGGGCCGCTGGTTCCCGACCGGGCTGGACATGAAGGCGCGCAGCCAGAGCTTCTATGAGGTGCAGGACGTGCCGATGGTGGCGGTGTTCAAGTTCTTGGAGGACCTGATCAACTACGGCGATTCTTACGAGAAACTGCCGAAGGTGGTGCCTTACGTGGTGCTGCCGGTGTCGATGCTGCTTCTGGTGTTCCGCTTCATCCAGGCGGCGTTCCAGATTGCCCGCGGCGAGGCTGACCGGCTGGTCGCCAGCCATGAAGTCGAAGATGAAATTGCAGAAGTGCAGGCGCAGCGCGGGGAGCATGACTGATGGAAGTGGTAATCCTCTTTGCGATGGTGATCGGCCTGCTGCTGATCGGGGTGCCGATTGCGGTGTCCCTGGGCCTCAGCTCGACAATCTTCTTGCTGATCTACTCCGACAGCTCTCTGGCCTCGGTCGCAGGTACGCTGTTTGAAGCCTTTGAAGGGCATTTCACCCTGCTGGCGATCCCGTTCTTCATTCTGGCGTCGTCTTTCATGACGACGGGCGGCGTGGCGCGGCGGATCATCCGCTTCTCCATCGCCTGTGTCGGCCATCTGCCGGGCGGTCTGGCGATTGCGGGTGTCTTTGCCTGCATGCTGTTTGCCGCGCTGTCCGGGTCGTCGCCTGCAACCGTGGTGGCCATCGGCTCCATCGTGATCGCAGGCATGCGGCAGGTGGGCTACACCAAGGAGTTCGCAGCCGGTGTGATCTGTAACGCAGGCACCCTGGGCATTCTGATCCCGCCGTCGATTGTGATGGTGGTCTATGCGGCTGCTGTGGAAGTCTCCGTCGGGCGGATGTTCCTGGCCGGTGTCATTCCGGGCCTGCTGGCTGGTCTGTTCCTGATGGTCACCATCTATGTGATGGCCAAGGTCAAGAACCTGCCGAAGGGCGAATGGAAGGGCTGGGGCGAGATCATCACCTCGGGCCGTGAGGCCGGCTGGGGCCTGTTCCTGATCGTGATCATCCTGGGCGGCATCTATGGCGGTATCTTCACGCCGACTGAGGCGGCAGCGGTGGCGGCGGTCTATGCCTTCCTGATCGCCTCGTTCGTCTACAAGGACATGGGGCCGCTGTCGAACGGCGAGGGTGAAGCGAAGACGCCGCTCATGAAAAAGCCCTATGCGCTGGTCACGGCCTTCTTCCACAGCGACACCAAGCATACGCTGTTCGAGGCGGGCAAGCTGACCGTGACGCTGCTGTTCGTGATCGCCAACGCGCTGATCCTGAAGCATGTGCTGACCGATGAGCAGGTGCCGCAGCATATCGCCAATGCGATGCTGTCTGCCGGTTTCGGCCCGGTGATGTTCCTGATCGTCGTGAACGTGATCCTGCTGATCGGCGGCCAGTTCATGGAACCCTCGGGCCTGCTGGTGATCGTGGCGCCCTTGGTGTTCCCGATTGCCATCGAGCTGGGCATCGACCCGATCCATCTGGGCATCATCATGGTGGTGAACATGGAGATCGGCATGATCACACCGCCGGTCGGCCTGAACCTGTTCGTGACCTCGGGCGTGGCGGGCATGCCGATGATGGGGGTGGTGCGGGCCGCGCTTCCGTTCCTGGCGGTCTTGTTCGTCTTCCTGATCCTGATCACCTATGTGCCGTGGCTGTCGACCGTGCTGCCAAACGCGGTGATGGGGCCGGAGATCATAACGAACTAGGCAAGTTCGCAATAAGAAAACGCCCCGGGGTACCGGGGCGTTTTTCGTTTTAAGGCAGGGGCGCAGCCCCTCTTGTCCCTTCGGGCCAATTCACCCGGGGGTATTTCGAACCAGAAAGAAGCGCGCAGGAGTTGCTGCTTCTTTCTGGTCTTAAATACCCAATAGCCTCAGCTGGCCTCAAGCGCGGTGATGATCGGGGAGAAATCCGCGGCCTTGAGGCTGGCGCCGCCAACCAGCGCGCCGTCGACGTTGGAGACGGCGAAGATTTCCGCAGCGTTAGACGGCTTCACCGAGCCGCCGTAGAGCAGGCGGATGCTGTCTGCCGTCTCAGCCCCGAAACGGGCGGTGAGTTCGGCGCGCAGGAAATCATGCACTTCGGCGATTTGTTCCAGGGTCGGCACCTTGCCGGTGCCGATGGCCCAGACCGGCTCATAGGCGATCACGGTGTTTGCGCCTGTGGCATTGGCCGGGACGGAGCCTGCGAGCTGAGTGCCGGCCACTTTCAAAGTGTCGCCGGCTTCGCGTTCTGCCAGGGTTTCGCCGATGCAGATGATGGCGATGAGGCCTTCTGCGATGGCGGCCTCGGCCTTGGCGCAGACCTGGGCGTCGCTCTCGCCGTGGTCGGCGCGGCGTTCGGAGTGGCCGAGGATCACGGCAGAGGCGCCTGCGTCCTTCAGCATCGCAGCCGACAGATCGCCGGTGTGGGCGCCGGAGGCGTTTGCGTGGCAGTCCTGGCCGCCGATGGCGACGGCGCTGCTGTTGGCGGTGTCCGCGGCGCGCGACAGGAGGGTGGCAGGCGGGCAGATCAGGATATCGGCTGCGGGGGAGGCATGGCTTTCCGCCAGGGCCGCCAGTTCAGCGAGGTTTTCGCCGGTGCCGTTCATCTTCCAGTTGCCTGCTGCCAGTTTCCGCCGCATGGGGGTGCCTCCGAATGTCCTGTTTGGGCGTGACTGGTAGCACCGGCGGCGGAGCGGTGCAATTCGCTTGAGAGCCTGGCTGAAAAGCAAAGGGCGGGGAAAGCCCCGCCCGGTGTTTTCTGCCAATGTGTGCCGGATCAGGTGCCGGGAACTTCTTTGAAGGAGATCGACTCGCCGCAGCCGCAGGCCTCGGACACATTGGGGTTGTTGAACTTGAAGCCGCTTTCCAAGAGCGTCACCTCATAGTCGATTTCGGTGCCGAACAGGAACATCTGCGCCATCGGCGCGATCAGGATGCGGGCGCCGTCCTGTTCCACAACCTCGTCATTGGCGTCGGGCGCGTCGACATATTCCATGGTGTATTCCATGCCCGCGCAGCCGCCCTTCTTGACGCCGATGCGCAGGCCGGCATGGCCGTCCTTTGCCATCAGCTTGGCGATCTGGGCCGCAGCCTTGGGCGTCATGGTCACCGCCTGTTTGCCGGGAATGCCGAACATGTATGTCTCCTTGCGCTTCCCTAGTTATCTAGGATGGCCGCCGGGGCGGCTCAACCCCGGATGCGACCGGGAAGCCATAACATATACCTGCTATGCAGAATTAAAAGAGGCCGCCTCCTGGGCAGGGAGGCGGCCGGTGATGGGGGTGTCCGTCTTTTGGGGAGGGACGGGCGTCAGAGCCCCATGCAGTTCGCGTAGTAGGTGGTGGTGGCGGGCCAGTCGGAGAACACGCCCTCAACCCCCACGTTCTGGGCCAGCACGTCCAGCAGTTGGTAGTACATGCTGTCGTCGGCGGTGAGGTCTGCAACTGACTGGAAGTACCAGCCGCCGCCGGTGGCCAGCGGGCCGGAGCGTTCCAGGGTCCAGGTGATCAGCTTGAGGCCTGCCGCCTTGGCTTCTTTGGCATAAGCCGAGGGGACGATCTTGCCGTCCGCGGACGTCACCAGCATCCACATCGGCGGGGCGATGTAGTTGACGCCTTTGGCGTGCAGCGCGGCAAAGTCGTGCGGGAAGGTCGCCGGGTTGTTGTGGTCGAAGCCTTCGAGGTCGTAACTGGCGTCCAGGAATACCGCCTGCTTGCCGAATTCGGGTTCGTTTTCAATCCAGTAGAGCACGTCATCCAGGTTGAAGCTTTGCGCCCAGACATCCGAAGCGGGGATGCCGGCGGACTTGTATTCGTCGATCAGTTTCTGGGCGTAGTCTGCCTGGGAGAAGCCGTTGAAAGGCATCTCCACCGCCGGGCTCTTCAGCTCCGGGGTGAATTTGGCGCCGAGCGATTTGAACAGGGCGATCGATTCCGCGTGGGTCATGCTGGTGGCGTCGCCGGCAAACAGGGTGGAGCGCCAGTCAGCGGTGCCGCCCTGGTAGGCTGCGGCGGTCAGAGCCGTCTTGTCGGCACTGTCCATCTTGGGCTGCAGGCTGCGGAATTCGGCCAGGGTGATCTCAGACGTGCGGCACTCGGCAGCGGCAGGTGTTTCACCGTCCGCAGGGGTGAAGGGGGTGACGCAGGTGTCCGCCAGGTCCGAGGTCAGGATGTTGGTGGTGGTGTGCAGGTCGTTCTGGGCGTGGCGGCAGACCAGTTCCAGATCCTTGGTGAAGGTGACATCGCATTCCAGGATGCCGGCACCCATCTGCGCGGCGGCGATGTTGGATTCGGCGGTGTGTTCGGGGAACATCAGCGGCGCGCCGCGGTGGCCGATGGAGAAATCCGTGCGCTGCGGCGTCTGGCCCAGGCAGGACTGCAGCTTCTCTTTCAGCGCGCCCTCGGGCAGCTTGGAGATCAGATAGGCGGGGCGGGGGCCGTAGCTGAGGCCCGCATCCGCTGCCACTGGCGGATTGCCGGCCAGGGCGGCGGTGGACACAAGCAGGGCGGCTGCCGAAGTCAGGGCGAGGCGCATGAATTTTTCTCCGGTTGGTCAAATTTGCGCAGAGCGTGCCGCGCATATGTAACAACCGGATTGCGCCCGCATGACGGGCGCATCAAACTTCCATGACAACTGGAGCGGGGCTACATGAAGCCCAGTTCGAGGCGCGCCTCGTCGGACATCATCTCCATGCCCCAGGGCGGTTCCCAGGTGAGTTCGACATCAACGCTCTTGACGCCGTCGACCGGGGAGACGGCATCAATCAGCCAGCCCGGCATCTCACCTGCCACCGGGCAGCCCGGCGCGGTCAGGGTCATGATGATCTTCACGTCATTCTCGTCCGTGATGTCGATGGTGTAGATCAGGCCCAATTCGTAGATGTTCACCGGGATTTCCGGGTCATAGACGGTGCGGCAGGCGTCGACGATGGCCTCGTACAGCGGGTGGCTGACGGAGGAGGGCGCGATCAGCGGGGCGCCTTCGAGCGGTTCGGCAGGGTTGGTCATGAGGATCCCGGTTCTATATTCCGACGGTTTATATAGGAAATAAGCGCCCCGGCGTCCAGAGGCGGCAGGCGCCAAGACGCCGATGATCTGCGACTCTTGCGATGTGAATATTTGATTTGCACCCGGATTCGCGCTAAGTTGTGGTTCCCCATCATGTTTTTGTGAAGGCTGCCAGGCTGCAGCGGACCGGTATCCGATTGCCGGTCGTGATCCAGTCTGGGCGGGTCCGGGGAGGAGCCATGCCTGAGCTGTCTGCATTTCACCGCGTTTTCGCACGCATTATGCTGGCGGCGGCTGCGGTATTGGCTGCTGCCGCGCCTGCCCGGACCGAGGGCAGCTGGCAGTGGCAGCTGACGCCCTTTGTCCTGGCGCCCTCCATCGACAGCACCACAGAACTGGGTCTCGCCGGCGGCGATGTGGAGATTGATGCCGGTGATGCATTTGACCAGCTGCGGGCTGGGGGCATGCTGCAGTTCGAGGGGTTTCACAGCAGCAACTTCGGGTTCCGGCTGCGCTATTCGATACTGGATGCCGATGCGGACGGGGCCACTGCAATGGGACCGGCATCGGTGCGTTATGATCAGAATCTGGGCGAGGCGGTGATGACCTACCGGTTCGAGCGCGGATTGGACCAGTTCGAACTGTTCGGCGGCGTTCGCCACTGGGATGTGGATGTGACGGCCAGCCTGCCCGGCGGCATGGTGCGGCGCGGCGCCGACTGGACCGATCCGGTTGCAGGCTTTCGCTGGCAGCGCCGCCTGTCGGATGACCTCAGCCTGATGCTGGAGGGGGATATCGGTTTCGGCGGCAGTTCCGATGAAAGCTGGTCAGCCATGGGCGGGGTGATCTACGACCGCTGGGACCGGGCCTCGATCTACGTCATGTACCGCGGGCTGGGTGTGGAGTATCAGGAAGGCACCCGCGGCACCCCAGGCTTTTTCCGCCATGATGCGGTGACGCACAGCCTGCTGGCGGGGGTGGGGTTCAGATTCTGACAGCCCGGATCAGGTGCGGGGCGCGCGTTTGGCGCCCCGGCAACAGGTTTAATCGTTGATATCGTGATTGAAGGTCTTCACCTGGCCTTTGGGCAAGGCGAAGAACTTGCGCATCACCAGCCAGGCTGCCAGCGACAGCACGGCGAAGATCAACAGCAGCGGCGGCAGGCCGAAGCCCGCACCGGCCAGCAGCAATAGGGACACCACCGCGGCGCCGATGGCAAAGCCCAGGAAGACAAAGCCCGGTGCCAGCACCTCGAGGATCGCCAGCGCCAGTGCGCCGGCGCCCCAGACCCACCACAAGGCCCAGAAGGGTGTGTCCATCATTTGGCTCCTTTCAGCAGGTTGAAGGCGTTGCCAAAGGCCTCCAGCGCGTGGGCGGGAACGACGATGGTCTGCTTGCCGTCGCCGTTGCCGAGCGCATTGAGCGATTCCACCTGTTTCAGGGCGACCTGGTACTGCGCCGCCTCCAGCCCGTTTTCGGCAATCGCCTTGGCAACAACTTCGGTCGCGTAGGCCTCGGCCTCGGCTTGGATGCGGCGGGCCTTGGCGGTTTGTTCAGCCGCGTACAGCTCTGCGTCGGCCTGCAGCTCCACGGCGCGTTTCTGGCCCTCGGCCTTGGTGACCTCGGCGCGGCGGGCGCGTTCGGCGTTCAACTGCTGCAGCATGGCGTCGCGGGTGGCCTGATCCAGGTTCACGTCGAGGATCTCGGCGCGGGTCACTTCGATGCCCCAATCATCCACGGCGGTCTCTACCGCTTCCTGGATGCGGGTGATCAGTTGGGCCCGGTTCGACTGCACCTCATCCAGGTCCATCTTGCCGATCTCCGCGCGCACGATGCCGGCCACGGTGGTGGCGATGGCGCCATCGACGTCGCGGATCCGGTAGACGGTCTTTTCCGGCTCAAGGATGCGGTAGAAGACAGAGGTGTCGATCTGCACCAGCACGTTGTCCTTGGTGATCGCATCCTGGGTGGCATTGGGCAGCTGGCGTTCCAGGATCGAGATCTTGTGGCGGGCCACATCCAGGAAGGGCACGATGAAGTTGATGCCCGGCCCCAGCACCGAATGCAGGCGGCCAAAACGCTCGACCACGTATTTCTCCGACTGCGGCACGATCTTGACCCCTTTGAGGATCACGATGATCAGCAGGATAGCACCCAGCAGATACAGCAGGTTGCCGGACAGGAGGTCGAGGATCAGGTCTTCGTTCATGTAAAATTCCTTTGGTTGTTCAGCAGGGGCCGCAGGGGCGGCGGGCGCGGTTTGCGCCGCCGGATCAGGCGGCCCGCCGGGCAGGGGCTGTGCGCCGGAAGTCTTGGCCTTGTTCAATGATATGCCCCGTTGTGTGCAATGGTATACAAATGGGTTCTGACAGCGCTGGTTTCAAGAGTTTCAGGCGTATATGACGCGGGCTGGCGCAGGCTGGCAAGCCCGGACAGGCTTGCCGCCCGGTGACTGTTGCCGGGTTATTTGCGGTTTCAGCTGCTGGTCGGTTTCAGCCGCCGCATCGGGGTGGGGCGGACCCGGTCTTCGATTTCGCCGTAGATGAGAGCGGCGATGTTTTTGGACGAGGTCTTCTCGATCCCCTCCAGCCCGGGGGAGGAGTTCACCTCCAGCACCTTGGGGCCGGTCTCAGAACGCAACAGGTCCACGCCCGCCACGTTGAGACCAAAGGCGCGGGCAGCGCGCACGGCGGTGGCGCGTTCTTCCTTGCTGATGCGCACCGTTTCGGCGCTGCCGCCCAGGTGCAGGTTGGAGCGGAAGTCGCCCTCTGCCCCCGAACGTTTCATCGACGCGACCACCTTGGAGCCGACAACAAAGCAGCGGATGTCGACGCCCGCGGCTTCCTTGACGAACTGCTGCACCAGGAAGTTGGCCTTGAGCCCGCGGAATGCGGTGATGACGCTTTCGGCGGCTTTCTTGGTTTCCGCCAGCACCACGCCTTTGCCTTGGGTGCTTTCCAGCAGCTTCACGATCAGGGGCGCGCCGCCGACGATCTGGATCAGGCTGCCGGTGTCCTTGGGCGAGGCGGCGAATGCGGTGGCGGGCATGCCGATCTTGTGGCGGGCCAGGATCTGGTGCGCGTGCAGCTTGTCGCGGCTGGCGGTGATGCCTTCGGAGCCGTTGACGCAGAAGGTGCCCAGCGTTTCGAACTGGCGCAGGAGCGCGGTGCCGTACTGGGTGACAGAAGCGCCGATGCGCGGGATCACCGCGTCATAGCGGGGCAGGCGTTTGCCGTCATAGTGGATTTCCGGTGCCAGCGCGTTCAGCGCCATGTAGCAGCGTGTGGTATTGATCACCTCCACCGTGTGGCCGCGGCTTTCGCCCTCTTCCACCAGGCGGCGGGTGGAGTAATTGTCCTCGCGGCTGAGCACAGCGATGCGCAGGGCGCGCTTGGGCGCGGATTTGCGGATATTGGCAGAGGCGTAGACGGAATAATCCAGTGCGGGCTGGCACATGCGTTCGCCGGGCACCACGGTCACGTTTTCGGTCAGCGCCTGGCGGCCCAGCAGCATGTGTTTGGCCATGCCGCGCCGGTCGGTCAGCGTGAGTTCCACCGGCCAGGACTCGCCGCCGATCTCCATCGGGGTTTCGATCACAAAGCGCATCTCGCTTTCGCCGTTTGACGATGTCACCTCGCGCCGGTCCTTGATCAGGGCAGAGCAGGGGATTTCCAGATCATACTGGCCGGGAATGGGATGCACCATGAAGCGCACCTTGGGGGCGCTTGCCGGGCCGAAGGTTTCGATCCCCGTGGCATGCAGCGACGAGGTGCGGGCGCCGGTGTCGACCTTGACCCGCAGGGCAGGCAGGCCGAGGTCCGGCAGGCTGACCCATTCCTCCCAGCCGAGTTTCAGTTGCGGTGCAGGGTCGGCTGTGGACATGGGCTTGGCTCCTTGGCATTAGGGGTGAATCACCGGGATGCCGGTTTGAGTGTAACGGCAGGAATACGAGATGGCAGAGCTTTTCAACTTCGAACTGAAGGCAACCGACGGCAAGGCGCGCACAGGTGTTATCAATACGCCGCGCGGCGAGATCCGCACGCCTGCTTTCATGCCGGTTGGCACTGCCGCAACGGTCAAGGCGATGATGCCGGAGAGCGTGCGTGCGACCGGGGCCGACATCCTGCTGGGCAATACCTACCACCTGATGCTGCGCCCGACGGCAGAGCGGATCGACCGGCTGGGCGGTTTGCACAAGTTCATGAACTGGGAACGCCCGATCCTGACTGATTCAGGCGGGTTCCAGGTGATGTCGCTGGCGGGTCTCAGGAAGCTGACCGAGAAGGGCGTGACCTTTAAATCCCACGTTGACGGCTCAAAGCATGAGCTGACGCCGGAACGCTCGATGGAGATCCAGCGGCTGCTGGGGTCTGACATCGTGATGTGTTTCGACGAATGCCCGGCGCTGCCGGCGGACCGCGACCGGATTGCCGAGTCGATGCGGCTGTCGATGCGCTGGGCGGAGCGGTCGCGCGAGGCGTTCGGCGACCGTCCGGGTCATGCGCTGTTCGGCATCATGCAGGGCGGGCTGGAGCAGGACCTGCGCGAGGAAAGCGCCGAGGCTCTGAAGAAGATCGGATTCGAAGGCTACGCGGTTGGCGGTCTGGCTGTGGGCGAGGGGCAGGAGGCGATGTTTGAGTGCCTCGATTATGCTCCCGGTTTCCTGCCCGAGGACAAGCCGCGCTATCTGATGGGTGTGGGCAAGCCGGATGATATCGTCGGCGCCGTTGCGCGTGGCATCGACATGATGGACTGCGTGCTGCCGTCGCGGTCGGGCCGCACCGGTCAGGCCTTCACCCGCTACGGCGTCGTGAACATCAAGAACGCCCGCCATCAGGACGACCCGCGGCCGCTGGACGAGCAGTGTTCCTGCCCGGCGTGCAGCAACTATTCGCGGGCCTATCTGCACCATGTGTTCCGCTCCAACGAGATGATCTCGGGCATGCTGTTGACCTGGCACAACCTGCATTACTTCCAGGAGATTATGCAGGGCATGAGGGAGGCGATTGCTGCCGGAACGTTTGAGGCCTGGCAGAAGGACTTCCACGACACCCGCGGGCAAGGGGATATTGAGCGGTTGTAAAGCCGCGCGATTGAACAGTCTGCTGTGCGCAGGTGAGCAGCTGTTCTGGCCGGCCCCTGCTTGAACGCGCGGAGCGGAATGCTCAGGTCTTTCCGGCAACGTTCCTGTTGCTGGAAACTTTGACCGGAGGGAAATCCCCGTGAGCCAAGAATTGTTTTCCGCCAGCATTGCTGGTGCAATCGAGCTGAAAAACCGCATCGTCATGGCGCCGCTGACCCGAAACCGGGCTGACGACCAGACCGGCGAGGTTTTGGACCGGCATGTGGAGTACTATGCCCAGCGGGCGGGTGCCGGCCTGATCATCACCGAGGGCAGCCAGATCAGCCCCGAGGGCAAAGGCTATATCCAGACCCCGGGCATCCACACGGCGGCGCAGGCCGCGGCCTGGCGCAAGGTCACTGATGCGGTCCATGCGAAGGGCGGCAAGATTGTCATTCAGCTGTGGCATGTCGGGCGGATCACGCATGACTCGCTGCTGCCCGGAGGCACCCATGCTGTGTCTTCCACGGATGCCGCTGCAGAGGCCCAGACGTTCACCCATAATGGTTTTGAGCCGACCGCCAAGCCGCAGGCGCTGAGCGCTGAAGGCATCCAGCGGGTGGTCGCCGATTACGTGCAGGCTGCAAAATACGCCAAGGACGCAGGTTTCGACGGGATCGAACTGCATGCGGCCAACGGCTACCTGCTGGAGCAGTTCCTGAAGGACGGGGTGAACACCCGCACCGATGCCTATGGCGGTTCCCCGGAAAACCGCGCCCGGATTGTGTTCGAGATTCTTGACGGGCTGCTGACGGTTTGGGACGCCGGCCGCATTGGCCTGCGCCTGTCACCCTTTGCCACCTTCAACGATGTGTCGGAAAGCGATCCCGTGGAACTCTACACGCCGCTGATCCAGCGTCTGAACAGCTATGGTCTGGCCTACCTGCACATGGTCGAAGGGAACCCCGGCGGCGCCCGTGAGGGTGATTTCGAAGCTCTGCGGAAAATCTATACCGGCACCTACATGGCCAACAACGGCTACGACCGTGCAACTGCGCTGGCGCGGACGGCATCCGGAGAAGCCGACCTCGTGGCCTTTGGACGCCCCTTCATCTCCAACCCGGACCTGGTTGACCGGCTGGCAGCGGACGCACCCCTGAACGAAGGCAACCCGGAAACCTTCTATGGCGGCGGAGATGAAGGTTATACCGATTACCCGGTGCTGGAGCAGGTGGCGGCCGAGTAGCCCCCGGACCTTCAGACCAGGGGTTTGCGGCCGGGCAGCACACGCCCGGTCGCAGATAGCGGGCCATGCGCCCGCGTTCACCTGTTATGAAGACCTGATCCGCTATCCTCGCGCCAAAACGCGGAGGATGGCGATGACTATTTGGCGTGCGCTGGCCGTTGCGGCCCTGCTGGGCGCTTCTCCGGCGGCTGAAGCGCAGACTGAGCAGAGCAACGCGGCGCCGGGTTCCCTGGCGGAAGCTTCAAGCTTTTTCAAGGCGCCGCCGCTGGATGGCTGCCGTATCTCCATTGACGATTTGATCAAGGGCGGCTCGCAGGCCTTGCGCGGGCAGTGGGTCGTGCAGAAAGGGCCGGGGGAAACCGGGCTGACAGCGGGCGGGCGCATCGAAATGGTGGCGTTGCCGCAGCGCAGCGGCGAGGTGCTGCGGCTGGGATTCCGCAACGGGCGGATGGTGGCGGATTCCGCCGCCTTGGGGTTTCTGCCCATCGGGGTCGAGGACCGGGCGCCGCTGAAGCCCGGCACGGGGCTGAGGGCCGAAAGCGTGGGCCGCGGCGATCTGGCGGACGGAACGGAGGTTTATCTCGATGACCTGGCGCTGGGCGCGCTGCCCTGCGGTGCGGACCAGCTGTTGCGGCTGAACCTGCAGGCGGAACACGACAGTGGGACCGGAGAGGTGCTGCGGCAGGACATCCGGCTGTTTCTGATTGACCAGGGCCGGATGAGCGGAACCTACCGGGAAACCGGGCCGGGCGGGCGGCTGGAGCGCGGTCTGATTACATTGATGCGGCGCTGACAGGCCCTTGCGGAGTTATCCACAGGGAAGCCTCGAAAGGCCTTCATCATTTGCTCACCCTTCCTGCATTTGCGCCCTTGTGGTCCCGGCGCGCAGCGGGCAAGGTGAGCCCCAGCCTTGAGGATGCGCGGTTGAAAATCCAGAGCCGCCCCACCAAGTAAAGACATCCAATGAGGAGACGGGCCAAAGCTGCCAATACCGGGGCCGGGCCGTCTTGCCTAACCAAAGGACCGAGTATGCAAGAGCCACTCAATTCCTCCTACCCAGTCCTGCCGCTGCGCGACATCGTGGTCTTCCCCCACATGATCGTGCCGCTGTTCGTGGGCCGGGAAAAATCGGTGCGCGCCCTGGAAGAGGTGATGGCCGACGACAAGCAGATCCTGCTGTCGAGCCAGATCGACCCCTCCGAGGACGATCCCGAAACCGATAGCATCTACACCGTGGGCGTGCTGGCCAATGTGCTGCAGCTGCTGAAACTGCCCGATGGCACCGTCAAGGTGCTGGTCGAGGGGCAGAGCCGTGTGAAGATCACCGAGTTCCTGGAAAACGACAATTTCTTCGAGGCCAAGGCCGAGGAACTGAGCGAGATCCCGGGTGACGTCACCACCACCGAGGCGCTGGTGCGCACCGTGGGCGACGAGTTCGAGCGTTACGCCAAGGTCCGCAAGAACATCCCCGAAGAGGCGCTGTCTGCCGTCGGCGAAACCGCGGAGCCGGCCAAGCTGGCCGACCTGGTGGCAGGCCATCTGGGCATCGAAGTGGACCGCAAGCAGGAACTCTTGGAGACGCTCTCTGTCAGCGAGCGGCTGGAGAAGGTCTATGGCCTGATGCAGGGCGAAATGTCGGTCCTGCAGGTCGAGAAGAAGATCAAGACCCGCGTCAAATCCCAGATGGAGAAGACCCAGCGCGAGTACTATCTGAATGAGCAGATGAAGGCCATTCAGAAGGAGCTGGGCGACGGTGAGGAAGGTGCCGGCGAAATCGCCGAGCTGGAAGAGAAGATCGCCGCCACCAAACTGTCGAAAGAGGCGCGCGAGAAGGCGGATGCGGAGCTGAAGAAGCTCAAGAACATGTCGCCGATGTCGGCGGAAGCCACCGTGGTGCGCAACTACCTCGACTGGATGCTGTCGATCCCGTGGGGTAACAAGTCCCGCGTCAAGAAAGACCTGAACAAGGCGCAGGAGATCCTGGATGCGGATCACTATGGTCTGGAGAAGGTCAAGGAGCGGATCGTCGAGTATCTGGCGGTGCAGCAGCGCTCGGCCAAGCTGAAGGGGCCGATCCTCTGCCTCGTCGGCCCTCCGGGTGTGGGTAAAACGTCGCTGGGTAAATCCGTGGCCAAAGCCACCGGCCGCGAGTTCATCCGCATTTCGCTGGGCGGTGTGCGCGACGAGTCCGAGATCCGCGGCCACCGCCGCACGTACATCGGCTCGATGCCCGGCAAGATCATCCAGGCGCTGAAGAAGGCCAAGACCACCAATCCGCTGATCCTGCTCGATGAGATTGACAAGATGGGCCAGGATTTCCGCGGCGACCCGGCCTCGGCGATGCTGGAGGTGTTGGATCCGGAACAGAACAACACCTTCATGGATCACTACCTGGAGGTGGAGTACGACCTGTCGAACGTGATGTTCCTGACCACCTCGAACAGCTACAACATGCCCGGGCCGCTGTTGGACCGGATGGAGATCATTCCGCTGTCGGGTTACACCGAGGACGAAAAGCGCGAGATCGCCAAGCAGCACCTGATTTCCAAGCAGGTGAAGAACCACGGCCTGAAGGCCAAGGAGTTCGAGCTGACCGACGACGCGGTGACCGAGATGATCCGCACCTACACCCGCGAGGCCGGCGTGCGGAACCTGGAGCGCGAGATCGCCAAGGTGGCACGGAAGTCGCTGACCAAGATCGTCAAGAAAGAAGCCGAAAGCGTGACCGTTACGGCGGACAATCTGGACGACTTCCTGGGCGTCAAGAAGTTCCGGTATGGTCTGGCTGAGCTGGAGGACCAGGTGGGTGTTGTCACCGGTTTGGCCTATACTTCTGTCGGCGGTGAGCTGTTGTCGATCGAGGCGCTGCGGCTGCCCGGTAAGGGCCGGATGAAGACCACCGGCAAGCTGGGCGACGTGATGAAGGAATCGATTGAGGCGGCGTCGAGCTATGTGCGCTCGGTCAGCCCGCAGATCGGCATCAAGCCGCCGCAGTTCGACCGGCTGGATATCCACGTGCACGTGCCGGACGGCGCAACGCCGAAGGATGGCCCGAGCGCCGGCCTGGCGATGGTGACCGCGATCGTGTCGGTGCTGACCGGCATCCCGGTGCGCAAGGACATTGCGATGACTGGCGAGGTCACCCTGCGCGGCAATGCCAGCGCCATTGGCGGCCTCAAGGAGAAGCTGCTGGCGGCGCTGCGCGGCGGCATCAAGACGGTGCTGATCCCGCAGGAGAACGAGAAAGACCTGCCGGAGATCCCGGACAACGTGAAGGAGGGGCTGGAAATCATTCCGGTGTCCCATGTGTCCGAGGTTCTGGAACACGCGCTGGTCTCCAAGCCCGAACCCATTGAGTGGGATGAGGAGGCCGAAGAGGCGGCTGCGGCCAAGGCGGCTCTGAAAGGCTCCGGCGAGGGGGCAGGCGCAACAGCGCACTGATCCGCGGTTCACGCAAGTAAGTAAAAGAAAAGGGCGGTCCGAGGGGGCCGCCCTTTTTAGTTTTCTCTTCCGTTCTGGCCCTTCTTTCCGGGGCGTATAGTTTTGTGTGGCAGCGAGTGGAGCAGGTGCTCCCGCCCGCTGCCGGCAGCGCTTTCAGCGCCGCCGCAGCGGTTGGGCATGGCGCCGCACCTGCGGTGCGGCGCCCGGCCTGCCCCGCATGGGGCAGGCCGCCGGGCCCAAAATCCGGATGGTGCCCGGCTACAGGCTGGACGCTTTGCGGCTGCGGGAGTGCGCCCGCAGGGCTGCTGACAGAAAAGCTCAGGCGGCCTTGCTGGCCTGTTCCATCTTGGCCTGGACGGTGGCAATGGCCATTTCTGCCGGGCTGACATCCGCCGACTTGGCCTGGGCCAGGATTGCCGCCATGGTTTCATCCAGCGCCTGCAGCTTCTCGGTAACAAAGCCCTCGCGGTCCTTGATCCGCTGGATCTCGGTCGCGACGTTGATGATGCCGCCGCCATTGGCCACAAAATCGGGCGCATAGAGGATGCCGCGGGCGTGCAGCGCGGCGCCGTCTTCCGCCGTGGCCAGCTGGTTGTTGGCGCCGCCTGCCACGATGTCCGCCTTAAGCTGCGGGATGGTTTCAGCGTTCAGGATGCCGCCGATGGCGCAGGGGGCAAAAACGTCTGCCTCGGCGCTATAGATCTCTGCCAGCGGCACCGCCTTGGCACCGAATTCGGCAATTGCCTGCTCGACACGGGACTCGTCGATGTCGGTGACAACCAGCTTGGCGCCTGCCTCGTGCAGGAACTGGCAGAGGTACCAGCCGACGTGGCCCAGGCCCTGCACCGACACGATGACGCCGTCCAGATCGCGGCTGCCGTGCTTGTGGGCGCGGGTGGTGCGGATCGCATTGAAGATGCCGCGCGCGGTGATCGGGGAGGGGTCGCCGCTGGCGAACTCGCCGTCGGCCAGACCAGCCACGAAGCGGGTTTCCTCTGCCAGGATGGCCATGTCCGCCGGGCTCATGCCCATGTCCTCGGCGGTGATATAGCGGCCGTCCAGGCCCTCGATGGCGCGGGCAAAGGCGCGCAGCAGCTCCGGCGACTTGTCCTTGGCCGGATCGCCGATGATCACCGCCTTGCCGCCGCCCAGGGTCAGGCCCGCCGCCGCGTTCTTGTAGGTCATGCCTTCGCTCAGGCGTTTGACGTCGGTCAGGGCTTCGTCTTCGCTGGCATAGGGGCGCATGCGCAGCCCGCCGGCCGCCGGGCCCAGCTGGGTGGAATGCACAGCGATAAAGCCCAGGAGGCCAACCGAGGGCTCCTCGACGCGGTAAATCTCTTCATGGGTGGCGGAGGCCACGGCGGTCACTGTCATCTGGATAGCTCCTGCAAAACTTTCGCCAATCATATCCTCCCGCGCGCGCCGGTTTTCACCAAAAGAGGTCTGTTAAGGCGGGTGCAGTTGGCGGTAAACTCTGAAATGTGAGGCTGGATTAGAGGAAACCCCTATGGATTCGATAGACCGCAAGATTGTCGCCGCGCTTCAGCGCAACGGCCGGCTGAAGATATCAGAATTGTCGGAGATGGTTGGCCTGTCGCCCACCCCCTGCGCGCGCCGGGTCGGCAACCTGGAGGAAAGCGGCGTGATCAGCGGCTATTCGGCGCGGGTGGATCAGGCCAAGCTGGGTCTGCCTGTGACGATTTTTGTGGCGGTGGAGCTAGAACGGCAATCCACCGACGCGCTGCAGGCCTTTGAGAAGGCGGTGCGCAAGTTCGATCAGGTGATGGAGTGCTACCTGATGACCGGCACCCGCGATATCCTGCTGCGGGTGGTGGCGGAGGATCTGCCGGATTTCGACCGCTTTCTTGAGGACCGGCTGATGCGGGTGCCCGGCATCCGCAACACCCGGTCCAGCTTTACCCTCAGGACAATGATACAACGCGACGCGCTGCCGTCCTGCTGACCGGTTCACGGCTGTGGGGCAGGTGTGTTAGGGTGAAGGCACAAAACAGGCCCGTCTGCCCGTCCGCTGTGCTCCTCAGGGCCGCAGGAAAGAGGCAAAGCGGGCGGATAAAGACAGGCAAACGGGGCATCATATGGCACGAGCAACCAGAAAAACCAGCACATCCGCGCGCAAAAGCGGCACGCGCAAACCAGCGGCACGCAAGACGGGCACGCTGACGGCAAGAGCCGCAAAGGTCTCCGGCGCGGAACCGGCGGCTGCTGAACCGCAGTCCCGCACGGCACCGGAGCCGAAAGCAGTTTCTGCAGCAGAGGCGCAGGCTGCGCCGCCAACGGTGGTTGTTGCGGCCGCCGCGCCGGTGGTGTCTGCTCCTGAGCTGGCAAAAAAGGAACTGATTGAAAAGGCGGTCGAACGGTCCGGCGTCAAGAAGAAGGACGCCAAGCCTGTGGTTGAGGCGGTTCTGGCGCTGCTGGGGGAGGCGGTGGCCGAGGGGCGCGAGCTGAACCTGAAGCCCTTTGGCAAACTGCGCATCAACCGCAGCCAGGAACGCAGCAATGGCACCGTGTTTGTCTGCAAACTGCGCCAGCCCTTGGCGGCCTCAGAACCGCAAACCGCCACGCCTGAAGAAAATGCCGGGGGAGGTGAAAATTCTTCCAATGACCCTCTTGCAGAGCCTGCGGCGGAAGGCTAAAAGCCGCCTCACGGGTGATTAGCTCAGTGGTAGAGCGCTTCGTTCACATCGAAGATGTCAGGAGTTCAAATCTCTTATCACCCACCATCATTTTGAAAGGCGCTCCCTGAAATGGTTGAGCGCCTTTTGCTTTTCCGGGGTTTCACTGGCGGCTTTGCGGCGTTACCACTTTGCCTGAAAAACCGGGCAGGGGGCATATCATGCAGTTTCCGAAAATCTGGCTGCTGCGGCACGGGCAGACCGAATGGAATGCAGAGCGCCGTATCCAGGGGCAGCTGGAATCACCGCTGACAGCCCTGGGAGTGGAGCACGCCCGCCGCCAAGCCGTGCTGATGGCGCCGGTTATGGCGCAGAAACCGGCCTGTTTTGCCTCTCCGCTGGGACGGGCGCAGCAAACCGCGGATATTGCCCTCGGCGGTGCGCCTTTTGTAACCGACCCGCGGCTGGCCGAGGCATATGCCGGGGCGTTTCAGGGCATGACGCTGGAGGAAGTGGCGGCAGAATATCCGGGCATCCATGGCGCCAATCCGCGCAATCTGGATCTGTTCTGCGAAGCGCCGGGCGGTGAGGGATACGGCAGTTTCCATGCTCGCATCCTTGATTTCATGCAGTCGCTGACCGGCCCGTCGGTGGTGGTGGCGCATGGGCTCTTGGGGCAGGTGATGCGCGGTATTGTTTGCGGCCTGACGCGCGACCGGATGGCGGCGCTGCCGAACGGGCAGGGCTGCGTCTATGTGCTGGAAAACGGGACGGAAACGGTCCTGGAGTAGGGCGGCCGGTTGGGCGGCGGCCCTTGCCGGGTCAGAGACCCGGCAGCTTGTTCACCAGGCCGCGGCGGCCGAAGGTGGTGCCGCGGTTGGCGCCGAAATCCCATTTGAGGCCGATGCCGACAAAAGCCTCGTTGCCGGACAGGTTCTGCGCTTCGGCATTCAATGAGCCAAGTTCGCCGTAGAACTTGGCGCCTTTGCCAACGTCATACTGCGCGCTGGCGGCGATCCTGGTGAGTTCGATATTGCCCAGATCCAGGTGGTCGAGGCCTGCGCCGACGGTGAACTGGCTGTTCACATCCCTGCGGAAGGCAACACCGGCGATGGTGCCGGAAATCGCGCCGTCGTCGCCTTCACCCAGGTAGAACTCGGCATCGGCAAACCCGAATTCATGCCCGGCCTCGATGCCGTAGAAGTCATACTCATCCCGGCCGGTTTCCTCGATACCGTAGAACAAGCCCAGCGAGGTGGTGCTGCTGACATGGGCGATGCCGTGCAGGGTGGCATTTGCGCCTTCCAGGTCCGTCAGGTTGAAATCGGCGTAAAACAAGTCGAGCTGGGTGGAGAAGCTGCGGGAGAAGCCCAGTTCCACGGCGCCGCCAACGGCGGTGCGGGCATAATCGGTGTCATCGGCAAAGGCCGAGGTGGACAGGTCAAAGCTGCCGCCGGTGATTTCCGCGGCTTGCAGGCTGCCGGCCAGGGCTGCGGCTGCGCAGGCTGCGCTGAAAAGGCGTTTCATGGATACTGCTCCGGTCGTGTAATCGCTTCCGGCCTCTGCTTTTTCCGGGCCGGTTGCGCAGATTGCTATCCCTTCGCGCCGCCGCTTGGCAAATGGCTTGAACCTGCTGCCCTCTGGCTGCGGTGAAGTGTTGCCCCGCTGCCCTGCATCGTCCGGGACAGATGGCGCCGGAAAGTGAAAAAACTTCTGCCCGCCCCCTTGCGCAGTCCGGCGCCATTGTCTAAATCCCCGCTCAACGGGTCGTTAGCTCAGTTGGTAGAGCGCTTCGTTTACACCGAAGATGTCGGGAGTTCGAGCCTCTCACGACCCACCATTCACCTCCTCCGAAGATAAAGAAATATCCCGCGCAAGTGTTTGCTGCGGTTGAGTTTTTTATGATGTTTCAGTGTGGTATCCGGGGGTTGCCATTTTTTTCCGGGAAAGTTCTGAAAAAGGCAAAACACCGCTTGACGGGTCACCGGGCGGAGAATATTACAGCCCAACATTCGGCAGCGATGCTCGAATGTGCAGCGGGCGGTTGTAGCTCAGTTGGTTAGAGTACCGGCCTGTCACGCCGGGGGTCGCGGGTTCGAGCCCCGTCAACCGCGCCACTGCTGCGCCCCTTCCCGGGGCCGAACAGGGACCGCCCCGGAGGGGACTGGATCGGAGACGATCCGCCGCAAGGCGAAAATGCGGTTGTAGCTCAGTTGGTTAGAGTACCGGCCTGTCACGCCGGGGGTCGCGGGTTCGAGCCCCGTCAACCGCGCCACTTTCGCCCGTCGCCCTGGCGTATCAGGGTCCGCCCCGGAGGGGACCATAGCCGAAAGGCCCATGCGCGGTTGTAGCTCAGTTGGTTAGAGTACCGGCCTGTCACGCCGGGGGTCGCGGGTTCGAGCCCCGTCAACCGCGCCACTTTCTTCCTCAGTTTTAAGGAATTAGAGACGCGTCCAGCGTGTGTCATCCGTGTTCCGGTGGGCTTCCCGGGGCCGCTGTGACTTCGGGGGTGTCCTGGCTGAAGCTGTTGCGCCAGCCTGCTGCGCTTTTTTCCCACAGGGACGAAATCAGCATCGATTTCCATGCCGTGGTGCCGGCGGGGAGATAGGCCGCTCGGTAGCTGAGCAGCACGGCATCCGGGCTGATGACGCGCAGCTGCGCATCGCTGAGGCGGTAGCCCGCCATCACCGGTCCGTTTTGCAGCTGATCGCAGTGGCCTGATTTGTCCGAGAAGCCACTGGGGTAGACGCCCAGGAAGTCCTCGGTCAGCATCTGCCCATCGGCCTCGGGGTCACCGGCAACCAGCGCCTCCCAGACCTTGGTTTCCAAGGCGACGAACTCGGCCAGCCGCGGGCCGCCGGTCAGAATCGTTTGTGTCATGAAACCAGCCTGACCGCCGGAAGCGGGGCGGGCAAGCGGTATGGCGGCGGAGCGGTCAGATAGCAGGCGGGTTCGGTGCCGCCTCTGTGTCGTGGCGCCAGCCGGTCAGCTCCGCATCGACCCATTTCTTGAGCCGGTCAAGATCGGGCTTGGGATTGGATTCCAGATAGCGCAGCAGCACCCTTGTACCGTGCTGATAACCGGCACGGTAGCTTTCCTCCGGGTCGGTCTGGTTGCCCTCGAACCCCGGCGGGCGGTTGAACCTGCTTTGTGTCATCTCTGCCTCCGTGTGCAATTCGATCAGGTGTTTCCGCAAGGTTAGGGCAAGAGCGATAAGCAAGTCTTAACCTGGTGCGTAAAACGAACATCAAAGCCGCTGGCAGTGGCGGATTTTCCAGCGGGTCAAGGCGGTGGCAGCGGGCTGAGAAAGCTGAGCAGCGCAGCGGCGGTCTCAGCCGGGGCGCTGTCGATGAAGAAGTGCCCGCCGGGTACACCGCGGGCCGCCATGTTCTGCAGCCGGGGCGCCCAAGTGGCGGCGACGTCATAGGCTCGCGCCATGGCGCCGTCGGCGCCGTAAAGCACCAGCGCCGGACATTGAACCTGACGGTCCAGATCGCGGGCATCGTCATGGAAATCCAACTCGATCGCGGCGCGGTAGTCGTTGCACATGGCATGGACGCAGGCCGGATCTGCCCAGGCACGGCGGTAGGCGGCCAATGCATCAGACGGGAAGTCCGATAGCGATGCACCGCCCCAGCCCAAAAGGCAGCTTTCGAAATAGGCCTGCGGGTCGGCGCCGATCATCCGTTCCGGCAGCGGCGCGGGCTGGGCCAGGAAGAACCAGTGGTAATAGGCGCGGGCGACCTTCTGTGTCAGCTGATCCAGCAGCCGGTGTGTCGGGATAATGTCCATCACGGTGAGGCTTGCGACGGCTTCGGGGGCGTCCAGCGCCAGCCGGTGGGCAGTTCGGCCGCCGCGGTCGTGGCCCGCCAGGTGAAAGCGCGGATATCCCAGTGCCTGCATCAGCGCCAGCTGGTCGGCGGCCATGTTGCGGAAGCTCATCGCTTCCACGCCTTCAGGCTTGGAGCTGGCGCCATAGCCGCGCAGGTCGGCGGTCACCACGGTGTAATTGCGGGCGAGGCCGGGGATGGTGTGTTCCCACATTTCTTTGGTTTGCGGGAAACCATGCAGCAGCAGAAGCGGCGGTCCATTGCCGCGTCTTGTATAGGCGATCTGCTGGCCGTTCACCTGACGTGTGCCGGTCTCGATGGCGGCTGGCATGGCTCTCTCCCTTGGCTGACGGGCGCACGCGCATTGGAGCCAGAGCGGCGTTCCAGATCAAGCCTGCCGCTGCGTTCGGGAGAAAGGGGAGGGCTCCCGCGCCTTGGCGCGGCATCGAAGAAGCGCTCGTCAGAGCACCGGTGACGGGCGGGAGAATGCCCCTCCTTGCGGGGCCGGTGGCGGGGCGGACGATTTGCCCGCCCTGCGGCTGCTTATTTCTGCGTCAGCGCGTCCAGGATGCGGGCCCAGGAGCGGATGCCCTTGTGGAAGCTTTTCAGGTCATACTTCTCGTTGGGCGAGTGGATGGCGTCGTCGTCATTGGCGAAACCGGCCAGCATCGATTCCATGCCCAGGATCGACTTGAAGAAACCCGCGATCGGGATCGAGCCGCCCATGCCGCAGAACACCGCTTCGCGCTGCCATTCGTCCGACAGGGCGGCGCGGGCGGCGGTGAATTCGGGACGGGTGATGTCCATGACTGACGCCTTGGAGCCTTCGAGATCGTTGTCCCAGACCACCTTGCAGTCGGGTTTCAGCTGCGCCTCCACATGTTTGCGGATTTTCACCCGCAGTGCGTCCGGGTCCATGTCGCCGACCAGGCGGCAGGTGATCTTGCA
Organism: Leisingera sp. ANG-DT; assembly: GCF_000813785.1. Lineage (NCBI taxonomy): Bacteria > Pseudomonadati > Pseudomonadota > Alphaproteobacteria > Rhodobacterales > Roseobacteraceae > Leisingera > Leisingera sp. ANG-DT. The sequence goes on from NZ_JWLE01000001.1 coordinate 150,139, forward strand.
GTGCGCCTCCGACGGGATCACGGTCTTGGAACCCGCGCCGTTGTAGCCGCCCCAGAGGCCGTTCACCTCAAGCGTCGGGCGGGCCCATTGCTGTTCCAGCACCGAGCGGTCCTTTTCGCCGTGCGCCTGGGTGTAGCCGGCGTTGTCGAGGTAGTCCTTTTCGTCAAAGCCGCAGCCTTCCCACTGGCGCAGTTGGTCCTCGGGCACCTCATGCACACCTTCATAGAAGCCTTCGACAGCGACCCTGCCGGTCTCTTCGTCATAGAACGAGGCGACGATGCGGCTGAGCTCGCGCAGGGGGTTCAGGCCGGGGCCTCCGTAGTGGCCGGAGTGCAGGTCGATGCGCGGGCCAACGAGAGTGAACTCATCCTTGAGCATGCCGCGCAGCTGGGAGGAGATCGACGGCACCCCGCGCGACACCATCGAAGTGTCGCAGATCAGCGCGATGTCGGCCTTCAGATCTTCTGCGTTGGCTTCCATGAAGGGAATGAGCGAGGGGGAGCCGCTCTCCTCTTCACCCTCGAAGAAGAAGGTGATGCGGCAGGGCAGGGAGCCGTTGACGGCTTTCCAGGCGCGGCAGGCCTCGACAAAGGTCATCAGCTGGCCCTTGTCGTCCGACGATCCGCGGCCGCGGATCACGGTGCCGTTCGGGGTTTCCTCCAGCTGCGGCTCAAACGGCGGTGTGTTCCAGAGGTTCAGTGGGTCGACCGGCTGCACATCATAATGGCCGTAGAACAGCACATGCGGCGCGTCCGCGTTCTCCTCGCCCACATGGCCGACCACCATCGGGTGGCCCGGGGTCGCGCGTTTTTCCGCCTTGATGCCGATGGAGTTCAGATCGGCGACCAGCCAGTCGGCAGCCTTGTCGCATTCCGCCTTGTAGGCCGGGTCGGTGGAAATCGACTGGATCCGCAACAGCTCCATCAGCCGTTCGGTTGCGGCGTCCAGCTCTGCGTCGATCCGGTCCAGAACGTCATTCAGTGCCATCTATTGCTCTCCTGTTTGTCCGGGCAGGCCCTGGAATTTGGGCCAATTTGCCGCGGACCCTAGCAGCGCGGCTGGGGAGGGGCCAGAGGCCTCAGCGCTGGATTTTCAGGGCATTTTCTGCTGCTGAGGTTTCCGATCCGGTGCATTATATGGAAAAATGGGAAACAGATACGACGCAAACGGCCAAAGGTTGGCCGCAGCTGTCCTTGCCTGGTTATTGTTTAAGTTCTATTTGACCTGCATCAATGTTGCGCACCCGTGGCGGCGCGTATTCAGTTGATCGAAGGGACTGCCTCAGGTAACCAGTCGCGAACGTGATTGTGGCCTAATCGTCAGAAGACCCGTGCCCTTTACACAGCCCGCGTGCTCCGCAAGAGCACAATTAGCTATGGAGATGCCGGTGGACTATACCGCGAAACTGGACGCAGCGATTGCCAGCCTTCACGAAGAGGGCCGTTACCGGACCTTCATCGACATCGAACGTAAGAAGGGCCATTTCCCGCACGCGGTGTGGAACCGGCCCGATGGCAGCAAGCAGGACATCACTGTCTGGTGCGGCAACGATTATCTGGGCATGGGGCAGAACCCGGTGGTGCTGGATGCGATGCATGATGCCATCGACGCTACCGGTGCAGGCTCTGGCGGGACCCGCAACATCTCCGGCACCACAGTCTATCACAAGCAGCTGGAGGCGGAGCTGGCCGACCTGCATGGCAAGGAAGCCTCGCTGCTGTTCACCTCCGCATATATCGCCAATGACGCGACACTGAGCACGCTGCCCAAGCTGTTCCCGGGGCTGATCATCTATTCCGACGCGCTGAACCACGCCTCCATGATCGAGGGCGTGCGCCGCAATGGCGGCGCCAAGCGCATCTTCCGCCACAACGATGTGGCCCACCTGCGCGAACTGCTGGAGGCCGACGACCCCAAGGCGCCCAAGCTGATCGCTTTCGAATCGGTCTATTCGATGGACGGCGACTTTGGCCCGATTGCCGAAATCTGCGACCTGGCGGATGAATTCGGCGCATTGACCTATATCGACGAGGTGCATGCGGTTGGCATGTACGGCCCGCGCGGCGGCGGCGTCACAGAGCGCGACCGCCTGGCCCACCGCATCGACATCATCAATGGCACCCTGGCCAAGGCCTATGGCGTGATGGGCGGCTATATCGCCGCCTCGGCCAAGATGTGCGATGCCATCCGCTCCTATGCGCCGGGCTTTATCTTCACCACCTCGCTGGCGCCTTCTGTTGCAGCAGGGGCGGCCGCTTCCGTCGCCTATCTGAAGGGCGCGCAGGACCTGCGTGACAAGCATCAGGATCAGGCCAAGGTGCTGAAATTGCGGCTGAAAGGCCTGGGCCTGCCGATCATCGACCACGGCAGCCACATCGTGCCGGTGATTGTCGGCAACCCGGTCCATACCAAGGTGCTGTCCGATCACCTGCTGGAGGATTACGGCATCTACGTGCAGCCGATCAACTTCCCCACCGTGCCGCGCGGCACCGAACGGCTGCGCTTCACGCCGTCGCCGGTGCACGGCCCCAAGGAGATCGATGCGCTGGTCCATGCAATGGACGCATTGTGGTCGCATTGTGCGCTGAATCGTGCCGAACTTGCCGGGTAACCTACTGATCAGTGTAAATTAACGCCGAGTGTGTTACGCTGTTGCTAATCAATGAACGGATCTGAGTCGCAAATGTGATTCTTTCACCGTACAGAAACGATGGCGGCAGGCATATTATGGGACGGCAGGCATGATCGGGCGCTTCACCCAGCGCAAGCAAGATGAGCATGGCGGAACGGCAGAGCCGAAGGGTTTTGACGATTTCGAGCTGAAGCTTGGCGACGTGATGCGCGGCGAGCGGGCGACGATGGGCAAGTCGCTGCTCGACGTCCAGCGCGAGTTGCGGATCAAGGCCTCCTATATCGCTGCCATCGAAAACTCCGATCCTTCCGCGTTTGACACGCCCGGCTTCATCGCCGGTTATGTACGGTCCTATGCGCGCTATCTGAACATGGATGCCGAGCAGGCGTTCCAGGATTTCTGCAAGGAAAGCGGCTTTTCTGTAGCCCATGGCATGTCGGCAGAGGCTTCCAGCCGCAGCAAGTCCGGCAAAGCGCCGGCGCCTGCGTCCAAGGGCCTGGGCGGCGATGCCTTTGCCTCGCCGAATACTCCGTTCATTCCCGCGCCCAGCAGCATCCTCAGCCAGATTGAGCTGCGTGCCGTCGGCTCGCTGATGGTGCTGGCCGGCCTGATTGGCGGCATTACATATGGCGGCTGGGCCGTCCTGAAAGAGGTGCAGCAGGTGCAGTTTGCACCGGTGGACCAAACCCCGGCAGTGCTGGCGGATCTCGACCCGCTGAGCAGCGCGGTGCTGGAGGTTGCCGAGGGCAGCCAGGACCCCGCGGCTGAGGCGTTGGACCGGCTGTACCGTCCGCAGGCGCTGGATGTGCCGGTGCTGGTGGCGCGTGACGCACCGATTTCCACCATTGACCCGTCGACGCTGGGCAATTTTGCGGCGCCGGATGTGCCCACGATCAGCCTGGCGGAGGCCAGCCTGCCGTTTGACGGTGCCGGGCCGCTGCAGCAGGGTGAGCAGGGACCGCAGGTGCCCCAGGTTCTGGCCGAGGTTACACCGGGTGTCGAAATGGTTGCGGTGCGCCCCTCCTGGGTGCAGGTCACCGCGGCGGACGGCAGCGTGATCCTGGAAACTATAATGGACGCGGGCCAGCGGTTCCAGGTGCCGGTGACCGAGGACGCGCCGAAACTGCGCACCGGTGAAAGCAGCGCGATCTACTTTGCCGTCAATGGCCAGCATTTCGGCCCGGTCGGCGAGCGCGGCCAGGTCACCAAGAATGTCGAGCTGTCGATGGACGCGATCACCGGCCGGTTTGAACTGGCGGATCTGCAGGACGGCAGCAATGAGGCGTTGGCCACTCTGGTTGCGCAACTGCAGGCCGAACAGCCTCCGCAAGAATAACGCCCGCGCAGGAATTCGCAAAAGACGCCCGGTGCCGCCATTGCAGCGCCGGGCGTCTGCACGTATCTAGACCGCAACAGGATCCAGCCGGGACACCAGCCGCAATGTCGATCAATCACATCCGCCCCTGGCGCCATATCGAGCGCCGCAAGAGCCGCCAGATCCATGTGGGTAACGTGCCCGTCGGCGGCGACGCCCCGATCGCGGTGCAGACTATGACCAACACGCTGACCACCGATGTGGCCGCAACGGTCGCACAGGTTCAGGCGGCGGCAGAGGCGGGCGCTGATCTGGTGCGGATCTCGGTGCCGGATGAGGCTTCCTCTAAGGCGCTGAAGGAGATCGTGCGCGAAAGCCCGGTGCCGATCGTCGCTGACATCCATTTCCACTACAAGCGCGGTATCGAGGCCGCCGAGGCCGGGGCTGCCTGCCTGCGCATCAACCCGGGCAATATCGGTGACGAAAAGCGCGTGGCTGAAGTGATCAAGGCGGCGCGCGACCACAATTGCTCGATCCGCATCGGGGTGAATGCTGGGTCTCTGGAAAAGCACTTGCTTGACAAATACGGCGAGCCTTGCCCTGAAGCGATGGTGGAGAGCGGTCTCGACCATATTCGCATCCTGCAGGATCATGACTTCCACGAATTCAAGATCTCGGTGAAAGCCTCCGACGTCTTCATGACCGCCGCCGCCTACCAGCAGCTGGCGGAAGCCACCGACGCGCCCATTCATCTTGGCGTGACTGAGGCCGGCGGTTTTGTCTCCGGCACCATCAAATCGGCGATCGGCCTGGGCCAGCTTCTTTGGATGGGCATCGGCGACACCCTGCGCGTCAGCCTCTCTGCCGATCCGGTGGAGGAGGTGAAGGTAGGTTTCGAGATCCTCAAGTCTCTCGGCCTGCGCCATCGCGGCGTCAACATCATCTCTTGCCCCAGCTGCGCGCGGCAGGGGTTTGACGTGATCAAGACGGTGGAAACACTGGAGGAACGGCTGGCCCATATCCACACGCCGATGAGCCTGTCGATCATCGGCTGCGTGGTGAACGGCCCCGGCGAGGCGCTGATGACCGATGTCGGTTTCACCGGCGGCGGCGCGGGCTCCGGCATGGTCTACCTGGCGGGCAAGGCCAGCCACAAGATGTCCAACGAACAGATGGTCGACCACATCGTCGAAGAGGTCGAGAAAAAGGCTGCCCAGATCGAGGCGACTCAAGAGGCGGCGGAGTAGGGCGTTTCAAACGCCAGCTATGCTTCTTCTTTGCAATAATACTCCGGGGTCCGGGGCAGAGCCCCGGACCAGCCGGTTCAACTTAACCTGTCAGCTCTGCTGCTCGCGGATTTCCGCCACCATCAGCTCCATCTGATCGGCGGGCAGGTAGCCGCGCAGAAGCTCGGTGCCCAGCACAAAGGTCGGGGTGCCGGAGATTGCCATCTTCTGTGCCAGCGCACGGGTCTGGCGCAGCTCTGCGGTCACCTCTTCGCTGTCCATCTTGGCAAAAATTGCCTCAGCATCCAGCGACAGGCCGTCTGCCAGGCGGCGCAGGGCGACCTCGTTCGGCTCACCTCCGAATTCGATCAGCGCGTCATGCACATCCTTGTAGGCATCATCGCCTGCCACCTGTTTGGTTGCGACGGCAAAGCGTGCGGACAGAACGGAAGCGTCGCCCAGGATCGGCAGTTCCTTGATCACCAGGCGGATATTACCATCGCTTTCCAGCAGCTTGGCCACTTCCGGTGCGGCCTTGCGGCAGTAGCCGCAGCGGTAGTCCATGAATTCGACCAGGGTAATGTCGCCGTCAGGGTTGCCGCCAACCCAGGAATATCCGTCGTTTTGCAGCTCCGCCAGATTGTCGGCAACCAGCGTGTCATCGCGGGCGGCTTCGGCCTGCTGCTGGCGCTGTTCCAGAAGGTCGACGGCCTCCAGGATCAGCTCTGGATTGGCCAGGATGTACTCGCGCACTTCCTTGCCGAAGGCCTCGCGTTCCGCCTCCGACATTGAGCTGATGTCAAAGGCCTGCGCCGGCGCGCCCAGGAGGGCCAGGGCAGTAGCCGCGGCTGTGGCGGTGCGGGTGAAAAGGGTCATTTGCGTCTCTTTCTCTTCTGAGCTTGTTCATAGGCCACCAGCACATCCTGCGCCCGCCGGGCGGCGGGGGATCCGGCTGGCAGCAGGGCGGTGGCCCGTTTGGCGTGAATGCCGGCGTCATTCAGACGCCCTTGCAAGGCATAGCGTTCGGCAGTGACCAGGGCGGCCATGCCGTTTTGTCCGGTCTTGGCATAGGCCAGCGACATGTCGCGCAGCAGCACTGTATTGCGGAAGTCGATGGCGCGGGCGCGTTCCATGGATTTCAGTGCCGCTTTGGGCTGGCTCGCGGCCAGCTGTGCGCGGCCGTAGCCGGTCAGGATCAGCGGGTCCTTGGGGGCAAGGCTGACGGCCTTGCCATAGGCGGCTAGTGCCGCGGACCACTGGCGGTTCTCGATCAGGATCTGGCCCTTGAGTTCGTAATAGAATGGATCGGAAGGCCGTGCAGCCAGCGCGCCGTTTACCGCCTTCAGCGACTTTTTCAGGTTTCTCTGCCGGTGATAGGCGGCGGCCTCGCGCATCAGGCGGACGTCCTTGTACTGCTCCTCGCGCACTCGGCGCAGGGTCCATTTCGGCGCGCGGGTAAAGGCCGACAGCTTGCCGCGGACCCGGGCGAACCAGTATTGCGCGTCCGGGCTGGTCTGGCCCTTGTCGCCATAGGCGGCCAGATAGGCCTGCGCGGCCCGCATACGGTCGCGGCTGAGGGGGTGGGAGCGGGTGTAGGGATCCTGGGTACCTGCACTCAGCACTTCCTGGCCTGCAAAGGCGCGGTGCAGATCGACCAGTCCCTGCGGGCTGATGCCTGCCCGGTTCAGGTAGTCAGCGGCGGAACGGTCGGCGCTGCTTTCCTCTGCCCGTGTGTGGGCCAGGAAGCTGCGGAAGGCCGAGCTTTGGGTGCCGATGGCAATGCCCGCCGCCGCATCCCCGCCGCCTGCCGCCGCAGCCAGCGCGGCCAGTGCCAGGCCAAGACCGGCAGCACTGTTGGCAGAGCGCAAGTTCTGCATTCGCCGTGACAGGTGGCCGTTGGTGATATGGGCCGCCTCATGGGCTAGCACGGCTTGCAGCATTTCCGGTGAGGTGACCTTGAGGATCAGCCCGTAATTCACAAATATCGTTCGAGAATCCAGGACGAATGCGTTGAAGGACGAGTCGTTGACCAGCAGGATGCGAACCCGGTTTGCGTTCAAACCCGCGGCGCGCAGAACCGGGGCCGCCAGCCGGTTCAGCCCGTATTCGATATCCGGATCGCGCAGCAGCGAGATAGACGCCGCCTGCGCCGCCGCTGCAAATTGGACAAGCGTGCAAACCAGAAGAGCCGGGATTGACGCCAGCCGGAAGAAACGGTCAAAACTCATGCGCGCACATTGGGAGATTAGCATGCGAAACTCAACCCGGTCCGAGGTCGATCCCTTCATTGTGATGGATGTGATGGAGGCTGCCCGCAAGGCTGAGGAGGCGGGCCGCCACATCATCCACATGGAGGTGGGCCAGCCGTCGACCGGGGCGCCATCCGGGGCGCTGAAGTCGCTGGGGAATGCGTTGGAGAACAACGCCTTGGGCTACACGGTTGCTCTGGGCCTGCCAGCCCTGCGCAAGCGGATCGCGCAGCTCTATGGGGAGTGGTACAATGTCGATCTGAACCCAGAGCGGGTGATCGTGACGCCGGGTTCCTCCGGCGCTTTTCTGCTCAGCTTCACCGCTTTGTTCGACAGCGGCGACCGCGTGGGCATCGGCGCGCCGGGCTATCCCTCCTACAGGCAGATCCTGAAGGCGCTGGGGCTGGTGCCGGTGGACATCCAGACCGCACCGGAAAACCGGCTGCAGCCGGTCGCGGCGGACCTCAAGGGGCAAAAGCTGTCCGGCCTGATGGTTGCCTCGCCCGCCAATCCGACCGGCACCATGCTGGACCGTGCGGCGATGGGGGCGCTGATCGATGCGGCCAGGGAAGAAGGCGCCAGCTTTATCTCCGACGAGATCTATCACGGGCTGGAATACGAGGCGAAGGCAGTCACGGCGCTGGAGCTGACCGACGAGTGTTATGTCATCAATTCCTTCTCCAAGTTCTTTTCGATGACCGGTTGGCGGGTCGGCTGGATGGTGGTGCCGGAGGATCATGTGCGCGTGGTCGAACGGATCGCCCAGAACATGTTCATCTGCGCGCCGCACGCCAGCCAGGTGGCGGCGCTGGCCGCACTCGATTGCGAAGACGAGATGCGGGATAACCTGGCTGTCTACGCCAAGAACCGCCAGCTGATGCTGGACGGGCTGCCGAAGGCCGGTTTCACCAAGATCGCACCGCCGGACGGGGCGTTTTATGTCTATGCCGATGTGTCCGACCTGACGGATGACAGCCGCAGCTTTGCCGCGGAAATTCTTGATAGTGCTGGCGTTGCCGTGACGCCGGGGCTGGATTTCGATCCCGTCCGCGGCGCCACCACGCTGCGGTTCTCCTATGCGCGCTCCACCGCGGATATCGAGGAAGGCCTGGCAAGGCTGGCGCTGTTCATGGCGTCGCGGGATTAAGCCGCGGATAGACGCAGAAGGCGGATTTCCAATCACGCGCAAATTGCCTAGTCTGCCGGCCAAAAGGCCGGAGGGCCAGGCATGAGGCAGATATGGGCAGACTGATCACACTCACCGCGTTGATCTGGGCACTGGCAGCAGGCGCCTGGGCGCAAGGCGGCAGCGGCTTCAGCGGGCTGGCGCGCATTGATGCCGGGGCCAGCCAGGTGCGCGATGCCGGGCCGGGGGCAGAGATCACGCTGGGTCTCAGCCAGGGGGTGCCGTACCGGCTTTTCACCCTGACGGAACCGCCGCGTTTGGTTCTGGATTTCCAAGAGGTCGACTGGACCGGGTTGACGGCAGAGAAACTGCTGCAGGGGGATCAGGTCACCGCGGCGCAATTCGGCACTTATGTTCCCGGCTGGTCGCGTCTGGTGCTGCAACTGGCGGGACCGATGAGGGTGGCCTCTGCCGCTTTGTCGGTTGATCAGGTGACAGCGGCCGCAACACTGACAGTTGCGCTGGAACAGGTCACAGCGGAGGAGTTTGCCGCCAGCGCCGGGGCACCGCAGGACCCGCGCTGGGACCTGCCCGCACCGGAACCCATGGAGGCGAAGGCGGCGCGGGATGAGAACGCGCCGTTGCTGGTGATGCTGGATCCGGGCCACGGCGGTATTGATCCAGGTGCTGAGACAGAGGTTGTCGTAGAAAAGCACCTGATGCTGCAATTTGCCCGGGAGCTGGGCGAGGCGCTGGTGCGGTCCGGCCAGTTCACCGTGTTGTTGACCCGCGATGACGATTATTTTGTCTCGTTGGAGCGCCGCATCGCAATGGCGCATCAGGCGGGCGCGGACGTGTTCATTTCGCTGCATGCGGATACGATTTCCGAGGGCCGCGCCCACGGCTCGACCGTTTATACCCTGTCCAAAGAGGCCTCGGACGCGGCTTCAGCCAAACTGGCGGAGCGGCATCTGCGCGGTGACCTGCTCTCTGGCACCGACCTGAGACAGGCTGACGACGGCGTGACGGCTGTGATGCTGGACCTGGCCCGTCAGGAAACCCAGCCGCGCAGTGACGCGCTGGCGGCGGCGCTGATCGACGGGCTTCGGGCGCAGGGGCGGCCGATCAACAACCGGCCGTTGCGCTCTGCCGGGTTTTCGGTGCTGAAATCCGCCGATATCCCGTCCGTGCTGGTGGAACTTGGGTTTCTGTCCAGCAAGCGCGATATCAAGAATCTGGTAAACGCAGAGTGGCGCGCCAAGGCCGCCCGCGGCATTCTGAACGGGCTGATTGCCTGGCGCATCGAAGATGATGCCCGCCGGGCGCTGGTGCGGCAGTAGGCATATTTGCGCCGGAATCAGCGGATCATCTGCAAATCGGGGCCGGGTGCGGTGAAATCTGCTAGGATTTTCCCACCTTCCCCGGCGCCTATCCCCTGTTTCCCGTTTTGACGAGGGCGCTTGCCGTCCCTATATAGGCGGCACCCCGCGTGAAAGGCCAACATCCGTGCTCAGGTTCATATTCTCTTTCTTCGGCTCCATCTTCAGCACCATCACCCTTGGCGTGGCGATGGTGGCGCTGACCATTGGGGCGGTGTTCTGGATCTATGGGCGCGACCTGCCGAGCCATGAATCGCTGGCCCAGTACCAGCCGCCGACGATCAGCCGGATCTATTCGGGCGAGGGGCACCTGATTGACGAATTCGCCAAGGAACGCCGCCTGTTCACCCCGTCGCATGAGATCCCGGATCTGGTGAAACAGGCCTTTATCTCGGCGGAAGACAAGAACTTCTACAGCCATTCCGGTTATGACGCCCGCGGTATCGCCGCAGCGGCGATCGAGGCGGTGCGCTCGCGCGGGCAGAACGTGCGCGGTGCCTCCACCATTACCCAGCAGGTGATGAAGAACTTCCTGTTGTCCGGCGATCGCCGGGCCGAGCGCAAGATCAAGGAGATCATCCTCGCCACCCGGCTGGAGGAAACGCTCGACAAGGAACGCATTCTGGAGCTGTACCTGAACGAGATTTTCCTCGGCCAGAACTCCTATGGCGTGACCGCGGCGGCGCAGACCTATTTCAACAAGACCCTGAGTGAACTGGAGCCGCATGAGGCGGCGACGCTGGCCTCGATGCCCAAGGCGCCGTCGGATTATCACCCCGTGCGCCAGAAGGAGCGCCTGCTGGCGCGGCGCAACTATGTGCTGCGGGAGATGCGCGAGAACGGCTATATCTCCAAGGATGTTTATGACGTGGAGGTGGCGCAGCCGCTGCGCTCGGTCCAGAACGGCGATTTCGAGGGCTTCCGCACCACGCTGCCGCCGCGCGATTACTTTACCGATGAAATCCGCCGCCAGCTGACAGAGGACTTCGGCGAGGGTGAGTTTTTCACCGGCGGCTTTACCGTGCGCGCGACCATCGACCATGACATGCAGGCCGAGGCGGCGCTCGCGATGCGCGGCGGGCTGGAGAAATACGACCGTTCCCGCGGCATCTGGCGCGGCACCGGCGTCAAGCTGGAAGAAGAGCAGCTGAAGGACGAACCCACTTGGCGTGCAGCGCTGGCAAACGCCAATGTCTCCCGCGATATTGTGCTGGGCGGGCGCTGGTATCCGGCAGTGGTGCTGGAGGTCGGCGACAAGTCCCTGACCGTTGGTGTCGAACACAGTGAAGGCACAGGCTCTGTCCCGCGCTCCGACATCAAATGGATGAAAGGCAGCTTTGCTGACAACTTCACCCGCGGCGACGTTGTGCTGGTCCGCGCCGAGAAGAAGGACGATGCCTTCAGCCACTGGTCGCTGCGGCAGGTGCCTGAGGTCCAGGGCGGCTTTGTTGCGATGGACGTGAACTCCGGCCGGGTTCTGGCGATGCAGGGCGGCTTCTCTTACCAGCATTCGGTGTTCAACCGTGCCACCCAGGCGATGCGCCAGCCGGGTTCCAGTTTCAAGCCGTTTGTCTATGCCGCGGCACTGGACAGCGGCTACAGCCCGGCGACCATCGTCGTCGACGCCCCGATCGAGATCAACACGCCGCAGGGCCTGTGGCGGCCGAAGAACTCCACCAACAAGTTCTACGGTCCGACGCCCTTGCGCACCGGCATCGAGATGAGCCGGAACCTGATGACCATCCGCCTGGCGCAGGAGGTCGGGATGCCGGTTGTGGCGGGCTATGCAGAACGCTTTGGCGTCTATGACAATATGGGGCCGTTCCTGGCCAACTCTCTCGGGGCGGAGGAAACCACGCTTTATAAGATGGTGGCGGCCTATGCGATGTTCGCCAACGGCGGCGAGCGGGTGCAGCCGACGCTGGTGGACCGGGTGCAGGACCGTTTCGGCAAGACCATCTACCGCCACGATGATCGCGACTGCGTGGATTGCTCGGACCCGACCCTGGCGCCCGGTCAGGCGCCGCGCATTGTCACCGACCGCGAACAGGTGATGGACCCGATCACCGCCTATCAGCTCACCTCGATGATGAAGGGCGTGGTTGACCGCGGCACCGCATCGAGCGTGATCAACCTTCCGGTGCCCACCGCGGGCAAGACCGGCACCACCAACGATTCCCGTGATGTCTGGTTTGTCGGCTTCACATCCAACATCGTGGCTGGCTGCTACATGGGCTTTGACCAGCCCCGCCCGATGGGACGCGGCGCCTATGGCGGCACCATGTGCGGCCCGGTGTTCCAGCAGTTCATGAAGAAGGCGACCGAAAAATTCGGCGGCGGCCCGTTCGAGGTGCCGGAAGGCGGCCATTTCATCAAGATCGACCGCTACACTGGCGCGCGGCTGCCTGACGGCGCCTCTGGTGCCTATGTGGTGGCGGAGTATTTCCGCGACGGGGCGGAGCCGATCTTCGGCCTGACCTATGACGGCGGCTTTGCGATGGGATCGAACCTGCCGCTGATCGAGGAAGTTCAGCAATCCGGCCGCCAGGTCACCACCTCCAGCGGCGGCACTGCGGTGCTGGGACCAAAAGCGACCTTCGGCACAGTCAGTTCCGGAGGGCTTTACTGATCCAGCGGACTGGGCGGCAGCAGCAATGCCGCCTCGCAGCGGGAGGCGCAGAGGCGGGCGGTGCGCCCGCCTTCGCCGCTGTGCCAGCGCAGGTCGGGCATGATGCAGAACAGTTCCTCGCGCACCGGTTCTTCCAGCGCTGAGACCGCCTGAATACCCGGGTGGAAGCTCTCGGAGGCGGCGCCCTCGGCATAGATGATCTCGTGCTGGCCAAACAGCACATGCACATAGGTCACGGTGCCGCCTGGCTCCCGCCGGATGGAGCGGTCATTGAGCATATGCACGGCGGAGACCAGCACCTCGCTCTCACCAAACAGCAGGCTGGCCTGGGAACCGCTGAACAGCATCCGGTGCTGCGGTGAGACCAGCAGGTCGCGCTCTGCCCCGAACTGGCCTGCCTTGATGCGGATCGGAGCCAGGTTGCCAGTCGCGGGCACCGTTGACTGGCTGATCCAGCGCACTGGCTGCAGGCCGTTGTCGCGGGTCATCACCAGATCGCCGGGACGCAGGGTTTCGATGGCGCGCAGGCCCCCAGACGTGGCAATGCGGGTGCCTGCGGCAAAGCAGATGATGTTTTCGATGCCGGAAAAGTAGACGGTACTGCCGTCCAGCAAGGTGGCGCTGCCGGTCTTGCTGCCGCCGGTGTCATCAGTAATGACCAGCGTGCCCTTGTCCAGCTGGCCGTTGAAGTCCAGCGTGTCGCCAGTGGTTTCACCGTCATCGCCGCCAGTTATGGTGATGTCGCCGGTGACGAAGGCTTCGTCGGACACGATTGTGAAATAGTCGTCACCTGCGCCGCCGCTGGCAGAATCCCCTTCGCCAGCAATTATGCTGTCGTCGCCCGCGCCGCCGTCCAGCGTATCGGCACCGCTACCACCGGATATCGTGTCATCGCCGCCCTGGCCATAAATCACGTCATCGCCGTCGCCGCCGTCGATGCTGTCATCCCCGTCCGCGGGCACTTCCGGGGGCACCGCAAAGGTGATGTCGGTGACCATGTAGTCGGAGCCGTCGGTGCCATCGGTCTGCAGGTTGGCGGACAGCACCAGCTGGTCGAAGTCGCCATAGCCACTGATGTCGATGGTGCCGGTGCCAGAGCCCGCAACATCCTCAGTGAAATCCCCTTGGGCGACCAGAACGCCGTCCTTGTAGATGGCCCAGTGGCCCTCTTCGCCGTTCGACTGGGAATAAAGATGCTTAAAGGTGACGCTGACATCGTCGGTATCCTGGTCGAAGTCGACGATCAGTTCCTCTGACACGCCTGAGGCTTTGTCATATCCGATCTGGGCGTCAACCCCGCTGTCAGAGTCGGAAATCGCACCGGCCACGCCATAGCCGCCATCGTAGTAGTCGATGTTGGCAGCACTGGTGTTGCCTGCAACGGTCTTAGCCGTGACGGTGAAACCGCTGCTGGTGTCGGTGACATTGGCGTCGGTGATGCTTTGGTCGGAGTCTGTCAGGCCCGCTTCGCTGCTGCTGTCGCCATAGATCGTGTCATCGCCGCTGCCGCCTGCCAGACTGTCGCCGCCTTCACCGCCGAACACCATGTCGTTGTCGGCGCCTGCATCCACGGTATCGTCGCCCGCCCCGGCCTCGACCGTGTCCTGATTGCCTGAAGCGCCCCCGCCGTTGCCATTGTCGATCTGGTCGCCGTCGGCGTCGGTATAGCTGCTGTCGATGGTGTCGGCGCCACTGGTGCCCTCAACCTCGCCATCGGTGTCTGAATAGGCAGGCGGACTGTCTGCGCTGGCAGAGCTGACCGAGTCGACAGGACCGTAATTCGGTACGAAATAGACGTTGCCGTTGGTCGCCAGATAGTAGACGCCCGGTTCCAGTTCGTTGGTATAGGTCGTGCCGCCGTGCGTTCCGCTCCAGACCCAGTTGCCGGCGCCCAGGTTCTGGTCGGTGGTAAAGGAGGAATAGGTGGATGTGATCGTATCGCCGTGATCAAGCGATCCGTCTCCAAGCTGGACAAGATATCCGCTGGGCATGGTCCCAATTCCCCAAATCCATGGCGGGCCGGACGGCCGCGCATTGCAAACCCCAGCGTCAAGCGGGCCGCGTTAATTCCGCGTATTCTTCAGGGTGGAAAACGTGCTGCATTTTATATGTATTGTCTGAAGCTGCCGGTACGTGCCGGAACGTCCTGGCCGCTTGCCCGCAGCGCAAGGGTGGTTTATCACGCAGGCCTGATCTCAGATTGCAAGGACCTCCCATGCGCGCGGAAACCCAGAACATCGTCGCAGACATCGAGAAATCGCTGGAGCTGCTTGCCCAGCGGTTGAACTGGGAAACCGCCGAATACCGGCTGGAGGAGTTCAACGCGCGGGTTGAAGACCCGAACCTGTGGGATGATCCCGAAGCCGCCCAGAAACTGATGCGCGAGCGCCAGGCGCTGGTGGATTCCATTGATACCTACAAGGGCATCAAGCAGGATCTGTCGGACAACATCGAGCTGATCGAACTGGGCGAGATGGAAGACGATGCCGAGGTGATCAAGGATGCCGAGGCGGCGCTGGTTGCGCTTAAGGAGAAAGCGGCGGAGAAAGAGCTGGAAGCGCTGCTGGACGGTGAGGCGGATGCCAATGACACCTTCCTGGAGATCAACGCAGGCGCCGGCGGCACCGAGAGCTGCGACTGGGCCTCGATGCTGGCGCGGATGTATGTGCGCTGGGCCGAGAAGAAGGGCTACAAGGTCGAGCTTCAGTCCGAAAGCGCAGGTGACGAGGCGGGCATCAAATCCGCCGCCTACAAGATTTCCGGCCACAACGCCTATGGCTGGCTGAAATCCGAAAGCGGCGTGCACCGGCTGGTGCGGATTTCGCCCTATGACTCGGCGGCCAAGCGGCACACATCGTTCAGCTCCGTCTGGGTCTACCCGGTGGTGGACGACAATATCGAGATCGAGGTGAACCCTTCTGATATCCGCGTTGACACCTACCGCTCCTCCGGTGCCGGCGGCCAGCACGTCAACACCACCGACTCGGCGGTGCGGATCACCCACATCCCGACCGGCATCGTGGTGACCTCGTCTGAGAAATCGCAGCACCAGAACCGCGATATTGCAATGAAGGCGCTGAAATCGCGCCTCTACCAGCAGGAGCTGGACCGCCGTAACGCTGCCATTAACGAGGCGCATGAGGCCAAGGGCGATGCCGGCTGGGGCAACCAGATCCGGTCTTACGTGCTGCAGCCCTACCAGATGGTAAAGGATCTGCGCACCCAGCATGAGACCTCTGACACCAAGGGGGTGCTCGACGGCGATCTGGACGGTTTCATGGCTGCCACCCTGGCGTTGAATGTCGCCGGTAAAAGCCGCGCGGACGCGCAGGCTGAGGACTGATCCCGGCGATGTCCGGCCGGGGCATCTGACAGTTTTCAAGGGGCAGCCTGCATGGGCTGCCCTTTTTCTTTGTGCAGTTTCTGCTTCGGGCAGGTGCCGCTAAATCATGCATCTGTAAGGCATTTTATTCTGCGGATTTCGCGGCTAGGCTCAAATGAAGCATTTTTGATGCCGCTTTTGAAAAGGATGCAGGCCATCCGCGACCGGACAGAAAACAGGGCCTGCCGGAGGGGAGGAGTACCGCGATGACACCCGAAAAACCCTTTGGTGTGCCGCCGCTGCAGCGGGTCACGACGCAAATGCTGTTTGAGGCGCTGCGCCGGGGCTGGGCAGATTTCCGAAGGAAGCCGCTTTACGGGCTGTTCTTTGCTTCGGTCTATGTGCTGGCTGGCTGGCTGATGGCCTGGATCACCGTGCGTACCGGCACCACATACTGGCTGGTGCTGGCAGCCATCGGGTTCCCGCTGATCGGCCCCTTTGCCGCGGTTGGCCTTTATGAGGTGTCGAACCGGCTGGAACAGGGCAGGGGAATCGCAGTTGGCCGGATTTTGGGTGTCGTGGTGCAGCAAAGCCGCCGCCAGCTGCCGTCGATCTGCGCCATCATCGTGGTGGTTTTCCTGTTCTGGTTCTTTCTCGGCCATATGATCTTTGCCCTGTTCCTGGGGACTGCCACCATGACCAATATTTCCACCTCAGCGGAAGTGTTCCTGACTGCCAACGGGCTGATCATGCTGGCCGTCGGCACTGTAGTCGGGGCGCTGTTTGCATTGCTGCTTTACATGATCACGGTGATTGCACTGCCGCTGCTGCTGGACCGCGAGGTGGATTTCGTCACCGCGATGATTACCAGCTTTCAGTATGTGCAGCAGAATTTTGTGGTGATGATGATCTGGGCCGGAATGATCGCGGTTCTGACCTTTGCGGCGTTGCTGCCGTGGTTCCTGGGTCTGTTTCTGGTGTTGCCGCTGCTGGGCCACGCCACCTGGCACATCTACAGGCTGACAGACGCCAGTTAGCGTCAGTGGAAAGGTTGAGTGGTGTTGAGAAGGCGCCGATGGAAGGGCAGCAGGGAGTCTTCATCGGCAAACCCGGCGCTGCGGGCGGCGGCCAGAACCTGGGCCGTGTCGCGGCCCAGATGCTCATAGACCATCCGCGTCACCCGCTCGCCGGTGCCGCTTTCGCGGACGGTGCGGGCGACGTAGCCTGACCAGAAGTTGTTCTGCAGCGAGGCAACCCGCGCCAGGTAGTTGAAGGAATAGGTCATCGCCTTGCGCCGCGCGATGACAAAGGCAACGCCGTCCTCGTGGCCGCTGATGTAGCCGCGAAACTCGCGCACGCCGGGGCTGGCCGGCAGACCCTGGCTGAGCATTGCTTCCTTGGCCTCGAACCCCTTGATATAGGTGACACCGGCCTCGCGGAACACATAGACCAAGCCGATCACGAACTTCTCTTCATTGATGAAGCTGCGGCGGGTGAAGCGATAAAATCCGGAAGGGAAAAACTCTTCAGTCAGCTGCTGTACGCCGTGGCCCAGAAAGTCAGCCAGAAAGGCGCCATTTACAACCTGGCCTGCCTTTGAAAGCGTCTCCACCGGATCCAGCAGAATGCGGGCGTCAACGTCAAAGAAACGGCAGATACGGTCCAGAACATCAGGGCGCGGGAAACTTTCACCGGACAGGTACCGGTTGAATTGGGTGCGGTTGATCCCCAGCTGCCGCGACAATTCAGAAATCGACCGGTATTGCCGCGCCAGTTGACGCAAGTTGGCGCCAAACATGTTCCTTAAGTCAGCTGGAGAGCGGTTCTGGCTGTTCATTCGGGGTCCTGACTGTCCGGCTTTTACGTAGAATTTTCCCCTTTTACCGAAGGCTTATGCCAGTTTTCGGCATCACCGGACCGGTCTGTGCCGCCTACCTGCGTCAGGGGTGTCGCTAATTCACGTCAGAAGGCTAATTGAACTGACACAAAATGCAATAGCCCAACCCGATTTTTGTCATGTTGGCGTCAGCTTAATTGGTTCAGAATTGGGGGGCGGCAATACGAGGACTGGTATGATTGGAGTCATTTTATGGAGTGACGCCCCCCTGACCAAAGCCGTTATATGGTGCGACGATCAAGGGGACCTTGCTTTTTTCACAAACAAGGCTGACGCAGGCTTTCCAGAGCTGAACCCGGGTGATTGGGTTGAGTTTGACATAATCCTGAGTGGTAATATTCGAATTGCAGAAAATCTGTCTGTTGTCGTGGAGCAGGGCAGCCCTGATTTGGCCGACCGGCTGAGCGCAACAGCGGAATGCGGTGAGAAGGCGGAGCCCGATTGCCAGGAGCAGAAGGTTGTTCCCTTCCCGCTGCAGGCAGCAGAAAAGCGGCGCGTTTCCGCACCGCTTCGCAACGTTCAAGGATAACGCCGGCCCTTAACGGGCCGGGGACAGGGTCAGTTGCCGCGCAGAAGGGCGGCAACGCCGGTGCGGGCAATCTCGGCCAGACCCAGAGGGCGCATCAGATCGGCAAAGGCATCGATCTTTTCCGGCGCACCGGTGATTTCAAAGACAAAGCTGTTCAGGGTACTGTCGACCACGTTGGCGCGGAAGATATCCGCCAGCCGCAGCGCCTCGACGCGTTTGTCGCCTTCGCCTGCCACTTTCAGGATTGCCAGTTCGCGCTCCACTGCGGCGCCTTCGACCGTCAGGTCATGCACGTCGCGGACCGACACGATCCGGCCTAGCTGTGCCTTGATCTGCTCGATCACCTGCGGGGTGCCGGTGGTGACAATGGTGATGCGCGATAGGTGGCCGGTATGGTCCACCTCGGCCACGGTGAGGCTTTCAATGTTGTAGCCGCGGCCCGAAAACAGGCCGATCACCCGGGCCAGAACTCCGGGTTCGTTTTCCACCAGCACCGCAATGGTGTGGCGCTCCTGCACGTCCGAAAACGTCGGGCGCAGGTTGTAGGCGGAGTGGCGGTTGGAGCCTTTTTTGATATGCAGGGCAGACATTCGTGGTCTTCCTCTCGTATGTCGGTGCCAGGAAATTCGAATTTCCTGGCAAATTTCTTCGAAGAAATTTGCGGCGCCGCCGCGGTTACACCAGCACTGCGCCGCCGGCCTGGATGACGCCCTGCGTCTCAGCCTCGCCCAGCAGCATCTCGTTATGCGCCTTGCCCGACGGGATCATCGGGAAGCAGTTCTCGTGCTTCTCGACCAGGCAGTCGAAGATCACCGGCCCGTCATAATCTATCATTTCCATGATCGCATCATCCAGGTCTTTGGGATCGCTGACGCAGATGCCCTTGGCGCCGAAGGCCTCTGCGAGCTTCACGAAATCAGGCAGTGCCTCGGACCAGGAGTGGCTGTAGCGTTCGCCGTGCAGCAGCTCCTGCCACTGGCGCACCATGCCCAGGCGCTCGTTATTGAGGATGAACTGCTTCACCGGCAGGCGGTACTGCACAGCGGTGCCCATTTCCTGCATGTTCATCAGCCACGATGCCTCGCCCGCGACGTTGATCACCAGCGCGTCCGGATGCGCCATCTGGGCGCCGATCGAGGCCGGGAAGCCATAACCCATGGTGCCAAGCCCGCCGGAGGTCATCCAGCGGTTCGGATCCTCAAAGCCCAGGTATTGCGCGGCCCACATCTGGTGCTGCCCGACCTCGGTGGTGACGTAACGGTCACGGCCTTTGGTCAGCTCCTCCAGGCGCTGCAGCGCGTACTGCGGCTTGATGGTCTTTTCCGAGTTCTTGAAGGACAGGCAGTTCACCGCGCGCCATTCGTTGATCTGCTTGTGCCACTTGTCCAGCGCCTCGCGGTTCACCTTGCGGCCGCGCGACTTCCAGACCTTCAGCAGGTCCTCCAGCACATGGGCCACATCGCCGACAATCGGGATATCGACCCGGATCACCTTGTTGATCGAGGAGGGGTCGATGTCGATATGGGCTTTCTTCGACTTCGGGCTGAAGGCGTCGATGCGGCCGGTGATCCGGTCGTCGAAGCGGGCGCCGATGTTGATCATCAGGTCGCAGCCGTGCATCGCCATGTTGGCCTCGTAAAGGCCGTGCATGCCCAGCATCCCCAGCCAGTTCTTGCCGGAGGCCGGATAAGCGCCCAGCCCCATCAGGGTGGAGGTGATTGGAATGCCGGTGGCATCGACCAGCTCACGCAGCAACTGGCTCGCTGCAGAGCCGGAGTTGATGACGCCGCCGCCGGTATAGAACACCGGGCGCTTGGCCTTTTCGATGGCCTCGACCAGCTCGGTGATCTCTTCCATATCACCTTTGACCTGGGGCTGGTAATGCGAGGCCGACGGCTTCGGGCCCTGATACTTGCCATTGGCGAACTGCACGTCCTTGGGGATGTCGACCAGAACCGGGCCGGGGCGGCCGGATTTGGCGACGTGGAATGCCTCGTGCAGGGTGCCGGCCAGCGCATCGGTGTCCTTGACCAGCCAGTTGTGCTTGGTGCAGGGGCGGGTGATGCCGACGGTATCCGCCTCCTGAAAGGCGTCGGAGCCGATCATGAAGGTCGGGACCTGGCCTGTCAGAACCACGATCGGGATCGAGTCCAGGAGAGCGTCGGTGAGACCTGTGACCGCATTGGTGGCACCGGGACCGGACGTCACCAGCACAACGCCGGGCTTGCCGGTGGAGCGGGCATAGCCTTCGGCGGCGTGGACCGCGCCTTGCTCATGGCGGACCAGCACGTGACGAATGTCATTCTGCAGAAAGATCTCGTCATAGATCGGCAGCACGGCGCCACCTGGGTATCCGAAGACTACGTCCACACCCTGATCCTTCAGGGCTTGGACAACCATCTTTGCGCCGGTCATTTCACGTGTCATCTGCTTTTTGCTCCAATTGGCGGCATCGTCCGTTACGCATAAAAAAAGCCCCCGATTTCAGGTCGGAGGCGCATGGGTTCGATTATGGTCTACCGTTACCGGCCCATGCGCTTGGTTCCTACGATTACGACTAGGGTGGTCACTGCCACAGGCTCCTTCTTGCGTTGCGGGCGACATTATGTCTGCCGGACAGGGGCGTCAACCGCGAAAGCTGTCAAAAAACACCGGTTCAGGGACATTTTCTTGCTTGCAGGCGGGGGTGCGGCGAAATTTCCGCGAAAACGGGTGCGGTTTTCCGTGCGGATTCGTTCAAAACCGGCACCGGGATGTCCCGTTTGTGCCAGATCGGCCAAACCGCAGCAGGCAAGCTCACCTTAAAAGAGGCGACAGGGAAGGACATACAATGGCTGAACTTGCAGAACTGGTGGATCTGGGCCGGTATCCCATCGACCGGCCCGGCTCGCCTGCCTATGCGCGGATGATGGCGGACGTGCAAAGCGAGCTGGAGGCTGACGGCTGCGCGGTGCTGCCGGGATTTGTGCATGAAGACGGCATCGCCCGGCTGGCAGCAGAGGCAGATAGCGTGGCGGATCAGGGGCATAAGTCGTTCAGCCGCACCAACGCATATTTCTCCAAAGACGAC
This sequence comes from Leisingera sp. ANG-DT, assembly GCF_000813785.1. Classification (NCBI taxonomy): domain Bacteria; kingdom Pseudomonadati; phylum Pseudomonadota; class Alphaproteobacteria; order Rhodobacterales; family Roseobacteraceae; genus Leisingera; species Leisingera sp. ANG-DT. The sequence continues at coordinate 171,513 of NZ_JWLE01000001.1, forward strand.
CCGGCACTGCCGGAAGACCATCCGGTGCGCCAATTCTATGACCGCTCCAACGCCTTCATTCCAGCGGACAATTTCGGCGCCGCCAGTCCGCTGCGGACAATCTATGAATTTCCCGGCTTCATGCCCTTCATCCGCGAGGCATTGGGCGAGCCGGAGGGCCGTTTCTTCCGCTATGACGACCCTTTGGCGGACGTGATCATCAACATGGTCGAGGAGGGCGACGGCTTCCCCTGGCATTTTGATACCAACAACTACACGGTGACACTGGCGATCCAGAACGGCGAGACAGGCGGCGATTTCGAGTACGCGCCAATGCTGCGCACGCCCACGGATGAAAACTACGACGGTGTGGCGCGGGTGCTGGCGGGCGGCTCGCCCCTGGTGCGCAGGCTGGTGCTGCAGCCGGGCGATCTGCAGATCTTCCGCGGCCGCTATTCATTGCACAGGGTAGCCCCGGTCGAAGGCCCGCGCAGGCGCTACGTCGGCATCTTCTCCTTTGTCGAGACTGAGGGCATGTGCGGCGGGGTGGAGCGCACCAGGCAGCTTTATGGCCGGGTGCTGCCGCGCCACTACGAGCGCGAAGGACTGCGTGCAGACGCGCTGCGGGACTGACAAAAACGGGCGCCCCGGGGGGGAGGGCGCCCGGACGGGCACAACAATGTTGCGGCAATGCCGAGGATTACTCCGTCAGCGCGTTATGCCCGAAATACAGAAACTCCTTGTCCATCCCCTGCACATCCGCCGCCGCCAGCGACAGAGAGGCGCCGTCCAGCATTTTGAAGCTTTTCTGGTCCTTTACCCAGGTGTCGGCGGGCTGCAGCGTCGACAACGTATAGGTGGTGGTCTCCGACAGGTAGTGGGTAGGGATCACCACCTTGGGCTGGATACGTTCCACCAGCGCGTTGGCCTGCTCATAGGACAGGATGTGCTCGGAACCGTCGACCGGCAGGGTCAGCACGTCGATGCGCCCGATGGCATCCCAGAACCCGTCTGCCGGGTCGGGCCGGTTATCGCCCCAAATCAGGGTGCGGATGCCGCCGGTCTCCACCACATAGGTCACCATGTCCATGTGGCCCGGGTTGTTGGGCGGGCAGGCCTCAACCCCGAATTCCGCCAGGGCGTTGGTCCAGGGGTACCAGCCCGGCGCGACGCAGGCGTGCTTGTCGGCATAGCCAGTGATCTTGAGATCCGCGAATTCGAAACTGCCGACCATCCGGTCCAGCACCATGGTTGATTGCGGGCGGTCGATGGCGTCATGGTCGAAATGGGTGTGGGTGGACATGGTGATATCCACCAGCGTTTCCGGGAATTTCTGCTTGAACCACAGTCCCCAGGCTCCGGAGGGATCGTCCCGCCACGGATCGAACAGGATTGAGGCCCCGCCGGGCGAGGTGATCTTGAGGGCGCAATGGCCATAGAAATCGATCTTCACCTCGCCATCCGTAAAGGCGGACATGTTCTGCAGGTCGATCACGTGGTTGTTGTTGCCGGGCTGCAGCCAGTCGGTTGATTGCGCCTGTGCGCTGGTGCTGCCCAGCAGGCCGGCGGCCGTTCCGACACCTGCTGCGCCTGCGGCTGCAAAGAAGCTGCGCCGGGACAGACCGGGCGCCAGGCCATCCTTGCGGCCATCAAGCCTGGCCGGTTTCAGGTCCTTCTTTTGCTCATCCATTGGTTCCGTCTCCCTGTTGTTGTCTGGCCGCCGCCTTGGCGCAGCGATGCAAACAGGCTAGGCATCAACGGCTCTAAGGGGTGCCCCGGAAGATTGTGGGGGTAATATGGGGCCAATCCCCATAATTTGGGCAAATGTACCAGCGGCGGGTCCTTGCTGTGGAGGAAATCCGGGCCTTGGCGCACCTGCTGGTTTCTGGCAGCCTGTTTTCAAAGGATCCGGACGGAGCCGGGCAGCTAATCACCTATTGGAGCGGGCAGAGAGCATGAACATCACACGGCGTCATTTCGGATTTGGCCTGGCAGCCTTGGGGCTGGGCGCCTGCAGCAGCACGGTACCGGCAGGCAGCGGCCCCAGCGGCACATCCGGCCTGCCTGCAGACCTGCGGCCGGTGCCAAACGCGGGTTATGACGCTTGGGTCGCCGCCTTTCGAACACGGGCAGAAGCCCGCGGCATTTCCCAATCCACCCTGCGCGCCGCCTTCCGCGGGGCAGGGTATCTGCCCGGCGTGGTCAAGCGCGACCGCAACCAGACCGAATTCAAACGCTCGCTGGAGGATTACCTCTCCATCGCCGTTTCGGACGAGCGCCTTGCCAAGGGCCGCGCCGCCTTTGCCCGCCACCAGTCCACGCTGCGCACGCTGGAGCGCAGCTATGGCGTCGATGCGGAAATTATTTGTGCGATCTGGGGGCTGGAGAGCTTCTTTGGCGAGCGCCGCGGCAACGTTCCGGTGATTTCCGCCACCTCGACGCTGGCCTATGACGGGCGGCGCGGAGCGTTCTTTGAAAAACAGCTGCTGGCGGCGCTGAAGATCCTGCAGAACGGCGACATCACGCCAGCCCGCATGACCGGCAGCTGGGCCGGTGCCATGGGGCATACCCAGTTCATCCCGACCTCTTATCAGGCCTTTGCGGTGGATTTCACCGGCGACGGCCGCCGCGACATCTGGTCGGAGGACCCGACCGACGCACTTGCCTCCACTGCCGCGTATCTGCAACGGAACGGCTGGACCCGCGGCCTGAAATGGGGCGGCGAGGCCGGTGCGCCGGGCACCCCTTCGGGCCGCAGCCTGCAGCCGCAACCGGGCGGGCCGGTGTTCACCGTCACCAGCAACTTCAATGCGATCAAGCGCTACAACAATTCGGATGCCTATGCGATTGGTGTGGGCCATCTGGCCGACCGCATTGCCGGCGGCGCCCCGCTGCGCGCCAGCTTCCCGCCGGACAAATACGGGCTGACCAAGGATGACCGCATCCTGCTGCAGAAACGCCTGACCGCGCGCGGTTTTGACACCGGCGGCGCCGATGGGGTGCTGGGGCCGAAAAGCCGTGCAGCGATCAGCGCCTACCAGTCCAGCCGCGGCTTGCCGGCAACCGGCGACCCGTCGCAGGCACTGCTCAGCAGTCTAAACTAGCGGCTACTCTGCCGAACTCAGCGCAATCAGATGCTGGCGCAGGTTCTCGCGCCGGCTGAGACCCAGTTTCTGGCGGATGTTGTTGCGGTGGAAATCAATGGTGCTGGTTTCGCGCCCCAGGGTGGCGGCGATCTCCTTGGTGGTGCGGCCCATCATGATCAGCTGCATGATCTCGGTCTCCGCTGGCGTCAGCTGCTCCAGCGTCTGTGCCAGCTTGGACGAGAGCGCCGAGGTAATGTTCTTCAGATTGTCCTCGATCATCATCAGATAGGCGCTCTGCAGCTCGCGCCCCGCATCCAGATGCCTGAGCTTGGCCACATAGGGCAGCACCATTCCCTTGATTTGCTGCACGATCTGCTGCTCGCTCTCGTGGCGCGATGCCTCCACGTTGTCGATCAGCACCCGCAGTGCGGTGTTGGCTTCCTCCAGCGCCTTAGTGCGGCGCTTGATGGTGTCCTCCCGCGCCCGCACCGTCTCGCGCAGTTCTGCCTGTGCCTGCTTTCGCTGGGCCACCTCCAGCAGCAGTGCCAGATCACCCTCGACCACCCGGCAGAACTCCTGCAGCCCTTTGCGGAACATCAGCGCGCGTTTGTTGCGCCGGGTGTCGAGCACGCAGATGGTGCCGTAAATCTCCCCGTCCGGCCATTTGATCGGATAACCGATGTAAAAGGACATGGCGTGCTCCATGTCCTCGTTGTCCTGCCAGCGCGGTTCGCACTGGGCGTCCTCGACCACCAGTTCACCGTCGTTCTCAAAGACGCCAAAGCAATAGAGCTTTTCGTTCAGATGGTATTTGCGGCCCGGATAATAGGGGTTGTTCTCTGAAGTGTTGGAAACCTTGACCCGGTGGTCCAGATCGACCGTTGCCATGATCAGCGCGGCAGGCACATCGGTCAGCTCCGCCACCAGATCCACCACCCGCTGCCATTTGGCCTGGGTCTGCGGGGGGATTGCGGGCTTGTCTGTGGTCATGGCGCAGCTCCTTGACGCGCAAGGCTAGGGCAGGGGCTGCGGATCACAAAGGAAATTCTAGATGGCGTTCAGAACCCGGCGCCGGTGCCCTGCAGCACGCCATGCTCCAGCGCATAGCGGGTAAGGCCGGCGGTGGAGGAAATCCCCAGCTTGCGCTTGATGTTCTTGCGGTGAGTCTCGACGGTTCTGACAGAAATATCAAGCGTTTGCGCGACTTCCTTGTTGGACTTGCCCTGTGCCAGTTCCAAGAGGATCGTCTGCTCGCGCCCGGTCAGCGCCTCGCGGATATCGCCGTCCTTGGGTTTCAGCGAGCCGGCCGCGCCGGTGCAGAGGTAGGTCTTGCCCTGCATCACCGCGTCGATCGCCTGCTTGATCTCCTCTGTGGGAACATCCTTCAGAACGTACCCCATGGCGCCGTGGCTGAGCGCGGTGGAAATATATTCGGCGCTGTCATGCATCGACAGGATCAGGATCCGGGTGCCGGGGTGCTGTTCCAGGATGATCTCGGTGGCGCTGAGGCCGCCCAGTTTGGGCATGTTGAGGTCCATCAGCACCACGTCTGGTGCCAGCCCGCCTATCCGGTCCACCGCATCCTGCCCGTCAGTCAGGGAGCCGACAACTTCGATATCGTTATAGCTTTCCAGGATCGACTGGATGCCTTCGGCCACCATCGGATGGTCATCCACGATCAGAACTTTCACCGGATCAGCCATCATCCCCCCAACGGCAGTTGTTGATGTTTCCCAAGGCCGCTGCTGCCGCCCCCAAGTTACGGCATTTGTGCAGGTGCGCCTTCCTCGCCAGGCGGCAGCAGGTGGCTCAGGGGCAGGCTGGCCTCGATCACGGTACCGCTCTGGGTGCCCCGTGATGACAGAATGCGCAAGGTGCCGTCAAGCTGCTCGATCCGTTCCTGCATGTTGCGCAGGCCGATCCCTGGTCCGGTGCGGGCGTCGCGCGGCGGCAGCCCGCGGCCGTTGTCAGAGATCCGCATGGTGGCGCCGCGGGTGTGGCCGCGCAGGTCGATGCTCACCTTGGTGGCCTCTGCGTGGCGTTCGATATTGGTCAGTGCTTCCTGCGCGATACGGTAGAGCGCAATCTTGGAATCCTGGTCCAGGCGGTTGCGGAACACCACGGTGGAAAACTCGGTCTCGATGCCGGTGCGCACGGCGAAGTCATCGGTCAGCGCCTTCAGCGCCGGTCCCAGGCCCAGATCGTCCAGTACGCCGGGGCGCAGGTCGCGGCTGATCCTGCGCACCTCTGTAATGGCGGTCAGCAGATTTTCTGTGCCCTTCTCAAGCGGTGCCTGAGCCGCCTCACTGTCGCCGCGAGACAGGCGGCGGCTTGTATTGTCCAGCGCATAGCGCACCCCCACCAGCAGCTGGCTGATGCCATCATGCAGCTCCCGCGCGACCCGGCCGCGTTCTTCTTCCTGAGCGTCGAACACCCGCTGGGTCAGCTCCTTCAGCTTGGCATCCGCCAGCCGCCGCTCGCGGATGTTCAGGAACATGCCTGAAGCAAAGACCAAAGCCAGCGAAATCAGCGTGATCGCACCGATATACAAGAACGTGCGCCGCACCCGCGCCTCCACCTCTGCCCGCGACGCGGCCACAGTGGCCAGCACATCGTCGATGAAGACGCCGGTGCCGATGGCCCATTGCCAGTCCTGCAGGCCCAGCACATAGGCGATCATCTGCGCCTCCTCACCGGTGGAGGGCTTTTCCCAGGTGAAACTGTGCCAGCCAGCCCCGTCACGTGCGAGGCGGATGAACTCGTCCACCACCGGCACGCCGGCGCTGTCGGTCAGGCCTGCCCAGTTGCGGTTGATGTATTCGGTCTGCCGCGGGCTCACCAGGTTGGTGCCGTCATAGTCGTAGACGAAGAAAAAACCGTCCTTGCCATAGATCATCGCGCTCAGGATCTGGGTGACCTGCTCCTTGGCCGCCGCATCATCCGGCGCCGCCAGGCCGTAGATATGGGCAAAGCCGTTGCGGGCCTGGGTCACGTAGTTGCGCAGTTCCGCCTTCTTGGCCTCCAGCAGCTGCATTTCCAGCGCCTGAATTTCGCGTTCGGCCAGGGCACGGGACTGATAACCCACCACCAGCGCAATCGCAGTGCCTGCCACGATCAGGGGCAGGGTCATCAGCAGCGATAGTTTCTGCGCATAGTCGGGGCGCAGCAAAGAACGGAACAGGCGCATGAGCACTCCGCTGGAATGGGTCAGAATCGTGTACCGAATCATTGCGCAGCCGCCCAGAGGAATCAAAGGGGCAGGTGTGGTTTGCACTTTATGGATGAGCGGCAAGTTTTCACATCGCGCATGAAATGCATGCGATTTGCTGCAATTACCGGCAAAAACGTTCCGTTCTACGCAGTACTAGGTATTCACATAAAATTCACCGCCGCTAGGCTGACCGCACTCGAACCGATCCGCCTTGGGGGGACCTGGGGCAATCCGAATTGATAATGGGAGGAATAATTAATGGATCGCCGTTCTTTCTTGAAAACATCCGCGCTGGGCGGGTCCGCAGCAGCAGCCAGCACCCTGGCGGCACCGGCCTATGCCCAGGGCAACCGCACCCTGACCATGGTTACCACCTGGGGCCGCGGTCTGGCAGGCGTGCATGACTCGGCGCAGTACGTTGCCGACACCATCACCGCCATGTCCGACGGCAGCCTGACCATCGACGTCAAGGCCGCAGGCGAGCTGGTTGGCGCGTTCGAAGTGTTCGACGCCGTGACCGCAGGGCAGGCCGACATGTATCACGCTGCTGACTATTATTTCGTCAGCCAGCACCCGGGCTATGCCTATTTCACCGCCGTGCCGTTCGGCATGACCCCGCAGGAACTGGTGAACTGGTACTACCATGGCGACGGCCATGCGCTGCATGACGAGCTGGGCCAGATCTTCGGCCTCAAGTCCTTCATCGGCGGCAACACCGGCCCGCAGGCCGGCGGCTGGTTCAACAAGGAAATCAAAGGCCCCGAAGACTTCAATGGCCTCAAGTTCCGGATGCCGGGCCTGGGCGGCAAGGCGCTGGGCAAACTGGGCGCCTCCGTGCAGAACATCCCGGGCTCCGAAGTGTATCAGGCGCTGTCCTCCGGCGCGATCGACGGCACCGAGTGGATCGGCCCCTGGGCGGATGAGAAGGCTGGTTTCCAGGAAATCACCAAGACCTACTACACCGCCGGCTTCCACGAGCCGGGCGCGGCGCTGTCGGTTGCCACCAACCGCGAAGTGTTCGAAGGCCTGTCGCCTGCGCATCAGAAGATCATCGAGATGGCATCGGCTGCCGGCCACCAGTGGAGCCTGGCGCAATTCATGAACAACAACGGTGCAGCGCTGCAGCGCCTGCAGTCCGGCGGCGTGAAGACCCTGGAATTCCCCGACAGCGTCTGGGATGCCTTCGGCTCCGCGACCAAGGAAACCCTGGACGAGTTCATGGGCGACGAGCTGTTTGCAAAAATCCGCAACAGCGTTGAAGCTTCGATGAAAGCCTCCTCCGGCTGGATTACCAAATCCGAAGGCGCCTACCGCGTTCAGCGCGACCGCGTCCTGGGCTGATCCGCCTGACCGGCATCAACCGGATCCTCCGCCTGCGGCGGGGGATCCTTTTCCAGTTGCGTGACGCGGGACTTTGGCCGGCCAAACGGCCGCGCGCCTGACCCGCCGCAGCAAAGACCCCCGGGGGAAACATGCAGGAAGAGAGTGGCCTCACCTTCTTCGGCGCCATAGCGGGCGGATTGCTCTGGCTGGTCCAGAATATCGCCGGCGCCTTTTACAATTTCGGCTATGCCATCACCCATCCGCAGCTCTGGCTCGACTGGTCCGACAAGGCCTCGATCATGCGCTTCGTCTACTATGGCGGTTCGGTCGAGTTTTTCTTTGTCGTCTTCACCGCCTTCCTTGTGCTGACCGCCATCGGAATTTACTTCCGCGGCTTCATGTGGGGCATGGTCCGCGGGCTGGAGGGGCTGGCCAACACCGTCGGCCGCTTCTTTGCCTGGGCGGGCCTCCTGATGGTGCTTCAACAGATCATCATCGTCTTCATGCAGCGGGTGTTTGCGCGGCCCGACATTAGCTTTGGCTTTGGCATTCCGTTCAGCCAGGACATCAGCTGGTTTGCCGAAGAGTTGAAGTTCTACAATGCCTTGGTGGTCTGCCTTTGTGTGACCTACACCTTCGTGCAGGGCGGTCATGTGCGGGTGGACCTGATCTATTCCGGCATCAGCTTCCGCGCCAAGAAGGTCGTCGACATGCTCGGCTCGCTCTTGTTCATGATGCCCGCCGCAGTGCTGACCTGGATGTACGGCTGGTTCTTCCTGTGGCGCCATCTGATCGTGCCGAAACCCTCGGCCTCGGACACGCTTGACCGGCTGGTGATGAAATCCCGCGCGCTGCGCTGGAACGTGGAGACCATCGGCTTCAGCCCTAACGGGTTCAACGCCTACTTCCTGTTCAAGATCCTGCTGGTGCTGTTTGCAGGCCTGGTGTTCCTGCACGCCATCGCCTTCTTCTACCGCTCCTTCCTGGAGTTCGTCGAAGGGCAGGGCAGCGAAAACAAATACCTCGACAAGGACAGCCTTGGAGAGGGTGAAGAAGCCTACGAAGGCACGCACTAAAGGGACGTCGGAAACATGCTATTTGGACTTGATGGCGTCGAGATCGGCCTGCTCATCGTATTCTTCTGCCTCTTCGGGGGCATTCTCTCCGGCTTCCCGGTGGCTTTTGCCATCGGCGGTGCCGGGATCATCTCCTTCGGGATCATCGCTGCGCTGGACAGCGCGGGCATCCTGATCCACCAGGCCATCGACACCTCGTCGCAGGCCTACCGGGATCTGGTGGGATCGGGCATCAGGCCCGATAAGATATCCGTTTTCCGCTACCCGGATTTGCCCAGGCTGGCCGAACCGGTGTTCACCCAGGGCTGGGAAGTGGCGCTGGACCGCAACGTCTCCTTCATCGTCAACCGGATGAATGAGCGGGTTTTGGCGGGCGCGTCGATTGAAACCCTGCTGGCGGTGCTGATGTTCGTGCTGATGGGCATCACCCTGGAACGCTCCAAGATCGCCAACGACCTGCTGACCACCATGGCGCGCGTCTTCGGGCCGCTGCCCGGCGGTCTGGCAGTGTCGATTGTGGTTGTGGGTGCATTCCTTGCGGCCTCCACCGGCATCGTCGGCGCTACTGTGGTGACCATGGGCCTATTGGCCCTGCCCACCATGCTGCGCAACAATTACTCGCCAGAACTGGCGACCGGCGTAATTGCTGCTTCTGGCACCCTCGGCCAGATCATTCCGCCGTCCATCGTGATCGTTCTTCTTGGTACCCTGGCAGGCGACCTCTACTCCACTGCGCAGGAGACCCGCGCGATGGAGGCTGGCTGTTCCGACGCGCTCACATACCTGGGCGAGCCGGCGGTGGTCTCGGTCGGCACATTGTTCCAGGCGGCGCTGCTGCCGGGCATCCTGCTGGCGATCCTCTATGCCACCTACGCCTTCGGCTATGCGCTGCTGAACCCGCATAAGGCGCCTGCGGTGAACATTGAGGGCGGCACCGGTGAGGTGATCACCCGCAATGAAGGGCTGATCTGGTTCCTGGGCGTGCCTGCGGCTTTGATCGGCGGCGCGATCCTGCTGAACAGCTTCAACGTGATCGGCAGCCAGAACATTGTCGTGTCCACCTTCTCAGATGCTGGTGAAACAGCTTCGCTGCGCACCAATGTCGGCGCGGAATGCAAGGCCTCGATGATTGAGCTGCACGGGCAGGAAGCATGGGATGCAGCTGTCGAAGAGCAGAAGGCCATCAACGAGGCTGGCGGCGTGGCCCTGGCCAAGCGGCTGAGCGAAGAGGAAATCACCGCCGCCCGCGACGCCAAGATCGCGTCCGCCGCGCCGATCGGCACCGGCATCACCGTGATCATGGTTCTGCTGGGTCTGGTGCTGGCCTTTGGCCGGGGTGTGGCGCCGTCGCGCGATGCCAAGCCGCTGATCCTGGGTTCCATCGGCATCCTGCTGATTGCACTGGTGGACCTGGTGGCGATAGCGCCGACTACCTCTGCCGGGGTGACGGTGCTGTGGATCGCGCTGCCGCTGTTGCTGGCGCTCTACGGTTGCCGCGAAGCTGCGGCCCGCTGCGCCAAAAACGATCTGATCCGGGTGGTGTTCCCGCCGCTGGTTCTGATCGTTGCGGTGCTTGGCTCGATCCTGGGCGGCATCACCAACCCGACGCCCGCTGCGGCGCTGGGGGCAGGCGGCGCCATCATGCTGGCGGCCTACCGCAAGCTGCAGGATGAAGGCAAATCGGGCAAGATCATCATCTGGTCGACCTTTGCCGTCATGCTGTGCATCCTGATCGGCATGAACTTCGACCTGCGGGTGAACCAGGGCGGCGTCTCAGTCGAGAGCTGGATCGCCTTCTTTGCAGCCTATGCGATGTATCTCTACGCGCTGTTCGGCCTGCTCTATGGCTGCTGGGTTCTGTTCCGCTCCGGCGTGCTGACCCCTGTGGTGCGGGAAACCGCCAAGGTGACCTCCATGGTCTTCACCATCCTGATCGGCTCTCAGCTGCTCAATCTGGTGGTGATCTCCTTTGGCGGTGAACACTACATCCAGCAGTTCCTGAAGAGCTTCGACAACGAGATGACGGTCTTCCTGATCGTGATGCTGGTCTTGTTCTTCCTGGGCTTCGTGCTGGACTTCCTGGAGATCATCTACATCGTGATCCCGATCGTCGGTCCGGTGATCTACGGCGGCTCGTTCGACCCCAAGTGGGTGACCATTATGGTGGCGGTGAACCTGCAGACGTCGTTCCTGACACCACCCTTCGGCTTTGCGCTGTTCTACCTGCGCGGGGTGGCGCCGAAAGAGGTTACAACGGCCCATATCTACCGCGGGATCGTGCCTTTCGTGCTGATCCAGGTGGTGGGCATCGGAATCCTGTGGATGTTCCCGTCGATCGTGACCATCGTACCGGCGCTGATCCCGAACTGATCCGGGCGGCAGGCAAGAAACGGAAAAGGGGCCCCGAGCGGGCCCCTTTTGCATGTTCGGAACGGGCAGGGGCGCTGCCCCCCTCTGCGCGCGCGGCGCGCATTCACCCCGGAGTATTTGCGGAAAGATGAAAAAGGAGGCAGCACGGGGCCTCAGGAGAACTGGATCAGGTCCCAGCGGTTGCCGAAGGGATCGCGCCACACGGCGACGGTGCCATAGGGCTCATGCCGCGGCTCTTCCTCGAAGATCACCCCCTTGGCCAGCATCGCGGCATGGTCGCGGGCAAAATCATCCGTCGCCAGGAACAGCCCGACGCGGCCGCCGAACTGGTTGCCGATCACGGCCTCCTGCTCAGCCCCTTCAGCGCGGGCCAAAATCAGGCTTCCCTGTTCGGCCCCAGGCGGCAGGATGCGGACCCAGCGCTTGCGGCCCTGGTCAATATCCTCTGCCAGCTGCCAGCCCAGCTGGGTGCAGTAAAAGGCGATGGCGGCGTCGTAATCCGCCACCACCAGCGAAACGGCATGGAGGAATTGCATCAGCGTTTCTTGTGAATCGGCTGTTCAGGCAGCTGGATATTTGCAACCTGCTCGGCAATCGGATCGGTCGACAGCGGGTGGCTGGCCGTCTCGAACTGCGTCGGGTCACTCATCTTTTTCCATTCGCTCTGGTGATAGATCTCCAGACCGGAGAACTTGGCCTTGTAGCCCATCTTCTGGCTGCCGGGCACCCAGTAGCCCAAGTACACATAGGGCAGCCCCGCCTCCTGCGCGATCTTGATGTGATCCAGGATCATGAAGGTGCCGAGCGAGTCCTGAGGCCGGTCCGGGGCGTAGAAGGAATAGACCATGCTCAGCCCGTCCTCCAGCACATCGGTCAGCGACACCGCGGTCAGTTCGCTGCTGCCGGGTGCCGCATATTCCACCACCCGGCTGCGCACCGGGGTTTCCTCGATCATTGCGGCGTACTCAAAGACGTCCATATCAGCCATGCCGCCATCGGCGTGGCGGCTGTCAAGATAGCTGCGGAACAGGGCAAACTGATCCTCGGTCGCCCAGGGTGAGGTGGCGCGCCGTTCAAGATGCGCATTGCGCTTCAGGGTGCGCTTCTGGCTGCGGCTGGGGCTGAAGGCTGCAACGTCGATCCGGGCCGACAGGCAGGCCGAGCATTCCGAACAGGACGGCCGGTACAGCACATTCTGCGAGCGGCGGAACCCTTGCTGGCTGAGGCTGTTGTTCAGTTGATCCACCCCGTCGCCCTGCAGCGCGGTGAACAGCTTGCGCTCCATCCGGCCCTCCAGATAGGGGCAGGGCTGCGGCGCAGTCACATAGAACTGCGGGGCAATCGGAAGAGTATGGCGCATCGGAACCCGTCAGCAGTTTCGCGGAACAGGCGGAACAGATCGCCTGCGGTCCCAAGGATGATAGCAACGCGGTTCCGGTGCGCCAAGCGGTCTTGTGGAAAATGGTTTAACGCTGTCTTGCCGGTTTCATTCAAACCCGACGGTTCAGCATCACGGTGCCGAGGAAATGGTCGGTCAGGCCTTGGCCGCGCGTGGAGGTCAGCATCAGGATCACCGAGATCACCTGCAGCACCGGCAGCGCCAGCGACAGAGTGTAGCCCGCGGTGTGCAGCGCAGCCATGCCGCTGTCCATGCGGCGGCCTTCGCCGTCGCGCAGCTCGATACCCGCAAAACGCATGCCCCAGGTGGCGGACCCGTTGGCGATGGTCACGGTGCGGTAGGCAAAACCAACGGCCAGATACAGAAGCGGCCAGATGAAAAGCCCGGTGAAGGCGGTCAGCACCACGGCACCGGCGCTGAGTGCAAAAATCAGGATGCTGTCGACGATCCAGGCGATCAGCCGCTTGGCGGGAACAGACGCATAGAATTCTGCCTGGTAGTCAGGATCGGGCAGGGCGGTCATACATGGGTCCTTTGCTGAATGGTCACTAGGAAGCCCCGCCCAGACGGGTGGGCGGGGCAGCCGGAGGGGGCTTGGATCAGTGGCGCTTGGGCTCGCCCCGTTCTTCATCCTCGTCCTCCAGGTCCTCGCTGGCGGCGGTGCGGGCGCGTTCGTCCATGAATTCGTCGAACTCTGCCTTGTCCTTGGCTTCGCGCAAGCGCTGCAGGAAGGCCTCAAAATCATGCTGTTCCTGTTCCAGGCGGCGCAGCGTGTCGGCCTTGTAGGCGTCAAAAGCGCTGTTGCCGGAGGGTTTCATCGCCGAGTAGCCATGGCGGGCCCAGGATTTGCGGTGGCGGCAGGAGGATTTGCTGAACATGCGTTTGCTCCAGATCATGTAGAAGAGAAGGGCCAGGCCAACCGGCCAGAAAAACACGAAACCCAGGACCATGGCGGCGATCCAGGCGCCTTTGCCCTTGCTGTCCAGCCAGGCTTCGCTGCGGGAAAACCAGCCCTGTACCGGGGCGGCAGGGGCGGTCGGGGTGAAACTCGTCATCGGGGTCCTCCAGGTTTCGGTGAATGTAAATCCCTTTCACATGATTGCATATCGGAAGCCGCCAGCGGGCTTTCAAGCCCTCATGTAAATCTTTTTCACATTTTTTCGGAGGCAGAAGGCAGAGACCTGCAATTGCTACAGTGAAGAGGGGCACGACCTGGCCGCGCGCGCAAACATTGTTGGGGAAGATGCGCGGTTACACTCCGGTTGCGATACCAGGTCAAGGGAAACTGCGCCTAAGAAACTGCTGCTGGCGGAACCTGTCCAAAAACCGTCAGACCAATCCGGGCATCCCCAGGGAACAAAACACTCTTTACTTCGAAACGGCTCCGCAACGGGAGCATAACCGTAACGTTAACATTACTTTAAAATTCGATTTTAACCTATTCGGGTATTCCTGACCCAAGGTAAACCTATGCGGCAGCGCGGCAATTCACCCATTGACGGCATCCTGCCTGCGGAACAGTGTCGTTTCCATGACGACTGAGCTGACGATTTCCCGCATCCCCCGCCCTTACGATCCGGAGCTTGGCGCCGAGGCGCGCGCGCTGGTACCCGCGCTTTCAGGCGATTTGGCAGACCTGGTGGCCGGGGCCTGCGGGTCCAGCCCGTACCTGAAGGAGCTGACGGACCGGGAGGCAGGCTGGCTGCCTCAGGCGCTGCACGATCCGGAAGCCGCAGTACAGCAGGTTTTTGCGGATTGCCGCGCGCTGGAAGCTGCGCAGCTGAAACCGGGGCTGCGCCAGGCCAAGCGGCGGCTGGCGCTGCTGACTGCGCTTTGCGACCTCTCGGGCGGCTGGAGCCTCGAGCAGGTAACCGGGGCGCTCACCGATTTCGGGGCGCTGTGTGCAGACGTTGCGATCAAGGCGGAGATTGCCAATCTGATCCGCCGCAAGAAGCTGCCCGGCCTCACGCAGGACGACGTGGAAACCGCCGGCGGCATGAGTATCCTGGCCATGGGCAAGATGGGCGCGCATGAGCTGAACTACAGCTCCGACATCGACCTCATCTGCCTGTTCGACGAAACCCGCTTCGACCCGGATGATTTCTACGAGGCGCGCCAGGGCATGGTGCGCGCGACTAAGAACATGTGCGCCGCGCTCAGCGACCGCACGGGTGATGGCTATGTGTTCCGCACCGACCTGCGGCTGCGCCCGGACCCGGCGGTGACCCCCGTGTGCCTGGCGATGGAGGCGGCGGAACGCTATTACGAAAGCCTGGGCCGCACCTGGGAGCGCGCCGCCTATATCAAGGCGCGCCCCTGCGCAGGCGACATCGCCGCGGGGGAACGCTTCCTGAACACTCTGCGCCCCTTCGTCTGGCGGCGGCATCTGGATTTTGCCGCGATCCAGGACGCCCATGACATCCGCCTGCGCATCCGCGAGAACAAGGGCACCGGCGGCGCCCTGAACGTTCCGGGCCACGACATGAAGCTGGGCCGCGGCGGCATCCGCGAGATCGAGTTCTTTACCCAGACACGCCAGCTGATCGCTGGCGGGCGTGACGAAGACCTGCGCCTGCGCGGCACCGTCGAAGGTCTGGCGGCGCTGGCCGGCAAGGGCTGGGTGCCGCCGGAAGTGGCTGAGACCCTGACGGCCCACTACCGTGCCCACCGCGAGGTGGAGCACCGCATTCAGATGGTGCACGACGCCCAGACCCACCGGATGCCCAAGTCCGAAGACGGGATCGCCCGCATCGCCTGCCTGATGGACCTGGACCCGGCACAATTGCAGGCGGAGATCAGGACCCGCCTGGAGGAGGTGCATGAGCTGACCGAGGGGTTCTTCTCTCCCGGCGCGGCGCCGCGGCCTGTGGCCCTGCCAGAGGACACTGCCGAACTGGACGGCGCCGTCATCGCCCGCTGGCCCACCTATCCGGCGCTGCGCTCCTCGCGCGGCGCGCGTATTTTCGAAAGCCTGAAGCCGGAACTTCTGGCCCGGGTGGCCAAGACCGCCAAACCGGCGGAAACCCTGCTGGCACTGGACGGCTTCCTGGCCGGACTGCCCGCGGGGGTGCAACTGTTCTCGCTGTTTGGCGCCAATCCGCAGCTGATCGATCTGCTGATCGATATCGCCGGTACCTCAAGCGATCTGGCCGCTTTCCTGTCCCGCAACTCCGGCGTTTTTGACGCGGTGATCGGCGGCTCCTTCTTTGATCCCTGGCCGGGAGCGACGACGCTGCGGGCGGAGCTGAGGACGCGGCTGCAGCAGGAAGACGACTATGAGGCGCGGCTCGACGCCACCCGGCGCTGGTGCAAGGAGTGGCATTTCCGCATTGGCGTGCATCATCTGCGCGGATTGATCGACGGCCATCAGGCCGGCGCCCAGTATGCAGAACTGGCAGAGGTGGTGATTGCAGGCATTGCGCCGGAAGTGCTTGCGCATTTCTCGAAAAAGCACGGTCCCCAGCCGGGCCGCGGTGCTGCCGTTCTGGCGATGGGCTCGATGGGGGCAGGGCAGATCAATTCGCAGTCCGACCTCGACCTGATCGTGATCTACGATCCCCAGGGCGTGGAAATGTCCGACGGCAAGCGCCCGCTGGCCACGCGACCCTATTTCGCGCGCCTCACGCAGGCCTTTGTCACCGCGCTGTCGGCACCGATGGCGCAGGGCCGCCTTTACGAGGTCGACATGCGCCTGCGTCCGTCGGGCACCCAGGGCCCCGTCGCGGTCAGCTTTGCAAGCTTCACTCAGTATCAGCAGAACGAAGCCTGGGTGTGGGAGCATCTGGCCCTGACCCGCGCCCGCACCATCGCAGGCGACCGCACCCTGACCACCGAAATAGAGGACTTCCGCACAAGCTTCCTGTCGGAACCGCGCGACAGCGGCAAGGTCCTGCGCGAAGTGGCGCAGATGCGCGAACGCCTCGCTGCGGCCAAGACTCCCGCTGGCGTCTGGGACGCCAAGAACGGGCCGGGGCGGATGATGGATATCGAATTGCTGTCACAGGCCGGCACGCTCACCTCCGCCTCCGCTGCCCGCGATGTGGCCTCCGGTCTTCGCGGCGCTGTCGCTGCCGGATGGCTGAATGACGCGGATGCAGAATACCTTGCTGATGGTTACCGTCTATTCTGGGCCGTGCAATGCGCAGCGCGGCTGCTCTCCGGCAAGGCCATTGATGCCGAAACCATGGGGGAGGGCGGGGCGCAGTTCCTCTGCCGCACCACCGGATTTGACCATCTGGAGGCGCTGGAACAGGAACTGCAAGACCGCTACAGCCGCTGCGCTGCGCTGATTGGCGAAACCTTGGAAAGGGAAGCGGCGGATGAAGAAGGGCAGCACTGAACAGGACCCGCGCGGTCTGATCTACGAGGCCTACCGGATCGAGGGCATCAGCGATTCCCAATGCCGCAGCATCTTCTTTGACTGGGCGCTGGGCATGGACGCTGCCCGCGACAGCCGCACGGATATTCAGGCGCTGCTGGATCTCTATGGCAATGCGCATCCGGAGCATCCAATGACCGCGGTGCTGCGCGACGGGCTGAAAGGTGCGGAAAAACCGCGCCGCCGCGGCGGCTGGCGCTCGCGCGAGCGCTAGGGCAGACGGCTACCAGAGGCTCAGTGTCTCAACAGACAGAATCGTGGGCAGGTGCCGGGCGATTTCCGACCAGCTTTCGCCCTCGTCAAAACTGGCAAAGACTGAGCCCGAGTTGGTTCCGAAATAGACGCCCGCCGCTGCATCGGTCGCCATCGCCTGGCGCAGCACGGTAAAGAAACACGCGCCCTGCGGCAGCCCGTCACGTTTGGCCTTCCAGGTCTCGCCGCCATCGGTGGACTTCCAAACCGCCGCCGAGGCATCCGGCGGAAACCGCCCGGCGGCATCACCGTTCAGCGGCAGCACCCAGATGGTATCCGGATCCTGCGGATGCACCGCAATGGGAAAACCGAAGGTGGAGGGCAGACCGGCGGTGATATCGCTCCAGGTGCGGCCGCCATCGGTGCTGCGGTAGGTTCCATGATGGTTCTGCTGATAGAGCAGATCGCCCGGGCCGCGCTGCATATTGTGCACGCAATGGCCGGTCTCGCCGTTGCGCGGTGCTGCCGGGTGATGATGCTCCGTGCAGAGCGTGTCGTTGGACAGGCGGTTGCGCCGCTCCCAGCTGTTGCCGCCATCCTCCGTGGCAAAGACCCCGGCGGCTGAGATGCCAAGCCACAGCTTGTCCGCATGGCCCGGATCGCTCAGCAATGTGTGCAGAACCAGCCCCGCCGCACCGGGGTTCCAGCTCTCGCGCGACGGATGGCCGTCGAGCGCCGCATTCCTTTCCCACGTTTTGCCGCCATCCCTGCTGGATAGAAGCGTGGCCGGATTGGTGCCTGCGTATAAAACCCCATGGGCGTGGTGCAGCGACCACACGGCCTTGAGATCCTCAAAAGGCACCTCCACTGGCTCCCAATTGAAAAACGCCGCTGTTTCCGGGTCCGAGGCCGCCCACTCATCAATCTGGCCATTGGACAGTTTGCTCAGCTCCCAGGCCTCGCCATCTGCAGAGCGCCAGACCCCGGCACCGGGCCAGTCGCCGCCGCCGCCCGCCCACACCATGCCGCTGTCCGGATCACCGATCACATGATTGATGCACCAGCCGTCGCAGTGCGGGCCGGAGACGCTCCAGCCCTTGCCGTCCGGTGTCAGAACAAAGGCGCCTTTTGTCGTGCCGAGAAGAAGTCTTGCAGATCGGGTCATGGTAGCCTCCGGCCCTCAAGCATACCACAGCTTCGGGCCGCACCGAACCGGCAGCAGCGGCTGGGCGCACATCGGGTTTCTGCCTTGCTGATGCCGACAGTAAACGGAGCGTCAATATTCGTTAATTTTTCGCTAAATTGGACGTAAATTGTCCCAATTCTGCCCGGATTGACCGGCACCTTGCCATTGACCCCGCCCCCCGGACCCTCACCCGGCGGCGGCTTTATACGGCAAGGAGCTGACCCATGAAGATCATTCGCAGTCTTGCACTTGGTGCCCTCGGGCTGGCGGTTTCGGCCTGTGCGCAGGTGGATCTGCCATCCCGGAACCTCCCGTTTGAGCCTATGCCCGACGCCGCTATCAGCGTGCCTGACGGGTATGAGACACTGCCGCAGGCGGACCCGGTTCCGGCTCTGCGCGTCAGCCGTGTTACCGTGTCGGTGCCGCGCAGTCTCAAGGTCTCGGAATCCAACAGCTATCTGCCCAAGGGCGACATCGTATGGCGCGAGGATCCTCATGGCGACCGCTACACACAGGTGCAGGCGATCGTGCAGGCCGCAATGGAACGCGGCACCGCCACCCTGAACGGCCCGATCGAGGCGCAACTCAGTGTCGAGGTGCAACGCTTCCACGCGCTGACGCAGAAGGCGCGCTACACCACTGGCGGCATTCACGCCATCACCTTCAAGATGCGGCTGACGGACCCGGCCACCGGCGCCCTGCTGCGGCCTGAAAAGGTGATCGAGGCTGACCTTAAGGCCTTTGGCGGCGCCCGCGCACTGGAAGCCATGGCGCGCGGCCAAACCCAGAAGGTCCGCATCACCGGCCATTTGTCCAACGTGATCCGCCAGGAGCTGATCAAACCCGGCAGCTACAAGAACCCCCGCCTGGGCCTGCTGCAGGCCCTGCAGTAACGCCGGCGCGACGAGCGAAAGTTCTGAGGAGAGGGGCCACGCGGCCCCTTTTCCTGTTCGGGGCTAAGGGATAAGAGAGCCCTATGACAGCCTCCCCTGATGCGCCCCAGCGCCCCCGCGTGAAAATGAAGCCCAAGTCCAACGCCCGCGCCATCCGGCACGGGTTTCCCTGGGTTTATGCCAATGAACTGGTGACCGACCGCCGCACCCGCAAGCTGGCTCCCGGCACCCTGGCGGTGCTGGAGGATGAGGCGCAGCGCCCGCTGGGGCTGGTCTCGGTCAATCCTGAAAGCAAGATCATCGCCCGGATGCTCGACCGCGACCCGGAGGCGGAAATTGACCAGGCGTGGTTCGCCGCTCGCCTCACCCGTGCGCTGGAGATGCGCCAACGGCTCTATGATGCGCCCTTCTACCGGCTGGTGCATGCCGAATCCGATGGCCTGCCCGGCGTGGTGATCGACCGCTTCGGCGCGGCTTGCGTGGTGCAGCCCAACGCCGCCTGGGCAGAAGCGCATCTGGATATGCTCACCGCTGCCCTCGCAGAAGTGACCGGCGCCGAAGTGATCCTGAAAAACGCCTCCGGCCGCACCCGCGGGCTGGAAGGTCTGGATGACGTGAACCAGACCCTGCTGGGCGAGGCTCCCGCAGCGCCGGTGCCTGTGCAGATGAATGGCGCCACCTATATGGCGGATCTCACCGGCGGCCAGAAAACCGGGCTGTTCTTCGACCAGCGCGAAAACCACGCCTTTGCCGCCCGCCTCACTGCGCCCGGCGCCAAGGTGCTGGATGTGTTTTCCCACGTCGGCGGCTTTGGCCTGGCGATGCTGGCAGGCGGGGCAGGGCAGGCCACTTGCGTCGACGGTTCCGCCGCCGCGCTGGAACTGGCCGCGCAGGGGGCCGAGGCCGGCGGTTTCAAGGACAAGTTCACTGCCCGCCAGGGCGATGCTTTCGACGTGCTGACGGCGCTGGGGCAGGAGGGCGAAACCTTCGACGTCGTCATCTGCGACCCGCCCGCTTTTGCACCCTCGAAACAGGCGCTGGAGGCCGGTCTGCGCGCCTATGAGCGCGTCGCTAAACTGGCAGCACCCTTGGTGAAACCCGGCGGCTACCTGGGCCTCTGTTCCTGCTCGCACGCCGCCGATCTCACCCGCTTCCGCAACGCCTCGGCCCGCGGCATCGGCAAGGGCGGCCGCCGGGCGGCGCTCATCCATACCGGATATGCAGGCCCCGACCACCCGCAATTGCCGCAGCTGGCCGAAAGCGGCTATCTGAAGGCCGTGTTCTTCCGGCTGGACTGACCCGCGGTGAAGCTGCTGCTGGATACCTGCGTGCTCTACCCGACGGTGATGCGGGAAATGCTGCTGGGCGCGGCGCGCCTTGGCCATTTCACCCCGCTCTGGTCGGCCCGCATCCTGGGTGAATGGGAACGCGCGGCGCTGAAACTTGGCCCGGAAGGCGCGGCGCAGGCTGCGGCAGAGATCGCCCTGGTCCGCGCGGGCTGGCCCAAGGCCGAAGTCCCCGCAGCGCCGGGCGTCGAGGCGCGCCTCTGGCTGCCCGACAGCGCCGACACCCATGTTCTGGCCGCTGCCATAGCAGGCCACGCCGACGCCATCGTCACGGTCAATAACAAGGACTTCCCGCGCCACACATTGGCAGAGGAAGGCCTGGACCGCCTCGGCCCGGACGAGCTGCTCTATGGCTTCTGGCTGCAGGACAGCTCAGGCATGGAGGCGCTGGGGGCAGAGGTTCTGGCCGAGGCCAACCGGCTGTCCGGCGGCAGCTGGGAGATCCGCCCGCTGCTGAAAAAAGCCCGCCTGCCGCGGCTGGCCAAGGCGCTGGCGCGGTAACAGAACCACAGCCTGCAAATTTGCACGGCATTCTTCCAGCTTTCCGCTTGGCCGCTGCTGCGGTTCCCGTTTATCAAACGGAAAAGCCTGTTATTTAAAACATTTTTCAGGGACCAGAAATGCCAGCCAAACCTTGCCGCACCGCACTGCCCCCCCGTTCTCCGTCCCGTGCCCTCTCCGGACTGGCCATGGCGGCGGTGCTTGGGCTGTCCGCCTGCGCCAAGACGCCGGTGCCTTCTGTCCCTGCTCAGCCGGGTAAGTCCATCTCCGAAGCGCATGAGGCCGTCCGCCAGTGCGCTCCCGTTGCCCCCAAGGGCGGTAAGAATGCGGTTACCGGCAGTTATGTGGCCGGCGTGCTGTTGGGCGGGCTGATTATCGGCCCGGTGATCGTCGCCTCGAACGAGGATCACATCCGCGCCAACGGCGCCCGGCGCGCGGTGGACAAATGCCTGGAGGCACAAGGCTATACCCGCCGGGAAATGACGCCGGAGGAAGCGGCCTTCCTGAACGCGCTCTATGGATATCAGCGGCAGATTTTCCTGGATCACCTGGTGGCAGGCGGCACGCTCGAAGGGTTCAAGCAGGAATACGACGTTCAGTAACGCCGTTTCATCTTTTCTGAAATACTCCGGGGAGTTTGAGGGGCCGGCCCCTCAAATCCGCTGCGGCCTCAGCCCTTGGCCCATTTGTCTTCCAACCGCTCCAGCGCCGCGATGCGCTCTTCGGTTTTGGGGTGGCTCATCAGCCAGGCAGGCGCCATGCCGGCGCGTTGCTGGGTCAGTTCCTCAAGCTTCGCAAACAGGCTTTTCTGGGGTGCCAGGCCAATGCCCGCCTTGGTCAGCAGCGCCGCGGCGTATTCATCGGCTTCATACTCATCCCCGCGCGACAGCCGTGCCGCCAGCAGCGATGTCAGCACCCCGGCAATCCACGGCCCGATAAAAGGGATGTAGCGGCCCAGGATCATCATCAGCGCAGTGCGCAGGGCGTTCTGGCCGGAGAAGTCGATCATCCGCTTCTTCGCGTGCCCCAGCGCCACATGGCCCAGCTCATGCGCAATGACGGATGCCATCTCCTCGGCGCTGACATCACCGTTCTGGTACTTGCGGTAGAACCCGCGGGTGATGAAGATCCGGCCGTCCGGTGCCGCCAGCCCGTTCACCGGGTCGACCTCGTAGATGTGCACCGGGATGCGGGCCACATTCAGAGCCGCCGCCAGCCGGTCGGTCAGCTGCTTGAGTTTCGGGTCGGCCAGTTCGGTTGAGCGCTGGTCCAGCTCGCGGTGGGTGCGCCAGATCGAAATCCGGTACATCACAAGGCCATAGGCAACGGCCAGCAGTATGGGCAACAAGCGCAGCATGCCTCAGATATGGGCCGGAACGGGCGGCAGCGCAAGGCGTGCCGCCCGCAGGAACACTTACGACGCCAGCCAGTAGTACAGCGGCAGCCCGACCGTAATGTTGAACGGGAAGGTCACCCCCAGCGACAGCGTCAGATAGATACCCGATTCCGCCTTGGGCAGGGCGATCTTCATCGCCGCAGGCACCGCGATGTATGAGGCCGAGGCCGCCAGCACCATCAAGAGGAACAGGCTGCCGCTGCCCAGTCCGACCACCCAGCCGGCAGCATAGGCCAGCAGCGCGCCAATGACCGGCATCGCCACACCAAAGACAAACAGCCCCGGCGACAGCATCTCCCGGTTCTTGATCAGGCTGCGGCCCGCCGACAGGCCCATGTCCAGCAGGAACAGGCACAGGATGCCGGTAAAGGGCGTAACGATGAAGGGGGCAATCAGTTCCATCCCCTTGCCGCCGGTGATCGCACCGATCGCAAAGGCACCCAAAAGCAGCACAACCGAGCCATTGGCCAGCAGCTCGCGCCAGAACCCTTCCGGCCGCTCGCCGTTGCTGCCGGTGCTATGTGCCAGCCACAGCGCCGACAGGATCGCAGGCACCTCCATCGCCGCGGCCACCGCCACCATGTAGCCGTCATAGACCACCCCGGTCAGCTCCAAGAGGCTGGTTGCGGTGACAAAGGTCACGATGGAGATCGAGCCGTAATGCCCGGCCACCGCCGCCGCGTTCAGCGGGTCGAGCCGGGTCAAGACCTTAAGCAGCGCAAAGGCAAGGAACGGCAGAAGGAACGACAGCGCCACCCCCGCCAGGATGGTGGCAAACAGATCCGGGCTCAGCCCGTGCTCGGCCAGGCTGGCGCCACCCTTGAAGCCGATCGCCAGCAGCAGGTAAAGCGACATGAACTTGGCTGCGCCTTCGGGGATCGACAGGTCGCTGCGGGCAAAGGCGGCAATCAGGCCAAGTGCAAAGAACAGGATCGTAGGTACCAGCAGACTGCTGGCCAGCGTTTCGAGGGCGGTGGGCATCTGTCTCTCCATTCCGTTTTTTGCCCTCATGAATTGCACTGCAGCATAGTTCCAATATATTGTTTCTAAGTTTCACATAGGATCAGGCTATATTATGCGCCCAACCCTGCGTCAGCTCGAGTACATTGTCGCCGTGGCCCGGCTCGGCCAGTTCGGCCTGGCCGCGGAGGCGCTGAACGTCAGCCAGCCCAGCCTTTCGGCGCAGATTTCCGCGGTGGAGGAGGATCTGGGCACCCGGCTGTTCAAACGCGGCCGCGCCGGCGCCCAGCCTACGGCGATGGGGGCAGAGGTGATCCGGCGGGCGCAGAGGATCCTGGGGGAGGTCGACGACCTGCGTGCGGCCGTCACCGGCGGCGTGCCGTTCGGCGGGCGGCTGCGGCTGGGGGTCTTGCCCTCGATCGGACCCTATCTGCTGCCCAGGGCGGTCAGCGCCATCCACCGCACCCAGCCCAGCCTGCGCGTCATCGTGCGCGAGGAAAACACCCGCGACCTGGAGCAGGGGCTGAAGGCGGGACGCTTCGACATGATCATTTCCACGCCAGAGGATCACCCCAACACCCACCAGGTGCGCCTGTTCAGCGAACGCCTATGGATCGCCGCAGCGCTGGACGATCCGCTGGCGGCAGAGAGCGGGCCTGTTGATGGCAAGTCCCTGCGGGGTCGCAATTTTCTGACCCTGGACAGCGGCCACCGGCTGTCGCGTATCGTTTATGCGCTGGCCTCCGGCTTCGGCGGGGTGGTGGCTGACGACTATGAGGGCACCAGCCTCGATTCAATCCGCCTGATGGCGGCCTCCGGCGCCGGCGTCGCGGTGCTGCCGGAGCTTTACACCCTGCGCCAGCCGAAAGGCCACAGCGAGGTGATCTTCCGCTCGCTTGCTGCCGAGGGCGCCAGCCGCGACATCGCGCTGTTGCAGCGGGCAGGGGAGGAAAGCCAGACCGGCACCGGGTTCGTCAGCGCCGCGCTTCTGGATGTGGCGCGCAGTTTCGGCCTCAGTACTGGCGCAGCGGAGCCTGACGCCAGCCCTGACATCCAGTGATAGCAGCCATGCAAAAACCGCACTCGCTGCACCGCCCCGCATCCAGTATGGGGTGCCTTCCCAAAGACACCAGATAACAACGGCTTCCGGCACATGGCACCGCTCTCACAGCTCCGCAATATCGCTGACACCGGCGAGACCCTGCACCGCAGCGGCTGTGCGCCCTACAAGATCGAGAAATACCTGCAGTTCTATGCCCGCAAACAGGGCATCAACGTGATTGTGCAGGCCACCCCCACCTCGATCTCCTGCCAGTTCCCGGACGAGGACAACCAGTTCATCATCCGCCGCCTGGACCCGGCCCAGATCAACCTCAGCCTGCTGGCGCGCACCATCATCCGCATCAACGCGGTGGAGGACCCGGGGATCGAGGAACCGGGCCGCTATCCCGGCTGGCTGATCATGCTTGCCAATATCGCCATCCCGCCCGCCTTCCTGACCCTGATCGGCAGCGCGCTAACCACCATTGCGCTCTCGGCGGTGCTGGGATTCCTGGTCTGGCTCTGCCAGCTGTTCTGCCGCGGCGACCGGGTGATCCTGGTCGAATTCCTGTCGGCGCTGGTCGCCGGTCTCACCGTATCGCTGGTCAGCAGCATGGGGGTGGAGGTGCCGGTCTGGGGCACCTGCATTGCCGCCATCGTGCTGTTCGTGCCGGGGCTGTCGATTGCCAACTCGCTGGAATGCCTCGCCTTTAACGACGTGATCTCCGGCTCCAGCCTGTTCGCCCAGTCGATCTTCGTGCTGATGAAGCTGTTTATTGGCATTTATATCGGCGTCAGCATCGGCTCCGCGCTCTGGGGGGCAACGCCGCATGTGGAGAACGTGAACGAGGTCTTGTGGTGGATGCCCTTTCTGGCACTGCCTGCACTGTCGTTTTCCATCGGCGTGATCTTCAATGCCCGGTTGGCTGATATCCTGCGGGCGCTGCCGGTCACTGTGCTGGGCATGTGGGGACCGCTCTACCTCGGCTTCGGCGGCGGCTGGATCGTCGGCACCTGGGTCACCGCCATGTGCATCACCCTTTACGGCACCTGGCTCGCCAAGACGCTGAACCTGACCGGCGCCATCTACATCGTGCAGGGCATCCTCATTCTGGTCCCCGGCAGCCGGGTGCTGATGAGCGCAACACAGTCGCTGTTCAACGAGACGTTGATGGCGGATGCCAGCATCGGCCTGTCGGCGCTTCTCATGTTCTCCGCCATCGTGGCGGGGCAGGGGACGGCACTGGCGCTTTATTCACAGAAGAACCGCAACCTCGCCAGCTAGGCGCTGCGCTCAGCCGCCGGCAGTTCCCATTCACCGCCAGTCAGGGGCGCGTCAGAGGCAGAGGGCCAGCCGCTGGCGGTCACCGCATCCTGCAGCGCAGCGTAACAGTCGGGATCGATGCCGGGGCCTGCCAAGTCATCCATGATGGCATAGGTCTTCTCCAGCGGCAGCGCCGCGCGGTAGGGGCGGTCGGCGGTCAGCGCATCAAAGATATCGGCCACCGCCATCACCCGCATTTCCTGGGTCAGGCGGCTGGCGTCCAGGCCATAGGGGTAACCCTTGCCGTCCAGCCGCTCGTGATGCGCCGCGCTCACATCCGCCAATTCGCGGAAGGCATGTATCCGGCTCAGTACCTCATGTCCCAGCACCGGGTGCCGCTTCATCAGGGCAAATTCCTCGTCCGTCATCTTGCCGGGCTTGTCCAGAATGGTGTTGGAGATCCCCAGCTTGCCGATGTCATGCAACAGCGCCCCGCGTACCATCCAGCGGCGCCGTTCCGGGGTGTACTCTAATTGGTCGCAGATCATGCCGGTATAGCGCGCCACCCGCTGCGAATGGCCGTGGGTAAAGGGGCTCTTGGCGTCGATCACCAGCGAGAACGCGCGGGCGATCTCATCCAGGTACTCCTCGTCAACGGCATGGATGTGCTGCGCCTGCGGGGTGGCAAAGACTTCCGCCTCCAGCCCGGGGTCCTGCAGGTCAGGCAGGAACCGCGGCCGCCGGAGCACCGCGGTGAAGACCGGCACCAGATCCGGGTCGAACCAGCTGCCTGCGCGCCGCTCCAGCTCCTCCGCGGCGGCCTCCGCCCCCAGATCGGTGGCAAAGACATCGGCCACCTGCGCCATCAGCGCAATGCGCGCGAACAGCGGGATCGCCTCGCCCTTCAGGCCCAGCGGCTGACCGCCGCCGTCCCAATGCTCATCCAGGCAGGCGATGCCCTCCGCCACATCCTCCGAGAACCGCATCTGCCGGGCAATCGCCGCACCGCGGTTGCAGCGGGTTTCGATCAACTCGCCTGCAATTTCAGTATTCTTTGCCAGCACTTGCTTCAGCGTCTTCAGCCGGGTCCAGGGCGCCGCATTGGCCGCAGTATTGCGCCAAAGGAACGCCAGCCCCTGGCGTACACCGCTGACGGTCTTGAAGCTGCGTTTGAAGGAAAGATCATCGGCCATATACAGCTGGCAGATGCGGGCGGCGTTGGAACTGCAGCCCAGATCCTTCATCAAGAGGGTGAAATAGAGATCAGAGCGCGCTTGCGGCGCCAGCCCCAGCTCTGCCGCCACCTGCATGCCGATCCAGCAGCAGCGCACGCAATGGCCCTTGGGCTGGCCTTCTGTCAGGTCCAGCGCATGGCTGAGCGCGCCCAGCAGTTCACCAAGCCGCAGGATGTCCTGCGGCGCGGCGGTGCCGGCCTGACCGGGACTGTAGGGAGAAGTGTAATGTGTCATGGGCCTTCTGCAGGGCAAGTGCGGAAGGCCCATGACAACACGGGCAGGGTTAACCTGCCCTGACCCGGCGCAGGATAGGGGTGGGGATTCTGCGCCGGATTTTCGTAAAATTTCCAGGGCCGCCGGATAGGCAGCCCCATGTTCTGATTTTGAGGGCCGCAGGAAGGCCGCCCTTGCCAGGATTTCCGGGGCGGGCAGCACCGCCCCAGGGGCCCCGGCCCTAGTTCACACCCAGTTTTCCCGGGAACTCTATGTTGATCTCCAGACTCGACAACTCGTCACCGCGCTCCATGCGGATGTCGATCGCCTCGTCGCCGATCTGCATGTGGCGGCGGATCACGTCCAGGATCTCGCGCTGCAATTGCGGCAGGCAGTCGGGGCGGGCGCCGCCGCTGCCGCTGCGCTCATGCGCCAGCAGGATCTGCAGCCGTTCCTTGGCGGTGCTGGCCGAGGCCTTGCGGGGGCGGAGGGAAAATCCGAACATTCTTACACCGCCCGCCGAAACAGCCGCTGCAGCAGCCCGCGGCGCGGGTCGGCGGCAATCCGCATCTCGATCTGCTCGCCGATCAGCCGGCCCACCGCATCCTCATATGCGGCCGCTGCCGCAGACGGATCATCCAGCACCACCGGCACGCCCAGGTTGGAGGCGCGCAGCACCGCCTTGCTTTCAGGAATGATTCCCAGCAGCGGCACCGCCAGAACTTCCAGCACGTCTTCCACCGTCATCATCTCGCCGCTGTCGACACGGGCCTTGTCATGGCGGGTAATCAGCACCTGCGCCTTCACCGGCTCGGCGCCGGTCTTGCCGGCCCGCTCGGTGATGCTGTTCAGGAGCCCCAGCACCCGGTCGCTGTCGCGAACCGAGGACACTTCGGGGTTGGTCACCACAATGGCCTCATCGGCGAAATGCATCGCCATCTGGGCGCCGCGCTCGATCCCTGCCGGGCTGTCGCAGATGATGTAGTCGAACTCCTTGCGCAGTTCATCCAGAACGGTCTCGACGCCCGCCTTGGTCAGCGCGTCCTTGTCGCGGGTTTGCGAGGTCGGCAGCACCGCCAGGTTCTCCAGGCGCCGGTCGCGGATCAGCGCCTGCTTCAGCTTGGCGTCGCCCTGAATGACATTGATGAAGTCGAACACCACCCGGCGCTCGCAGCCCATGATCATGTCCAGGTTGCGCAAGCCCACGTCGAAATCGATCACCACAGTCTTATGCCCGCGCCGCGCCAGCTCTGCGCCCACCGCCGCCGAGGTTGTGGTCTTGCCGACGCCGCCCTTGCCCGAGGTGACAACGATCACCTTGCCCAGCGGTTCTTCCAATGTCAGGTCCTTGCTCATTACAGTGCCTCCACACACAGCCGGCCATCGCGCAGGAAAACCTGTGCTGCGCGGTTCAATAGCTCCGGCTCCAAATTCTCGTTTGTCCGGTATAGGCCCGCCACCGCCAGCAGCTCCGCGTCCAGCCGCTGGCAGAAGATGCGGGCGCTCTCGTCGCCTTCGGCTCCGGCCATGGCGCGGCCCCGAAGCAGGCCGTAGACATGGATATTGCCGCGCGCGATCAGTTCCGCGCCGGAGCTGACGGGGCCAACCACCACCAGATCGCCGCCCTCGGCCACCACCGTCTGGCCGGAACGCACCGGCCGGGTGATCACTACATTTTCCGGCGGGCGCAGTTTCTTGGGGATTTCACGGCGGGTGCCGGGGCCAGTGTTCAGCGGCGCATCCTTGCCGCTGGCCAGCGTGATCAGCCCGGCGTCCTCTGCAGCAGCGGCCTGGGCGGGGGTGGCGTTCTGCACCCCGAACACCGCCAGGTCGCGGCTGCGCAGGCTGTCAGCCAGCGCCCGCAGTTCAGCAGGCCGGTTCAGCCCCGGCGCCTGCGCCAGATCCAGAATCAGCGGTGCACCGTCAAAGAAATGCGGGCTCCAGCGCAGCTGCGCGTCCAAGGCGGCATAAAACGCCTGATCCAGCGGCCCGTCCTCGGGGCGCAGGGCGACAGCAGTAAAGTAGCGCCCGCGGATCTGGAACGGCTTCACGCTGGCGGCAGGCGCGCTGCCACGGGGTTTTATGTCTTGATGCGGCACGCTCACGCGATGCTCCTGCTCGGGGATTGGCGGGTTTTGCTGCCGCGCCTTTTTCTCTTGGGTAGCCCTTGCGGGATACGCCGTTCAACCATGGCAGGGCGGGTTCGGCGGACAAGCGCCTGCGCTGTGCCAGAGCGGCGGATTTCCGCAGGCAATCCATCTGCGGTTGAGCAGAAAAGGGTTGCCGTTCCCGCTGCCGCCAGCTGCCGCTGTCCGGGTCTACAGGGCCAGCGGTGAGGACCGGCCCGAGGTCTCCAGCTCCCAGCTGGCGGACCAGTCTGCGCCCCGGCGTTCCAGCACCAGATAGTTGCGCTCCGCCGCATACCGCCCGGCCTGACCGGGGATTCTGCGGATGCGGATCGGGTGGCCGGGCAGGGGCGCATCGCCCAGCCACGAGAGCAGCCCCAGCGCCTTCGCCCAGGCCTTGGGCGGTGCCCGGTGGGAAATGCCGGAGGCCACCAGCTGGTGCAAAACCTTGCCGCCGCCAAGCGCCATCTCGCCCCGTGCGGCCAGGTGGATCTCGCCGGAAACGGCCGTGACCTCGTGCCCCTCTTGCGCTGCCATGTCCCGCAGCAGCCGCAGCATCCGCCGCCATGAGGCCCGGTGCGCCCGGCTCTGCCACTGGTCGCGCAGGTCGTCCTCGTATTTCTGCATCCGCGGGATCAGCACCATCAGGAATTCCAGCAGCGACAACCGCGGCCCCAGCAGCGGCACGCTGGACAGGATCAGGCTGCGCCCGGCAAAGCGTTTCTCTGCCGCTGCTTTCATCAACCGCCAGCCGCCCCGCGCCATCACCCGCCGTCGGCTGCGTTCGGAGCGCAGATCGGGCGCCAGCAGCCGCAGCCCCGGCGCCTCAACACGCCAGCCCAGATGGCTGCCTTCGGGATCGGCAAAACGGGCAGGCAGGTCCCCATCGCAGCAGCCGTGCTGAAACAGCAGCGCCGCCTCCCGTGCAGCGGAAAACAGCGTCTGGCCGACAGGGGAATAGGTGCGCGAACGGCGCAAGGACCCCCAGCCGTCGCAGATGTCGTGGTCGTCCCACTGCATCAGCGACGGCACCCGGGCTGCGATCCAAGCAAACTCCGGTGCGGTGTAGACTGCCAAGTAGCGCTGCAGGAAGCGCTCGCGCAGGTGGCGGCGTAGATCCGACAGGTCCTCGCGTGCGGGATCGCGGGGGAAGCGGCTTGGCCAGCCTTCGCTCAAGGGATGGCCGTCTGTCACCTCATCCGCATAGACTTGGTCACCGCCATGCAGCAGCAGCGAAAAGGGCGCGGTGTGGTGCTCTGCTCCCATTCTGGCCCACATCGCATTGCGCTCAGTTCCGTCGCGGTCCAGATCGCCATGCTCCTCCCCGTTGCATGAGGCGTAGGCAATCCTCAGATCCCCGGAAAACCCGCCGGCCAGCTCATAGCGTGTGCCGTTCCATTGGTAGGCGGAAGGGCAGTCCGCCGGCAGGCTGAACCGCGCCCGCAGCACCGTTTGGGTGCTGTACTCCGCCAGCGGCGCGGGATGCGCTTCTCCGCGGTCCAGCTGAACAGGCGGCAGAGCCGCGCCTTTGGGCGCGATGAACAAGGCGGCCAGATGCATCCGGCCATCGCGCAGATCATCAAGGATCAGGATCGGGCCGGTTATTCGGCCTGTTGCCGGGCCTGTTATCGGGCCTGTTGTACGGGTGCTGCTGCTCATGCCGTCACAGCACCTAGGTGCGGGCGGCGGCGCAATCAACCGCTGGCGGCATGACTTTGTGGGGTCGTCCGGGTCTGCGGCAGAATTGCCGGTGGCGCTTCCTGGGCGGGTGTGGTCTGACTGCCCCCATATTGCCCAGCCGCCTCCGGCCCGCCCGAAGGCGCGGATTTTTCAGGAGATTTGACATGCAATGGAGTTTTCTGGCCGCCGCCCTTCTGGCCGCCCTGTGGATGATTGTTCATGCCTTTGTGGGAGGCCGTGAATGCGCCCGTCCCCTGGCGCAGGACCGGCAGCTGCCGGATGTGGTGCGCGAGACCACGCTCTTGTGCTGGCATCTGGTCACCGGCTGCCTGGCACTGATGGCGCTATTCCTGTTCCTCGGCGCCCGCGGATATGACGGGCTGGCGCTGGCCGGAACTGCAATGGCCGCGATGATGGCGATGGTTGGCCTGCTTCTGCCGCCGCTGCGCCGGGCGGGTTATGGCCTGCTGCCGCAAGGGTGGCTGTTTGTGCCTGTGGCCGCTCTGGGCGCTTGGGGGCTGGCGGGCGGTTAGCGCCAGGTCAAACACCAGCGCGGCCCTCCCGCCCGTCCAGCGTGCATGCGGCATGCCCGCCGCCCGGTTGGGCCCGGCGCCGGAGCCGCGGCTCCGGCGCGCATCCTGCCCGCAGGGCAGGATGCCATACCCAAGGCTGCAAGGGGGTGCGGCATCAGCCGCAGCACCTGCAGGCGCGGGAGGGCTGCCGGGTTTGGGGAAATGACCTAGCGGCTCAGCTCCCGCATGCCGCGTTCCAGGCCGTCCAGGGTCATCGGCACCATCCGGTTTTCGAAAATCTCACGGATCATGCCGATCGAATGGGTGTAGTCCCAGTATTTCTCCGGCACCGGGTTGATCCACAGGTTCGACGTCCAGGCCTCCCGCGCGCGCTGCAGCCAGACCTGGCCCGCTTCCTCGTTCCAATGCTCATTGGCGCCGCCGGGATAGGCGATCTCGTAAGGCGACATCGAGGCATCGCCGACGAAGATGCACTTGTAATCCGGCCCGTAGGTGCGCAGCACCTCATGGGTCGGGGTCTTCTCGTTCCAGCGGCGCTTGTTATCGCGCCAGACGCCCTCATAGAGGCAATTGTGGAAGTAGTAGTATTCCAGATGCTTGAACTCGGCGCGGGCGGCAGAGAACAGCTCCTCCACCACCTGGATATGCGGATCCATCGAGCCGCCCACGTCAAGAAACAGCAAGACCTTCACCGCATTGTGCCGCTCAGGCCGGGTTTTCACGTCCAGATAGCCGTGCTCAGCAGTGGAACGGATGGTGCCGTCCAGATCCAGTTCCTCCTGCGCGCCCTCACGCACCCAGCGGCGCAGCCGCTTCAGGGCGACCTTGATGTTGCGGGTGCCCAGTTCCACATCGCCGTCGAGGTTCTTGAACTCGCGCTTGTCCCAGACCTTGACCGCGCGCTGATGGCGGCTCTTGTCCTGGCCGATGCGCACGCCTTCGGGGTTGTAGCCATAGGCGCCAAAGGGCGAGGTGCCCGCTGTCCCGATCCACTTGTTGCCGCCCTGATGGCGGCCCTGCTGTTCCTTCAGTCGCTCCTTCAGCGTCTCCATCAGCTTGTCGAAGCCGCCAAGCGCTTCGATCTCGGCCTTTTCCTCCGCGCTCAGATGCTTCTCGGCCATCTTGCGCAGCCATTCCTCGGGAATGTCCACCGCCTCCATCACGGCATCAGCAGGTATCGCCTCCAAGCCTTCAAAGGTGGCGGCAAAGGCGCGGTCGAACTTGTCGATGTTGCGCTCATCCTTCACCATCGCCGCGCGGGCGAGGAAATAGAACGCCTCGATGTCATAGGTGGCCAGCCCCGCCTTCATGCCTTCCAGGAAGGTAAGGTACTCGCGCAGGGAAACCGGAATGGACGCCTTGCGCAGGTTTTCAAAGAAGGGCTGGAACATCGCGGGCCTCTGTCAGCAGTTACGCCAGCACCCGGTGGGTCAGGATGGTTGCCAGCAGCCCCAGAATACCAAAGATAATGGCATAGACAGCCCCGTATTGCAGCATGTCCAGGGTGTTGCCGCCACGTTTGCGGGCCTTCAGGGCGCCAATCAGGCCGCCCAGCAGAACGCCGATGATTACGATCATGGTTCTATCCGTCTGTTGTCTTTCAGGGTCAGTTTCTTGCGGGCCGTATCAGGAGCCGGTGGGGCGCAGCGCCGCGACTTCCTCCAGCCGGGCCTCGACCACCCAGTCCGGGCCAAAGCCGTAACGCGCCCATCCCAGGCTGTCCAGCCTGACCCGGCGCGCCTCAACCTGGCGGCTCTCCAGCTCCAGCGCCTCTGCTTGCAGCATCAGCAGCGTCGACAGCAGGGCAGCGTTTTCATGCGCGGCCGCGGCAGCTGCGGCAGGTTTCAGCCGGGCCAAGGCCGAGGCGCCGTTGCCGGTTGCAACGTCATAGGCCGCCAGCTGCACCGCGACCTTGGCCTGGTGGATACCGGTTCCGGGCAGCCGCTTAAGGAAATCCTGCGCGGTCAGGAAATGCTGCAGTGCCAGCTCCGGCTCGCGGATGTGCAGCATCCGGCCCAGCGTATAGTGGCTCAGCGCCCGGCGGTGGTCGCTCCAGCCCAGGTCGCGGGCGATCTCTGCCGCCCTGTTGGCGGCGCGCAGCCGTTCCCGCAGGGACGCCTGCGGCCCCAGTGCCTGTTCATAAGCTGCGGCCCAGGCCCGCGGCGTGTCCGGCAAACCGGGCGCAGCGGCCCGTGCACCGCGCGGGTTCAGCCGGGCCAGGATGGCGGGCAGCCGGGCGGCAACCTGCTCCCGGCTCATGCCGGTTTTCAGCTCCGGCGCGTAGGTCGCCCGCAGGATCAGCATATCGAACCCGGTCAGCACCGCGTGCATGTTGTCGTCGTTGAAAACCGAATCCGGCAGCCGGTAGAGGTCATTCAGCGGCCCGATCGCCTGGGCGAGCTCCTCATGCAGGCAGTCGCGCACTTCCTGCGGGCTGGTGTCATTCGGAATGAACACCGCCAGCCGGTCCCGCTCGCGCAGCAAGGCCCAGTTGGTGCGCGGGCTGCGCCGGTTGCGCCGGTATTCCGCCAGCGAGGAGACATTGGGCACCACGAAACAGGCCGCCTTGGGCAGCGCCCGGCGGATCTCGTTCCGGGACACCATCTGAATGGTGATGCTGGCGGTCTCGCCAGCGACCCGGCGGATGGGAATTCCGGCCTCTGTGCGCAATCTGGCCAGCAACGCGTTCAGCTCGCGGCTGAAGCCGGGGGATGGCGTGCCGGTCACGCGCAGGGTGATCTGGGTCTCGAACCGGGTGAACTGGGGCAGGGTGCTGCCGCCCTCCAGCTGGAAATGCAAATCCAGGAAGTCGCGGGCGATTTCCGCGTTGGCGCGCTGCGGAGCTTGCGGGCGCGGTGTGGTGAACACCTTGACCGGCGGCAGCGCCAGCGTCGCGGCAGCGGCGCGGGTCGGGGCCTCGACACGGGGCACGGGGGCCGTGCAGGCGGCAAGGGCAAGCGCTGCCAGAACACCTGCAGCCGCCTTCATAAGGCTGCACCCGCCGCTGCGGGGCTTCGTTTCCGGCTTGATAGTTGCGTCCGCGGGCACTCAGGCGTCTCCTGCTGGCCCGGCTGTCTCAGCCCGGCCCTGTTTCCTCTGATAGGGGAATGCATCAGCAATTTGAAGCGAAACAGGCAGACGCCGGGCAAAGCGCCCGCCGCCTGTGGCATCAGGCCGTGCCCTCAGCGCCGCCCGCGCGCCATAAAGGCCAGGCGTTCGAACAGATGCACGTCCTGCTCGTTCTTCAAGAGCGCCCCGTGCAGCTTGGGCAGGGCATTGGCGCCGTCCCGCGCAATGTCCTCCGGGCTCAGGTCTTCGGCCAGCAGCAGTTTCAGCCAGTCGATCACCTCAGAGGTCGAGGGTTTTTTCTTCAAGCCTTGCGTCTCGCGGATCTCATAGAACTGCGTCAGCGCCGCGGTCAGCAGCGCCTCCTTGATGCCCGGGTGATGCACCTCGACGATTTTCTTCATCGTTTCCGCATCCGGGAAGCGGATGTAGTGGAAGAAACAGCGGCGCAGGAAGGCGTCGGGCAGCTCTTTTTCGTTGTTGGAGGTGATGATCATGATCGGGCGGTGCTTCGCCTTGATCGTCTCGCCGGTCTCGTAGACGTGGAACTCCATCTTGTCGAGCTCCTGCAAGAGGTCGTTCGGAAACTCGATGTCAGCCTTGTCGATTTCGTCAATCAGCAGCACGACCTTCTCGTCCGCCTCAAACGCTTCCCACAGCTTGCCCTTGCGGATGTAGTTCTTCACGTCATGCACGCGTTCTTCGCCCAGCTGGCTGTCGCGCAGGCGGCTGACGGCATCGTATTCATAGAGACCTTGCTGGGCACGGGTGGTGGACTTCACGTTCCACTCGATCATCCGCAGCCCCAGCGCTTCTGCAACCTGCTTGGCCAGCTCGGTTTTGCCGGT
Source organism: Leisingera sp. ANG-DT (assembly GCF_000813785.1). Taxonomy (NCBI): domain Bacteria; kingdom Pseudomonadati; phylum Pseudomonadota; class Alphaproteobacteria; order Rhodobacterales; family Roseobacteraceae; genus Leisingera; species Leisingera sp. ANG-DT. Next base: position 206,815 of record NZ_JWLE01000001.1, read on the forward strand.
GCCGGGTTCACCCTTGACCAGCAGCGGCCGCTCCAGCGTCACCGCCGCATTTACCGCCACCTTCAGGTCGTCGGTTGCAACATATTCCTTAGTGCCCTGAAATCGCATATCTTTCCCGTCTCAGCCGTGGTTGCCGTCTTGTTATCACGGTTTTAACCAAACAGCGCCACTATTGTGTAGTGACATTCCTGTCCGATAGGGATAAACGCTGCGGCAGAGGGGGATCCAAAGTGTTGAGGTATAGTTTATGACCAGCATGATGGGCCAGACCGAAGGAGCCGAAATGAAGCAAGAAGTGTTTCTGCCGGACGACTACCGACCGGCTGAAGATGAGCCGTTCATGAATGAACGGCAGACTGAATATTTCCGACGCAAGCTATTGGAATGGAAGCAGGACCTGCTGGCGGATACCCGCGACACGATTGAGGGGCTGCAGGACAGCACCCGCAACATTCCCGATGTCGCCGACCGCGCCAGCGAAGAGACCGACCGCGCGCTGGAACTGCGCACCCGCGACCGCCAGCGCAAGCTGGTCGCCAAGATCGACTCGGCCCTGCGCCGCATCGACGAGGGCGAGTACGGCTACTGCGAAGTGACCGGCGATCCGATCTCGCTGAAACGCCTGGATGCGCGTCCGATTGCAACCATGAGCCTGGAAGCGCAGGAGCGCCACGAGCGCCGCGAAAAGGTCCACCGCGACGATTAACCGCTGATTTTGGCGGCAACAACGCGACAAACATTGACGCCGGGGCCTTTTGCTCCGGCGTTTTTTGTTTCATTGGGGGCAGGCGGAGAATCTGCGGGAGCCCCATGGACCTCAAAGGCCTGAAAATAACCGTCATCGGCGCCGGCATCGGCGGTCTCGCGGCAGCGCTGTCGCTGCGCCGCTTCGGGGCGTCCGTCACCGTGCTGGAACAGGCCGAGGCGATCTCCGAGGTCGGCGCAGGCCTGCAGATCACCCCCAATGGCGTGCAGGTGCTGAAGGCGCTGGGGCTGGCGGATGATCTGGCCTGGTGCTCGCAGCGCGCGCGCGCCGTGGTGCTGCGCGGCCACCGCCGCGGCAAGCAGGTGCTGCGGCTGGATCTGGACGAATACGCCGCCGGGCTGCCCTATTACTTCGTGCACCGCTCCGACCTCATTGGCATCCTGGCCGGTGCTGCCCGGCGCGAAGGCGTGCAGGTGCGGCTGCTGCAAAAGGCAGAGCGCATCGAACCCGGTCCGCAGCCGGCCGTTCACCTGGTGAACGGTGCCCAGTGCGGCGGCGATCTGGTGGTCGGGGCCGACGGGCTGCATTCGAAAACCCGGGTGGCATTGAACCGAGAGCGCAAACCCGCCTTCACCGGCCAGGTCGCCTGGCGCGCCACGGTGCCCAACCACCTGAACCTGCCGCCGGAGGCGCAGGTGTTCATGGGGCCGGGGCGGCACCTGGTGGCTTACCCTTTGCGCGATGGCAGCCTGATGAACCTGGTCGCGGTGCAGGAGCGCCGGGCCTGGGCTGAGGAAGGCTGGAACCTCAAGGACGACCCCGCCAACCTGCGCGCCGCCTTCCGCGGTTTCGGCGGCAATGCTGCGGCGCTCTTGGAGGCGGTGGAGGAGGTGCTGCTGTGGGGGCTGTTCCGCCATCCGGTGGCAGAGCACTGGTTTGGCGAAAACACCGCCATTCTTGGCGACGCCGCGCATCCGACGCTGCCTTTTATGGCGCAAGGCGCCAATCTGGCGCTGGAGGATGCCTGGGTGCTGGCACGTTCCCTGCAAGAGGCAGCGGGGCTGAAATCCGGCCTGATGATGTACCAGGAGCGCCGCCGCGCGCGGGCAGAGAAGGTGGTGCAGGCCGCCAGCAACAACGCCTGGAAATACCATCTGCGCGCGCCGCTCAGCTGGCCTGCGCACCAGGTGCTGAAACTGGGCGGCCGCTTTGCCCCGGACCGCATGGTCAGCCAGTTCGACTGGATCTACCGCCACGACGTCACCGCCTGAATCAGGCCGGGGGCTGGGCGGGGGAGGCTCCCGCCCGTCGCGGTTTCATTGAAAATGAACCGCTCCCGTTGGGCGTGGCGCCGCGCTGACGCGCGGCGCGGGTTGTGTTCAGATGTCCAGGTCGACCCAGACCGGAACATGGTCGGACGGCTTTTCGCGGCCCCGCACATCCTTGTCGATCTGGCAGTCCCGCAGCAGGTCAGCGGCCTGCGGCGTGAGCAGGAAATGGTCGATGCGGATGCCGTCGTCGCGGTTCCAGGCGCCGGCCTGGTAATCCCAAAAGGAATAATGCCCCGGCCCCTGGTGCCGCGCCCGGAACGCCTCGGTGAAGCCCAGGTTGACGATCCGCTGAAACGCCGCACGGCTTTCCGGACGGTGCAGAGCGTCCTCGCGCCAGGCCTCCGGGCGCTTGGCGTCCTCGGCCTGCGGGATGATATTGTAGTCCCCGGCCATCAGCGCGGGCATCTCTTCGGCCATCAGCGCCGCGGCGCGGGTCTTCAGCCGCTCCATCCAGGCCAGCTTGTAGGCGTATTTGCCGCCCGCCACCGGGCTGCCGTCTGCCTCCAGCTCCACCGGGTTGCCATTCGGCAGATACAGGCCGCAGATCCGGATCGCCTGCTTGCCCACCACGGTGGCCTCGATCCAGCGCGCCTGTTCGTCGCTGTCGTCGCCGGGCAGGCCGCGGCTCACATCCTCCAGAGGCAGCTTGGACAGGATTGCCACGCCATTGAAGCTCTTCTGGCCGTGGGTTTCGACGTTGTAGCCGCGCTCCTCGAAGATCTCGCGCGGGAAGGCCTCATCCACTGACTTGATTTCCTGCAGCAGCACCACATCGGGCTGCGCCTCATCCAGCCAGTCCGGCAGCGCCTGCGCCCGGGCCTTGATGCCATTGATGTTAAAAGTGGCGATTTTCATGGCTTGCCTCCGGCGCAGAATTCTTTATTCGGGGCCGATCTATCGCTGAATCAGCGTCCCGGGGCAAGCCCGATGCGCGATTCGCGAATCACCTTTGGCGCTGCGACTCACTGGCGTTTTGCACAGGTGAAAAATACCCCTCAGGTTGAGTTTCTTTATTTTGCAATAATATACGTGTGAATAACACGGTGAATAACCTGTGGATGAATTGAAATAACTGAAATTGCGCAAAAAATAGCGGGTTGAAGTTAAAGTAAATGAAACTACAAAATACAATGTGAAATTGCATTTTATGTTTGCGCTGCGCGGCGCCCGTGCCAGCGTCAAGGAGCCTTTTGTCCTTAACGAATGGGGTTCCAAAATGACTGCTCAGCGTAAAATCCAGACCATCCGCGCCACCCGCCCGGCCGCAGGCGCCAGCCTGTTCGAGGGCGATGCAACAGAGATGTTCTCCTCCGGCTCCGCGCCTGAACTCAATGCGGGTCTGTCAGCAGGGGAAGGCGTTTCGCTGTTCTCCTCGGGCTCCATGCCGCAGACGGCAGAGAGCTGGGCAGGCGGGGAAACCGGGCTGTTCTCCAGCGGTTCGGCGCCGTCGGCCTGCAGCGAAACCGCGGCTGGCGATCTGGTGGAGATGTTCTCCTCTGGCTCCGCCCCTGCCGCCCGCGCTGACACCTCAGCGGGGGATTTGGTGCAGATGTTTTCTTCCGGGTCTGCACCCTTAAATCAATCTGAGGTTGCTTCCGGCAATTTGACTGAACTGTTTTCTTCTGGCTCCGCCCCGGCAATGGGAAATGAAACCGCCTCCGGCGATCTGACGGAAATGTTCTCGTCAGGCTCGGCCCCCGCGGCACAGGCCGGAACCGGCGCGGGCGAGGGGGTGGAAATGTTCTCCTCCGGCTCCGCTCCGGCCGCCACTGCAGAGGCGGGCGCGGGCGAGGGGACGCATCTGTTCTCCTCCGGCTCCGCTCCGGCGGCTGAGGCCCGCACCAGCAATGGCGACGCAACCCGGCTGTTTTCCTCCGGCAGCTGACCGGACCGGGGCCGGCCTCCCTCCCGGCCCCTGACCATCGGCGGTCCCGTATCCGGGGCCGCCCTTGCCGCGCCGCACATACCCGCAGGAGGTTTCCATGGCCCAGATCATCCCGTTCTTCTCACCTGCTGCCCGCCAGTCCCGGGCGGCTGCGCATGCTGCGCTGATCGGCGGTTTCGCCGCACAGCGGCGCACCCAGGAAGACGTGTTCTGGCTCAAGGAAAACGCCGAGCTGTTGAATATTCTGGAATGCACCAGAGCCGATGTTGCCGCTGAGGCCCTGGCGCCCTTGCAGGGGTTCTACGACGGTGCGGCGCGGCATATCAGTTTCTTCCGCCAGTATTACCGCTTCATCCTGTCGATCTGCCTGGATCTGGAAGACTTGGGTCATCCCGGGGAGACCGGCGCGCAGCTGGCCGCATGGATCCGCGCCGAAGGGCTGGCGCAGGCAGAGCTGTCCGACCTGCAGCGCGCCGAGGCCCGCCGCCTTTTGGCCCGCCGCGGCGAGACCCTGCAGGACGATGGGTTGGACGACCGGCTGCGCGCTTTCATCTCGCGCCCGGAAACCTTTGCGATTCCAAACAAAAAAGCCGCTTACGAGCTGACCCACATCGTCTTTTACCTGTCGGAATACGGCCGCCGCGACCCGCAGCTGCCGCAGGCGGCGCTGACCAGCCTGGAATTTGCGGGGCTGGTGGCCTTCCTCGACCAGAACGCTGATTTGCTTGCCGAAATCTGCATTGCGTTGCGCTATGCCGGCCAGCAGCCGCCCGCCGCCTGGGAGGGCTGGCTTGACAGGCATGTATCCGCCTTTACTCTATCAGAGCGAGAATTTTCTGGACTTCATGATTCTTATCACGAGTATTTTGTTGTTAACTGGCTCATGATCCTGTCCGGGCGAAAACCCTTCCGGCAGGCGGTTCCCGCGGGGGGCGTGCATGTGTCAGCTGTGCGGGGAGGAAGTATCTTGAGAAGCCTTTCAGAAGCAGTATTCGAGGCCGGAATGGCCCAGTCAGGCTGGAGTGCCGTCAAGCGGCGCACCGAGGCCATGCTGAACGAGGAAGAACACGGGCTGCTGAGCGCGGCCGAACGCAGCTGCGCCGGCTTTGCCCATTTCTTTGAAGGATTTGCCCGGGCGGGCAGCGCGGGGGCAGCGTGATGGGCTGTTCGCGAAACCAGGCTCTGGGCGGGGCCATGCTGGTGGTGGCCTATACTGGTCTGATCGCCTCTGCTGACGGGATCACGAAACTTTTGGCGGGCCAGTATGCGGCGGCGCAGCTTTACGCGCTGTCAGGGGCCATGGTGGTCGGATTCTGCCTGCTGGCGGACCGGCTCCCCCGGCTGCGCGGCGGCTTCCGCACCCGCTGCCCGCGGGCGATGGCGCTGCGCTCTGTGGCGACGCTGATTGCCGCTGTCTGTTTTTTCTATGCGTTCCGCCTGCTGCCCTTTGCCGAAGTGTTTGTCTTCATCGGACTGATGCCGCTTTTGGCGGGGGCGATGTCCGGCCTTGTGCTGAAGGAGCCGGTGCGCCCGGCGGCCTGGATTGCGCTGCTGGCTGGCTTTGCCGGGGTGCTGTTCCTGCTGCCCCATGGCGGTGACGGCAGCCATTCCGCAACTGGTCATTTCGTGGCCTTCGCGGCGGTGGTGTCCGGCACGTTTTCCATGACCATTGCACGGTTTATCGGCCGTTATGAAAGCAACGCGCTGGCGCAGGTGTTTTATCCGAACCTGACGCTGTGCGGTGCGATGCTGCTGGCGCTGCCATTTGTCTGGGTGCCGATGCCGCTGGCGGATGTTGCTTGGGCGGCAGCCTATGCGTTCCTGCTGTTCGGTGCGCGCTGGCTCCTGGTGGTGGCGCTGCGTCTGCTGGCCTCCTACGCCGTGACGCCGCTGATGAATCTGCAGTTCATCTGGATGGCAGTGATCGGCGCGGTGTTCTTTGGGGAGTTTCCGCCGGCCTCCACTTACTTGGGCGGCGCCATCGTTATTGCCTCCGGCCTCTATCTGGTCTGGGACCAGTTCGCACCCGCGATGCCGCGGCTGCGCAGTGCCGGGCGGCTGCAGACGGATCCGTGACATCTGGCTGAGAGGGTGCCGCGCCCCGCGAGGGGCGCCGGAATTATGCGATAATTCCGGCTCGGAAAACATCTGTTTTCCGGGCCGTTTTCCGCGCCGGTAAACGGCGGGATTACATGGAGAACGAGGTGCCGCAGCCGCAGCTGGAGGTGGCGTTGGGGTTTTCGATGGTAAACCGCGCGCCGATCAATTCCTCGGTGAAGTCGATCACCGCGTTTTCAAGGAACGGCAGGGAAACACTGTCGACGACAACTTTTTCGCCCTGGCCTTCGAGCACCAGATCGTCGTCCTTTGCCTCATCCAGAGCAATCTCGTACTGGAAGCCGGAGCAGCCGCCGCCTTCCACCGCGACACGCAGCGCCTGGCCCTGGTCCGCGGCGCCGATCTCGGCCAGCCGGGCAAAGGCGCGGTCTGTGACTTTGGGGGGCAGGTTCATCAGCTTTCTCCACGGGCGTAGGTTGCAGCGCAAAGCTTTATATAGAAAGGTGCAATTCAGGCGGCAAGATTTGTAAGGGAAAAGATTTCATATGCATGCGCCTTATGCCACGATGCCGGACCGCAGCCGCGGGCGGCAGGTGCCGGAGGAGGAGAGCTCCTTTCGTTCCCCCTACCAGCGCGACCGCGACCGGATTATCCACGCCAGCGCCTTCCGGCGGCTGAAACACAAGACCCAGGTGTTCGTGGAGCATGAGGGCGACAATTACCGCACACGTCTGACCCATTCGATCGAGGTCGGGCAGGTGGGCCGCACCATTGCCGGCGCGCTAGGGCTGAACCAGGAGCTGACCGAGGCAGTGGCGCTGGCGCATGACCTGGGACACACGCCGTTCGGCCACACTGGCGAGGATGCGCTGCATGCGCTGATGGCGCCTTATGGCGGCTTTGACCACAATGCCCAGGCGATCCGTATCGTGACCTGCCTGGAGCGCCACTACGCCGAGTTTGACGGCTTGAACCTGACCTGGGAAACCCTTGAAGCGATTGCCAAACACAATGGCCCTGTGGTGGGGGAGCTGCCCTGGGCGCTGGCCGAATGCAATGCCGCCATCGACCTGGAACTGCACACCCATGCCAGCGCCGAGGCGCAGGTGGCGGCGCTGTCCGATGACATCGCATATAACAACCACGACCTGCATGATGCGCTGCGGGCCGGGCTGTTTACCGACGGTGACTTGGCGCGGCTGCCGCTCTTGGACAGGGCCTATGGCGCGGTGGACCGGAAATACCCCGGCCTTGATCCCAACCGCCGCCGGCATGAGGCGCTGCGGCGGTTCTTTGGGTTCATGGTGGAGGATGTGATCAACACGGCCCAGCACTTGCTTGCGGAATCCGGCGTGCAAAGCGTCGAGGAGGTCCGCGGTCTGGGCCACCCGGTGGTGAAATTCTCCGATCCGCTGTGGCGCGACCTGAAGGAGATCCGCGCCTTTCTGTTCACCCGCATGTACCGGGCGCCCTCTGTGATGGAGAAGCGGGCCAAAGTTGCCAAGGTGGTGGAGGCGCTGTTTCCCTATTTTCTGGACAATCCGCAGGACATGCCGGAGCGCTGGCACGCGGAGATTGCGGCCGCACAGGACCGCACCGCGCTGGCGCGGATCGTCTCGGATTACATCGCCGGCATGACCGACCGTTTTGCCCTGCAGCTGCATGAGCGGCTGATCGGAGTGAAGGTCGAGGTGTAAGGGCTTCGGGCTGCTGCTGTTTTGCTGTACTTCAGTCTGCGTGCCTTTCAAGGGTTGGTTAAAGATGGCGGCGCCGCCAACGGGGGCGGAGGGTAGGGCCGGAACGCCAGCGCGCCCCGGGTCCGGTCAAAAGCTTCATCACTCAGACGTCCCTGCACCTTTTGTAGAGGTGGTCTTGGGGATCCTGGTCTCCTGTTCGCACGGGGTGCCAGACCCGCGCCTTGTGCTGCAGCGGGGGCGACTGTCGCATAGTCCGGTTAAGGACCGGAAAGCGGGGCGTGCGGTGCTGACAGTGTTTGCGCAACGCCCTGTGGCGGCTTGTTTGGCAACAGGTGTTCCTGTAATGTTCTCATTAAATTCATGTTAGAGAGGATAGCCGGAATGATTGAGGGAAGCTGCTGCTGCGGCGCGGTCAGGTTTGAATTGCTGGCGCAGCCCGCTTTGATGGGCACCTGCCACTGCTCGCGCTGCCGCAAGGCCGGGGCCAGCACTATTGTCTTTGTGAAGAAAAAGGACTTGCACTGGGTGGCGGGCAAGGAGGAAGTGGCGCTGTATCAGCCTGCGCCGCCCTATAAATACGGCCGCTGTTTCTGCCGGATCTGCGGCAGTTCCTTGGGGGAAATCCTGTCGGAGGAGGAAAGCTTCCCGGTCGCCGCCAATGCGCTGGACGGGGCGCTGGAGGTGGCAAACAGCTTTCATGAGTTCGTTAGTGAGAAGCCCGGCTGGTACGAAATCTGCGACGGGGCAAAGCAGTCGGAGGGGCATCCTTCGTAGGACAAGGACGTTTTCAGCCCCGAGTCCGGTAAATCCTGTCACGGTGTTGCAAGGGACGAGGGGGGGTGCTCAGGGGGCAATTTTGATCGGGCCGCTTGAGGCCAGGTCTGCGCCTGCCTGCCCTCCGGCAGGCGCATTCGTGCCAGCCCAAGCAGGCGCAGACCCATCTGCAGTGCCCCTCCGGCCTTTCCGGGTATTCTGAAAACCCGCCAAATTGGCCGTAAGCCGTGTTATGATCTGGCCCTATGATGCCGCGGGGCATCGGCGTTATCCGCGAGGGGAGGCATAACGAGGGGAAAGCCATGGCACGCTGGACCGTCACATTCACGGACAAGCCCGAAATGGACCGGGTGCGCAGCGACAAGAAGCGGCGCGAGGCGCATATCGCCTATGTGCGCGCACGGCCTGAGCTGCAGATCGGCGGCGCGCTGGCGATGCGGCCAATGCAGGACTTCCCGGGCGCGATCTGGAACGTGGAGGCTGAAACCCGCCAGGATGTGGAACGGCTGATCCTGCAGGACCCGTATTACGTGGCTTCCTTGCGCACCTATAAAATAACCGAATGGGGCACCGCCTCCGCCATCCAGGGGATGTTTTCATGACCGCCGCCCGTGAAGCCCGCAAATCCGCGCCCGCTCTCACCCGCTGGGCCGTGCTGTTCCGCGATGCGCCTGCGATGATGGATGTCCGCGCCGACAAGGCCCGGCGCGATGCCCATGTGGCCTATGTCGAGGATCATCCGGAACTGCGCATCGGCGGCGGGTTGAAGCCGGACACAGATGGTGATTTCTGCGGCGCCTTGTGGATTGTCGAGGCCGAGGACCGGATCGAAGTGGAGCATCTGATCCATGGCGATCCGTTTTACGTGCCCGCCTTCCGCTCCTACGAGATCTTCACCTGGGGCAAGATCCTGGAAGACCGCACCGCGGTGTTGTGAGGCGCGCGCCGCGGCAGCGGCGCAATTTTCTTGAGGAAGAAAATTGGCTGGAAAATTCGAATTTTCCGGTGCCGCCTGCCTGAGGGTCCGGGCAGCCTTTGCAATCCTGTTGACCCTTCCGGCGGCCCCCGGTATCCGCAGTGCTGAACAGTTGGGACGCCAGACATGAACCTCTTTACCGATATCCGCACGCTTGTGATTGACAGCCTGACCGCCATGACCGGCGAAGGCGCGCTGCCCGAGGGGCTCGATTTTGCCAATGTGGCGGTGGAGCCGCCGCGTGATGCCGCCCATGGCGACATGGCAACAAATGCGGCGATGGTGCTGGCCAAGCCCGCCAAGATGAAGCCGCGCGACATTGCCGAGGCGCTGGCGGCCAAGCTGGCCGCGGATGAGCGGATCACCTCGGCTGAGGTGGCAGGCCCTGGCTTCCTCAACCTGCGGCTGGCCCCCGGCGTCTGGCAGGCGGTTCTGAAATCAGTCCTGGACGCAGGCACGGATTTCGGCCGCTCGGACATGGGCGCGGACAAGCGCGTGAACGTGGAGTATGTCTCTGCCAACCCGACCGGTCCGCTGCATGTGGGCCACACCCGCGGCGCGGTCTTTGGCGATGCGCTGGCGGCGCTGCTGGCCTATGCCGGTTATGACGTCACCCGCGAATACTACATCAACGACGGCGGCGGCCAGGTCGATGTGCTGGCGCGCTCTGTCTACCTGCGCTACCTGGAGGCGCACGGTCAGGAAGTGGCCTTTGCTGACGGCACCTATCCGGGCGACTATCTGGTCCCGGTGGGGCAGGCGCTGAAGGACAAGGTGGGCGATGCCTATGTCGGCAAGGGCGAAGACGTCTGGCTGGCCGAGGTGCGTGAATTCTCCACCGATGCGATGATGGAGCTGATCCGCGAGGACCTGGCCCAGCTCGGCATCAAGATGGACAAGTTCTACTCCGAGAAGTCGCTCTATGGCACCGGCAAGATCGAGGCGGCGCTGGCCAGCCTGGAATCCAAGGGGCTGATCTATCAGGGCGTGCTGGAGCCGCCGAAGGGCAAGAAGCCCGACGATTGGGAGCCGCGCGAGCAGACCCTGTTCAAATCCACCGATCACGGCGACGACGTCGACCGGGCGGTGAAGAAATCCGACGGCTCCTGGACCTATTTCGCGCCGGATATCGCCTATCACTTCGACAAGGTGGAGCGCGGCTTTGACGAGCTGATCGACATCTTCGGCGCCGACCATGGCGGTTACGTCAAGCGGATGAAGGCGGCGGTTTCGGCGCTCTCCGACGGCAAGGTGCCGCTGGATATCAAGCTGTGCCAGCTGGTGAAGCTGTTCAAGGACGGCCAGGAATTCAAGATGTCCAAGCGGGCAGGGACCTTTGTCACCCTGCGCGATGTGGTGGATGCAGTGGGCGCCGACGTCACCCGCTTCATGCTGCTCACCCGCAAGAACGACCAGGGCTTCGACTTCGACCTCGACAAGGCGCTGGAGCAGTCCAAGGACAACCCGGTGTTCTATGTGCAATACGCCAACGCGCGGATCTGCTCGACCCTGCGCAAGGCGGAGGAGCAGGGCATTGCCGCAAATGACGCCACCCTGAACGCTGCCGACCTCAGCCTGATCGCCGATCCGGCGCAGCTGGCGGTGGCCAAGAAGCTGGCCGAATGGCCGCGCCAGGTGGAAATCGCCGCCCGCACCCATGAACCGCACCGGGTGGCCTTCTATCTCTACGATCTCGCGTCTGAGCTGCACGGGCTCTATCACCTCGGCAAATCCAATGAGGATTTACGCTTTGTTAAGGAGAGCAGCCAATCGGCAACACATGCGAATTTGGCGCTGGCGCGGGCCGTTTCCGTTGTCATTTCCGCAGGTCTTGGTATTCTTGGCGTGAAACCGGCAGAAGAGATGCGATAACCAAAGGGGCCTGCCCCCTGAGGGAATAAATCACACATTCCGCCGGACTGAGGCAGTTCAAGAGACTTGGGGTGCAGCACCGGTTCAGGTGCTGCCGAACCGAGCAGTGAGGCGGACAATGGCGTATTTTGCGCAGGCGGGCCAGGGCCACGCCTATTCACAGGGCGATGGCCGGCAGCAGGACACCGCAGCTGGCGGCTCTTACGGGCAGCAGTACTCCGATCAGACCTATGCAGGGCAGCAGTATACCGGGCCTGGCGCTGAACCAGCCTATGGCTATGAAGACCCGGCCTATGGCTATCAGTCAGAGGGGCAGGGCTACGGCGCGGATGAGAACGCGGCCTATGCCGCGGCGCCTGCGGGGCTGCGGGCGCGGTTTTCCAAATCCTTGAGCATTCTGGGCGCGGTGGCCTCCATCGCGCTGGTCGCGGGCGTCGGCTTCTGGGGCTACAAGCTGGTGATGCGCGACGTCAGCGGTGTGCCGGTGGTGCGTGCCGCCGAAGGCCCGATGCGTGAACAGCCCGCAAACCCGGGTGGCAGCCAAGCCGACCATCAGGGGCTGGCCGTGAACGCAGTGGCCGCCCGCGGCAGCGCCGAGGCGCCCGCCGACCGGCTGACCCTGGCGCCCTCTGCCATTGAACTTACAGAAGACGACAAACCGCTGCCGGAACTGGCGGCAGAGGCCGCGCCGGTTGCGGACGTGCCCGCCGCCCCGGCAGAACCGGAGGCCCCAGCAGCCCTTGGCGCCGAGACAGGTGTCAGCGAGGAGGCAGTGGCGTCCTTCCAGAACGGCGATATCGATGCGCTGGTGGCGGAGCTTGCGCGCGAGGCCGAGGATGTTTCCGCGGCGGTGCCTGCCTCGGCAGCCGCGCCCGCGATTGTGCAGCCGGAGCCGCTGCAGCCTGCGCTGGCCGCTGCCACGGTTTCTCCGGCGCTGCTGAATGCGCCCGGCGTCAAGGTCTCGCTGCGGCCCTCGGCCCGGCCCGCACGGTTCAGCCCGGCTCCGGCCGCTGCCGCGCCGGCAGCGCGTGCCGGAACCGTGGATGTGGACCCGGCAACCCTGGCGGCCGGCACCCGTCTGGCGCAGCTGGGCGCCTATGAAAGCCCCGAGGTGGCGCGCGCCGAATGGGACCGCATCAGCGCCCGTTTCCCGGAGTATCTGGAAACCAAGCAGCGGGTGATCCAGCGCGCCGAAAGCGGCGGCCGCACCTTCTACCGGCTGCGGGCGATGGGCTTTGACGGGCTGTCGGATGCGCGCAGGTTCTGCTCGGCGCTGGTTGCAGGCAATGCCGATTGCATTCCGGTAACCACCCGGTAACAGTACAGATGGCAGACTAGTGTTCCGCCCGGCCCGCGAGGCCGGGCAGCGCCCGTC
>NZ_JWLE01000001.1:219504-842994 GCF_000813785.1 Leisingera sp. ANG-DT
CCCGCCCCCCACGGGGCGGGCGCTTTGCACCCTCCCCGCCGGGCCGGGCGCAGCCCTTTTTGTCACTGACTGGGGGAGCGCGAACACCAGGGGGCAATCATGACCTACGGAGCCACGATCCTTGATGCCGAGGGCCTGCGGCTGAGTGCAGATGAAAAGGCGTTCTTCCGTGATGCGGATCCCTTCGGCTTCATCCTGTTTGCCCGCAATCTGGAAGACGTTGAGCAGATCCAGGCCCTGTGCAACGACTTCCGCGAGGCGGTGGGCCGCAATTGCCCGATCACCATCGATCAGGAGGGCGGCCGGGTGCAGAGGCTGCACAAGCCGCTGGCGCGCAACTGGCGCCCGCCGCTGGAGCATGTGCAGCTGGCCGGCGAGGACGCCGTCCGTGCCATGTATCTGCGCTACCGTCTGATTGCGCATGAGCTGCACACCCTGGGCATCGACAGCAATTGCGCCCCGATCGCTGACATCGCCTATGCGGAGACTCACGAATTCCTGCGCAACCGGTGTTATGGCACCAGTGCCGCAACCGTGGCGCGGATTGCCCGTGCGGTGGCCACCGCACATCTGGACGGCGGTGTGCTGCCGGTGCTGAAACACATCCCCGGCCACGGCCGCGCCACCGCCGACAGCCACCTGGACCTGCCGCATGTGGCCAGCCACCCGGAAATGCTGGAGGAAGGCGATTTTGCCGCCTTTGCGGCACTCAATGACCTGCCGCTGGGGATGACCGCGCATCTGGTCTATGACGCCTATGACGACCGCCCGGCCACAACCTCTCCGGTGATGATGCGGCTCATTCGGGAGCGCATCGGCTTTGACGGGCTGATCATGACCGACGACATATCGATGAAGGCGCTGCAGGGCTCGCTGGCCGGCAACGCCCGCGCCTCGATCGAGGCAGGCTGCGATGTGGTGCTGCTGTGCAATGCCTCGCTGGAGGAACGGATCGCCGTGGCTGAGGCCGCAGGCACCATGAGCGAAGCGGCACAGACCCGCGCAGAGCGCGCGCTGGAGGCCCGCCGCGCGCCTGTTGCCCTTGACATTATGAGCGCTGAAAGAGAACTTGCCGCCCTCATGGGCGGGCAGGTGTATGGCTGAGCAGACACTTTTTTCAGAAGCGGACACGAGCGTAGAGGAACGGCTGGCGGCCGAGGCCCTGATCGTGGACGTGGACGGGTTCGAAGGCCCGCTCGACCTGCTGCTGACGCTGTCGCGCACGCAGAAAGTCGATTTGCGCAAGATCTCGGTGCTGGAGCTGGCAAAACAGTACCTGGCCTTTGTCGAGAAGGCCAAGGAACTGCGTATTGAGCTGGCCGCCGACTATCTGGTGATGGCGGCCTGGCTGGCGTTCCTGAAATCCCGTCTGCTGCTGCCCCCCGATCCGGAGGAAGAGGGCCCGTCGGGCGAGGAATTGGCCGCCCACCTGGCATTTCAGCTGGAGCGCCTTCAGGCGATGCGCGACGCCGCCGCACGGCTGATGGGGCGCGACCGGCTGGGCCGCGACTTCTTTGCCCGCGGCGAGGAAGAGAACGTCGCCCGGATCAAGACCGTGACCTATACCGCCAACCTCTTGGATCTGATGCAGGCCTATGCCCGCATCCGCACCAAGGAGGATTTCCGTCCCTTCGTGATGGACCGCGACTCGGTCTTCACCATGGAGGAGGCGCTGGACCGGATGCGCCATCTGCTGGGCTTTACCGGCGACTGGACCGACCTGATCAGCTATCTGCCGGACGGCTGGCACAGCGATCCGGTCAAGCGCCGTTCAGCGACTGCGGCGACCTTTGCCGCCTCGCTGCAGCTGGTCAAGGAAGGCAAGGCAGAGCTGCGCCAGAGCGAAACATTTGCGCCCATTCAGCTGCGCAGCCTCGACGAGGATACCTGATGGAAGATCAGATCATGGACGCGGCCAGCAGCTCTGGCCGGACCGAGAACGACACCCTGTTTGACGCACCGCCCATGGCAGAGCAGGAGCGGATGGTGGAGGCGGTGCTGTTTGCCAGCGCCGAGCCCGTTACCTTACGCGACCTGGAAGGCCGCATGCCGCCCGGCTGCAACCCGCGCGAGGCGCTGGAGCATCTGCGCAAGCGCTATGAGGGGCGTGGTGTGCGCGTCGTGCGCCTGGGTGATGCCTGGGCGATCCGCACCGCTCCGGACCTTGGCTTCCTGATGCAGAAGGAAACCACCGAGCTGCGCAAGCTGAGCCGCGCCGCGATCGAAACCCTGGCCATTGTCGCCTATCACCAGCCGGTGACACGGACGGAGATCGAGGAAATCCGCGGTGTGTCGGTGTCGCGCGGCACCATCGACCAACTGATGGAGATGGATTGGATCCGCCTCGGCCGCCGCCGGATGACACCGGGCCGGCCGGTGACCTTTGTGGTGACGCCGGATTTCCTGGACCATTTCGGACTGGAAAGCGCCCGCGACCTGCCGGGCCTCAAGGAACTGCGCGCCGCGGGCCTGCTGGAGAACCGGCCGCCGCCGGGAAGCCTGCCGCTGGGTCAGGGCGGCGACGAGGACGACGAGGCGGAAGAACAGGCGGAACTGTTCGAGGAGTGACGCCTCCGTGGCCTCGAGCGCCCGGAAATTGCCGCATTACTCTTCTACGGTGGCAGGCAAGCGAAGGCAGAGGACTGAGGCCATGAATGCGAACTGGATTATCCGCATGGTGCTGCGCCGCCTGATCGGGCGCGCGGTTAATGCCGGGCTGCGCCGCGCGGCGCAACACGGTGCGCAGCGGCTCGGCAAGAGCAAAGGGCCGGCACCGGGGTTCGGAGCCGGCCCCAGCCCGCAGCGCAAATTCCGCAATGCAAGGTCACGCATTCCCAAGGTCAAGTAGCGGAACTAGCGGGCAGCGCACCACCGGGCTTTCGCCGGAGGCCAAACGCCTCAGCCGCGCCGCTGAGCGCTAGGAAGGCCGATAGCCCCAGGCAGCCCGCCAAACCCCATCCTGCAAACAGCAGCCCGCCCGCGAAAGGCGCCGCAAAGACGCAGAGATAGGTGACGGTGCTGTAAAGCCCCATGATGGCGCCGCGCTGCGCAGGCTCCAGCGCCGTAAGGCGCGCCACCAGCAGGTTGAGGGCAAGATGCTGGAACATGCCCCAGACCAGGGCCGCCCCCAACAGTAGCAGGTATTGCGGTGCCACCGCCATCATTAGCAGGTAGCTGGCTGTGACCGCCAGCAGCACCGGCGCAGTGGCGCGGGCCAGTCCCAGCCGGTCCAGCAGCGGATCCAGCAGCACCGCGAGGCCAAAGCCGATTCCGTAGAACAGCGGCAACAGGCCCGCCTGCGTGGTGCTGAGGCCAAGCGCTTGGGTGATATGGGCACCGGTAAAGAAATAGCTGCAGTAAAACCCCATCATCAGCAGCGCGGTTGCCAAGAGGCCGCGGAAGATTCCCGGCACCCGAAGCGCCGTCAGCGGAGAAGTTGCCTGGCCGCTGGGGCTGCCTGCGGCGCGCATCGGCGAGGAGGCCGCCCATAAGGTCAGCGCCACACCCGCCAGGGTTCCGTAGACCGCGCGCCAGCCCGCGAGATCGGTGGCCCAGGCGCTGACGCTGACACCCAGCACCATCGACACGGTCCAGCCCGCCAGCACGTAGCCCAGCACCCGCGCCTCGCGTCCCTTGGGGGCTATCACCATTGCCAGCGTGTAGATCGAGGGCAGGGCGGCTCCGGCCGCCAGCCCACAGACCGCCTGCGCTGCCATCAGTGTCCAGACATCCGGTGCTGCGGCGCTGGCGCCCAGCCCGGCCCCAAGCAGCAGGAGGGCAGCACGCATCAGCCGCCCGGCACCGATCCGGTCCCCGAGCGGCGCCAGCAGCAAGGCTGCGGCGGCAACCCCCAGCCCATAGGCGCTGGCTGCCCGCATCACCTCTGCCGTGGTGGCATCCAGGGTCTGGCTGACCGCCGTCACCACCGGGGACAGCAGCAGGGAGTTGGCGCCAATCACGCCAATGGCGCTCATCAGGATCAGAATCGGGGTTCGCATGGGTTTACCTTGAAGAATGTTCAGATATCTTTGCTATGTGCTGAATGATGTTCTGTGAAGGGCGGGCGAAGATGGTCAGGGAAAAAACAGATGAGGTTCGGAGGAACGGCGGGGCCGCCCGTGTTCTGGACGCATTGGACCGAAAAATATTAGGCGCGCTGAGCGTCGATGCGACGCTCTCCTACGCCGCCATCGGCCAGGAAGTGGGCCTCTCGGCGCCCGCGGTGCATGAGCGGGTGAAGCGGCTCAGGGCCTCTGGCGCGATCCGGGCGACGGTGGCGCAGCTGGACGGGCCTGCTGTGGGCAAGCCGATGCTGGCCTTCATCCATGTGGACACGGTCGGCTGGGGCAAGACGGCGGAACTTATGTCGCTGGAAGCCTGGCCGGAGGTGGAGGAGATTCACACTGCCACCGGCGACACCTGCCTGATCCTCAAGGTGAGGGTGGCCTCGCCGCATGCGCTGGAGGGGCTCTTGGCCCGGATCTATGATGTCGAAGGGGTGCGCGGCACCCGCACCTATATGACGCTCTCCACCCATCTGGAGCGCACCGTGCAGGCCGGCGTCAGCGCGGAACTGGAAGAGGATTTATATATCAAGCGTTGAGGGCGCGGTGAAGTAACGGATCTATCGCCTGGCCGAAGGCCGGGCAGCGCCCGCCCCGCCCCCGTCAAACCGGAGGTTTGCCTCCGGCAAAACGGGCGAGCGCTTCGCTTCCTGCCCCGCCGGGCCGGGCGCAGCCCTTAGCTGCAGATGATTACTCCGGCGTCTTGAAATGCTTCGACAGTTTCAGCCCCTGGCCCTGATAGTTGGAGGCAATGCCCGCACCATAGAGCTGCTCCGGCACCTCGGCCATCTTCTCATAGACCAGGCGGCCAACCACTTGGCCGTGCTCCAGCACAAACGGCGCCTCGTGGCAGCGCACTTCCAGTACCCCGCGGGAGCCGGTGCCGCCGGCGGCGTCATGGCCGAACCCGGGGTCGAAGAAACCGGCGTAATGCACCCGGAATTCACCGACCATCGCCAGATAGGGGGCCATCTCCGCCGCATAGGCGGGCGGGATATGCACCGACTCGCGGCTCACCAGAATATAAAACGCACCGGGGTCCAGGATGATGCGGCCATCCTTGGTGCGTACCTCTTCCCAGTATTCCTGCGGGTCGTATTCGCCGATCCGGTCCAGGTCGATGACGCCGGTGTGCGGCTTGGCGCGGTAGCCGACCAGATCGGTGCCGGGCAGTTTCAGATCGACGGAGAAGCCAAGACCGTCCTCGATCACCGCCTCGCCATCCACCAGCGGCGAGCCGGCGTGCAGCATCTTCAATTCCGCATCCGACAGCACCGCCTGGCCGGTGCGGAACCGGATTTGGTTGAGTCGCATGCCGGGGCGCACCAGCACCGAAAAGGAGCGGGGGCAGATTTCTGCGTAAAGCGGGCCGGTGTAGCCGGGCTTGATGCGGTCAAACTCCTCGCCGCCGTCGGTGATGGTGCGGGTCAGGAGGTCCAGCCGCCCGGTGGAGCTTTTGGCGTTGGCGACGGCAGAGACATCATCCGGCAGCGCCAGCCCTTCCATCAGCGGCACCACGTAGACGCAGCCCTTCTCCAGCACCGCGCCGTTGCTCAGGTCGATCCGGTGCATCTCAAATTCGGTCAGCCGGTCGGAAACGCTGCGGCCCTGGCCGGCCAGAAACGACGCCCGCACCCGGTAGGCCACATTGCCGAGGCGCAAGTCGAGGCTGGCGGGCTGCACCTGGCCCTCCACCAGCGGTGTGCTGACGGTGATCTCCCCGCGTTCCAGCATCATTTCAATGGTTTGGCTGGGCAAAACGCCTGTCATTCTCTGTCCCCTCCGCGCGCCGGCTTTGCGGCGATGCTGTCCCATCCGGGCGCCATGCGCAATCGGCAAAGCTGGTTCCGGATGTGAAAACGCCCGGGTGCGTGAACACCCGGGCGTTTTTCATATGGTCGGGCTAGCAGGACTCGAACCTGCGACCTTCCGTCCCCCAGACGGACGCGCTACCAGGCTGCGCCATAGCCCGTTGCAAAGCCTTCTAACCGTTTTCGCAGCAGGGGCAAGAGGGGGCAGCAAGATTTTTTGCGGCCCTGCAAAGAAATTCAGCAGCCAGAAGCGGTTGCCGGGGCAGACACAGACGGCATCCGTTTCCCGGCGCGGGAAACGGCTCGGAAATCACGTGATTTCCGGGCCGGAATTCGCGCCGAATTCCGGCTTGCCGGCTTCAGGGCCTGTTCTGAACAAAAGCGCGCAGTTCATCGGCGCAGGCGGCAATGCCTGCCAAAGACCGCGGCGGCAGGCTGCGGGTTTCGGCCAGAAGCGTCAGGATGCCGGGCTGCACCGGGGCAGGGACGGCGGCTTCTTCGTCTGCCGCAGGCTGCTGTTCGGACATGTCCGCCGGTTCAGGTTCCGTTAGTGCCTCTGTCTGCTGTTCCGCACTCTCTGCCAGCGCAGGCTCCGTCTCTGCATCGGTCAGGGCATCTGCCTGCATATCCGGCTCTGCTTCCGCGAACACATCCGGCTGGGCATCTTGTCCGGCTTCCGCAAGAACCTCCGCTTCGCCGTCGTCCTGTGCGTCGTCCCCGCCGCCGTTGAAGCCGGTCGCGAATTCCAGCGCGTCCACCTGACGGGCAGCTTCGTCCAGATCATGCGGTGGGAAGGCTGCGGCGGGATCAGAGGGCTGATCTTCCTCCGGCTCTGGCGCTGCTTGCACGGACTCTTCTGCGGAAACGGCGAAGTCCAGCGGCTCCTCGGGCTGCAGTCCTGCAGCTGCAACCAGCGTGTCTTCTGCGGGCTCGGGCTCTGCCTGAGGCTCCGGCTCCGCCACGGGTTCAACTGCGGGGGCAGCCTCCTCTGTGAACTCAGCCGCAGCGGAAGCGGCTTCCGGTTCGGGGTTCTGAACGGCGTCCCGCATTTCTTCTGCTGCAGACAGTCCGGCGGCTGCGGGCACTCCGGCGGCAGTGCTGTCCTGCGCGAAGTTTTGCGGTTCCGCGGCCAGGTCCTCAGCGGGGGCTGATTCCGCCTCGTCCAAGTGCTCCTGACCGCTCAGCGGCGCGATATCCTCCAGCGGAGCAGGTGCCGTATCGGGGGCTGGGTTCGCTGCCACTTCCTGGCCAGTTTCCTGCGCGTCCTCTTGCAGCTGTTGCGCAGCCGCAGGTGGTGTCTCGGCCGCGGCAGGATCCTCCGCGGAAAGGGTTTCCGCCTCTTCCTCCGGTTCGGGCAGATGTTCCTGTCCGGTCAGGGGGGCGATCTCTTCCAGCGGTGAGGGCTGAGATTCGGGGGGGGTCCCTGCGGCAGCCTCTGGCGCGGTTTCCAAAGTTGCTTCCGCGGCTTCCGGCGCGGCCGCAAGCGCTTCCTCCGCAGGAGCGGGTGTGTCTGCAAAGGTTTCCTGCAGCTCCTCTGCGCCGTCAGCCGTTTCAGGCGCGGGGTCAGGGTCCGCGGCGGCCTCCGTCAGCTCCGGGGCCGGCGAATTCTCTTCAATGGCGGCCGGCTCTGCGGCGGCCTGATCCGCAAAAAGATCCTGCGGTGCCTGGCCGGTGGGCTCGGCCGGCTGTTCCGGGGCGGAATCACCCTCATGCAGAGCGGCTGCCGCAGCGGTTTCCTGTGTCTGAACCTGAGATGCAGATGCCTCATCGGGCATCACAGCGTCCGCTGCACCGGACAGCGGTTCCGGGGCTGCTTCAGACGCTGGCAGCGATGGCTCAGGCTGATCCTCAAACGGTGCAGAAGTTGCAGGCGCAGGCGTTTCGGGGGCCTCCGGGGCGCCGTCCTGGGGGGGCAAACCTGTTACGGCGGTTGCCGGCGGTTCTGCCTCTGCGCCGGATGGTTCCCCTGCAGGGGCCGCTGGCATCCCGCCGGAGGGGGCAGTGCTGCCTCCCGCTGCGGGTGGAGCCAGATCCATCTGCATTTGCGGCGCAGCGGCAGCTTCGGGCCGCGGGGAAGCGGGGGCTGGCTCCGCGGATGCGGAGGCCGGCGGGGCAGCGTCTGCACCGGAGGCTTGCGGGAAGCCAACCACATTGCTGTCTTCGGGGGGGGCTTCGGACGCGGCCTCAGCGCTTTGCTCCAGCGACTGATCCCAGTCATCGCCCAGCTTGTCCGCGGGCGGCGGCGCCTCAACAGCAGGCTCTTCCTCGCCGTCCAGCGGATGCGACAGGCTGGCGACATGGGCCACGCCCTGCTCGCGCAGCAGTGCCTGCACTTCCTTGATCGACAATCCGTCGACGTGCAGCAGTTTCCTGATCCCGCCCAGCAGCTGCATGTCCGCAGGCCGGTAATAGCGCCGCCCGCCGGCGCGCTTTACAGGTTTGACCTGGGTGAACTTGCTCTCCCAGAAGCGCAGAACATGCGCCTGCACGTCCAGCCAATCCGCAACTTCACTGATGGTGCGGAAGGCGTCCGGTGATTTCGACATGGCTTAATTGGTCCCGTTACTTACGGTTGCCGTCTGCCACGCGGTCTTTCATCAGGTGGGAGGGCCGGAAGGTCAGCACGCGGCGCGGCTGGATCGGCACTTCTTCGCCCGTCTTCGGGTTGCGCCCGACCCGGGCCGACTTGTCCCTTACGCTGAAGGTGCCGAACGAGGAAATCTTAACCTGTTCACCGCGCACCAGGGCATCCGACATATGCTGCAGCATGCTTTCTACCAGCTGTGCGCTTTCGTTGCGCGACAGGCCGACTTCCCGGAAAACAGCTTCACTCAAATCCATTCTTGTCAGTGTTTTTTCGCCCATACCAATCCCCGTTGTTTGCCAAAGCATAGGGCGGAGGGAATTTCCCTGTCAATATCAATGAATTGCACCGGGGTATTCGGGCGGAAATTAGAGCTGCGCGGTTACCAGCGCAGCACAACTGCTCCCCAGGCCAGGCCGCCGCCGATGGCCTCAGTCACGATCAGATCGCCTTCCTTGATCTGGCCGCGTTCCTTGCCGACCGACAGGGCCAGCGGGATGGAGGCGGCGGAGGTATTGCCGTGATCCTGCACGGTAACCACCACGTTGTCCATGCTGAGGCCCATTTTCTTGGCTGTGCCCTGGATGATGCGGATGTTGGCCTGATGCGGCACGATCCAGTCGACATCCGCTGCCGACAGGCCTGCACGGTCCAGCGCGGTGTTGGCGGTGGAGGCGAGTTTTTCGACCGCGTGGCGGAACACCTGATTGCCCTGCATCCGCAGATGGCCGGTGGACTGGGTCGACACCCCGCCGTCCACGTACAGCAGGTCCTTGTAGCGGCCGTCGGAGTTGAGGTCGGTCGCCAGGATGCCGCGGTCCGCATTGGTGCCGGGCTGTTCCTGCGCTTCCAGCAGCAGCGCCCCGGCACCGTCGCCGAACAGCACACAGGTGCCGCGGTCGGTCCAGTCCATGATCCGGCTGAAGGTCTCTGCGCCGATCACCATCACCCGGTTTGCCTGGCCCGAAGCGATCAGAGCGCTGGCATTGCTGAGCGCATAGACAAAACCCGCGCAGACCGCCTGCACGTCAAAGGCAAAGCCCTTGGTCATGCCCAGCTTGGACTGCACCATGGTGGCAGCAGAGGGGAAGGTGAGATCCGGGGTGGAGGTGGCCACAACGATGGCATCCACATCATCCGCGGTCAGGCCCGCGTCCGCCAAAGCGCGTTCAGCTGCCTTGGCGGCCATATCCGATGTGGTCTCTCCCTCAGCGGCAAAATGGCGGCGTTCGATGCCGGAGCGGCTGCGGATCCATTCGTCCGTTGTGTCCAGCGTGGCTTCGAATTCCGCGTTTTCAACCACCCGTTCGGGGAGATAGTGTCCTGTGCCAACAACTACCGCGCGTCGCGTCATCCGTCTGCCTGCCTATTTTCAGTCTTTTTCGGTGGCCGCCCGCATCTCGCGGGGGGCAGTATTATCTTGGGTATGCAGGCCGGCAGATGCAACCCGCGCGGCCAGCTTTTCGGCGAATCCGTGCTGTGCCAGCCGGAACGCCAGCTTGACTGCAGCGGAGACGCCCGTGGCATCGGCGCCGCCATGGGATTTCACCACCGTGCCGTTGAGGCCCAGGAACACGCCGCCGTTGACGCGGCGCGGGTCCATCCGCTTGGACAGCCGTTTCAGCGAGGTCATCGCCAGAACCGCGGCAATCTTGGACAGGAACGAGTACCCGAACGCCTCGCGCAATGCGGTGCGCATCAGGCTGGCGGTGCCTTCGCCGGTCTTGATTGCCACATTGCCGGTGAAACCATCGGTCACGATCACATCGGCAATATCGCCGGGAATGTCGCTGCCCTCGACAAAGCCGACAAACTCGTAATTCGCCTGCCCGGCTTGGTCTGAGATAAGCCCGTAGGCCTCCTTCAGCTCGGCGCGGCCCTTGTGTTCTTCGGTGCCGACATTCAGCAAGCCCACGCGGGGGCGGATGATGTCCATCGAGTTGCGCACGTAAGACGTGCCCATCAGGGCAAATTGCAGCAGATCCTCTGCATCCGCCTTCACGTCGGCGCCGACATCCAGCATCACGTTGAAGCCTTGCGGGTTCAGCGAGGGCCAGAGGATCGCAATGGCGGGCCGGTTGACGCCCGGCAGCTTGCGCAGGCGCAGCATCGACAGCGCCATCAGCGCGCCGGTGTTGCCGCAGGAGACGGCGCCCGAGGCCTCGCCGTTCTTGACCGCATCCAGCGCCGACCACATCGAGGTGCCCTTGCCGTTGCGCATCACCTGGGAGGGTTTATCCTCCATGGTGACCACATCGCGGACATCGCGGATCTCGACGCGGCCTTTCAGGGCGCGCTTCTTGGCAACCAGCGGTGTCAGCTGATCCGCGGGCCCGTGCAGGATAAACCCGATATCCGGGTTCTTTTCTGCAGACATGGCAATGCCGGCCACCACAACTGCGGGGCCGGCGTCTCCGCCCATGGCGTCAACAGAAATAGTGATGCGGCCGGCTTTTGCCTGATTTTGATCGGGTTTACCCGTCATGCGAAAGCCTGCCTGGCATCAGGATCCTGTCCGTGGCTTACGCCGCGTCCTCGTCGATCTCGATCTCGTCAGCCGCTGCGACGATTTCCTTGTCGTCGTAATGGCCGCAGGAGGGGCATACGTGGTGCGGGCGCTTCAGCTCGCCGCAGTTGCCGCATTCGTTCGGGTTCGCAGCAACCAGTGCATCGTGCGCGCGGCGGTTGTTGCGGCGCGATTTGGATACTTTGTTCTGTTGGACGGCCATGTCTCAACCTTTGTCTGTTTGGGCCTTGGGGCCATCCCCGCGGCGCGATTGCATTCTGTTCGATCAGTCTGACGTGCGTTTAGGCGTCTGCCCAAGCATTGTCCAACCAAAAATTCCGATGAGCGCGCGAAAATACTGCGAATCTCCGCTGGCGCAAGCTGTTTTTTACGGCAGGCAGAAGGGCGGCGCCAGAGGCGATTTTCTGCGCTGCAAAAATTCTGCCCTCAGTCCTCATCTTTCAGCTGGCCGCGCAGCGCGGCAAGGCCCGCGAAAGGCCGGGTGTCCTCGTCCCGCATCGGCTGTACGCCATCCTCGGCATAAACGGCTTCGCCGAGTTCTGCGCCGTCCTTGCGCGGATAGGCGGGGATATGCAGTGCCAGCGCCTCAGCCATCACGGCAGCCGGGTCGATGTGTGTGCCCAGCGGTTCGATGCTGTCATCTTCGGGCATTTCGACCTCGGCACCTTCCGGGGTCTCAACGCGGGCTAGGTAGGTGATCTCCACCTGTTCCTCGATCCGGGTGGTGACCGGCTCCAGCGTCACCACGCAATCCTGCACCACGGTGGCGCCCAGGCGGCCGGTCAGTTTCCAGTCCTTCTTGCCCATCGCCTTGATTTCACCGGTGAAGCGCAGTTTGCGCACTGCGTTCACCCCCATTTCCGCCGCAAGCGCGGTCAGGGTGTCCTTGTCCGGGATGATTTCAAAGGCAGTCGGGGTGTTCTGAGGCAGGTCCGCGACCCGCAAAGCGGTGCTGTCAGACATATTCGGGGACTTTCGTTTCTTGAACCGGAGGCGGTCATTAGGTAATCGGGTTAAAAGACGTATTCAAGCCGCCGGTCATGGCGGCAGGCTGGGGGGCAGTCATGGTTGCAAAGGCATTTCACTTCAAGGCCGTTTTGCGCGGCGCAGTATTTGCGGCGGCAGGGCTGGCACTGGCGGCCTGCACGTCCGTCTACCGCAAGCACGGTTATGTGCCGTCGCCGCATCAGCTGGCCGAAGTGGTGCCGGGCATCGACACACGGGATTCGGTGGCGGAAACCATCGGCATCCCGTCCTCGACCGGCGTGCTGAACGACAGCGGCTATTACTATGTCGCCACCCGGTTCCGCCACTACGGGGCCAAGGCGCCCGAGCCGGTGGCACGCGATCTCGTGGCGATCAGTTTCGACACTTCGGGCGTGGTGCAGGCAATCGAGCGTTACAGCCTGGAGGATGGTAAGGTGGTGCCGCTGGAGCGCCGGGTGACCAGCTCCGGTGTGCAGGACAACACCTTCCTGCGCCAGCTCTTGGGCAACCTGGGCAACTTTGGCCCCGGTCAGCTGCTGAACAACGAATAAGCCGGCTTCACTGCTCTGTCACAGCGCATATGTTATGGGCTGAGCCGGAAAGCTGGAGGCCGCCGTGGCGGAACCTGAGATATTGCTGAGCAAGGGGCGCTACCGTGCCCGGCTTGCTGCGGGTGCCGATGATGTGGCGGCGGCACAGGCGCTGCGGACACTGTGTTTCCGGACCGCCGCCGCCGACAGCGACCCCTTTGACAGCCGGTGCACCCATGTTCTGGTGGAGGAAAAGGCCAGCGGCGCGCTGGTCTGCTGTTTCCGGCTGCTGCTGCTGGAGGGCGGCGCAGTGCTGGAGCAAAGCTATTCGGCGCAATTCTATGATCTTTCTGCGCTCCAAAACTTTGCGGGGCGGATGGCGGAGCTGGGCCGCTTTTGCACGCACCCGGAATGGCAGGATCCCGACATCCTGCGTATCGCCTGGGGGGCATTGACGGGCCTTGTAGACGGGCAGGGGGTGCAGATGCTTTTTGGCTGCTCCTCCTTTGCGGGCACCTCGGCCGAGCCCTACAAGGAATCCTTTGAATTGCTGCGGCAGCGGTATCTGGCGCCTGCGCAGTGGCGCCCGGCTGAAAGGGCGCCTGAGGTGGTGCGTTTTTCCGTGGAGTCGCCGCGGACGGCAGATGTGAAGAAGGCACTGCAGGCGATGCCGCCCTTGCTGCGGGCCTATTTGGCGATGGGCGGCTGGGTCAGCGGTCATGCGGTGGTGGACCGGCAGATGAACACGCTGCATGTCTTCACCGGCCTTGAGACCGGCGCAATTCCTGACGCCCGCAAGCGGCTGCTGCGGGCAGTGGCCGGGTGATTATGAGTATTTCAGGAAAGATGAACGGGGAGCGTTGACGGGATTTGGCCGCCGGGGTAGCTGGCTGGCATGGCACGTATTCCTCTTTTGCAGATGTCCGGCATTTCCCTCACCTTCGGGGGTGATCCGGTTTTTTCGAACCTTGATCTGGTGGTGCAGCCCGGCGACCGGGTGGCGCTGGTGGGCCGCAACGGCTCGGGAAAATCCACGCTGATGAAGGTGATGGCGGGGATTGTTGAAGCCGATCAGGGCGACATCGTGGTGCCGCCGGGCAAATCCGTCGGCTACATGGAGCAGGACCCGAAGATGGAGGGGTTCGCTACCTTAGGCGATTTTGCCGCCAGCGAGTTGGACCCCGGCGAAATGTACAAGGTGGAACGCGCGGGCGAGGGGCTGAAATTTGATCCCGCAAGGCCGGTGGAAACTGCCTCCGGCGGCGAGCGGCGGCGCGCGGCGCTGGCCAAGCTGATGGCCGAAGCGCCGGACCTGATGCTGCTGGACGAGCCGACCAACCATCTGGATATCGAGGCGATCACCTGGCTGGAGAATGAGCTCAAAGGCACCCGCGCGGCCTTTGTGCTGATCTCCCACGACCGGGCGTTTCTGCGGGCGTTGACCCGCGCCACCCTGTGGGTGGACCGCGGCGAGGTGCGCCGCCAGGAAAAGGGGTTTGAGCATTTCGAGGCCTGGCGCGACAAGACCTGGGAAGACGAGGACATGCAGCGCCACAAGCTGAACCGGCTGATCAAGTCGGAAAGCCGCTGGGCGGTGGAAGGCATCTCTGCCCGGCGCAAGCGCAATATGGGTCGGGTGCGGGCGCTGCAGGACCTGAAGGCGGAACGCGCAGGCCAGATCAAGCGCCAGGGCGCCGCCGAGATGGCGCTCGAGGCAGGCCCCAAGTCGGGCCGCAAGGTGATCGAGGCCGAGGGGCTGAGCAAGGCGTTTGGCGGCAAGGAGATCGTCAGGGATTTCTCACTGAAAGTGCAGCGCGGCGACCGGGTGGCCTTTGTCGGCCCCAATGGCGCCGGGAAGACCACGCTATTGAAGATGCTGCTCGGGACGGAAGACCCGGATGCGGGTTCTGTGAAGCTGGGCACCAATCTGGAGATCGCCCTGTTCGACCAGACCCGTGACCAGCTGGACGGCGATTCGACCCTTTGGGAGAACCTGACGGCCGATCCGCTGCTCGGCATATCCGGCAAGGCCGATCAAGTGATGGTGCGCGGCCAGCCCAAGCATGTGGTGGGCTACCTGAAGGAGTTCCTGTTCGACGAGCGCCAGGCGCGGGCGCCAGTGCGCTCGCTGTCGGGCGGCGAGAAGGCGCGGCTGTTGCTGGCGCGGCTGATGGCGCGGTCCTCGAACCTGCTGGTTTTGGACGAACCGACCAACGATCTGGATGTGGAGACGCTGGACCTGCTGCAGGAGCTGTTGGACAACTACGACGGCACTGTGCTTTTGGTCAGCCACGACCGGGATTTCCTGGACCGGGTGGCAACCACCACCATTGCCATGGAAGGAAACGGGCGGGCCACGGCCTATGCCGGCGGCTGGAGCGACTACATCGCGCAGCGCGGGCCGCTGGAGGTTTCTGAGAAAGCGGAGAAGGTGAAGCCTGCAAAGGTAAAGCCCAAGCAGGAGAGCCAGCCCAAGGACGGGCTCAGCTTCAAGGAGAAGCTCCGGCTGGAGGCGCTGCCTGCGGAGATCGAACGGCTGGAAGCGGAGATCGGCAAGCTGCAGGAGCTGATGAGCGATCCCGAGCTGTTCACCCGCGAGCCGGTCAAGTTCAAGAAGGCCACCGAGGCGCTGGTGGAGCGGCAGGAAAAGCTGGCTGCAGCCGAAGAGGAATGGCTGGAGCTGGAGGAGAAGGCTGGGGCCTGAGGCCGGTTCCCCAGTTAGGTCAGTACGCCTGACCAAATGTTTCGCGCGCGAAACATTTGGTCAAGGATGCTGCCGTAATGATTTGGAAAGTATTAAGAAAGTTGAATCGCGGGTGAAGGCGGCGGGCGCTGGATTTACCCTTTGATTACCCCTGCCGGAGGCGGGCGGGATTGCCGGTGACGGTCTGGTCCGCGGCGACATCTTTGGTCACCACGGCGCCCGCGCCGACGATGGCGCCGTCGCCGATGGTGACGCCCGGCAGGATGATCGCGCCGCCGCCGATCCAGACATCTGCGCCAAGGGTGACGGGAAGGGCGATCTCCAGCCCCGTGGCCCGCAACTCCCTGTCTTTATGGTGCTGGGCGCAGTAGATCTGCACGTTCGGACCCAGCATAGTGCCATCGCCGATGCTGACGGGGGCGGTGTCCAGAATGGTGCAGCCCGCGTTCATGTAGACGTTGTTGCCTAGCCGGATGTTGACGCCGTAGGCGCAGTGAAACGGCGCCTCGATCAGGCAGTTTTCGCCGGCGGCGGTGAAGAGGTTGGCGAGCGGCGGGCTGAGGTTCTCAGCCGGATCAGGCAGTGCGGTGTTGTGCTGATGCACCGCAACCCGGGCCTGGTGGCGCAACGCGGAGAGTTCGCTGTCCAGGCAACAGTACCATTCCCCTTCCTGCATTTTCTGCCGTTCGGATTTGTTCATCGGGGCCTCCTGACCCGGAGTGAAGGGCGGGCGGCATCGATTGTCAATTGCGGGTGTGCTCCCGCACCCGCAGGCGCCCTGGCTTTGCCAAGGCGCCCTTTTGCGGCCTTGGGCCGGGCACCGCTGGTGCGGTGCCCGGCGGGCAGAAGCTCAGGCGGTTTGGGTCATCTCATTGAGGGTAAAGGCGGCCACCGCGCCCTCAGTCGCGGTCATATAGGCGGCCAGATGCGGTGCGTTCATGTGCTGCTGCCACAGCTCCCGCGATTCCCAGGTTTCGTAGAACACGAAAAACCCGGGCGTCTGGTTGTCCTGGTGCAGGTCATAGCGGATGCAGCCGTCCTCGGCGCGGGTGATGGGCACCAGCTTTTCGAGTTCAGCTTTGACCAGGGCTTCTTTACCGGGCTGGGCGGTAATCTGGGCGAGAATTGTCAGGGCCATTTGGGCCTCCTGTTCTTGAGGGATGTGACGGGACGGGATATGGCTGCACGGTGTATTCTGCGCAAGAACGCACATTTTGTGAGGGTAGGTACAAAATGGATACTGTAGATCAGGGCGAAAGCCGGGCCGCACGGTTCGAGACTTACGATTGCAGCGGCGGCTGCCCGGTTGAGGCGGCGCTGGAGCAGATCTCCGGCAAGTGGAAGGGGCTGATCGTCTATCACCTGCTGCCCGGCACCTTGCGGTTCAATGCCCTGGCGCGGGCACTGGGGGATGTGACGCAGCGCAGCCTGACCAAGCAGCTGCGGGAGCTGGAGGCGGATGGCATCGTGCACCGCAAGGTTTACGCCGAGGTGCCGCCGCGGGTGGAATACAGCCTGACCGGCAAGGGACAGGCGCTGCGCCCGGTGATCGAGGCGCTGGCGGCCTGGGGTGCCGGGCCGGGGAGCTAAGGCAGCGGCTTGGCAAGAAACTCCCGCGGCCGCAGGTGCCCTGGCTGCGCCAAGGCGCCTTTGTGCGGTCGTGGGCCGTTCGTTGCTGCGCAACGCTGAAGGTTTTGCTGAGAAGCGCTTCAGGGGCAGGTTTGCCCCTCAAGACTCCATCACAAGTGTGTTCTTTTTTGAGGCCGCCTCAAGGGTGAACGGCGCAAGCGCCGCCGCTTTGGGCTCCGCCCGTTCGCAAGCGAAACGCTCCCCCGGAGCGTTTCCAGGGAGCTTGCTCACCCCTTGACCCGCCCGCAACGGAAGGGGCATCAGCGCATGCGCAGGGCGCCGTCTATGCGGATGACCTCGCCGTTGAGGTAGCCCATCTCGACGATGAAGCCGGCGAGACGGCCGTATTCGCGCGGGTCGCCCAGGCGGGCGGGGTTGGGAACGTCGGCGGCCAGCTGCTGCTGCACCTCTTCCGGCAGGCCGGCCAGCATCGGGGTCATGAAGATGCCGGGCGCAATGGTCATCACCCGGATGCCGGAGGACGCGAGATCGCGCGCCATCGGCAGGCACATGCCGGCAACACCACCCTTGGAGGCAGCATAGGCGGCTTGGCCCTTTTGCCCGTCAAAGGCCGCAATCGACGCGGTGTTGATGATCACGCCGCGGGCGTTGTCCGCATCAGGCGCGTTCTTGGCGATCTCGACAGCGGCGAGGCGGGCGACGTTGAAGGTGCCGACCAGGTTGATGTCGATGGTGCGCTTGTAGGCATCCAGCGGGTGCGCGCCCTCCTTGCTCACGGTCTTGGCGCCGATGGCGATGCCCGCGCAGTTCACGCAAGCGGTGATCTTGCCCATCTTCTCTGCCGCGTGGGCGATGGCAGCGGAGACCGAGTCTTCGCTAGTTACATCGGTCTGGGCGAAGTGGCCGCCGATTTCCTCTGCCACCTGAGTGCCGCGTTCGGCGTCGCGGTCGAGGATGGTGACCTGAGCGCCTTGTTCGGCGAAATAGCGCGCGGTGGCCTCACCCAGGCCGGAGGCGCCGCCGGTGACGACGGCTGCGGTGTCTGCAAGTTTCATGAGCGGGGCTCCTCCCGGTTATCTGAACATCTGTTCATATAATGGAGAGGCCGGGCACCTGTCCAGCGGGACGGGACGTCGCGGACTTACGAGAAACCTGTCAGGCCATTTGCTGCCGGTCGAGCAAGGCCAGCGGGCGCAGGAGGCGGCCCAGCGGCTGCCAGAGACCCCAGGTGCCGCCCAGACGGTGCAGATGGGCGCCGGTGCCGAGTTTGAAGCGGGCAAGGCCTGGGGCGTCCTCGGTGTTGATGAGGCCGAGGTCGAGCCGGCAGATTCCCTTGGCGGCGAGCCAATTGGCGGCCTCCCACAATAGGAGGGGATGGGCGCTGAGCTGTTTGCCGCGGGCGGTGGTATGGGCGATGTGGTAGGTGGCGGTGCTGCCGTGGGTCAGGATCAGGATGGCGGCAACCGCTTCCTTGCCCTCAAACGCCTGGAAGAGTTTTGCCTGGCCCTTGTTTTCGCGGGTATAGGCGAGGGTGAGGCCAATGGGCCAGCTGCGGTAGCCGCGCTGTGTTTGCTGTGCCGCGTCGGCCTGGAACAGCCAGTGGCGCACGTCATGCGGCAGGTTCTGGCGGGTGAGGCGGAGGTTTTGCGCTTCTCCGTGCTTCAGCCGGTTGCGCCATTTCTGATGCAGGGCGGCGCGGCGCTGCTCTGCATCGCCTGTCAGGTCCCAGAGCGCGGCATGGGCTGGCGTGGCCAGCGGCACGGCGCCGAGGCGGGCAAGATGCGGCGCCGGGGATTCGGGCGACAGGATCAGCGGGGTGCGGGCGAAGCCGCCTGTGCGCAGGGCGGCCATCAGCGGTGCGGGATCAGTCAGGTCCGCCCGGTTTACCATCGCCAGCCGCAGCCCGCCGTGGAAGCGGCGGCGCAGTACCAGCGTGCCATTCAGCATCCGGGGCTCCTGTCCGCAGGCCATCAGCGCGCGGGCAAACTCCGGCGATTGCTGCAGGGCGCGGGGCCGGGGGCGAGTGGTTGCTGCTGCGGGCAGATCGGGATCGGGGGCGCTGTCGAACATGGGGTTATTAACGCACTGGAAACCTAAATCATGGTTAATTTCAGGCATGAAGAAAGCAAAACAGATCATGGGGCAGGCGGCAGCCGCCCCGCGGATGACCAAGGCGGCGGCGCTGCTGATTGCCATCGGCCTGTCAGTGCCGGTGTTTTTAGTGCTGACGCTGGTGGAAGCGCTGTTTTTCTGAGGCAGGATGATTTGCTGAGAGGCGTTTAAGGTCAGGTCTGCCCTTAAGCGCCTTTTTGAGTGTATCCTGGCCTTCCCCGCCTCAAGGGTAAACCGTGCTGCGCACGGCCGCATGCGCGGTCCTTGACCCGGGGCTGGCCTGAAGGGCCGTTGCATGAAACCGCTGGCGCGCCGCGCAGCGGCGCCCCGCCCAACCGTGAGGACCCGTCTTTGACGGGGCTGGAACGGGCGGGAGCATCTGCAGGCAAGAAAAAAGGGAGCGCGGAGGCCCCCTTTTTCCGTGTCATGTTAGAAGGTTCAGCCGTCCAGCTTCACCAGCGCGTGGCGTTTCTTGCCGGCGCTCAGCTTGATCGGCGAGGACAGCGCGCCTGCGTCGATCATCAGGCCTGCGTCGGTCAGCGGCTGGTCGTCGATCCGGGCGCCATTCTCGGAGATCAGCCGCTTGGCGTCCTTGCCGGATTTGGCGAGACCGGATTTCACGATCAGCTGCACGATCGAGATACCGTCGCCCAGGTCCGCAGGCGTCAGCGACAGCGTGGGCAGGTCGTCACCGACGCCGCCCTTTTCGAATACCTCGCGGGCGGTGGCTTCTGCCGCCGCAGCAGCCTCGGCGCCGTGCAGCAGGGTGGTCACCTCGTTGGCGAGGATCACTTTGCCCTCGTTGATCTCGGAGCCTTGCAGGGCGCCGATGCGTTCGCACTCCTCCACCGGCAGTTCGGTGTAGAGCTTCAGGAACCGGCCCACGTCGGCGTCGGTGGTGTTGCGCCAGAACTGCCAGAACTCATAAGGGCTGCGCATGTCGGCGTTGAGCCAGATCGCGCCTTCGGCGGTCTTGCCCATCTTCTTGCCATCCGAGGTGGTCAAGAGCGGCGAGGTGAGGCCATAGACCTCATGTTCGATGGTGCGGCGCGTCAGGTCGATGCCGTTGACGATATTGCCCCACTGGTCCGAGCCGCCCATCTGCAGGATGCAGCCGTAGCGGTTGTTCAGCTCCATGAAGTCATAGGCCTGCAGGATCATGTAGTTGAATTCGAGGAAGCTGAGCGACTGCTCGCGGTCGAGGCGGGATTTGACGCTCTCGAACGACAGCATCCGGTTCACCGAGAAATGGCGGCCGATGTCGCGCAGGAACTCGAGGTAGTTCAGCCCGTCCAGCCATTCGGCGTTGTTCAGCATCAGCGCCTTGTTCGGGGCGTCGGTTTCATAGTCGATGTAGGCGGAGAACACCTTTTTGATGCCAGCGATATTGTCGTCGATCTGTGCTTCGGTCAGCAGCGGGCGCTCGTCGGCGCGGAAGGACGGGTCGCCCACCTTGGTGGTACCGCCGCCCATCAGGGTGATCGGCTGGTGGCCGGTCTTCTGGAACCAGCGCAACATCATGATCTGAATGAGCGAGCCGACGTGCAGCGATTTCGCTGTGGCGTCAAAGCCGATATAGGCCGGGCGCACACCTTGCAGCAGGGCGTCGTCCAGGCCCTGATAATCGGTGCAGTCCGCGAGGAACCCGCGTTCCATCATGACTGCGACGAAATCCGATTTCGGTGTGTAGGTCATAACATGCCTCGGTCTATGGTTTTGCACCATGCCCTATAAATCGCATTGGCGCCGGTTGGAACCTGTTTTCCCGGCAAATTATGCGCTGTAGTATCCCCTGCAACGGGCGGTACGGCCCGGATCCAGAAGGATGGGGGCAGGCCATGAGCAGGGCCATTGCAAAAACGGGTGCGGTCAGGGCGCTGGGCGCGATGAGCGGCACCTCGCTGGACGGGGTGGATGCGGCGGTGGTGGTGACCGACGGCGCGCGCATTCACGGATTTGGCGAGAGCAGCTACCGCGAGTATTCGGCAGAAGAACGCAGCGTGTTGCGTGCGGGCCTCGGCAAGTGGGCGGGGCCGGAGGTTGAGGCCGCGGCAGAGGTTTGCGATGCGGCCCATGCGGCGGCGCTGGCGGAGTTCGGTGATGTGGAAATCATTGGCTTTCACGGCCAGACCCTGGCCCATGCGCCGCGGTTGCAGGGCACATTGCAGGTGGGCGACGGAGCAGCCTTGGCCGAAACGCTGGGCAAGCCTGTGGTCTGGGACTTCCGCACTGACGATGTGGCGATGGGCGGCGAGGGCGCGCCGCTGGCGCCGTTCTTCCATTTTGCCTGCGCCAAGTATATCGGCGCTGAGCGGCCCTTGTGCTTCCTGAATCTGGGCGGGGTTGGCAACCTCACCTATGTGGATCCGCGGTTTGACAGGCCCGAGCAGCCGGGTGCGCTCTTGGCCTTTGACACCGGCCCGGCCAATGCGCCGGTCAATGATCTGGTACAGGAGCGGTTGGGTATTCCCTGGGATGCGGACGGCAAAGTGGCGCGGTCCGGCACCGTGGAAACAGGCGCGCTGGAGCTGTTCCTGGCCGAGCCCTATTTCGCAAGAATGCCGCCCAAGTCGCTGGACCGGAACGATTTTGCCGAGATGGTCGGACTGGTCAATGAACTGAGCGATGCGGATGCGGCTGCCACCCTGATTGCCATGTGCGCGGCTGCCGTGGCGCAGGGCATGGAACATTGCCCTGAGCCGCCGGAGGTGGTGCTTGTCACCGGCGGCGGGCGGCACAACCCGGTGCTGATGGAGATGCTGCGGGTGTCGCTCGATTGTCCGGTAAAGCCGGTGGAGGACGCAGGGCTGGACGGCGACATGCTGGAGGCGCAGGCCTTTGCCCATCTGGCGGTACGGGTGTCGCGGGGAATGCCGACATCGGCGCCTGGCACCACCGGAGTCAGCGCCTGTGTGGGCGGCGGTGTGGTGAGCGTGCCGGGGGCGTAAGGTTGTGACCGGGCGGACAAGAAACTTCGAAGTTTCTTGGCAAATTTCTTCCAAGAAATTTGTGCGGCCTCTGGCGGCGGATCAGCGGGAGAGCTGGCGGAGGTAGTCCGCCGTGAACTCCCCGTACCCGTCTGACGTCGACTTCAAATGCGCGCGGGTGATCGCGTGGAAGGCCGGCAGCTGGTGAAAGGGCACATTCGGGAAAGAATGGTGCTCTGCGTGATAAGGCATGTTCCAGGCCACAAACCGCACCAGCCGGTTGGTGAAGGTGGTGCGGGAGTTTTCCAGCATGTTCGCCACCGGGGGGCAGAGACCGTGTTCCGCCAGCAGGTAGGCGCGTAGGACAGGCTGGCCGATCAGCAGCGGCACAATCCACAGCCACAGGATCAGCGGTGATACAAGCAGGCTCAGGATCGCGGCGGCGTAGATCGCCAGCAGCAGGCGCGCCTCCAGCCGCATGGCCGCGTGGCGGCGTTCCGGCAGGTAGGGCGCGGTGATGGTGCCAAAAGCGTTTTGCCAGAGGGTTGCCGCCATGCCGCGCCAATAGCCCCAGCCGCTCAGGTATTTCAGCCATTGAGCGAAGGTCTCCGGCCGCCCTCCGTGTTCCAGCTCCGGGTCGCGCTGAGGATCGTTGGTGTATTTGTGATGCGCCAGGTGGAAGTAGCGGAACCAGACAAAGGGCAGGGCGATGGCGACGGCGCAGAAATGACCTGCGGCCTCATTCATCCAGCCGCTTCGGAACGGGGTTTTATGGGTGCACTCGTGCGACAGGGTGAACAAGAAGACCAGAAGCACCCCCTGCGGCAGCATCAGAAGCGGCCAGAGGGGCACATGCAGCGCAATGCCGGTTGAGCAGGCGCCGAGCGCCGCCAGATACAGCGCCAGATGCCGCAGGCCCGCCGCGTCAGAGCGGGCGGTCAGTACCGCCTTGGTGTCCGGCGGCAGCGATTTGATGAGACGCGTGTGATCCGGTTCTGCAGACATATGGACAGTCTTGTCCAGACCGGCGATTCGCTGCAAGGGGCGGATCAGCCGCGCGGGATGTCGAAGCCGGGGGCAGCCAGTTCAAAGCCTTCAAACTGGAATCCCGGAGACACGGTGCAACTGGCCAGCGTGAAGTCCCCGGTGGTGCGGGCGGCTTGCCAGTGGCCCGTGGGCACGATCAGCTGCGGTGCGCCTTTGGTCAGGTCCGGGGTCAG
Source organism: Leisingera sp. ANG-DT (assembly GCF_000813785.1). Lineage (NCBI taxonomy): Bacteria > Pseudomonadati > Pseudomonadota > Alphaproteobacteria > Rhodobacterales > Roseobacteraceae > Leisingera > Leisingera sp. ANG-DT. The sequence goes on from NZ_JWLE01000001.1 coordinate 242,561, forward strand.
CAGGTGGTCCTGCACCGGGCCTTCATCTGTCGCAGCCATTGACAGCACCAGCGGCGCGCCGGCGTGGTACAGCCAGATTTCGGTGGCGTCGACGCGGTGCCAGTGGCTGCTCTCGCCAGCCTTCAAAAGAAAGTAAATACAGGTGCCTGTGGGGCGGCCTTCATTTTCCGCACGCCAGGTTTCCTTGTACCAGCCGCCCTCCGGATGCTGCTGCAGGCCCAGGTGCTCGATGATCCGGTCTGCGTCCATTGCTGCTCTCCCCGCTTTGGTGCTGGTAAATCTCTATTCCAGTCATATGTTTGGGCCATGACACTCATGATCCCCTTTGACAACACCTATGCTGCCCTGCCGGGGCAGTTCTACTCCAAACTGCCGCCGCAGGCAGTGAAGGCGCCCAGGCTGGTTGCGTTTAACGAGGATCTGGCGCGGATCATGGCGATCACGCCCGGTGAGGCGGTGGAGATGGCAGAGGTGTTCAGCGGCAATCAGGTGCCGGAGGGGGCCGATCCGCTGGCGCAGCTATATTCCGGACATCAGTTCGGCACCTACAATCCGCAGCTGGGCGACGGGCGCGCGATCCTGCTGGGGGAGACGGTAGGGACGGACGGCCAGCGCCGGGACATTCAGCTGAAGGGGGCGGGGCGAACGCCGTACTCCCGCAACGGGGACGGGCGCGCTTGGCTGGGGCCGGTGCTGCGCGAATATGTGGTGAGCGAGGCGATGCATGCGCTTGGCATCCCGACCACGCGGGCGCTGGCGGCCGTGGAGACCGGCGAGACCGTATGGCGCGAGGGCGGCCTGCCCGGCGCGGTGCTGACCCGGGTGGCGGCAAGCCATCTGCGGGTGGGAACGTTTCAGGTATTTGCGGCACGCGGCGACAAGGCGAGCCTCAGGCAGCTGACAGACTATGCCATTGCCCGCCACTACCCGGAGGCTGATGGCCCGATGGGGCTGCTCAGCGCGGTGCGTGATGCGCAGGCCGAGCTGATTTCTGCATGGATGTCCGTGGGCTTTATCCACGGGGTGATGAACACCGATAATTTCTCGATCTCCGGCGAGACCATCGACTACGGGCCTTGCGCCTTCATGGATGTGTACCACCCGCATACGGTGTTTTCTTCGATCGACCGGGGGCGGCGCTATGCCTATGCCAACCAGCCCACGATTGCGGTCTGGAATCTGGCGCAGCTGGCAACCGCGCTGATCCAGCAGATGGACGACCCGCAGGCAGGTGTCGAGCAAGCAACGGAGATCGTGCATGCGATGCCCGCACTGACAGAGGCGGCCTGGCTGCGGCGGTTCCGGGCCAAGCTGGGGATCACCACGGAGCGGGACGCGGACCTGGAACTGGTCACCTCTCTGCTGGGTCGGATGGCGGAGAACCAGAGTGATTTCACCAATACCTTCCGCGCTCTGGCGGATGGCACGGCGCGGGATCAGTTCACCGATCCGGCAGCTTTTGATGCCTGGGCGGAGGACTGGCAGGCGCGGCTGGAAGACGAACCGGACCCGCAGGCGGTCATGCGTGCGGCGAACCCTGCCTTCATTCCACGCAACCATAGGATCGAGGAGATGATTGCCGGTGCGGTGGCAGGCGACTATGCGCTGTTCCACCGGCTGAACACAGTGCTGGCCAACCCTTACGAGGACCAGCCGGAGCATAGTGATCTGCAGCGTCCGCCGCTGCCCGAAGAAGTGGTGCAGGCAACCTTCTGCGGCACCTGATCTGCTCCTTTCTGATTGAAAATACCCGCGGGGGTGAAGTGAGCTGCAGGCTCAAGAGGGGGAGGCAGCCCCCCTTTTTAACCTTCTGCGGCGTGATGCCGGTTGTGCTTGGATGGCGTCCTGCCCCACACTCCGATTGAGACCCGGGACAAGCAGATGCCACAAAGACCCCCGCCGGACACGCTGCGGATTGCCACCTACAACATCCAGAAATGCGTCGGCCTGGACCTGCGCCGGCGGCCGGAGCGTATTCTGCAGGTGCTGGCCGGGTTGAAGGCGGATGTGGCGGTGCTGCAGGAGGCGGATAAGCGATTGCCGCCGCGCCCGGCGGCGCTGCCGCATTTCCTGGTCGAGGAGACCGGCTGGCGGGCCGCGGATCTCGGCGGTGCGGGGTCCTTGGGCTGGCATGGCAATGCGGTGCTGTACCGGAATGGGGTGCAGCTGCGGGCAAAGGGGCATATCGCGCTGCCCGGGCTGGAGCCGCGCGGGGCGGTCTGGGCGGAGCTGGAAACCGCGCTGGGCCCGGTGCGGGTGATCGGCGCGCATCTGGGGCTGACAGGCAGGGCCCGGCGCGAGCAGATGCATGCGCTGGCGCGGGCCGCGAAACGCGATGACGCCGCGGTGGTGCTGGCAGGGGATTTCAACGAATGGTCGCGCGGGGCGGTGCTGGAGCATATTGCCCCGGCGCTGAATTTTCTGCCGCCGAAACCGAGTTTTCCAGCGCTCAGGCCGCTGGGCGCGCTGGATAGGATCGCCCATTGCAAGCGGCTGACGGCGGTGGCGCATGGGGTGCATGGCAAAAGGCCCGCGCACATCGCCTCTGACCATCTGCCGGTCTGGGCGGATCTGCGGGCGGTCTAGCGAAGCGAGGGAGCTCCCGCGCCTTTCCAGGGAAATTGCCTGGGCAATTTACCGTCAGGCTTGGGCCGGGCGCTGCTGCGCAGCGCGGAGTATTTTCTGCTGAGAGGCGCTTAAGGGCAGGTGTGCCCTTAAGCGCCATTTCAAGTGTGTGTTCCGCCAGCGCCGCGTCAAGGGCAAGCCGCGCGTGCCGCGCGGTCCCTGCGGGACCCTTGACCCGGCGCTGGCGGGGAAGGCTTAGCGCGCGCGCTGTTTCTGGCCGCGGCGCTGGGCGTTGCCGGGCTTGCTGCCCTGGGGTTTGCCCTGGCTGTTGCCGCCGCCGCTGCCGCCACGGCGGCGCTGGCCGCCGGGTTTGCCGCCGCCGCGGCGCCCGTTGGGACGGCCGCCGGGCTTGCCCGCGGGGGCTGCCGGATCGGGCATCGCTTCCCAGGCGCGGCCGGAGGCGGTGGGGATGGTGATTTTCATCACTTTCTGGATCGCCTTCAGCTCTTCCATCTCATCCGGGGCGCACAGCGCAATTGCCTGGCCGTCCTTGCCCGCACGCGCGGTGCGGCCGATGCGGTGCACATAAGCGTCGGGCACGTTGGGCAGTTCATAGTTGTAGACGTATTTCACATCCGGAATGTCGAGGCCGCGGGCCGCCACATCGGTAGCAACCAGCACCTTGATCTCGCCCGCCTTGAAGGCCGCCAGGGCGCGTTCGCGCTGGCCTTGGGATTTGTTGCCATGGATGGACGCCGCGGCAAAACCTGCCTTGTCCAGCGTCTTCATCAGCTTCTCCATGCCCCATTTGGTGCGGCCGAAGACCAGGGTGCGCTCATCCTTGTGTTCGTTCAGCAGTTCCTTCAGCAGGTCAAGCTTGGCGGCCTTGGCGATGAAATGCACCGACTGGGTGATCTTGTCGGCGGCCTTGCCCGGAGGTGAAACCTCGATCCGGACGGGGCTTTGCAGGTAGGAGTTGGCGATCTCGTTCATCTGCTTGGGCATGGTGGCCGAGAACAGCATGGTCTGGCGTTCCGCGGGGATCAGAGCAGCGATCTTGCGCAGGGTGTGGATGAAGCCCAGATCCAGCATCTGGTCGGCTTCGTCGAGCACCAGGAAGTCGCAGGAAGCCAGGTCCAGCGCGCCGCGGTCGAGGATGTCGATCAGGCGGCCCGGAGTGGCAACCAGGATGTCGGTGCCCTTGGCGATGCGGGCGATCTGCGGATTGATGGAGACGCCGCCGACCACCAGGCCGACTTTCATCGGGGTGCCTTCAGTGAGGCCCTTCAGCGTGTCGGCGATCTGGTTGGCCAGTTCGCGGGTCGGTGCCAGAACCAGGCCGCGCACGGTCATCGCGGCGGGCTTGCGGCCGTATTGCATCATTTGCGCGATCAGCGGCACGCCGAAAGCAGCGGTTTTGCCGGTGCCGGTCTGCGCGAGGCCCAGCACGTCCTTGCCATTGAGGGCATGGGGAATGGCGCGCGCCTGGATCGGGGTGGGGTCGTTCAGACCCATGTCCTTGAGGCGCGCGAGGAGCTTTTCAGGCAGCCCCATGGTCGAAAATTCAGTCACGTATCGTCCTTTCACGGCCCTGCAGTCTGCACGGGCCGGAGTCCGCTGCATGGCAGCGGTGTCTTGCGGGGCAGGGACCTCGGGCGCGCGCTGGCCGGATGCCAGGCCGCTGGCCTCTGCAATCCCCACGCGTGATTTTGGGAATGGCGGCATATCACTAGACCCCGGAACTGTGGTTTGTGCGCAGGTTGCGCGTCCGGTCAATGGCCTCTGCTCACGCGGCAGGGAGGGATGCCTGGGTGCCAAATGGCTGTGGATAAGCTGTTTGTCAACCATTGATACGGTTGAAAAGCCTGTTTTCGCCGCAGAACGCATCCGCTAAAGAGGAAGACCAGAAAACCGCGAGGAAGATATGCAAAAGACGATTATCGCCCGATGCGAAGCCAAGGGGCTCCGCATGACCGGCCAGCGCCGGGTGATTGCCCAGGTGCTGCAGGACAGCGATGATCACCCGGATGTCGAGGAGCTGTACGCCCGCGCCAGCGCAAAAGACGCCGGGATTTCGATTGCCACGGTGTACCGCACGGTCAAGCTGTTCGAGGAGGCGGGCATTCTGGAGCGGCTGGAGTTCGGCGACGGGCGCGCGCGCTACGAGGACGCCGAGCGCGAGCATCATGACCATCTGATCGACATGAACACCGGCGAGGTGATCGAGTTCTGCGATCCGGAGATTGAGGAGCTGCAGGAGCGGATCGCCCGCAAGCTGGGCTATGAGCTGCGCGGGCACCGGCTTGAGCTCTACGGAGTGCCGCGCAAGGCGGAGTAGGCTAGCGGGGGTGTTTTCCAGCCCAAAGCCCGGTTGTGCGGGTAGCTGGTGTTCGGCTTATCACAAATATTGATGTGTGTGCTCACGTCTTGTCATGGGCCGGGGTCGGAAACGGAGTTGTCCGGCACCTTGTGCTGATGTCATTTGCCCGGATGGTCCGGCGTGCTGCCGGTCCGCATTACGGGACGCGCGAAAATGAACAACCTGCACGGCATTCTTCTGGTCATCGCCTCTATGGCGTTCTTCACGCTTGAAGACATGTTCATCAAACAGCTGTCAGGCACTTTGCCGGTTGGGCAGATCCTGATCTGCCTTGGCATTGGCAGCGGGCTGGTCTTTGCGGTGATGGCAAAGATGCAGGGCCACAAACTGTTTGCGCCGCGGTCCTGGCGTCTGCGCCCCGTGCTGCGCGCGGGGACAGAGGCGGTGTCGGCGATGGGCTTTGCTTCGGCGTTGGCGCTGGTTGATATCTCGGTTGTGGCCGCCGTTTTCCAGGCGACGCCGCTGGTGATCACAATGGGCGCTGCGCTGTTTCTGGGTGAACAGGTCGGCTGGCGGCGCTGGCTGGCGATCTGCGTTGGCTTTGCCGGGGTGCTGCTGATCATCCGGCCGGGTCTGGACAGTTTTGAGCCTGCGGCGCTCTTGGTGGTGATTGCGGTGCTGGGCGTCGCCACGCGGGATCTGATGACCCGGGTGATGGACAGCGCCGTTCCCTCTACCGTCGTCAGTTTCCAGGCGTTTTTGGCAGTCATTCCTGCGGGCCTGCTGCTGCTGGCCTTCACTCCCGGCGAGGCGCAGGTGATGGAGCAGAATGAATACCTGATGATGGCAGGCGGCGTTCTGTTCGGGGTCTTGGGCTATTACGGCATTGTCACGGCGATGCGGGTGGGGGATGCCTCGGCGGTGACACCGTTCCGCTATACCCGGCTGCTGTTCTCGATCCTGGCGGGCGTTCTGGTTTTTGGCGAGCGGCCCGATGCGCTGACCATGACCGGGGCGGCGCTGATCATCGGGTCGGGTCTTTACACCTTTGTGCGCGAGCAGCGGCTGGCACGGCGGGCCCGCCGTGCGGCGGCGGCTGCGGCCTGACGTCCCGGCTGGCGAATTTCCTCTGCCCTGTTGGCGCAAACAGCGCCTTGTTAGCCCTAACCTGCCGCTTTTATGCGTGTTAGCGATAACGATCCCGGTTTACTTTCCTGCAGCGGCTGGTATGACGCTGGCAGCAAAACGCGCCGCTTTCAGGCCAAACCAAGGATGGACAGATGAGCACCATTATCGACATTCACGCCCGTGAGATCCTCGACAGCCGGGGCAACCCGACGGTTGAGGTCGACGTGATCCTGGAAGACGGCACCATGGGCCGTGCAGCCGTGCCCTCGGGTGCCTCGACCGGTGCCTATGAGGCGGTGGAGAAGCGCGACGGTGACAAGTCCCGTTACATGGGCAAAGGCGTGCTGGAAGCGGTGGCCGCGGTGAACGGCGAGATCGCCGAGGAGCTGGTCGGCTTTGATGCTACCGAGCAAGTTGCGGTCGATCAGGCGATGATCGAACTGGACGGCACCGAGAACAAGGGCCGCCTGGGCGCCAACGCCATTCTGGGCGTGTCGATGGCGGTGGCCAAGGCCGCGGCCGATTTCACCACCCAGCCGCTCTACCGCTATATCGGCGGCACCTCGGCCCGGGTTCTGCCGGTGCCGATGATGAACATCATCAACGGCGGCGAGCATGCCGACAACCCGATCGATATTCAGGAATTCATGATCATGCCGGTGGCCGCGGAAAACATCCGCGACGCGGTGCGCATGGGCTCTGAAGTGTTCCACACCCTGAAGAAAGAGCTGTCGGCGGCGGGGCTGTCGACCGGGATCGGCGACGAGGGCGGCTTTGCCCCCAACATCGGCTCCTCCCGCGAGGCGCTGGATTTCATCCTGAAGTCGATCGAAAAGGCTGGCTACAAGCCCGGTGAAGAGATCTACCTGGCGCTCGATTGCGCCGCGACCGAATACTACAAGGACGGCAAATACGTGCTGGCGGGCGAGGGCAAGTCGCTGTCCAGCGAAGAAAACGCCGACTATCTGGCCGCACTTGTCAATGACTACCCGATTATCTCCATCGAAGACGGCATGTCCGAGGATGACTGGGACGGCTGGAAGCTGCTGACCGACAAGATCGGCAGCTCTGTGCAGCTGGTGGGGGACGATCTGTTTGTGACCAACCCGGCGCGCCTGGCCGAGGGCATCGAGCGCGGTGTCGCCAACTCGATGCTGGTGAAGGTGAACCAGATCGGCTCCCTGACCGAGACCCTGAAGGCGGTCGATATGGCGCATCGTGCCCGTTACACCAACGTGATGTCGCACCGCTCTGGCGAGACCGAGGACGCCACCATTGCCGATCTGGCTGTGGCCACCAACTGCGGCCAGATCAAAACCGGTTCGCTGGCGCGCTCTGACCGGCTTGCCAAGTACAACCAGCTGATCCGCATCGAGGAAGCGCTGGGTGAAGTGGCTGAATACGCAGGCCGCTCGATCCTGAAGTAAGATTGCGAAGCCCCGCCTCTCCGGCGGGGCTTCTCATTTTGAACCACACATAGATGTTCCGATTTGATACCGTATTTCTCTATCTGTTGAGCTGGCCGGTTCTGCGGGACAGTTTTGACCGTTTGCTTTTCCTGTTTCAGCCTCATGACGGGTTGCCTCTTGTGGACCAGCGCTATGCTGATCACCCACTGGCGTCAGCTGTCCACCTAATTCCTGGTATCGTGTTCTTTCTGATTGGCCCCCTTCAGTTTTCCCCCGTGGTCCGAAGGCGTTTTCCCAAGGCTCACCGGGCGCTGGGCCAAGTGTTCATTCTAAGCGGGGTGATTTCAAGCCTTGGCGTAATGCATATGGTGATGGTCTTCCCGGCGCTTGGCGGGGTTCTGACACAGGCAGTTACTTTCGCAATTTGCATCAGCTTGATGGCGGCTATGGCTTTCGCATACCGTTTTGCTCGCCTGCGGAAATTCGGAATGCACATGCGTTTGATGCGGCTGGCTTTTGCCCTTGGACTGACGGTCTCCACTGCGCGGGTTTACATTGAACTGGCCAATCAGTTGCTTTCTGTCCCCTTTGAACAGAGTTTTACCGCAGCATCGGCGGTGGGTTTGGTGACAAATCTGGCTGTTCTTCTTGTCCTGGAGGCGCGTGCGGGCGTTTTCCATAAGGCGTTGAGGTTTTGATGATTTGCCTCTGACCCATACTCAGTCTCTCCTTAAGTAAGAGGTAGTTTGCTGGCTATTCGGCTGGGCGAGGCGGCAAGTTTCCGCGAGTTTTCGTTTCTCTGAGAAACCCTATGCGGGTATTGCCGAATGATGGTAAATCTGTGCAGGCAAAACTGAGCTGAAAAGATGAAAGCGGCAATTATCCTGACAGGTTTGCCCGGCAGCGGGAAATCCGCACTTGGGCATGTCTTGGCGCGGCAACTGAGCTGGCCCTGTCTGGACAGGGATGACTTCCTGGAAGCCTTGTCTGTGCGCGCGGCTGATGCCACGCCGGAGCAGCGCAGGCGGCTGGAGCAGGAATGCGACCGCCTGTTTCAAACCGCCGCTGAAGCGCTCAGCCACTGTGTTCTGGTGGCTCAGTGGCAGCCGCGCGTAGGGGCGGCTGGTTTCGGAACACCAGCTGGCTGGTTGCAGCAGTATGAGACCTTGGTGGAGGTGCATTGCGCCTGCAGTGCCGAAGTTGCTGCGGAAAGGTTCGGCTCAGCCAAAAGGCGTCTTGAAGACCTGAGCAGCCGGGGTGATGTTCTGAAGTGGCTTCAAGTACTCGAAGCCGGCTACCCTCTGCAGGCGGGGCGGCTGATTTCTCTGCCGTGCGGCCTGGAATTCGACGCTGAGCAGCTGGGCCGTGCCTTGGCCGCAGAGCTGGCAGAGACGTAAGAAATCCCCATTTCGGCATATGTGGCCCGGATCACAGACGCTCACGCTGGCGTCATGTAGCCTGTTCTTACGCGGCGCAATGCAGCCGCGGGAAAGGGGAGCAAGCCATGACGATGCGGGCTTTGCGCACAGTGGCAATCTGTGCAGTTCTTTCGACCCTTCTGGGATGCAGCGGACCGGGAACCTACCCATTCAGCGGCCAGGCCGCGTCACCGGACGATCCGGTCCAGCGGCTGAATCTTGGCGGTGAAATACGCTGATGCCAGGGATGCGGCCTGACCGCAGGCTGCATCGGGAGATCTGGCGCCCTGGCCGGGGGGAGGGCGCCAGATCGTGAATTCTTAGCACGGGGCGGTGTAATAGGTGCCGTCGCCGCGGGAATATGCGCACTGCCGGGTCTGGTTGTTCTGCGCAACCAGCGTGCCTGCGGCGGCGCCACCAAGCGCTGCGATCAGGCGCCAGTCGTCGTCTGCCTTGAGCGCGTCAGCTGCGATCAGGCCGGCTGCGGCACCGCCTGCCACACCGGCAACGGTGCGCTGTTCCGGGGTCAGATTGGTACAGGCCCCGAGGCCCAGTACAGCGGAACTTGCAAGTGCAGGGATCCAGCGGAAAGTCATTTGATATCTCCATTTTCAGGTCCAGGGTGGCCATGTTTCAGGCCGCAGACGGGACTATAACGCCGGCCTCAGGAGGATGGTTCCGCATAAATGCGCGCTTTGGGGTCAGCAGCGCAAAACTGCCGGAGGGGGGCGCACAGCGGCGGGCTTTTGCCGGGGAGGGGTGGAAAGCCCGCCGTGACGTGCCGGGATTTTCAGTGAAACAGCCGCTTGGCCTTTGTAATAGACACGGGTGGCCAGCTGGGGTTAATTTGATCATATTATTGGCATGTATTGGGGGAATCCTTTGAACGGCACCAGCATTGAAGTTCGCCAGCTTGTTCCAGGCGAGGCCGCTGTTGCATCGCGATTCATTGCTGCATTGCTGGAGGAGCTTAGCGGTGGCGAGGCCGTGCAGTCTGACCAGTTGCTGCCTGTTGCGGAAGAAGTGCTGCGAACCGGCTCTGTTGCCGGTTTTGTTGCGGCCACCGCTGGGCGGCAGGTTGGGCTGCTCATGCTCAATGAATGCGCAGCAGTCTATGCGGGCGGGCGGTTTGGCGAGATCACCGAGCTTTATGTGGAACCGGACTGGCGTTCAAAGGGCGTGGCCGCGGCACTGGTTGCCGCGGCATCCGAGCATGGGCGCCAGCACGGCTGGAAGCGATTGGAAGTCGGGGCTCCTGATCAGCCGGCCTGGGCGCGGACCTTGGCATTTTACAAACGGAGCGGGTTTCAGGAGGTCGGCCCGCGGTTGCGCTGCCTGCTGTAAACGCTAGAGGCTCTTGCTCATCAGGATGTAGTTCTTGCGCGGCTGAAACCGGGTGCGCAGATAAAGCCGCTGCGCGGTCTCGTTTTCCCGGTCGACCTCCAGATGCAGGGCGCGCATGCCCGCCGTAGCCAGCGATTTTGGCAGCTCGGTCAGCACTTCAGTGGCGATGCCGCGGCCGCGCACGGCGGGGCGGATATAGAGCTCATCCACGAAACCGTCCATGCCGCCGAACTCCACGGACCAGCCGAAAGTGATGACGATGTAACCTATCGGCGCGCGGGTGGGGCCGATCAGGTAGACGGCGCCATAAGGGTGGCCGTTCAATAGCGGCTCGATTCCGGCGCGGCGGTGCTCGTCGCTGCTTTCCAGCCCGGATTCGGCATGGAAGGCGGCAACCAGTGCCAGCACGGTTTCCAGATGTTCCGGTTTGGCGAGATGCAGTGCGGCGCTCATAGGCGGGCGAGCCTTTCGGTCAGAAGGGTGAAGAAGCCGTCCGCGTCAGCATCACCGATGAAAAGGGCATTGGGCTTGCGGTTTGCAACGCCCCACCAGTCGGCGACGGTCATACCGAGGGTGAGGTCCGAACTGGTTTCGATCTCGACGTTCACATGACGGCCGGAAAACAGCTCTGGCTGCAGCAGCCAGGCGATGACGCAGGGGTCGTGCAGCGGGCCGCCTTCTGAGCCGTATTTCTCCACATCGAAGCGCTCGAAGAAATCCAGCATCTCCGCAGTGAAATGGCCAACCCGGGTATCAAGCGCGCGGATCGCCTCGACGCGCGGCTTGGTGGCCAGCACCTTATGCGTGACATCCAGCGGCATCACCGTGAGCGGCGCGCCGGATCTGAACACGATTTCAGCAGCTTCCGGGTCGACGTAGATGTTGAATTCCGCGGCTGGAGTGATGTTTCCGACCTCGAAATAGGCGCCGCCCATCATCACGATCTCCTGCACCCGGTCGATGATGTCCGGGGCGGTGTTGAAGGCGGCGGCAACATTGGTCAGCGGCCCAAGAGTGCAGAGCGTGACAGTGCCGGGTTCGTGTCGGCGCAGAGTTTCGATGATGAAATCGACGCCGTTCCCCTCGGCCAGCGGCATCTGCGGCTCCCATAGGTTAGGGCCGTCCAGGCCGGTCTGGCCGTGCACGTGTTCGGCAGTGATCAGCGGGCGGGCGAGCGGCGCCTTGCTGCCTGCATAGATAGGCACATCGGTACGGCCCGCGGCCTCGCAGACGATACGGGCGTTCTTACTGGTGAGCTCCAACCGCACATTGCCGGCCACGCAGGTGATGCCGAGCAGGTCGAGCTCTTCCGGGCTCGCCAGTGCCAGCAGGATGGCGACGGCATCGTCCTGGCCGGGATCGGTGTCGATGATGATTTTTCTGGCGCTCATGGCGGTCTCCGCGGGATCGTGAACCGGGAGACTACGCGCTGTTTCACCGGGATTGAACCGCTGCCGTGCAGGTATGCGCAAATTTCGCGGGATTTTCTGCGACGGAAGTTTGCTGCGCCCGCGTTTGCTTTCTATAGTTGCCTGACGCGGCGTCACGGACGGGATGGTTCGCAGGCGCAGGCAGTGATTTCTCAGCCCGCATTGTGGGCTTTATTGGTACGGCATTGGTTGGCCGGAAACACATTGATTTGCATGGGGAAAACAAGACATGCCCAAAGAGCCCAAGGTTGTTGGCGATATCCTGAAAGACAAGAAGATGACCGCCGCTTACATGGATTACTGCAAGCGGCGCTATTGCCTGAACGAGTTCATGTTCACCCAGAACAAGGGCAACGCGGAATCGCTGTGGACCCGCTACATGGACCAGAAGAAGGGCAAGGAACCGGTCAACATCACCTCCAAGACGCATCTGGCAGCCAAGGCGCTGGCCGACAAAGGCGACTTCAAGCACGCCGACTGGAAGAAGATCATCGCGACCGGCAAGGAAGAGGTCGTGAAGATGCTGAACAAGGATGTGATGGGGTTCACCGGCGGCGATGAATACAAAAAATACGTGGCTGAAAACGCTATGGGCGATCCTAAGAAGGCGGCCAAGCTGCTGGGTATCACTGACGTGAAGAAGCTGAAGGAAGTGATGGTGAACGTCGCCGTCGACGATAAGAAAACCGCCGAGAAGCTGTGGAAAGAGCTGGCGAAGAAGGAAAAGATCCTTGAGGATTACAAGGCGATTTCATCGTCCTTGAAAAAGGCCAACCTGGTCTGAGTCAGCGGACCCAGGGACCCGGCGGCGCTGCCGCCGGGATTTGAGTATTTAGGGAAAGATGAAAGATCTGGGCGCGTTCAGGCGCGCTCGTCGGCCTTTACCGCATCCCAGAGCGCATCCATTTCCTCTAGGTCACTGTCCTCAGGCCGTTTGCCGCGGGCGGCGAGCTTGGCCTCGACGCCCTCGAAACGGCGGGTGAATTTGGCGTTGGCAGCGCGCAGCGCGGCTTCGGGTTCAACGCCAAGGTGGCGGCCCAGGTTGGCCATCACGAACAGCAGATCACCGAATTCTTCTTCCACCTCAGCGTGGGAGAGGCTGTCGCGGGCCTCAACCAGCTCGGCGCATTCCTCGGTGATCTTGGCGATGACATTGTCAGCCGAGGGCCAATCAAAGCCAACCCGGGCGGCGCGTTTCTGCAGCTTGTAGGCGCGCAGCAGGGCGGGCAGGCCGACGGCGACACCATCCAGCGTGCCCTTCTGTTCCTTGCCTGCGCGCTCCGCTGCCTTGATTGCCTCCCAGTCCTGCGTCTGCTGCTCGGCGGATTTCTCGCGGCTTTCATCGCCGAACACATGCGGGTGGCGGGAGACCATTTTGTCCGACATGGTCCGGACCACGTCCTGAAAAGTGAAATGCCCGGCTTCCTCTGCCATCTGAGCGTGGAAGACCGATTGGAACAGCAAGTCGCCCAGTTCCCCCTTCAGTTCGTCCCAGGCCTTGCGTTCGATGGCATCGGCAACTTCATACGCCTCTTCAATGGTATAGGGGGCGATGGTGGCGAAATCCTGTTCGATATCCCAGGGGCAGCCGGTTTGCGGGTCGCGCAGGCGCGCCATGATCTCCAGGAGGCGCTCGATGCCTGCGGTTTGGTCGTGGATCAGGTCTGTTTCTTGCATTGCGGCTGCTCTTTTTCCGGTGTCAGATGCATCATCCCGAGTCTGGAGCAGGAGTCCACCCCGATGCCCGTTGTGAACCGTATTGCCGATTACGCCGAGGAGATGAAGGCCTGGCGGCGGCATCTGCACCAGATCCCGGAATTGGCGCTGGACCTGCCCAAGACCGCCGCCTTTGTGGCGGAGCGGCTGCGGGAGTTCGGTGTGGACGAGCTGCACGAGGGCATCGCACAGACCGGCATGGTGGCGATCATCAACGGGCAAGGTGAGGGGCCGACGATTGGCTTGCGCGCCGATATGGATGCGCTGCCCATCCCGGAGGAAACCGGGGCGGAGTATGCCTCTGGCCATGCGGGCAACATGCATGCCTGCGGCCATGACGGCCATACAACGATGCTGCTGGGCGCGGCGAAATACCTGGCGGAGACGCGCAATTTCAAAGGCCGGGTTGCGCTGATCTTCCAGCCCGCGGAGGAAGCGATCGGCGGCGCACGCATCATGGTCGAGGAAGGCATCATGGATCGGTTCGGTATCGGCGAGGTCTATGCGCTGCACAATGCGCCGGGCCTGCCGGAGGGGCATTTCCTGACCACCCCGGGCGCGCTGATGGCGGCAGTTGATACCTTCCACATCCATATCCAGGGCAAAGGCGGCCACGGGGCGATGCCGCATGAGACCCGCGATCCGGTGATGGCGGCCTGTGGCATCGCGCAGGCGATCCAGACCATCGTCAGCCGCAATCACCACACTCTGGAGGATCTGGTGGTCTCTGTCACCCAGATCCACACCGGCACCGTCGACAATGTGATCCCGGACACCGCCTATATCAACGGCACCGTGCGCACGTTTAACCCGGACGTGCAGAAAATGGTGATGCGGCGGATGAAGGAAATTGTTGCCGGGCAGGCGGCGAGTTACGGCGTCGAGGCAGAGCTTGACTACGAGATAGGCTATCCGGCCACGTTCAACGACGCCGAAAAGACCGGTTTTGCGGTGGAAGTCGCGAAGGAAATTTCCGGCGACGCCAATGTGGAGGCTGACGGCGGACGCGAGATGGGAGCGGAGGACTTCGCCTATATGCTGCAGGCGCGGCCCGGCTCCTACCTCTTCCTGGGGCAGGGCGACAGTGCCGGGCTTCACCATCCGAAGTATGATTTCAATGACGCGATTGCACCGGTGGGGGCGTCCTTCTTTGCCCGGCTGGTGGAACGCGCGCAGCCTCTGAACGGCTAGAGGCGCTGAGTAATGACAATGGCCCGCTGGGCCTGTATTTGATCAAAAGGTCAGCATAAACAGGAAGAATCCGCCATGGCACTGGAAGATGCAAAACGCATTGTCGATCACGCCTTCACCCGCGAGGATTTGAAGGGGCTGAGTCCGGAGATCACCTTTGGCGGGGCGACATCCTTTCTGCGCCGGAAGTACACCAAGGACCTGACGGGGGTGGACATCGCGGTGACTGGCGTGCCGTTTGACCAGGCCGTCACCAACCGTTCCGGCACCCGGCTGGGACCGCGGGCAATCCGGGAGGCATCGTCCATGCAGGCGCCGGATGAGCCCTACGGCTGGCCTTACAAACCGCTGAGCACCCTGGCGATTGCCGATTACGGCGACCTGGCCTTTGATCATGCCAACGTGCCTGAGTTTCCCGCAGCGCTGACGGAGCATATCCGCGGCATTCTGGCGGCAGATGCGGCCTCCGTCGTGCTGGGCGGGGATCACTACATCAGTTTTCCGATCCTGAAAGCCTATGCGGAGAAATACAGCCCGATTTCGCTGCTGCAGTTCGATGCCCATACGGACACTTGGGCGGATGACAACATGGACCGGGTCGATCATGGCACCATGTTCTACAAGGCCGTGAAGACAGGGATCGTGGATCCGGCCACGTCCGTGCAGGTGGGGATCCGTACCACCAATGACGACACGCTGGGGGTCAATATCATAGACGCGCCCACGGTGCATGAGATCGGGCCGGTGGAAACCGCGCGGCGGATCAAGGACATCTTGGGGGACCGGCCGGTTTATCTGACCTTTGATATCGACTGTCTTGACCCGGCCTTTGCGCCCGGCACCGGCACGCCGGTCTGGGGCGGGCTGAGCTCGGCACAGGCGTCGCGCATCCTGCGGGAGATTGCCGGCATCAATATCAAGGGCGGTGACGTGGTGGAGGTCTCTCCGCCCTTTGACACAACCGGCGCAACTGCTATTGCCGGGGCACACGCAGCGACGGAAATTATCTGCCTTCTTGGCTGGAACATGAGAGACAATGACTGACTTCAATCAGCCGATCAGCGGCAATGACCTGGCGCGGTTTTCCGGGCCGAACACCTTTATGCGGCTGCCGCAGGCGACCTCGCTGGACGGTTTGGATGTAGCAGTGCTGGGGGTTCCGATGGATATCGGCACCTCCTGGCGGTCGGGCACCCGGTTCGGACCAAAGCAGATCCGCGCGGAAAGCGCGATGCTGCGGCCCTACAACATGGCGACGGGCGCGGCGCCCTTTGACAGCCTGAACATCGCCGATATCGGCGATCTGGCGATCAATACGTTTTCGCTGCCGGAATCGCTGCGCATTATTGAAGACAGCTATGACGCGATCCTGACGGGCGGGGTGGTTCCGGTGGCAATGGGCGGTGACCATTCGATTACCTTGCCGATTCTGCGCGCGATTGCCAAGAAATACGGCCCTGTCGCACTGGTGCATGTGGATGCCCATGCGGATGTGAACGACGAGATGTTCGGGGAGCGGGAGACCCATGGCACTGTGTTCCGCCGCGCCTATGAGGAAGGGCTGATCGTCCCGGACAAGACCTATCAGATTGGCATCCGCGGCACCGGTTATGCCGCCACCGATTTTTCCGAGGCGCAGGGCTGGGGGTTCCAGCACTTCCCGGCGCAGGAGCTGTGGAACCGCTCGCTGCACCAGATGGGTGCGGAAATTCGCCGCGATATCGGCAATAGGCCGGTTTATGTCACCTATGATATCGATAGTCTTGACCCGGCCTATGCGCCGGGCACCGGCACGCCGGAAATCGGCGGGCTGACCACGCCGCAGGCGCTGGAACTGATCCGGTCCCTGAAGGGGGTCAACATCGTGGGCTGCGACCTTGTAGAGGTGTCGCCGCCTTATGACCCGTCGGGCAACACTGCCCTGGTGGGCGCCAACCTGCTCTATGAGCTGTTGTGCGTGCTGCCGGGCGTGGCAACGAGATAAGCGGTCCGGCCTCACACAGAAGGCCGGGGGAGGACCGCGTGTGAGGAGGAGGCAAGGGGTGACCTTGAAACCGCGTTGAGGCGGCTGATGCTGCTGGGCTGGCTGCTGCTGGCCGCGATAGTTGCCGGACTGGGGTTCGTCCGGCTGGCGCCAAGCGATCCGCTGGACTGGAACACCCAGCCGGAGCTGAGCGAGGATAAGGAATTCCGCGGCGGCGTGTTCCGGGTGATCCGGACCGGGCCGGACGGGCTGGAGCGGTTCCACCGTATTGCCAGCCACTCGCCGCGCACGAGCGTGCTGGCGGGCGGCCCGGACGACGGCATGGTGACCTATATTACCCGCACCCAGGTGCTGGGCTTTCCCGATTACACCACCGCGGCGCAGGACGGCGATCTGCTGAAAGTCTATGCCCGGCTGAGGTTCGGCCGGTCTGACCTTGGCGCCAACAAGGAGCGGATCAACGGTTGGCTGGCGGCGATGGAAGCGGCGGCGCAGGCTGTTTCGGCTGGCGAGTGAGCAAGGGCTCCCGCCTGCTCGCGGGCTTTTGGAAAAAGCCCCTCGCAGTTGGGCGTGGCGCCGCGCTGCCGCGCGGCGCAGGCTCATCGGCCTTTGGCGGCAGAGCCTAGGTGTACAGGCGATGAGGGTTTTCAGAATGAGTGAAAACAAAAAAATATCGGTGACGACGCGTCTTGTCGTTCAGATGCTGGTGGAAGGAGATTTCGATTCAATCGAAAAATTGAGTGGTGGTAACCGGTTGAGCGCAGCTGACATTTCCAGCGCGGTTGAGGAGTATGGCCGCACGCTCATTTCTCCTCCAGAAGAAAGCTACTCAAACATTGATGCTGTTCAGATTGAAGATGAGCTACCTTCAATGTGGTCAGTGAGATTTCATCTTTGGACTGAGGAAGAAGGGCAATCGGACTTGTCTATCGTGCTGACACTTTCTGATATTGGGCGCGACCTAATGCGAGTGGATTTTGATGGTATTTTGGTGCTATGAGTTCACACTTATTCGCATCAACACATCTGGTTCTGCAATTCAGAGTCGAGGTGGCTCTGGCGGGACGCTCGACATGCCGGGCTCATCCCCCAGCGACGCCGACAGGCAGCTGCTTTGCACCTCGCGCCACATCGGCACGTTCAGAGACATCTGGCATTGCGCCATGAACATGCGGCCGTCCACTTGCAGGCAGCGCAGCTCTCCCAGCTCCACGCGGGAGCCGGATTTGTCAGTGCAGTAGCAGTCGATGGTCTTGCCGCCCGGACCCTTCACATCCGCCAGCCCCAGGCCGGGCAGGGTGAGAAGGATTGTGGCAATAAGGGCTCTGGCATGTCGCATGGCTCTAGCATATCACATGGGGGTCACTTGGCCAAAACATGAACAACAATAGGCGCGCCCATGGTTCCCGAAGAACGGCTGGAACAGATCCTGCAGCGGTTTCAGTATCTTGAAGCCGCGATGGCGGATGGCGCCGGGGGCGGGGATATTGCCGCGCTGGCTAAGGAATACTCCGACCTGCGCCCGGTGGTGGAACAGGTGACGGCCTACCGTAAGCTGCTGAGCGATCTGGAAGAGGCGGAAGCGATGCTGGCGGACCCGGACATGAAGGACCTGGCCGCCGAGGAGATCCCGGAGCTGAAGGCCGCGATCCCGGAGGCTGAGCACGCGCTGCAGCTTGCCTTGCTGCCCAAAGATGCCGCCGATAGCCGTCCGGCGATGCTGGAAATCCGCCCAGGGACCGGCGGTGACGAGGCGGCGCTGTTTGCCGGCGATCTGTTGCGGATGTACCAGCGTTATGCCGAGGGGCAGGGCTGGAAGTTCGACATCATCGAGGAGCAGGTGACCGAATTGGGCGGCATCAAGGAAGTGGTCGCCCATATCAAGGGTGAAAACGTCTTTGCACGGCTGAAGTATGAATCCGGGGTGCACCGGGTGCAGCGGGTGCCAACGACCGAAAGCGGCGGGCGTATCCATACATCAGCGGCTACCGTGGCGGTGCTGCCGGAGGCGGAGGATGTGGACATTCATATCGACCCCAATGACATCCGCATTGATACCATGCGCGCGTCGGGGGCCGGCGGGCAGCACGTGAATACCACCGACTCTGCCGTGCGGATCACCCACCTGCCGACCGGCCTGATTGTGACCTCTTCGGAGAAGTCACAGCACCGGAACCGCGAGATTGCCATGCAGGTGCTGAAGACGCGGCTCTATGATCTGGAACGCCAGCGGATCGACAGCGAACGCTCAGCCGACCGCGCGAGCCAGGTCGGCTCCGGCGACCGGTCCGAACGCATCCGCACCTATAACTTCCCTCAGGGGCGCATGACCGACCACCGTATCAACCTGACGCTCTACAAGCTGGATCAGGTGATGGGCGGCGATCTGGAGGAGATCATCGACGCGCTCACCGCGGACAATCAGGCGCGGCTTCTGGCCGAGATGGGGCAGTGAGCATGGCAGAAACCGCGGCACAGGCAATGGCAGCAGCAACAGCCAAGCTCCGGGCTGCGGGGGTGCAGGATCCGGCACGCGATGCGCGGGTGCTGCTGGCGCATGCCGCGCGCATCGAGGCCAGCCGGGTGACGCTGATCGCGCCGGAGGAATTGGCGCCGGAAATCGCCGAACGCTATGAACAGCTGATTTCACTGCGGGCGGTGCGGGTGCCGGTTTCGCATCTGATCGGCGAGCGGGAGTTTTACGGGCGCCGGTTCAAGGTCTCGCGGGATGTTCTGGACCCGCGGCCGGAGACCGAAATCCTGATCGAGGCAGCGCTGGCGGAACCTTACGCGCGGGTTTTGGACCTGGGCGTCGGCTCCGGCTGCATCCTGGTGACTCTGCTAGCGGAACGGCAAGAGGCCACCGGGCTGGGCGTCGACATCAGCGAGGCGGCTTGCCTGCAGGCCAGCGCCAACGCGGTTCTGCACCGGGTCGAGGCGCGCGCCGATATCCAGCAATCGGACTGGTTCGAAAAGGTCGAGGGGCAGTTTGACCTGATCGTGTCGAACCCGCCTTATATCGCGCTGGACGAGATGGAGGGGCTATCCGCGGAGGTGCGCGGGCATGAGCCAGGCATCGCTTTGACCGATGGCGGCGACGGATTGGGCGCCTACCGGCAGATAGCTGCAAAGGCGGCGGCGCATCTGGCAGAGGGCGGCCGGATACTGCTTGAAATCGGCCCAACCCAGGGCCAGGCGGTCAGCGCGCTGCTGGAAACTGCCGGGTTCAGCGGCATTGCAGTGCTGCAGGACCTGGACGGGCGCGACCGGGTGGTGCGGGCGCATTCCTCCTCAAATCGCGGATTTTAGCGCGAAATTCCGCAGATTCGGTCGAAAAAACACAGAAAATCCTTTTGGCCCCCTTGTCTGGGGCTTCGGAACATGGTTACTCAAGATGAGCCGTATAGAGGTGAACGCTTCTCGAGCATTCCCGCGGCATCAAGCCCAAAAAAGCTAACGATCCGGCGCTGAGGCGCGCTGCATAGGGTCAACGGCGCATTAACTCAAGGCTTATGATAGGCATATGAGATCGTCCAAATCACGTTCACGCTCCAAGTCGAACCGGAACCGCCCGAATGGCGCCAATGTGGTCAACCGGGTGTTCGACAGCTCCGGTCCCGAAGGCAAGGTGCGCGGAACCCCGCAGCAGATCATCGACAAGTACAATCAGCTGGCCCGCGATGCGCAGCTGAGCAATGACCGCGTTGCAGCAGAAAATTTCCAGCAGCATGCAGAGCATTACCTGCGGATGCTGAACGAGGCGCAGCGCGAGATCGAAGCGCGCCGCGAGGAACAGGAACGCCAGAACCGCGAGCGCCAGGCAGAGCGCGACCGCGAGCGGGCGGAGCGGCTGGAACGCCAGGAGCGCGAGGCTGCGGCCTCTGCCGCGGCAGACAGCGACCCGGCCAGCGCGCCGCAGCCCGAGGTGATTGACCCGCGCGGCGACAATGGCAATGGCCAGGACAGCGGGTTGGTTGAAACGCCGGAGAGCCAGAGTGCGGCACCGGCTGAGGGGGCTGAAGAGGCTGCGCCGAAGAAGGCGCCGGCCCGCAAAACCCGCACCCGCAAGCCCGCAGCCAAGGCTGAGGGGGCAGAGGCGGCAGGCGAGGGCGGTGACGCCCCGGCGCCGAAGAAACCAGGCCGCCCGCGCGCCAAACCGAAGCCGAAGGCCGAGGATGGCCCTGCGGAAGCTGCTGAGTAATTCGGTAGCGGTCAGAAAAGCAAAACCCCCGAAGCTGAGTGCTTCGGGGGTTTTCTTTTGCGGAATTTTCGGCTGGCTGTTCAGGCGTCGTGGCCCAGCACACGCAGGTAGCGGCGGACGGTCTCCGGGAAGCCCAGCATCAGCGCATCTGCTGTCAGGCCATGGCCGATGGAGACCTCGGCCAGATCGGGAATGGCCTGGCGCAGGCCGGGCAGATTCTCGACGGTTAGGTCGTGGCCTGCATTCATCATCAGATTGCCAAGGGCGCGGGCCTCGTTCGCGGTATCCCGGATCATATCCAATTCGCGGATGGTGGCATCGGGGTCAGTCTGGTCCGCGTAGGGGCCAGTGTAGAATTCGATCCGGTCGGCGCCTGCCTGCTGCGCGAGCGCCGGATCAGCGGGGTTTGCGTCCACAAAGTAGGAAACCCGGATGCCGGCCGCCTTGAACTCCTCCGCAATGGGCAGGAGCATCTCGCCATCGGCGGCAAAATCCCAGCCATGGTCGGAGGTGGATTGCTCCGGTGTGTCAGGGACCAGCGTTACTTGATGGGGTTTGTTTTCCAGCACCAGGTCGATGAAATGCCTGGTTGGGTATCCCTCGATGTTGAACTCGGCCTGGGGGAACTCCTCGGCGATCAGGCGGGACAGGGCAGGCAGATCGGAAAAGCGGATGTGCCGCTCATCCGGGCGCGGGTGCACGGTGATGCCGTGGGCACCGGCCTGCAGGATAGCGCGGGAGATGTCGATCAGGTCCGGCCAGGGCACTTCGCGCCGGTTGCGCAGGTAGGCGACCGCATTGACGTTCACAGACAGGAGGGTCGGGCGCGCGGCAACGGCTTGGGTCATCTGAAAATCGGGCTCCGGCAGCATTTCTGGAAAAGAGGGTTAGGCCTTGGCGACTTCGCGCGCCAAGGTGCAGAAGGCCTCGAGGCTCACCTGTTCGGCGCGCTCGGTGGGCGGGATCCCGGCCGCGGTCAGATGTGCTTCGATATCAGGTGAGATGCCCTTGAGCGAGGCGCGCAGCATCTTGCGGCGCTGGTTGAAGGCGGCCGCCACGACCCGCGACAGGATGGCGGCATCCGCCGGGAAGCGCGGCTCGGGCAGGGCGTCCAGATGCACGACGGCGCTGGAGACCTTGGGCGGGGGGGTGAAGGCGCCTGGCGGGAGCGATAGCACGATACGCGCATCCGCCCGCCACTGCGCCAGGATCGCCAGACGGCCATAGGCCTTGGAGCCGGGCTGCGCCACGATGCGCTCGGCAACCTCGCGCTGGAACATCAAGGTGAGGCTCTGCCAGAACGGCGGCCAGTCCTTGGGCGTCAGCCAGCGCACCAGCAGTTCGGTGCCGACGTTGTAGGGCAGGTTTGCGGCGATGCGGATCGGCGGGGTGAGGTGCTCAAGCGGGTCGATCTCCAGCGCGTCGCCGTTGATCACGTCAAAGCGGCCTGGATACGCCTCTGCGATCTCCTGCAGGGCGGGCAGGCAGCGCTGGTCCTTCTCGACCGCCAGCACGCGGCGGGCTCCTTCGGCCAGTAATCCGCGGGTCAGGCCACCGGGGCCGGGGCCGATTTCCAGCACGTCGCAGCCGGTCAGATCGCCGGCCTGCCGCGCGATCTTGGCGGTGAGGTTCAGATCCAGCAAAAAGTTCTGGCCCAGCGACTTGCGGGCCGACAGCTGATGCGTGGCGATCACTTCGCGCAAGGGGGGCAGGCTGTCGATAGCGCTCATATCATCTGGACCTTGGGACTGGGCGCACGGCGCGCGCCAAAATTTTCATGCCTCCGGCGGGGATATTTCCGGTAACGGGAAGAATCAAGTGCTGGCGGCCATGGCCCGCGCCAGCTTCAGCGCCTCAATCAGACTGGAGGGGTTGGCCTGTCCGGTGCCCGCGATGTCGAATGCGGTGCCGTGATCTGGTGAAGTGCGGATAAAGGGCAGCCCCAGAGTCACATTGACGCCGCGGTCGAAATCCAGCGTCTTGATCGGGATCAATGCCTGATCGTGATACATGCAGACCGCCGCGTCATAGCGGGAGCGGGCGGCGGCGTGGAACATGGTGTCGGCCGGATGGGGGCCGGTGACGTTCAGGTCCTCACTTTGCAACTGCGTGATCAGACCGTTGATCCAGTCCAGTTCCTCGCGGCCCATGGCGCCGCCTTCGCCTGCGTGCGGGTTGAGGCCCGCGACAGCGATGCGCGGGGAGGCAATACCGAACTGGCTTTGCAGGCCGGCAGCTGTGATCTCGATCGTTTCACGCAACGTTTCCGGGGTCAGCGTGGCGGGCACGTCCGACAAGGCGATGTGGATGGTTGCCGGCACCACCCGCAACTGCTCGCTGGCGAGCATCATCACCACCCGGCTGCGGCCCGCCAGAGCGGCGAGGAATTCGGTGTGCCCGGGATAGGCAAAGCCTGCGCCGTCGATCAGTGCCTTCTTGTGAAAGGGGGCTGTGCAAACGGCGGCGGCTTCACCACCCTGGACCAGTCTCACGGCGGTCTCAATGGATTGGATGACGCCCGCAGCATTGGCCGGGTCCGCGGTGCCCTTGGCAGCGCTGCCGCCGAAGGCCATGGGCAGAACCGGAAAGCTGCCGGCACTGGCTGCAGCGGCCTCTGCCGGGGAAGAGATTTCCCGGACGGGTGTGCCGGAGGGCAGGTGGCGGGGATCACCGATCCAGAAGAACGGACAGCTGTCCCGCAGCGCCTGCCAAGCCTTGACGGCGATTTCCGGGCCGATGCCTGCGGGCTCTCCGCAGCTGAGGGCAATAGGCCCGGACAGGCTCATTTGATATCAATCCGCGCATCCGACCGCAGTTGTTCCAGGAAGCTGTCGGTCAGCGAAGTCATCCGCTGTGCGGTAAGCGCGTTAGCCACGGTTTCGCGGTTGGCGCCTTCGCCAAGGTCGGCAGTGCGGCCGCACAGCATCAGCACCATCAGGGTCTGGCCGTTGTTGCGGGTCAGCGCAGTCGAGGTCTCGCTGGGATCAAGCTTGGCCAATTCCAGCGCGATGTCGCGGGGAATGTCGGCGGGCGGCAGGCTTTGGATCTCCAGCACAGAGGGGTCCTGGCCCTGAGCGAGGCCATAGAAGTCCTCGCAGGTGTCGACATTGTTCACAACCTTCTGCGCGGCTGCCAGCCCTTCGGGTGTGCGCCCGCCTGGCAGGTAGTAGGCGGCGTATTCAATTGCGGTGTAACGCGGTGCGGCGCCTTCGACCTCGCGGACGCCGCGCATCTGGAACAGCGCCACGGCGTTCTGCAGCGGCAGAGGTTCTGAAATTTCGCCCGGTTTCAGTGCCAGCACGACTTCCTGCAGTTGCGGCGGCAGTTTGGTCAGCGGCATCCAGGGCAGGCGGCCGCCTTCATTGCGGCTGGCCGCGGCGGAGTATTGAGCGGCAGCTGCAGAAAAGCTGTCATAGCTCTTGAGCCTTGCCACCTGTTCGATCAACTCCTCGACCTGGGCAGCGTTCTGCTCGTTGATCGGGACAATGAACTCGCTCAGCAGCACCTGGACGCTGCCGGTGCCTGCGCTGCCCATAGCGCGGTCGATCTCTTCCGGAGTGGGGCGGGCCTGGGACAGGAAACGGGCGCGGGTGTATTCACGCCAGCCTAGTCCGACCTCAGTGAAGTCGCGCAGCGTTTGCGGCGCAACACCCTGCTGCTGCAAGGCTGTCAGGAACTCATTCAGCGACAGGTTGGCGCGGCCCGCCAGTTCTTCCATGCCGGCGGTGACATCCTCATCGGACAGTTCAATCCCTGCCTGCTTCAGCACGTCCAGCTTGAGCCGGTCGTTGATCAACTCCTCGCGGGCGGTCTCCAGCGGGTCGCCCGGCACCCGCAGTGCCGACTGAAAGCGGGCGCGCTGCTCCAGCTCGTAGCGGGTGATGACCTCGTCATTTACTGTAATTGCGGGGGCAAAGAGGTTCTGCGCCGCTGCCGGCAGGCCGGTCAGCGAAAGACCCGCGGCCAGCGCCAGCGCGGCTGCGGATTTGAGAGCACGGGAAAGGAAGGGAGCCGGGAACCGGGTATTCACGTCTTGCTGCATGACCGCCTGTACTGTTTGTTGCCGCTCTTCACGGAGAAACCGCTGAGGGAGATGGTAAAGCCGAAATCCGTTGTCGGCTCAACACTTGTTGTTGAGGTATAGCGCCGGTTGACCGAAAGGTCGACCGTTACGCATTCATTCTGATAGGCCACGCCGAGGCCTGCGCGAGTGGCGCGGGCGCCGGCAATGTCATAGCGCAGCCGGGCGCTGGCGGACCAGCTGGGGTTGATATCATAGCGCCCGTCGACCCAGATTTCCGAACTTTCCTCTACCCGGTCCTCGTCCGGATCGGTGCCCAGCCACAAGTAGGTGCCGGACAGGCTGGAGCGGTGTGTGTGCCACTCGCCGCGGACTTCGGCCTTGGAGAAGTTCAGCGAGCCGTTCAGCAGCCCGCGGCTGGAGAGGGCCAGCCCGTCGCCGAATTTGATCTGCCCGGCCAGCAGAAGGTCGGAAGAAGTGCCGCTGAGGCCCGAGCTTTTGGTGAAACGGGTGTCGTCCTCACTGCGCAGCACCTGGCCGATCGTGGCATAAGCCTGCCAGCCGTTCGGGGAATAGCGCGCCCAGTTGGTGCCATAGACCAGGGTGAACCCGTCCTCACGCGCATCGGTCGACGGAAAGCGGGACAGTGACAGCAGGTTGCCCTGATCGAATTCGACGAACCGGCTTTCTTCACTAACGACATCACCGCCGCCTTCATCGCGCCAGCCCAGCTGCAGGATCGGTTCCAGGTACTGGGTCGCGCCGCTGGCTTCACGCCGGGTCATCGGCAAACGGAAGGTCATCGCTCCGCGGGGGGTCAGACGGGTGACATCCTCTGTGAAAAAGGCGTCATCATAGGCCCGGAAAGCATCCGCCGCGGCGCCAAGCTCCGCCTCTGCCAGAATGCCGTAGCCGAATTTCCAGGTCCGGTGCCAGCTGAGGTCAGCCGAAAGCCGGGCAAGGTCGCGGCCGTTGGCGTCGGTCGCGGTGGCCTCAATGCTGGAGCTGCGGTGATGGCCGTGGCCTTGAAGTGTAAGGCGCATTTCACCGCCGGTCAGGGCAGGGAAATACCGCTTCTGGTAAAAGGCCTCTGCGATGCCGGAAGGGATATCGCTTTGGACTTCGCTGTCACGCAGGGTCTTGTAGTGGGTCAGTGACGTGCGGAACAGGCTGTCGCGGCGGATCCGGGCAAGCTCTGCCCGCGAGCGCAGGCGGTCAAGGTCCGGCAGGCCGTAGTCTTCGAGATAGGCATCATCTGAGACCGCTTTGACGTCGAAGGTGAAGCGGTAGTCGCGCGGCAAGTCGAACTGGCCGTCGCCGAAGATATAGCCGCGGTCCTGATCCGGATACAGATCGTCCCGGGTGTAGGCGCCATTGAACTCGATCCGGCCGCGACGGAAGGCTTGGCGGTAGCGCAAGTCCAGTGTTCGCGTTCTGGACGAGATATAAGGCGCCACGGTCAGATCCTTGTGCGGACCGAGGGTGAAAAAGTAGGGAATTTTCAGCCCGGTTCCGAGGTTCGAAGTGGAGCGCACCGAAGGAACCAGAAAACCGCTGGCCCTTTCCAGCGAAGGATCCGGCAGGCGGATTGCCGGGAAGTAAAATACTGGCACATCCAGCACCCGCAGCTGGGCACTTTCGAAATACAGCTGCCGTTCCTGCTGGTCGTGGGTCACCCGTTCTGCCCGGATCTGCCAAAGCGGCGGGCGGCCGTCGTCGCAGACATGGCAGGAGGTGACAGCCGTCTTGTAAAGCTGCGTATAGCGGCCGCTGACCCGTGTCATCTGCAGCGAGGCCAGCTGCAGCTGCTGCTGGAACACCATGCGGGCCCCAGTCAGGAGGCCATTGCGCAAATCCTGGTCCAGCTCGGCGGCATTGGCCAGGATCGTAATGTCACCGTCCTGGTCGATGCGGATCGGACCTTCGATCTGCAGCGTGCCTGTGGTCTGGTCAAAGGTGATCTTCTTGGCGCGGAGCCGGATGTTGCCCTGAAATGCTTCGACATTGCCTTCGGCCACGAGGGTGCGGTCCGGGGTGATGAAAACCTGGTCTGCAACCAGCATCGCGGGCTGGGCCGGATCCGGCGGCACGGCAGTCTGGGCCTGCAGGGCAGGGGGGGACAGCACCAGCCAGGGCAGCACGGCAGAAAGCAGCAGGGCGCGGCGCAAATTACCCGTCTTCGGCATGGAGAAGCAGTCCTAAGGTCAATAGTATCGCAGCGGCAGGGGGAGCCCAGGCGGCAAGGGCCACCGGTATTTGCCCGTTCTCGCCAAGGATTTGCGCGAAATTGCGGATGAAATAAAGCCCGAATCCCAACAGCACGGCCATCAGCACTGCAAGGCCGGTGCCGCCAAACCGGGCATGCCGCATGGTGAAGGACGCGCCGACCAGCACCATGGCGATCAGGAACAGCGGCCGGGCCAATTCAGCCTGAAGGCGGACTTCATAGCGTTTGGTGGTGAAGCCTGCTGCGGACAGCTCGCGAATGGTGGAGGGCAGATCGTAGATCGAGATGCCGCTGGCTGTGCCCAGTGTGTCCCGGATGCGGTCGGTTGTCAGCGTTGTCGGCAGTTGCAGTTCGTCATGCTGCGCGGCGCCGGTTTCGGGGTTGATGCCAGCCGTCAGCGGCCAGGCCTTGGCATTGGTCAGAACCCATTTGGTGCCGTCCAGCCGCGCACTGTCGGCAACGATGCGGCGGACCGGACCACCGGCGTTGGAGTAGGCGTGGATCGACACGTCAAACAGGGTTATGTCGGCGGCATCGCCGCTGTACCCCTTGGCATGAATAACCGATTGGCCGCGCAGCCCGCCCTGGCGCAGCCACAAACCTTCACCGCTGAGAGACAGCGCCGAGGGGCCGCCGTTGTGGTACGTCTCAGCCAGATCCTGATAGCGGTTGGCAGTGGCGGCTGCGATCGGGTTCAGCATGGTGACCGCAAGGCCGCCGATTACGGCGGCCATCAGCACTGGCGCCGCAAGCGCCCGGATGCCGGAGCGGCCAATGGCACGGGTGACCACCAGCTCGCTGCTGCGGGCAAGGCCGACAAACAGCACGATAGTACTGAGGATCATGATCAGCGGAAGAAACTCGCTAAGTGCTGCCGGAATGTTCAGCAGCGTCAGGCCAACCAGCTGGGCAAGGCTGAGGTCAACCGCTTCGAACCGGCGGACCTGCTCGTTCAGGTCGATCAGCACCACCAAAGTCATCAGGACAGCAACGATCACCATGAACCACTGCAGAAAACGGCGCGCGTAGTAAATGTCCAGCTTCATGCCGCGGCCTCCGGTGCCCGGCCACGAATGCGTTTCGGGCGGGCCGACAGGATCAGAAAGACCAGTGCCACTGCAAACCCCAACAGAGTGGGCAGGTAGATCAGCGGCCACAAACTGGGGTCTTGCAGCACCGGTTCGGAGACCACGCCGCGCAGGCCTTCAATGAAGATCAGCACGACGAAGGCAAGGAAGGCTTGGCGCCAGACCCCGAAGCGCGAGAAAGTGCCCAGCATCAGTGCGGAGAAGCCGATCAGCGTCACCGCGATGCAGACCAGGGCGCGGGCAAAGCGCAGGTGAAGCTCTTCGGCCTGAGCACCGGCGGAATAGCCGTCGCTTTTGGTAACCGCTGCGGTGCTGGTCATCAGCTCGAGGCTCGGAATGGCGCGGATATTGCGGGCCGGGTTCTCAGCTTTGCGGGCGAGTGAGCTGATATCGTAGGAAAAATCTGAGAAGAAAGTGGTCGAAAGCCGCTGTGTTTTGTGGTCCAGCCGCTGCGCCATCCCCTCCACCATGATCAGATGCGCGCTGGCGCCGTCTCGCACCAAAAAGGCACGGGCGCCGGTATAGGTTACCGTCATCTCCGGATCGCGGCGGTCCGACAGGAATACATCGTTCAAGGTGCCATCGGGGTCGATCTGGCGGATGTAGAAGGTCACGCCATCGGCAGGGTGAAGAAAGTCGCCCTCGCTCAGCAGCTTGGCGGTGATGTTGCGGGATACCTCGCTTTCGCGCACCTCAAGCTGGCTGATCGAGGCGGGCAGCAGGTAGTGGGTCAGTGCCGACATCATCAGCGCGGTGATGACGCCGAACGCCAGCGCCGGGCGCGCCATTTGCCAGGGGCTGGTGCCGGTGGCGCGCAGCACGGTGAGTTCGCTTTCGCTGTTCAGCCGGTTGGTGACCCAGACCGCAGCGCCAAAGGCGGCAATCGGCAGCACCATGCGGATCAGGTTCGGCAGGGTGAGCGCAGTGAACTCCAGGAACACCAGCGCCGACTGGCCGTTGCCGATTAGCGTGTCGAACAGGACAACAGCCCGGTTGACCCAGAATACGGCCACCAGAATCAAGGCAAAGAAGCCAAAGAAGAGCAGATACTGTGACAGCACATATCTGTCGTAGCGTGACACCCGATCCCCCCAGACCTTGCCATTGTTATTTTGCCGGACCTTAGTGGATTTGATTGGCGGGGAAAACTGCATTCTCGCCCCGTCCGGCAATCGGCGGTGGACCGCAGGTGCCGGCCAGCGCAACCGGGTCTTTCCAACCGCCGCTCTGCAGGATACCTCTGGAGCCAAGAACCAAACGATTTTCAGCAGGAGCGCGCAAGAATGAGCAGCCTTACCCCGATCCGTTTTGCCGAATACGACCCCAAGGCAATGGCTGAGATGACCGGCCGGGTGGCGGTCTTGGTGACCCCTGAAGGCAGCATGGATCAGGCCGCGCGCAGCGCCAACCGGATGGCCAAGGGCGCCATTGCCCGGCTGATCGATTCCGAAGGGTTCAAAAAGGCCAAGGCAGGTGATGTCATTTCACTGAACTGGCCCGCAGGCATGAAGGCCGAGGCGCTGGACGTGCTGGTGCTGCCGCGCAAGCTGACGCCGGTGGAGGCGCGGCAGGCGGGCGCCAAGCTGGTCAAGGGGGCTACTGGCAAGCGGTTGACCGTCATGGCTGGCAGCATGAACAAAGCCGCGGATCTGACAATGGGTATGGCCCTGCGGGACTATGCCTTCGACAATCACAAGTCGCCGAAGGACGACAAGGCCGAAGGCGAAGTGGTGGTCGCCTCCAAGGCTCCGGCGGATCTGGAAGCCGCCTGCGCGCCGTTGCTGGCGGTAGCTGAAGGCGTTCATATGACCCGTGATCTGGTCAATGAGCCCGCAAATGTGCTGACAACCACGGAATTTGCCCGCCGCATCGAAGACATGAAGGACATTGGCCTGGAGGTCGAGATCCTGGAAGAGGCTGACCTCGAAAAGCTGGGCATGCGCACGCTGCTGAGCGTCGGGCAAGGCTCCGACAGCCCATCCAAGGTGGCAGTGATGCAATGGAAGGGCGGCGCCAAGGATGCCGCACCGCTGGCTCTGGTCGGCAAAGGCGTTGTTTTTGACACAGGCGGTATCTCCCTCAAGCCGGCGGCGGGCATGGAAGAGATGACCATGGACATGGGCGGCGCCGGTGTGGTGGCAGGCACCATGCGGGCGCTGGCGCTGCGCAAGGCGAAGGCCAATGTGGTTGGCCTGGTCGGGCTGGTGGAAAACATGCCGTCGGGCAACGCCACCCGCCCGGGCGATGTGGTGAAGTCGATGAAGGGCGACACCGTCGAGATCATCAACACCGACGCCGAGGGCCGTTTGGTGCTGTGCGACGTGCTTTGGTACGCGCAGGAGCGCTTCAAGCCCGCGGGCGTGATCGATCTGGCAACCCTGACCGGCGCGATCATCATCGGGCTGGGGCATGAAAACGCCGGTGTCTTCTCCAATGATGATGACCTGTGCAATGCCTTCCTGAAGGCTGCCAAGTCTGAGGACGAGGGCGCTTGGCGGATGCCGCTGGGCAAGGCCTATGACGAGCAGCTTAAATCCCGCATTGCCGACATGAAGAACGTTGGCGGCCGCCCTGCGGGCTCCATTACTGCGGCGCAGTTCCTACAGCGGTTCATCAAAGACGATATGCCCTGGATCCATCTGGATATCGCCGGCGTGGCATCGGTCAGCAAGGACACGGACTATGCGCCCAAGGGGGCCACCGGCTGGGGCGTGATGGCGCTGAACCGGCTGGTCGCGGATAAGTTCGAGGCGGAATAAGCCGTTATGGGAGCCGCTTTTTTCTACCATCTGACGCAAAGGCCGCTGGAGGAGACCCTGCCGGTCCTTCTTGACAAGGCGCGCGGGGCGGGCTGGCGCATTGCGGTGCGCGGGCGCGATCCGGAGCGTATGGCCTGGCTGGATGACCGCCTGTGGCAGGGGCCCGAAGAGAGTTTCCGGGCTCATGGCCTGGCGGGCGGCCCCCATGACGCGCTGCAGCCCATCCTGCTGACGGCGGGCCCTGAGGCGGCCAACAATCCGGAGTGCGTGATGGCGGTGGATGGCGCCGCTGTCAGTGCCGAAGAAGTGCAGGCGCTGAACCGGGTCTGCATCCTGTTTGACGGCACCGACCCCGAGGCCGTTCAGCACGCGCGCACCCAGTGGAAGGCCCTGACGGATGCGGGCTGTTCCGCCCAGTACTGGTCCGAGGAAAGCGGCCGCTGGGAAAAAAAGGCCGAGAAATAGGCGGATATCCGTTTGTCGCACCCCGATGTCGGCGGAATTTTGCCGATAGCTTGTGTGAAATGTTTCGCAAGGGCAACAATTTCTCGATTTTTCGTCACGCGCCCATTATCCCTTCCAGCACAAAATTCCGGTCAACCGGAAACAGGCCAGGACACTGGGGGACAGATGATTTTTCGACAGGTGGTCAAGCGGCTGCGGCTGCTTCCTATTGCCGGCGCAGGCCTTCTTTTTCTGGCCAATTGCGGCGATGTTCAGAATGGATCAGTAAGCCGGGCAGAGGCTGAGGCCGCGCGGCTGGAGTATGCGGTTCAGGAAGTTCAGTACCTCCAGTCCAAGGGCCGCCGTGTCTGGTGTGTGCCCTTTGCCCGCAATGCCAGCGGAATCGAAATCTTTGGCAATGCAAAGACCTGGTGGGCGCAAGCCACGGGGCAATACAATCGCAGCAAGCAGCCGGAACCAGGTGCCGTGATGGCGTTCAGCGCCACCCGCTCCAACCCGCTGGGGCATGTCGCGGTGGTCTCCAAGGTTGAGGATGCGCGCAGGATCCGGGTCAATCACGCCAACTGGCACCGCAACAGAATCTCGCTCGGCATGGCGGTGGTTGATGTGTCGGAAAAGAATGACTGGTCCGCGGTCCGGCTGGAAAGCAACCCGGGCGCGTTCGGACGGGTCTACCCCGTCAAAGGTTTCATCACGGCTGAACCCGGCAACGGGTAACGCCGCTGCCGTGGTGCAGTTCAGTTGCGCGGGTCAGTGACCCGGAATTTCGCCGCGTTCGATCATCTTGACGGAAATTTCCTTGAAGGCCGAACGCCACAGCGTCTCCAGCTCAAGGGTCATTTCCTTGCCGAGCGCATGGCGCAGGGTGTCGATCAGCGCTTCTTCCATTGGGGCGAAATGGTCAGTGAGGACGCCAAGAGACGCATGTGTTTTGCCGAGCTGCTGAAATTGCGGGGCTACGGCGCTCTCATCATTCAGCCTGGCAATAATCACGCCCAGTGTAGTCATGAATTTCATGCCCTGGCCTTCCAGGTCTTCGCGGAACAGCTTGCGCAACTCAGGCGCATGCCGGAACAGCGCGTCATAGAAATAGGCTGGCGATCTGCCGGTTTCTTCCTTCAGCTTGGTGTAGCTTTGCTGCAGTTGCTTGAGCTCGTCATCTGTCACGGCGGCTTGCTCCTCTCTGATTGGTTTTCTGGCTTCCAATCTAAGGGTCATGCAGACGCAGTTCCTTGATCCGCCTCAATACATTGCACACGACAGGGATGCGTGGCACGCGGCCGTCAGCGTGTCAGTACCAGCGCACCATTGCGGATCTCGATGCTGGACCAGCGCTGCAGGTAGCCCATGCCCAGCAGGGATTGATCCAGTTCGCCCTGATTGACCCAAACGCGCAAATCCTTGTCGGTAATGCCGCCCAGCGAAATCTCATCCACCCAGACAGAGGCAGTGCGCACTTCGCCATTGGCGGTGCTGGCACGGCCGAGATAGGCGAGGTTGCCGGTATCAATGCCTGCGCTTTGCGCGTCGCGCTCATTCAGCACCACCTGGCTGGCGCCGGTATCGACCAGAAACTCGACTGGCGCGCCGTTCACTTCAAGCGTCAGGTAGTAATGGCCGTCAGGAGAGCGCGGCACCTCGACCCGGCCGGCATCCATCGCCACGCTTTGCTGCGGCCGGACGGTCTGCCGGATGTCCTCCCACAGCCCGTAAGAGGCGATCACACCGAGGAAGATGAAGCCCCAGACGGCAAACATCTGCAGCGTCTTGCCGAGGCTTTGGCGGTTCTGGACAAAGACCCATGACCCGACTGCAACCAGCAGGATGATCAGATAGATAAACCGTCCGATTTCATATTCGCCCATGCGCTCACCTCCTGGATATAATGTAGGTGCTGCGGGACGTTATACTAGCCGGCGAAACCGAAGTCGCGCAGGCCGTCCAGAACGAACTGCACCGAAAGTGCCGCCAGCAGCATGCCCAGAAGCCGGGTGACAACAGTGATCCCGGTCTTGCCCAGCATCCGTTCGAACAGGCCGGAGAACAGGCACATCACCAAGAGGATCGCCAGCACCGCGATCACCACGCCCATGACCATGGCGAAGCCCGCGAAACCGGGCTGCTGGCCGGTCAGCAGGATAACCGTGGCGATGGAGCCGGGGCCAGCCATCAGCGGGATTGCCAGCGGAAAGACCGAAGGATCGTCGAAGTCATCTTCCTCGCTGCGGTCCTCGCGCCGCTTGTTGCGGCGTTCGAACAGCATGTCGAGGGCGGTCAGGAACAGCAGGACGCCGCCAGCCACCCGGAAAGCGGGCATTGAAATGCCGATGAAACCCAGCACTGCTTCGCCAAATCCAGCAAAGATCGCCAGCAGGACCGCAGCCGTAATTGTTGCCCGCAGTGCTATGGAGCGGCGGCGGGAGGAGGACATGCCCTGGGTCAGGGCAATGAAAACCGGTGTCAGGCCGATCGGGTCGACGATGACGAACAAGGTAACAAAAGAGGTGATCAGAAATGCAGTGTCGATCATTGTGCCTCGGCTTTTTCCAGTTTCTCAACTGCCTTCATCCAAAGATCCTCGGCGCGGTCCTGCGCTTCCATCACTTCGGCATATTTGCGCTGCCAGACAACAGCCTCATCCTTGCGGCCTTCTTCGTACAGCGCGGGGTCTGCCAGCTTCTGGGCCAGCTTGTCCCGCATCTCGCTGACTTTTTCGAGCCGTGCCTCACCTTTGCGGACCTCGGCGCGCAGGGCCAGGATAGCGTCGCGGGAAGGGCGCTTGGGCTTGTCTGCCTTGGGTTTGCCCGCTGGTTTGTCGCGTGTCAGCAGCAGGTCGCGGTAGGCGGGCAGGTCGCCCTCAAACGGCTTTACAGTGCCGCCGGACACCAGCCACAGGCGGTCCGCCACTAGGCTGAGAAGGTGCATGTCGTGGCTGACCAGAATAACTGCGCCGGAGTAGGCTGTCAGCGCCTCAACCAAAGCCTCGCGGCTTTCGATGTCCAGGTGGTTGGTCGGTTCGTCAAGGATCAGCAGGTGCGGCGCGGGAAGGGTGGCCAGCAGCAGCGACAGGCGTGCTTTCTGGCCGCCGGAGAGACGGCCCACCGCGGTATCAGCCTGATCCGCGCCAAGGCCAAAACCGGCCAGCCGGGCGCGCAGCCGGGCCTGGCCCTCGTCGGGGCGTTCGCGCTGCAGATGCTGCAGCGGTGTTTCGTCGATGTGCAACTCATCCACCTGGTGCTGGGCGAAAAAGCCGATCCGCAGTTTGCTGGACTGGGTCATCCGTCCCGTCATCACGTCCAGGCGCCCCGAAAGCATCTTGGAGAGGGTGGATTTGCCCTCGCCGTTTTTACCCAGCAGCGCGATGCGGTCGTCCTGGTCGATGCGCAGATCCAGCCGGCTGAGGATCGTGGTGCCGTCATAGCCGACCGATGCCCCCTCGGTGGCGATGATCGGCGGCGACAGCTCCTCCGGTTCGGGGAAGGTGAACACGGTGCGTGCGGCGTCTTCGGGCGCGCGGATGGTTTCCATCTTCTCCAGCATCTTCACCCGGCTTTGCGCCTGTTTTGCCTTGCTGGCCTTGGCCTTGAACCGGTCCACAAAGGCCTGCAGGTGGGCGCGGCGGGCGTCCTGTTTCTTGGCCAGGGCGGCCTGATTGGCGCGATTGGCGGCGCGCTGGCGGGCGAACTGGTCATAGTTGCCGGAATAGAATGTCAGGCCAAGGTCTTCGAGGTGCAGAATGCCGTTCACCGAGCGGTTCAGCAGTTCACGGTCGTGGCTGATGATGATCACCGTGTGCGGGTATTTCACCAGATAGGCCTCAAGCCACAATGCGCCTTCGAGGTCCAGATAGTTGGTCGGTTCGTCCAGCAGCAGCAGATCGGGCTGGGAGAACAGCACTGACGCCAGCGCGACGCGCATCCGCCAGCCGCCTGAGAAGTCGGAGCAGGGGCGCTGCTGGGCCTCGTAGTCAAACCCGAGCCCTTTGAGAATGGAGGCAGCACGGGCCTCGGCCGACCAGGCGTCAATGTCCGCAAGGCGGGTTTGGATTTCCGCGATCCGCCCCGGATCCTGTGCGGTTTCCGCCTCCGCCATCAGCTCGGCACGTTCGGTATCGGCCGCCAGCACCGTGTCGATCAGCGACACGTCCGAGGCGGGGGCTTCCTGTGCCACCCCGCCGATCCGCGCCCGGCTGGGCAGGGAAATGCTGCCGGATTCCAGCGACAGCTCATTGCGTATCAGCCGGAACAGCGTTGTCTTGCCGGTGCCATTGCGGCCGACCAATCCGACTTTGTGTCCGGTGGGGATCGTGGCGCTGGCGCCATCGAACAGGAGGCGGCCTTCGACCGCATAGGAAATATCGCTGATACGTAACATGAACCGAGCACTGCGGCAGTGCTGCGGTGTTGTCAATGGGGGAGGGGAGCTGGCGGCGGCTGGCAGCCCCATCATGAGCTGCTATTTCAGATGCCGGGCCAGTTCATCGAAGGAGTAGGATGCAAATCCGACCAGCGGGCTCTCACCATCACGGCTGAAAGCAAAGACGTGGATCTCGTCATGGCTCAGGGTGGCGCGGCAGAAGGTGTCCGGTTTGGCGAGCTGCGCCGGACAGCTGTCCAGATCCGTGTGGGCGATAGCAGTTTCGAAAAGGCCGTATGTCATTGACATGGCAGTTTCAGCGGCAACCGCCGGGGCGGCTGCGAGGCAGGCGATCAGAGCAAATGCAGGTTTCATCATTCAACCTTGTTTCAAGTTTCAACCCTGTTCGCGCTGTGGTATCTGACAAAAACAATCAGATAATTGCAACCCCGAAGCAGCAGCTGCGTCAAAGCTGCGCAATCCCCTCTTTATCCTGTCACAGAGCCATGCTATCGGGGCGGCAATTCGTAACGGGCCGGGCATGACGTCCGGCTTTTCAGCACAGGAGTCTGCCCCATGGCACTGGAACGCACTTTCTCGATCATCAAGCCCGATGCAACCCGCCGCAACCTGACCGGCGCAATCAACGCCAAGTTTGAAGAAGCTGGCCTGCGCGTCGTGGCGCAGAAGCGCATCCACCTGACCAAAGCGCAAGCGGGCGAGTTCTACAAGGTGCACGCCGAGCGTCCGTTCTACGACGAACTGTGCGAATTCATGGCTTCCGCGCCGATCGTTGCACAGGTTCTGGAAGGCGAGAACGCCATCGCGAAGAACCGCGAAGTCATGGGCGCCACCAACCCGGCAGACGCCGCGGCCGGCACCATCCGCGCTGAGTTCGCTGAATCGGTTGGTGAAAACTCCGTTCACGGTTCCGACGCACCGGAAACCGCAGCGGTTGAAATCGCCTACTTCTTCTCCGGCCTTGAGCTGGTCGGCTAAGCCACAGGCTTATCCGGATCTAGAAGGGCTGCAACCTCCGGGTTGCAGCCCTTCTTTTATTGTGAAAACGGCCTGCCCAGCGGGTGCTGGCGGATCCCCGGCTGATTTTGTTGCCGGGCCGGTCTGGCGGCGTAGGCCGGGGACGCCCGCAGCTCCCGCGGAGCGCTCAGGCTGGAAAACTTTCTCCGTCCCAGGCGTTTCGGCAATGGTTCACGCCTGCCTGCCCGGTCCTCGAGGTGCTGGCGGAGCAGCGCTGCATTACGGGTGTTGGACTTCCAGGCCGCATCAAACAGGTCACCCAGCAGCGGCACCGCGCCGATCAGCGCGTCGATGCCTGAGTTGGCGGCCATCCGGGCCAGCACCGGGGCGGAGGCGCCCATGCGGTATCCGGAGTAGAGGATGTAGCCGGCAGGCAGCAGGGCAAACGCGTCGCCGATGCCTGGCACCAGGCCTGCGATGCTGTCCCAGCCTATCCTCACCCCAATAACCGGAACGCGGAAGGCGCGGTCCATACGATGGGCAAGGCGCTCAAGTTTCAGCAACCGCTTTTGCTGATATTCCGACAGTTCAGGCATGGCGCGGTGTCCTTGCAATAATCCAGACCGCGTGAACGATGCCGGGGATGTAGCCAAGAAGCGTGAGCAGAATGTTCAGCCAGAAATGCTTGCCCAGGCCCACCTGCAGGAACACGCCCAACGGCGGCAAAATGACTGCGAATATGATGCGGATCAGGTCCATGCCGGATCTCCCTTGGAAGCGACTGTCCTTGGAGACACAACGCTGCAGCGCTGGAAAAGGTTGCAGTCTTACCAGCTGGCTGGTTTTTCGCGGCCTTGCAATCGCCTGACCCTGGCCCCGCCCGGGGGGTTAGAGCGTCTTCAAATCCGCAGGCGTTGCACGCACGCCGATGGCGTCCAGTTCCGCCAGCAGTTTGGAGCTGTGTTGCGGGCGCGTCTCTGCCTTGATCGCTTCAAAGCGTTTGCGCAGCTCTTCTTTTTCTTTTCCCTTGCAGTCATTCCAGGGCCGCCCCTGCAAGGCCATCACCAGCACGTAGTAGCCGATGAAATGCGGCCGGCTGCCGGTTTGCAACAGCTTGGCATAGGCTGCATCGGCACCAATCGCGCGCAGCTCTTCGGCGGAGGTGATACCTGCGCGGTGGCAGGCTTCCTCGTAGGCGGGGCCGAGGTTGCGGATGGAGGAGATGGCTGTGTTCATGGTTTGTTTCTATCTGCGCGATCTTCTGTTGTCACGCGGAAATCTTGCATCGTTGTCATTGTTATCCGGCACTTTGACGCTGGGTTCCGCGCCGGAATGGGTGATTGACAGTCTCATTTGCTGCGGAAACGCTACCGGAGCAACCGGCAGGAGGGCGAAGGATGAGCAATGCAGCGTACAGGCCTGTGAGCGTTGAGGGATTTGACCTGGCGAACCCGCCAGAGGGGTTTATTGCGGATCCCTTCCCCTACTACGATGCCTTGTTGCACGATGCCCCGGTGCTGCCGCAGCCGGACGGGTCCTTGCTGGTCTGCCGCCATGCGGATCTGGACAGGATTTACCGTGATACCACTTTGTTTTCCTCGGACAAAAAACGCGTCTTTGCACCCAAATACGGCGCGGGTTCGCCGCTGTTTGAGCATCACACCACCTCGCTTGTGTTCTCCGACCCGCCCTTGCACACGCGGGTGCGCAAGATCATGACCTCTGCCCTGACACCGCGGGCGATTTCCAGGATGGAGCCGGGGCTGATTGAGACCGTCGACCATTTGCTGAACTCTATGGCGGGAAGCGGCGAGGTGGATCTGATAGGGGATTTCGCTGCCTCCATTCCGATCCAGATCATCGGCAATCTGCTGGATGTCCCACTGGAGGAACGGGCGCCCTTGCGGGATTGGTCGCTGGCGATCCTCGGCGCGCTGGAGCCTGCGCTGAGAGAGGCCCAACTGGCGGCGGGGCACCGCGCAGTGGAGGAATTCAAGGACTACCTGCAAGAGCTGATCGCACGGCGGCGGGCCAGACCGGGCGACATTGAGACCGACGTGCTGACCCGGCTGATCCGGGGCGAGGGGGCAGACGGGACCCTTAGTGAGATCGAGCTGATCCAGAATTGCATTTTCATCCTGAATGCAGGTCATGAGACCACCACGAACCTGATCGGCAACGGGCTGGCGCTGCTGAACGACCATCCAGAGCAACGGCGGCGCTTGCTGGAAGAACCGGAGCTGATAAAGCCCGCGGTGGAGGAGGTACTGCGGTTCCGCTCTCCGAACCAGCTGGGCAATAGGGAAACCACCGCAGAGGCGGAGATCGGCGGCATCCGGGTGCCTGCTGCGACCAACCTGCATCTGGTGATCGGGGCGGCGAACCGCGATCCGGGCGTGTTTGAAAACCCTGCGGAATTTGACATCGCCCGTACACCGAACCGGCATCTGGCCTTTGCTGGAGGTCCGCATGTCTGTGTCGGGCTGACGCTGGCGCGGCTGGAGGGCAAGATTGCCATCGAGCGCCTGCTGCGCCGGTTTCCGGACTACCGCATTTTGCCCGGGAGAGTGCCGGGCGGACGGATCCGGTTTCGCGGCTATGCGCGCTTGCCCGCGGCGCTGGGGTGAGGGGACGGCTGCACTCAGATTGCCGCTGACCTGTAGGCGCTCGGCGGTGCGCCGGTCCAGCGGCGGAAAGCGCGGTGAAAGTTGGCGGTGGAGGAAAACCCGGTGTCCTGCGAGATTTCCTCGATGCTTTTCAGGCCGGATTGCAGGTCGCGTATTGCCAGGTCGCGGCGCAGCCCGTCCTTGATGGCCTGAAAAGACGTGTCCTCAGCATCCAGTCGGCGCATCAGCGTGCGCGGGGTGACGCTTAGCGCTCTTGCTGCGTCCGCAAGA
Organism: Leisingera sp. ANG-DT; assembly: GCF_000813785.1. Taxonomy (NCBI): domain Bacteria; kingdom Pseudomonadati; phylum Pseudomonadota; class Alphaproteobacteria; order Rhodobacterales; family Roseobacteraceae; genus Leisingera; species Leisingera sp. ANG-DT. The sequence continues at coordinate 282,058 of NZ_JWLE01000001.1, forward strand.
TGACAATTCTCCCAGCTGCTCCGGTACAGGAATTCCCGTACTTTCAGCGACTGGGTGTGTTCGCGGAACCCGGTGAAAATCCAGTCGCGAGGCGCCCGGGCCAGAAAGTCGTTCAGTTCTGCATTGCTGCGGTGGCCGGGCAATCCAGCGGAGCCGGTGTCGAAGTCGATCGCGGACCACTGCGCACCAAAGCTGACAGGGGCAGGGAAGATGACCGCATAGTCCTGGGCAAACGCGGGGCGTTCAAAGGCGAACTGCACAGCGCGGACCGGCACTTCATATCCAGCAAGCCACGACAGCAGCCCGTGCGCCAGTTTCAGGATCAGCATGTGCCCGAACCGCTGCGCAGGCTGGCTGCCTTGGGGCACCAGTTGCAGGCCGGTGCTGGTGGTATCTTCTGTCAGGTCGACCCGGTAGTCGTCCAGCAGCAGGTTCCAGAACGTGGAAAACCGGTGCAAGGCGGCGGGCAGCGTGCTGGCTTCGCGCACGGTTGTCAGCAGATGCTGCAAGGCCCTGGGCCTTACCGGCCGGCTCCAGAGGCCCGTCATCTCGTCCCCGGTTTCAACTGCGGCAATCTGATAAAGCCGTACGATCTGATCCAGCGTGACCCGATGGGTCAGTTGCCCCTCCGCCAGATGCAGCCCGGCCCGTTGCAGGAAAGTCGCCAGTTGTCCTTCCTCGCTGCATTTGCGCAGCGCGTGCAGCCAGTCTCCGGCAAACTGCGGTGACACTGTTGCAAGGCTGGAGGAATCTGGCGGCGGGATCTGCATCGTGAATGCGATTCTTGTCATTTTTTGAAAGGATTTTGTCTGTAATGAACGTGGAATAGCACCATTACAACGCGTATCTGGCATGAAGGAACAATAATCCGGAGCCACGGAAATGACCTACCAGGCGCCCATTCGCGACATCATGTTCAACATTGAACACCTGCCACCCGAGCCGGAAGGGGCCTCAACCGGCGGCATCGACCTCGCGGACATGGAGGCAGCGCTGGACGGGCTTGGGCGCTTCTGCTCAGACGTCATAGCACCGCTGTCGCGGGTCGGGGATGAGGCCGGAGCGCGGCTGAAGGGGGCAGAGGCTGTGCTGCCTGAGCCCTACTCCCAGGCCTATGAGCAATTTGCAGAGATGGGCTGGCAAAGCCTGCCGCATCCGGAGAAGTTCGGCGGCATGGGCCTGCCGCGGGCGGCTGCAGCGGCTGCGACCGAGATTTTGAATGCTTCGGACCTCAGCTTTGGCCTGTGCCCGCTGCTGACCGATGGCGCGGTGGAGGCGCTGCTGCTGACCGGATCGGATGCGCAGAAACAGAAATACCTGGAGCGGATGATCTCCGGACAATGGTCCGGCACCATGAACCTGACCGAGCCGCAAGCAGGCAGCGATCTGGGGCGGGTGCGCTGCAAGGCGGAACCGGCGGGGGATGGCACTTTTGCAGTGTCCGGCACCAAGATCTTCATCACCTATGGTGAGCACGGGCTGACGGAGAACATCATTCACCTGGTGCTGGCCCGAACCCCGAATGCGCCGGCTGGCCCCAAGGGGCTCAGCCTGTTCATTGTGCCCAAGTTCCTGGTGGAGGAAGACGGCACGCTGGGCCGCCGCAACGCAGTCACCTGTGTTAGCCTGGAACACAAGCTGGGCGTTCGTGCCAGCCCGACCGCCGTGCTGGAATACGATGGCGCGACCGGTTTCCTGGTCGGCGAGGAGAACCGCGGGCTGGAGTATATGTTCGTGATGATGCGCGCCGCCCGCTTTGCCGTGGGTGTGCAGGGTGTTGCTGTGTCGGAACGCGCCTGTCAGCATGCGCTGCAATACGCACAGGACCGCGTGCAAAGCCGCCCGGTGGATGGCAGCACCAAAGATGCCGCGCCGATCATCCGCCACCCGGACGTGCAGCGGATGCTGCTGCGGATGCGGGCGCTGACCGAAGGCGGGCGGGCGCTGGCGATTGCCACTGCGGGCTGGCTGGACCTGGCCAAGCAGGGCAGTTCCGACGCTGAGGAAATGGCCGAGTTTCTGGTGCCGCTGGTCAAGGCCTTCTGCACCGAGCGGTCTCTGGAAGTCACTTCCCTTGGGGTGCAGGTGCACGGCGGCATGGGCTTCATCGAGGAGACCGGTGTTGCCCAGTTCTACCGCGACGCGCGGATCCTGCCGATCTATGAGGGCACAACGGCTATCCAGGCCAACGACCTTCTGGGCCGCAAGGTGCTGCGGGACGGCGGCGCAACTGCCCGCCGCTTTGCAGGGCTGGTGCAGGAGACTGAGCAGGCGTTGCAGGGTGGCAATGCCCAGGCGCAGGCCGTGGCAAAACGGCTGAGTGAGGCGCGCCAGATGTTTGAGGCCAGTCTGGCCTGGCTGCTGGAAACTGCCGGCAAGGACCCCAACGCGGCCTATGGCGGCAGCGTGCCGTTCCTGATGCTGACCGGCAATCTTGCTGCCGCATGGCAGCTGGGCCGGTCCGTCCTGGCGGCCAGCACCAAGCTGGAGCAGAACGAGGACACGGCCTTCATGACGCAGAAGATCGCTACGGCAGTCTTCTATGCGCAGCACATCCTGGTGGAATGCGGCGCCGAACACTTGCGTATCACCGAAGGCAGTACCAGCCTGGGCGATGCCGCAGTCAACTTTTGAATACTTAACACTAGCGGCACGGCTCTGTGCTGGAAAACTAAGAAAGGGCCAACTCCATGACCCAAGCGGCAAATACGCAATCTTATGAAAACCTTGAAATCGAACAGCAAGACAATGGCGTCAGCATCGTCCGGCTGAACCGCCCCACCAAGCGCAACGCGCTGGATACCGCAACAATCGAGGAGCTGGTCACCTTCTTCAGCAATGCCCACCGCAATGGCGTGAAGGCCGTGGTGCTGGCAGGCAAGGGCGACCACTTCTGCGCAGGGCTCGATCTGGTCGAGCATTGGAAGGCTGACCGCAGCCCCGACGATTTCATGCATGTGTGCCTGCGCTGGCATGAAGCCTTCAACAAGATGGAATACGGCGGCGTTCCGGTTATCGCCGCGCTGCAGGGCGCGGTTGTCGGCGGCGGGCTGGAACTGGCCAGCGCCGCCCATATCCGGGTAATTGACCAGAGCACCTATTTCGCGCTTCCCGAGGGCCAGCGCGGTATCTTCACTGGCGGCGGCGCCACCATCCGGGTCTCTGATATGATCGGAAAATACCGGATGATCGACATGATTCTGACCGGCCGCGTCTATCAGGGACAGGAGGCCGTCGATCTGGGCCTGGCGCAATACATCACCGAAGGTTCCAGCTTCGACAAAGCGCTGGAGCTTGCGGACAAGATTGCCGAAAACCTGCCGCTGACCAACTATGCGATCTGTTCGGCAATCAGCCATCTGAACAATATGTCCGGCATGGATGCGGCTTATGCCGAAGCAGTGGTGGCGGGCGTGGTGAACACCCAGCCCGCAGCCCGGGAACGGCTGGAGGCCTTTGCCAACAAGACCGCTGCCCGGGTGCGTCCCAACAGCTAATTCTTCGATGCGCGCCGCCAGTGGCAGGGGCAGCCTGGCGGCGCCAAAAAGCATTGTTCCCGGGGCTCCAGCCAGTGCGGCGGCTGCCCGGCCTGTTTGAAGCGCAAAAGAAAAGGGCCTAGCGAGTGATCGCTAAGCCCTTGAATTCTTTGGCTCCGGCGGTAGGGATCGAACCTACGACCAATTGATTAACAGTCAACTGCTCTACCGCTGAGCTACGCCGGAACATGTGGCGTCGTATAGGATTTCCGGCCTGCGGCGTCCAGAGGAAATTCTCATCCGGCAGCAATTTTTTTCGCTGCGCCTGGCTTCGCTCCGGCGGACGCCGCGAGGGCGATGCCGGTCCCCCATTTGTTTCCATTTCAAAGGTGGGTTGTCATCCTGTACCCCGGTGCAAAGAACAGCTTGGCCAGCGTCACCGGCTCGCCGCGCAGCCATGTAATGCGTTCGGCAGTAAAGATCGGATCGCCGGCCTGGGTGTCGAGAAATTCGGCAACGGACTGGTCGGCCTTGGTGGCCAGAAAACTCAGCTCCAGATTGGTGAATGGCACCTTTTGCACAAGCCAGTCATTGGGGCCGGAGCGGGAGAAATCCGCCTCCAGAACCTCTGGAATGCTGTCGGGCACGATCCAGCGGACTTCATACTGAAACGGCGTGTTGTCGGCATAATGCATGCATCTGAGGTGCAGCACTTCGCGGCCTTGCGGGATGTTCATCCTGGCCGACAGCCAGCCCGGCGCGGGCATGACCGCGCGCTCGACAAGGGCATACCGGTATTCTGCCCCTGTTTCCGAGATCTCATCGCGGACCAGCGGAATCGCAAACTGTGCTTTTCTGACCGGTGAATTCAGGACTCTGGTGCCGGCTTTGCGCTTGCGCTCCAGGTAACCTTCTTCCGCCAGCTCCCGCAGCGCCCTGTTGACGGTTGTGCGGGTGCTTGAAAATTCTTCGGCGAGGTCGGTTTCGCTGGGCAGCAGGCTGTCCGGCGCCCAGATCTTGTTGTGAATCCGGTCCAGCACGACCTGCTTGATATCGCGGTAGCTCATGTTTGCACGGGGTGCGGCCATGCTGCCTCCAATAAATTTTCTTATTGCTTATATATATAGACATAATGAGCTTGGAAAGCGTGCAACCGCCGAAGGGCAGCAGCAGGAGTCTGTAAATGCAAAAAAGCCCTCAAGCGGTTGAGGCTTGAGGGCTTATTATGGCTCCGGCGGTAGGGATCGAACCTACGACCAATTGATTAACAGTCAACTGCTCTACCGCTGAGCTACGCCGGAACGGTCCGTGCCGTATAGCGTTCCCGCAAATGGGCGTCCAGAGGGCAGCGGGCACTTTTTTTTGAAAAAATTCAGCCCTTCGAAAACTCAAAGACCGACGATGCCGACAGGGCGCCTTGAGGCTCTGCCATGCCACGGCCTGTGAGGTCCACCAGATGGGCAAAGACGTTGCGCTCCGCGGCCTTCAGCAAGGCAGGCGGGGTGCCGGTGTATATTTGCTCCGCCAGGCTGCGGGCGGTGGCCGGCGCTTGGGCCAAAGCAGCCAGAATGGCGGTTTCGCGCGATTCCCTGTGGGCAATCAGCCAGTCGAGCCGTTCTTGCGGATTATGAATGGGCGCTCCGTGGCCCGCATGAAAGACCCGCCAGCTGCGCTGCCGCAGGCGGCGGCTGGACGCCATGAAATCGGTCAGGTCGCCATCCGGCGGCGACACCAGCGAACTGGCCCAGCCCATGACATGATCAGCGGTAAAGCAGGCGTCGTTCCAGGCCAGGGCTATGTGGTTGCCCAGGTGGCCGGGGGTGTGGATCACTTCCAAATCCCAGCCGTCGCCGCTGATGACCTCTGCATCATCCACCGTGATATCGGGGGCGAATTGCCTGTCGATGCCCTCGCCGCCGCCTGCCAGCCCTTCCTTTGCCAAACGAGACATGACGGCGCTGCGGCCTGCCTGCGGCCCGCCAAAGGCATAGACCGGCGCGCCGGTGGCCTGACTCAGGCCGCGGGCCAGCGGCGAATGGTCCAAATGGCTGTGGGTGACAATGATATGGGTGATCTGCTGGCCGGGCTGCACTGCCGCAAGGATAGCGGCAAGGTGCGCGTCAGACTCCGGCCCCGGGTCGATCACCGCCAGACCGCCGGTGCCCAAGAGATAGGTGTTGGTGCCGCGGTAGGTCATCGGCGACGGATTCGGCGCCAGGATGCGGCGCAGACCCGGCTCCAGCTCCTCGGCCAGTCCGGGTTGCGGGTTGAAGTCGTCCGGTGCCTGCATGGTGCTGCCTCATTGATGATTTCCCGGCCCGGGCAATCTTCCCTCTTTCCCCGGCGCCCTATAGGCTTAGCCCATGTTCTTCCAATGGCTCAAACGATATATGCCGCGCAGCCTTTATGCCCGGGCGGCCCTGATCCTGGTGGTGCCGATCGTGGCGCTGCAGATCGTGATCTCTGTTGTGTTCATCAAGCGCGACCTGGAGGACGTGACGGTGCAGATGACCGCAACCATCCAGCGCGAGATGGAGCTGTTGCGCCAGATCGCGGATGCAGCACCGGACCAGGAGACGGCGCTGGTCCAGATCGCTCCGCTACTGAAGCCCTTGCAGATGCAGGCGCAGTTTCTGCCGCCCGGTGCGTCGCTGCCGGAGGATGAATTCAGCCTGATCGAGTTTTCCGGCCGGGTGGTGCGCGAGGAAATGCAAAAGACCTTTCCCGGGTTTCTGGCGGCGCGGTTCCTGCCGGACCGGATGGTGCAGATCTATTTCGGCACTTCACACGGGCTGATGGAGCTGAGCTTTGACCGCCGCAGGCTGACTGCCGCAGCGCCGCACCAGTTGATTGTCACAATGCTGCTGTTCGGCTTTTTCATGATGATGATCTCCTTCCTCTACATGCGCAACCAGCTGCGTCCGATCAAACGGCTGGCCAACGCGGCAGAGGCATTCGGGCGCGGCCGGGCAATGCCGTACTCACCCTCCGGCGCGACAGAGGTGCGGGCCGCGGGCAGCGCCTTTCTGGACATGCGTGCCCGCATTGAACGCCAGATTGAGCAGCGCACCCTGATGCTGTCCGGGGTGAGCCATGATCTGCGCACGCCGCTGACCCGGATGAAGCTGGAACTGGCGATGCTGGACGAGGAGGATGCAGCCCCGATGCTGCGCGACGTCGACGAAATGCAGGCGCTGCTGGACGCGTTCCTGGATTTCTCCCGCGGCGCGGCGGTCAGCGAGCCAGAGCCGGTGGACCCGCAAGAGCTGGTGCGCGGGATCATCAGCGATTGGCAGCGCCAGGAGCAGCAGGTGACATTGGGCGAGATGACCGGCGAGGGGGAGGTGATGCTGCGCCGCCAGCCGATGCAGCGGGCGGTATCCAACCTGATTTCCAATGCGGTTCGCTATGGCTCCTGCGCAAGGGTTTCCGTTGCGGTGACCGACAAATCCATGCGGATCAGGGTTGAGGACGACGGGCCGGGCATCCCGGCAGAACAGCGCGGCGACGCGGTGCGGCCTTTCACCCGGCTGGATCCGGCGCGCAATCAGAACCGGGGCTCCGGCGTCGGGCTGGGGCTGGCGATCGTGGCGGATACCGCACGCGCCCACGGCGGCACCCTGCGGCTGGGCGAAAGTGCCGATCTGGGCGGGCTCAAGGCGGATATCGTCATCGCCCGCTGAAACGGCCCGTGCAGAAACAGATCTGGCGGCCGCAAACGGGACCGCCAGCATCGTTATTTCTTGGCTTTTTCAGGCCGGCGCTTCTGGCATCAGCCGCGCAGCTGGAGGTCAGGCCAACTCCTTGGATAGGGTGTTAAAGCCGGTCTCAATCGCCGAAGCAGCCTTGACCAGGTTCTCGCCGCCGGAGGCAATGCTGGTCACCGCGGTGCTGAGGCCCAGGCTGCCGACCCAGATCACCCATTTGGCCCACACCGGGTCCTTGTGGCGCAGGGCGTCGACGGCCTTTTGCGAGTTGTCACGGAACTTCTCGGCTGGCTTGATGCTGACGTGATAGGCTTCGATGCTCTTGATCAGCTTGGCGGTTTCCTTGCGCGTGGCCTCCATGGCAGCAAACAGCCCATCCAGCTTCTTGCTCTTGTAACCGCGGTCCTTGGCCATCTTGCCCAGTTTCTTCTCGATCTCCTTGTCGAGCTTGCTCTGCTTGTCGAGAAGTTTGTTCAGTTCCTTGCCCAGTGCGGCGATTTCCAGGTCGATGTTCTTGAGTTTGGCCTTGTAGGTTTCCAGATGCTTGTCGACCCGGTTGAAACCCGCGGTTTCGATCATCAGGAAATCGGCCAGAAACTCCTTGCCGATCTCCTTGGCCTTCACCTTGGCCTTGGACTGTTTTTCATAGGCCGAAACCAGCTGTTTCAGCGCCTTCTCCAGCTCACCGTGGATCTTGACGATGTCGGAGGTCACTTTCTGCACCGCGCGCGCCACTGAAACGATGCTTTGCGCAATGCCATAGATGCTGGCGGCAATGGAAACACCGCCGGTCACCGCACCCGCCGCCAGCGAGGCAGTGGAGCCGATCGCACAGGCGCTGCCGAGCACAATCGCACTGACCACTTTGATGCGGTACTTCTTCCGGTCCTTGTTGGCCTGTTTCCACTTGTCGAAATGCTTGGTCGCGACCTGTTCAATCGACTTTTCGTATTTGGCAAAGATCTTCTTGATATCGGCGTCCAGCTCTTTGCATTCCTTGTCGCTCAGCGGCATCACCGAACCCAGATTGTTCGCTGCATCCACCCGAAGGCAGCATTCGTTCAGCAGCTTTTTGTATTCTTTGGTGGCATCATCATACAGCTTGGCGACAAAGCGGGCGTCGGTGTCGAGTTCCTTGGCAACGCTCTTGTCGACCTCGACGGTGGCGGTGAAGTTCATGTTGCCGAGCTGAACAAATTTGGGCTTCACCTTCTTGGTGACCTCATTTTTCACGTCAGCTTTGATGATGGTGAGCTTTTCTGTCGCCATATTCCTGATGCCTCTTAAATAATCTTGCGGCGGGGGCGGCGCCTGAAAACAGTATCGAAATCGCTACGGAACAAGTAATTTGCCCTGCTCTGAAGCCACCCTACCGGACGGCGGGGATTGTGAAAGCAAAAAGCTTACAGCCGGGTGAAGGCGGCCTGAGAATGGCGTGATCCTGCAAGTTTCTATGGCTTGGCGCCGCCTGGCCCGATGCATCAGGCTGCGCTCCCCAAACTGGACGCAGGGTGTTGCGCCGGGCAACCAATCAGCGCACGCCCGGTTTTCCGTATCTTCGTTTCTTCTGTGTATCTCTCTGGTTCAGGGGAAGCAGTCCATGAGCGCAACCTGCCTGGGAGTTACCACATGCCTCAGATTGATCCATTCACCAGTTTCCGCCGCGGGTTGGAAAGCCCGGCCACCCACCATCTGTCCATTACCCCGCAGGACGGAGTGGATCTGCCTGTCAGACCCAGGGTCCTGCGGGTGCTGGCCTCCGGCGATCTTGCCATGCGCGATGAGGCTGGAACAGTGATGACCTATGCGGTCACGGCCGGAGAAACCATCGGGTTCTCGGCGGTTGGCATCGAAGCAACCGGCACAACGGCATCTGTCGCGGGGTGGTACTGATGCTTGGGCTGGGGTTATCCGTTACCGGCACTGCACTGCAGGGGGGCACAACCCGCCCTGCCAGTGCGGGCCTGATCGGGTGGTACAGTGCCAAGGCGGCAGGAACCATCACACGCGGGGCAGGGGAGGAGGTCACTGCCGTCGGCAACCTTGTTCTCGGCGGCGCCAGCCTCGGCAAGCTGTCCGGCGGGGGACCGGTGTACGCGGCTTCAGAACCTTTGGCCGGCGGGCGCCCGGCGCTGGTCTGGCCGGATGCGGCAAATGCCAGCGGATTGGCGCTTGCAGCGGACGCGCTCGTCAAGGAAGTGTTTGCAGTCATGGCCTATGCCGATGGCACGCGGGGGGCGTTTGACACATATAACACGCTGATCACCGATCTCGCAGGTCTTGATGCCAGCAGCGCCAACCGCGTTATGGGCCATGAGGGCAACCCTGGCGTTTTCACACCCTCTCTGCCGCCCGGGATGACAATCCATCTGAACGGCGGAGCGGCAACCGCCACATTGCTGCCGTTGCCGCTGTCAGTCGTGCATATCAAATCCGCAACCCCTTTTGCGCTGGCAGCCATTGGTGGGCGCAATAATGGGATCAACCGGGCGTGGCGCGGGCCCGTGTGCGAGGTGCTGGCTTATTCGGAAACACTGGATGCAGAAGCAGCCGGCCGCAATGTCCGCTATTTGAAACAGGGTTGGGGCATTGGGTAGGCGTTTCGGGATGTGCTGCCGATGCCGGCCAGCGAGGCTGCCACCTGCCGCGGATTAGGGGTGAAAACTGTACCGGGTACAGAGAGGCTGCAGGCGGATGACGTGGTAGGCCCGGCAGGATTCGAACCTGCAACCAAAGCGTTATGAGCGCTCTGCTCTAACCGTTGAGCTACAGGCCCGCCATGAAAATGTGGTTAGGAAATGAAGCGGAGAAGGTCAAGCGGTGATTGCAGAGGCCAAGGGCGTTTCCGTGCTCTGGGCCCCGAGCAGGGATTCCAGCCGGGCAACTGTTTGCTCTATAGTCAAATCCCGGCGCCGGTCCGGCGTGCGGCGCGAGGGATAGACAGCAAACACGTCTTTTAATGGCGCCTCATATCCGGGCAGAACCTGCTCATATTCACCGCTGGCCAGTTGTTCTTCGACCATGAAGCGGGGTGCACGGGTATACCCCGATCCGCTGCTGACGGCATGCATGATAAGGTCCGGATCGTCGGCGGTGAAGCCGACCTGCACCGGCGCAGGATACTCCTGACCGCCGCGGCGCAATGGAAAGAACCCGCGGGTCTGATCCTCGTGGTGCTGAATGAACTTGAGCCGTTTCAGCTCCTCCGGCGTTTGTGGCCTGCCTTCGCGGTCCAGATAGTCCGGGGTGGCAAACAGAACCGTTTCCAGGGTGGAGATCTTGCGCCCGAAGCCGTCGGTGTCGCCCAGCCGCCCGGTGCGGATCGCCAGGTCGAACCCCTCGCGCACGACATCGACCAGCCGGTCCTCCAGCCGCATCACGATGTTCAGGTCCGGGTGTTCGCGGTTCAGGTCCAGCAGCATCGGCCCGATCACGCTGCGCCCGAGAAAGGAGTTCACGCTGATCCGGAAAGTGCCGGAGACGCTGCCCTCCAGCGCGTCGACTTCGGCTGTCATGCGGTTGTAGCCGGACAGCAGGGTCTGCGCATGGCTGAAAACCAGGTCGCCCGCGCGGGTGGCGTGAATGCCCTTGGCGGTGCGGTGCAGCAACTGCTGGCCCATCAGCGCCTCCAGTTGCTTGATCTGCTGGCTGACTGCAGACTGGGTAATACCGCGGCGCTGGGCAGTGCGGTTCAGGCTGCCTTCATCGAGGGCGATAGTGAATGTCTCCAGCAGGGTCAGCTTGTCCATGGCATGCCTATAAGAGTTGCTAATAGCCGTTATCGGTTCTGCCGGGCTGTAAGCTGCGAAAATGCGGCCTTAAGTCCGGTGCACGGGAATATTTCCTGAAACAGATATTGGAGTTTCTTATGACAATCAATCGCAGGGCATTTCTGAGCGGGCTGGCAGCGGCTCCGGCGGCGGCACTGGCAAGCGGGCTCGCTGGCAGCAATTGGGCTTGGGCGGCTGAGGGTTCAGCGGCGGCTGGCCCTGTCATCCACCCGTTCAGCCTTGGGGATGCCAGGATCACCGTGCTGCTGGATGGCCATCTGCCGCTGGGAACCCAGTTGTTCAATGACTACGATGCTGCCAAGGCGGAAGCGGTGCTGGCACAGGGTCTGCACCGGCAGCAGAACGATGCCCTTCAGATCCCGGTCAATGGCTACCTGGTGGAGCGCGGCGGGAAGAAGCTGCTGATCGACACCGGCACGGCGCAATTGATGGGGCCGGGCCTGGGGGCGCTGGGCGCCGGACTAGCAGCGGCAGGCGTTGCGCCGGAAAGTATTGATACTGTACTTTTGACGCATATCCACCCGGATCATTCTGGCGGGCTGATCACGCCGGACGGTGCCGCGGCCTTTGCCAATGCCGAACTGGTGGTTGCGCAGCGGGAATGGGACTTCTGGCATGACGATGCCATCATGGCCGGTGTGCCGGAAAGCAGCCGCGGCTTCTTTGAGATGGCCCGCCGATCCGTCGCGCCATATGCCGACCGCCTTCAGCTGCTGCAGGGGGAGGGCGAGGCCGCACCCGGCTTCACTGCGCTGGAACTGCCGGGCCATACGCCGGGCCACACCGGGTTCATGCTGGATACCGGCAGCGAGGGGCTGCTGTTCTGGGGCGATCTGATCCACAGCGCCGCGCTGCAGTTTGCGCTGCCGGACTGGACCATCGCCTTTGACACAGATCCGGCCCAGACCGCCCAGACCCGGCGCAAGATGATGGACCGGGCGGCGGCTGACAACCTGCTGGTTACCGGCGCGCATCTGGACTTTCCGGCGCTGGGCCGGGTGCTGCGGCAGGGAGAGGCCTTTGCGTATCAGGCAGCGCCCTGGCAATTCGGGATCTGAGACCGCCATTGCTGTCGTGAAAACCGCTCTGCTGCGCTGTCGGGGCTGGCGCAGCAGATTCCCTAGTTCCCTTCTGATGCGCCTTGCGCTAAAGGCTGCGCAACCGATTTGAAGGAGCCAAATGATGACCAGCGGCAAGAACGGCCTGACCTATGCAGATGCAGGTGTGGACATTGATGCGGGCAACGCCCTGGTTGACCGGATCAAGCCGGCCGCCAAGCGCACAAACCGCCCCGGCGTGGCCAGCGGGCTGGGCGGGTTCGGCGCGCTGTTTGATCTGAAGGCTGCAGGCTACAACGATCCGATACTGGTTGGCGCCACCGATGGTGTCGGCACCAAACTGCGGATCGCCATCGACACCGGTGTGGTGGACGGTGTTGGCATCGACCTGGTGGCGATGTGCGTCAATGACCTGGTCTGCCAGGGCGCTGAGCCGCTGTTCTTCCTCGACTATTTTGCAACCGGCAAGCTGGAAACCGACGTCGCTGCCCGCATCATCGAAGGCATCGCCGAGGGCTGCGTGCGCTCCGGCTGCGCGCTGATCGGCGGCGAGACCGCGGAAATGCCGGGCATGTACCCGGAAGGAGATTTTGACCTCGCGGGCTTTGCCGTGGGCGCCATGGAGCGCGGCACCGCGCTGCCTGAGGGCGTGGCTGAGGGCGACGTGCTGCTGGGGCTGGCGTCTGACGGCGTGCACTCCAACGGCTATTCGCTGGTGCGCAAGCTGGTTGACGTTTCCGGCCTGGGCTGGGACGCGGACTGCCCGTTCGGCGAAGGCACCCTGGGCGCGGCGCTGCTGACCCCGACACGTCTGTATGTGAAGCAGTGCCTGGCCGCAGTGCGGGCAGGGGGCGTGCATGCGCTGGCCCATATCACCGGCGGCGGGTTGACTGAGAACCTGCCGCGGGTGCTGCCCGAGGAGCTGGGCGCCGATATCGACCTGAACGCCTGGGACCTGCCGCCTGTCTTCAAGTGGATGGCCGAGACCGGCGGCATTGCCGAAGCGGAGATGCTGAAAACCTTCAACTGCGGCATCGGCATGATCCTGTCCGTTTCCGCGGACCGCGCTGACGAGCTGGTTAAAGTTCTGGAAGCGGAAGGCGAGACCGTCGCCCGCCTGGGCACCGTCACCGCAGGCGCCGGCATGCGCTATTCGGGCAAGCTGCTGTGAGCCACAAACGGGTTGCCATTCTGATTTCCGGCGGCGGCTCCAACATGGTGTCGCTGCTCGAGAGCATGACCGGCGATCATCCGGCGCAGCCCTGCCTGGTATTGTCCAACAATGCCGATGCCGGCGGGCTGGCCAAGGCCGCTGCGGCTGGTGTCGCAACCGCAGTGGTGGATCACCGCCCGTTCAAGGGCGACCGGGAAGCCTTTGAGACCGAGCTCGTGAAACCGATTTTTGAGGCCGGTGCGGACATCGTCTGCCTGGCCGGTTTCATGCGGGTGCTGACTGCAGGGTTCGTCTCGCAATTCGAGGGGCGGATGCTGAACATCCACCCCTCCTTGCTGCCGAAATACAAAGGGCTGCACACTCATGCCCGCGCGCTGGAAGCGGGCGACGCAGAGCATGGCTGCACCGTTCATGAGGTAACACCGCTGCTGGATGACGGCCCCATTCTGGGTCAGGCGCGGGTGCCGGTGCTGGCAGGTGACACGCCGGACGCGCTGGCCGCGCGGGTGCTGGAGCAGGAGCACAAGCTCTATCCGGCGGTGCTGCGCCGCTTTGCCGCGGGCGACAAGACGCCGGTTCTGCTGCCTTAACGGGTTTCCTGCACGGCCGCGCTGTTTCCGCGCCAGTCCAGCTGTTCGACTTGCTGTTCCGGCGCCATCAGTGCGGGCAGGCCGATCAGCACCAGCAGCAAGGCTGCCGCAAGCACCGGAATCAATCCTCGGGACAGCGTGAAACCACCGGTTTTGGCGGGGGAAAGATCAAGTATGGTCATCGTTAGTCCTCCTGTTACGGGTGTATCCCCAATCTAGGAGCACGGTATTCATAATGAAAATGAATGTTTGAAAAGGGTAACATCACAAGATGTGAACCCATGTGGCGCCCGTGTGCTGGCGGCCACAGCACCGCTGGCAGAAATCTTTGCCCGGCCTCGCACCTGTTTGCATTGGCCGGGACAAGCGCGTATCACGGCCCGGTCTTACTGATAATGAAAAAGCCGTAATTGATGAAAACTCTGACCTCTACCGAAGAACTGCAGGCCTTCTGCGAAGCTGCAGCGCAGCACGCCTATGTCACGGTGGATACCGAGTTTCTGCGCGAACGGACCTATTATTCCAAGCTCTGCCTGATCCAGCTGGCCTTTGCCGGGGACGGGGAGAACGACGCGGTTCTGGTTGATCCGCTGGCCGATGGCATCTCGCTGGAGCCGCTGTATGAGCTGTTCCGCAACGAGAATGTGGTCAAAGTGTTCCACGCCGCGCGCCAGGATCTGGAGATCTTCTGGGTCGACGCGCAGGTCTTTCCGAAGCCGCTGTTCGACACCCAGGTTGCGGCGATGGTCTGCGGCTTTGGCGAGCAGGCCGGCTATGAGACGCTGGTGCGCAAGATCGTCAAGCAGGGGCTGGACAAGACCTCGCGCTTTACCGACTGGTCGCGCCGTCCCTTAAGCGAGGCGCAGAAAACCTATGCGCTGGCGGATGTGACCCATCTGCGCAAGATTTACGAGTTCCTTGCCGCGGAACTGGACAAAAGCGGCCGCGCCCATTGGGTGACCGAGGAACTGCAGGTGCTGACCGATCCTGCGACTTATGACATTCAGCCCCAGGACGCCTGGAAACGGGTGAAAACCCGCACCAATTCCGGTAAATTCCTGGCCGTTGTGCGTGAGCTGGCAGCCTTCCGCGAGACCTATGCGCAGTCCAACAACGTGCCGCGCAACCGGGTGTTCAAGGATGATGCGCTGGTCGAACTGGCCTCGACCAAGCCGCGTAATCCGGGGGATCTGGGCGGCTCCCGCCTGCTGCTGCGCGAGGCTCGCAAGGGCGCGATTGCCGACGGTATTCTCGAGGCCGTGGCCAAAGGCGTTGCCTGCCCGGCTGAGAAGCACCCGAAGATGGACCGCAGCAAGGAGAAGCTGCAGGTGAACCCGGCGCTGGCGGATCTGCTGCGGGTGCTGCTGAAGGCCAAGACAGAAGCCGAGGGCGTGGCCGCCAAGCTGATCGCGCCGAGCGCGGATCTGGATGCGATTGCCGCGGGCCTGCGCGATGTGCCGGCCCTCAGCGGCTGGCGGCGCGAGGTCTTCGGCGCCGATGCGCTGCGGCTGTGCGAGGGCAAGATCGGCCTGGCTGCCAAGGGGCAGGACGTGAAGGTGGTTGAACTCTGACTACCCGGCCAGTGTAACAACCCAAAAGAAAACGCCCGCATCTGCGGGCGTTTTCTTTTTCTGGGGTAGGGCTTAGCGGCGGCGGCTTTCCCGCGCGTTTGTCTCGCCGTTCACCCGCACCAGGCGGATCTCCTGCAGGTCCTGGTTCGACAGAGTGCGGGCGGCGTGCAGAGTGCGGCTGAACTCGGTTCCGGTGATTGTCGGCTGTTCCGGATACACGATCCGGAAGTCGTAGGTCAGGACACCTTCCTCGGTGCCGTCAACCCGCCGCAGTTCGACGTCGAAGGCGCCCTGGCGCGCGGCGACGCCGGTAGCGTGGATGATAGCGCCCGTGCTGGTCCGCTCAATCTCCAGGCTGTCGATCCGGCTGATCAGGACGCTTTTGTCCTCGGGCGGTTTCTTGGCAAAAATGCCGCGCGCATTGCTGTCCTGCGGCAGCAGCGGATTGACGTTCTCCGCCACTTCCACCTCTGCCGGTTCCGAGCTGCCAAACCAGTTGGAGGGGTTCAGCCGTGAATCCCGCCAGCCGCACGCCGAAAGCACCAGCGCGCAGGCCAAAGTAAGAGCCAATGGTTTATGCATCTGTCCCCGCCCATTCAAAATGTCTTTGCAACGGATTACCCGATTGGCTGCAGCTTGAAAAGCGGTTGAAAAGGGGCGGGCAGGGGCTTAGGTGCTGATCTGCACCGGATGCGGGTTTTGAGGATAGACGGACGATGGCCACTGCCGCCTTTGAAGAGATCGTGGAAGACTTCGAGTTCATGGAGGACTGGGAGGACCGCTACCGCCATGTGATCGACCTCGGCAAGGCGATGGAGCCGCTGGACGATGCGCTGAAGGTGCCTGCGACCAAGGTCGACGGCTGTGCCAGCCAGGTGTGGCTGCATGCCACCATCGAGGGCGGTGAGTTCCGGTTCGACGGCGACAGTGACGCGATGATCGTGCGCGGCCTGATTGCGGTGCTGCGCTGCCTCTACAACGGGCTGCCGGTGGCCGAAGTCGCGGCAGTGGATGCCAAGGCAGAGCTGGGGCGGCTGGGGCTGAATGAACACCTGTCCTCGCAACGGTCCAACGGTCTGCGGGCGATGATCGAGCGGGTCCGCGAAACAGCGATGGCGCAGGCCTGAAGCGGGGCGAGGGGCCGGCCCCTCGCGCTCCCCGGAGTATTTCTGGAAAGATGAAAGGGGCTACCTGGCCCAGTTCGTCATGGCGGTTTCGAGGTCGCCATAACCGGTGTGGCGGTGTTCAAACGCCAGGCCCATCCGGTCTGCGCATTCGCGGGCCTTTTCCACCAGTTTTGGATCGCTTATCTGCGACTGATAGACCAGCTTGGTGTAATTGCCGAACACCATGTCCCGCAGCTCCGGGTTCTTGTCCAGGCCCATCGGGCGCCAGACAAAGGCGTCGAACTGCTTGACCAGAAAATCGGTGAGGTAAAAGGCTGTGATTTCTCCTTCTTCCGAGTGGCGGGCAAAAGTCTCATTACCCTCAAAGAAGGAATAGCAATGCGGGCCTGCGACCATCTCAACGCCCAGCTCCGCGCATTTTCGCTCCAGCGCGCCGCCGGTGCCGCAGTCGGCATAAACCACGAAGATCTTGTCATAGACCGCTGAATGCTTGGCCACGGCGCCGTCAACGGCGTCAACGATCTGTTCCGGGTAGAGGTGCAGTTTGGCAGGCAGGCAGGTGAGGTCGATGTGATCCATGCCGTTTGCGTCCTTGATGGCAAGGATCTCGCGCGCCAGCGCGCCGCAGGCGATCAGCAGGATGCGGCCAGTCTTCTTTTCGGGCGCGGCCAAGCCCTGTTCGGTGAGGGAGCTTTCCTCAAGCGTCCGCCCGGTGGGGGGGCGGAAGGCAGCCCGCTCTGTCAAGCGGGCTGCACGTCCTTTGCGTGCCAAATCAGGCGCTCATCGAGTTGTGCTTGCGCGCAACGAAGTCCTTGGCCATTTCCACGGCCACGGCTGCGTCACGGCAGTAGCCGTCGGCGCCGATTGCCTTGCCGAACTCTTCGTTCAGCGGCGCGCCGCCAACCAGCACGATGTAGTCGTCGCGCAGCCCTTGCTCGACCATGGTGTCAATCACCACCTTCATGTAGGGCATGGTGGTGGTCAGCAGAGCCGACATGCCGAGGATGTCCGGCTTGTGCTCTTCCAGCGATTCCAGGTAGTTCTCGACCGGGTTGTTGATGCCGATGTCGACAACTTCGAAGCCCGCGCCTTCCATCATCATGGACACCAGGTTCTTGCCGATGTCGTGGATGTCGCCCTTGACGGTGCCGATGACCATGGAGCCAACGCGCGGGGCGCCGGTTTCGGCCAGCAGCGGCTTCAGGATGGCCATGCCGCCCTTCATCGCGTTTGCCGCCAGCAGCACTTCGGGAACGAACAGGATGCCGTCGCGGAAGTCTGCGCCGACGATGGTCATGCCGCCAACCAGTGCCTTGGTCAGGATGTCGTAGGGCGTCCATTTGCGCTCGAGAAGGATGTTCACGCCTTCTTCGATTTCCTCTTTGAGACCATCATAGAGGTCGTCAAACATCTGCTGAACAAGTTCCTCGTCATCGAGTTCCGAGAGGATGATGTCTTCTTCGTCCGACATGCGCCTAATCCTTGCTGACGGGGGAATCCCCGGTGTTGGCCTATTTCTGAGGCTTTTGTGACAGAATGCTGTTTGCGAACTGCATTATTTGCGACACTGCCGCGTTTCTAACCGACGTATAGAGACAAATCCGGCGCAAGAATAATGAAGATTCCACATGGAAATCTTCGATTTTGCCCATTTGTTCTTTATTTGTTCTCTTGAGGCGGTTATTTTGCGTCCATGCCGTCGGAAATTACGCCACACACCTTGCGCCGCAAAACACGCGCCAGCCTCAGCAATGCGGCAGGCCGGTTCGATATGGCGCGGGAGGATGTGGATGACGGTTGGTTTCAGGACGTGCCGGACGCGGTGATTCCCACTGAAGTGCGTCTCGAGACGGCGCGCTCGCTGATCACCTACAACCGTTCACCCGATCTGCCGTTTGACCGGTCCATCAATCCCTACCGCGGCTGCGAGCATGGCTGCATCTACTGTTTTGCGCGGCCGACACATGCTTATCTGGGGCTGTCGCCTGGGATGGATTTTGAGACCCGGCTGATCGCACGCCCAAATGCTGCAGCGGTTCTGCGCAAGGAACTGTCGGCGCCGCGCTACAAGGTGGCCGCGATTGCGCTTGGCACCAATACGGATCCCTATCAGCCGTGCGAGCGGGATCTGCGCATTTCGCGCGCCTGCCTGGAGGTGCTGCGCGACTTCAACCACCCGGTGGCCATTGTGACCAAGGGCGCCATGGTGGAGCGGGACCTGGACATCCTGGCGCCGATGGCGGCCAAGGGGCTGGTAAGAGTGGGGATTTCCGTCACCACGCTGGACCCGGATCTGTCCCGCCGGATGGAGCCGCGGGCGCCGCTGCCCGCCCGTCGGCTGGCGGCGATCCGGCGTCTGACGGAGGCCGGGGTGCCAGTGCGGGTGATGACTTCGCCTGTGGTGCCGGGGCTGACGGATCATGAGCTGGAGGCGCTGCTGGCCGCCGGGGCAGAGGCGGGCGCGGATGCTGCCAGCTGGATCATGCTGCGGCTGCCGCGGGAGGTGTCGGAACTGTGGCAGGAATGGCTGGCCGAGCATGAGCCGGGCCGGGCGGCCAAGGTGATGGCGCGGCTGAGGGAAATGCACGGCGGGCGCGATTATGACCCGCGCTGGGGCCACCGGATGCGGGGCGAGGGGCGTTATGCCGAGATGATCGCGCAGCGGTTCAAGGCCGCCTGCAAGCGGCTGGGCCTGCAGGAGCGGACTGGACCGCTGCGCAGCGATCTGTTTGCCCGGCCGCCGCAGCCAGGCGACCAGCTGGCGCTGTTCTGACCGGCTCTTGATCAGCAGGCGCTGCGTTTTTGTGGTATGCTTGGGCCCTTCATGACGGAAAGGAAGGTTCCCAATGACCACTGTTGCTATGAAAGCGCGTGTCACGGGACGCGTGCAAGGCGTGGCCTTCCGCACCTGGGCGCGGGCGGAGGCGCTGCGCCACGGGCTGACGGGCTGGGTCCGCAATGAACCTGATGGATCGGTCAGGGCCTTGCTGATGGGGCCGTCGGACAGCGTCGCGGATATGGTGCGCCACATGGGCCGCGGCCCCGGTGCTGCTTCGGTCAAGGATGTTCTGACGGAACGGACCGATCCGGACCCGGGGATCAGCGGTTTTAGTATCACCGGATAGGCCAGGCCCGCGGGAAAAATTTGGCGCCGCGTTTTAAAAACGCGGCGCCATACGTCATTCCGATGACTGCTGCAGGGTCAGGCGCGGCGGCGTCCGCGGCGGCCGCGGCGCTCGCCGCCAGCGTTCGCATCCTCGCCGGTGCCATCGCTTTCAGAGGTGAAGGGGCCAAGCACTTCGACGATTTTCTCCAGCGCCGGAGCGTCGCCGCGCGGGCGGCTGTCCAGTGCGTCGCGCATGGAGCGCAGATGCGCCGGCATGGTGCCGCAGCAGCCGCCGATGATCTTGGCACCGGAATCGCGCGCCATCACCGCATACTCACCCATCAGTTCCGGGGTGCCATCGTAATGGATGTGGCCGTCGACGTATTTCGGAATGCCGGCGTTGCCCTTGGAAATAATCGGGCGCTCAGTGCCTTGTGCGGCGAAGCCGAGCACGGTGCGCAGGATGTCGGAGGCGCCGGTGCCGCAGTTGGCGCCAAAGGCCAAGGGAGCGTTTTCGAACTCTTCCACCAGCTGCGCCAGGTCAGAGGAGGTCACCCCCATCATGGTGCGGCCCGCGGTGTCAAAGCTCATGGTGCCGCACCAGGGCATGTCCGCCAGCTTGAAGGCTTCGGCTGCGGCGCGGAATTCTTCCGGGGCGGAAATGGTTTCCAGCCACAGCACATCGGCGCCGCCTTCCTTGAGGGCATCGGCCTGCTCGTGGAACATCTCAACCGCCAGGGCGTGGGACATCTCGCCGACCGGTTCGAAGATTTCGCCGGTTGGGCCGACGGAGCCGGCAACGGCGATCTTGCGTTCCGCCTTGTCGGCAACCTCGCGGCCCAGTTCGGCAGCGATGCGGTTCAGCTCGCGCACCCGGCCCTGCGCGTCATGCAGTTTCAGGCGCGCGGCGGTGCCGCCAAAGCTGTTGGTCAGGAACAGGTCGCTGCCGGCATCCACCGACCCCTGGTAAAGCGCCAGTATTTTCTTGGGTTCATCGACGTTCCACAGCTCTGGCGCGTCGCCGGACTGCAGGCCCATGGCAAAGAGGTTGGTGCCGGTCGCGCCATCCGCCAGCAGCACGTCTTTTGTTTCCAGAAGCTGTTTGAAAGTGTTTGTCATCGGTTGAGTCCCGTGTCAGCGGGCCGCCCCGGCGGACCGGGCGGCAAATTGGTCTGCTTCCCCTCTCTCACGCCGGGCGGGCAAGGGCAATTTCATTTTCTTCATCTTCATTATGAGAGTGCTGCCCGGCTGCCGCAAAGCCGCAGGCACAGGGGCGAATGCGGCGTGGCGCCACGAATTTCGCAACACACCGCGCGGAAAGTTCCGCAGGGGCAGTAAAGAAAATGGCGGAAACAGCCGTTGGCAGGCTTCAGTCTGCCTCGCTCAGGATCTGGTCCTTGGCCTGCGGCAGCAGTTCCGCGCGTTTCGCCCGGATTTCATCGGCAGAGGCCTTTCCTTCCAGCTCGCCTTCCAATTTGCGCACCACGTCTTCGTGGCCGGCTTCTTCCAGATCGGCTGCAACAACCGTTCCGGCAAAGGACTCTGCATCCTTGCCGCTCAGCCCCAACAGCTCTGCGGCCCACAGGCCCAGCAGCTTGTTGCAGCGCGCCTGCGCATTGAACTGCATCTCCTCATCATGCGCGAACTTCGCTTCAAAGGCCTGCTCACGCTCGTCAAATGTCGTCATATCGCGTCCTCGTTTAACCTGTTGCACCCCTCTGTATGATAGGAGCATGATCCCGGTGCAGGGCAAGAAAAAACTGTTCCTTGCAAGGCCCTTGTGCTGCGGTGGGCAAGGTTCCGGGAGCTGCGCTGCGTCCCCGGGGGAAGGGAACGTCTTTCTGCGGGCAGGGGCGGCGTTCACCTCAGCCGTGCAGCACGCTTGCGGCTGAGGCCCCCTTGCACTATGAGAGCGGCACATCGCAGGGCCGGATTCCCGGCATTGACCCGAAAGGTTCCCAATGGCGCGTCGCAAGAAGATTTACGAAGGCAAGGCCAAGACTTTGTATGAGGGCCCCGAGCCCGGCACCATCGTGCAGTACTTCAAGGATGACGCCACCGCCTTCAACGCTGAAAAACACGACGTGATCGAGGGCAAGGGTGTCCTGAACAACATCCTGAGCGAGTTCTTCATGCTGGGGCTGGCGCAGATCGGCGTGCCGACCCATTTCCTGAAGCGCCTCAACATGCGCGAGCAGCTGGTGCGCAGCTGCGAGATCATTCCGCTGGAAGTGATCGTGCGCAACTATGCGGCCGGCTCGATCTCCAAGCGCCTGGGCATTGACGAGGGCACCCAGCTGCCGCGCCCAGTGGTGGAATACTGCTACAAGGACGACGCCCTGGGCGATCCGCTGGTCACCGAAGAGCACATCGCCGCCTTTGGCTGGGCCAGCCAGCAGGACATGGACGACATCCTGAGCCTGGCGCTGCGCGTGAACGACTTCCTGTCCGGTGTATTCCTGGCTGTGGGCATCCGTTTGGTCGACTTCAAGATCGAGATCGGCCGGATTTACGAGGGCGACTTCCAGCGCCTGGTGATCGCCGATGAGATCAGCCCGGACAGCTGCCGCCTGTGGGACATCAACACCGGCCAGAAGCTGGACAAGGATGTGTTCCGCCGCGATCTGGGCAGCCTGACCGACGCCTACAGCGAAGTGGCACGCCGCCTGGGCGTGATGCCGAACAATCCGCCCGCGCCGGGCAAGCCGACGCTGGTGAACTGAAATAGGGACCCGCAGCGCCTGCCGCGCTGCGGGTCTTTGAGTATTTTTGGAAAGATGAAGCCCGGCAGGGCTTCGCCATCGAAAACCTGAGGGATGATGCGATGAAGGCACGGGTGCATGTGATGCTGAAGAACGGGGTTCTGGATCCGCAGGGCGAGGCTGTGCGCCACGCGCTTGGCGCTCTGGGCTTTGACAAGGTCGAAGGCGTGCGTCAGGGCAAGGTGATTGACCTGGATCTGGCCGAAGGCGCCACCGAGGCCGATGTGACCGCGATGTGCGAGAAGCTGCTGGCCAACACCGTGATCGAATCCTACAGCATCGAGATGGCCTGATGAAGGCGGCGGTAGTAGTCTTCCCGGGTTCGAACTGCGACCGCGATCTGGCGGTGGCGTTTGAACAGGCCGGTTTCGACGTGTCGATGGTTTGGCACAAGGACAGCACGCTGCCCGCAGGTGTCGACATCGTCGGCGTGCCGGGCGGGTTTTCCTATGGCGATTACCTGCGCTGCGGCGCCATCGCGGCGCAATCGCCGATCTGCAAGGCGGTGATCGAGCATGCGGACCGCGGCGGCTATGCCATCGGCGTTTGCAACGGCTTTCAGATCCTGACCGAAACCGGCGTTCTGCCGGGCGCACTGCTGCGCAATGCGGGGCTGAAGTACATCTGCCGCACCGTGAACCTGAAGGTGACAACGTCCGAGAGCGTCTTTACCCAAGGTTACAACGCCGGTGATGTGATCGGCGTGCCGATTGCCCACCACGACGGCAATTACTTTGCCGATGCGGACACGGTGAAGGCACTGCAGGACCAGGACCGGGTGGCCTTTACCTATGAGGACAACCCCAACGGGTCTGTTGCGGACATCGCGGGCATTCTGTCGGAAAACCGCCGTGTTCTCGGCATGATGCCGCACCCGGAACGGGCGGCGGACGAGGGCCATGGCGGCACCGACGGCGCGGCAGTCTTCCGCGCATTGGCGGGAATGGTCACCGCTGCGTGACTTGAGGATAAGCGGCGGCGGTCATAGGGTAAGTCTATGACCGCGCCGCGAAATGATTTGAGCAAACCCGAACCCAGAACGCGTTCCCGCACGATTTCCTGGCGGGCGCGGCTGGCGCTTGTGCTGTTCATGGCGGTGGCAGCTGTCACGGTCTGGACCACCAACCGGGCGCTAACCCACCGGTTCACGGAAAGCACCCGCAACCGGGCAGAGCTGCGGCTGGCGCTTTATTCCGGCAACCTGCTGAGCGAGCTGCGCCAGCATGCCATCGTGCCGCAGCTGCTGGCGCGCGACCAGACGCTGATCTCGGCGCTGCAATCCAGCGACTTCTCCCTGTCCACCCAGCGGCTGATTTCCTTTGTTGATGAAATCGGGGCCGCCTCGATCATGCTGCTGGCGCAGGACGGGCGCACAGTGGCGGCCACCGACCGCAACCGGCTGGGAGAGAGCCACCGCAACGCGGCCTATTTTGTCGATGCGGTGCGCGCCAAGTCGACGGTGTTCTCGGTGATCCCGCGCGAGGTGGGCGGCTACCGCTTTACGTATTCGCGGCGGATAATCGACGCGACCGGCGTGCTGGGTGCAATTGTGGTCGAGGTCGACCTGCAGAAATTCGAACGCGCCTGGGCGGGGATTTCAGACGCGGTGCTGGTCACCGACAGCACCGGCAACATCATCCTCGCAACCGAGGCACGCTGGCGCGGCCTGAAAGAAACCGACGCGCTGACCCTGCAGACGCCGGAGGGGGCCATTCAGCGGGCAATCCGTGCCACAACCGACTGGACCGCTCTGCCGCCCGATGCCTACCTGCAGGGCGAGGCGGTGATGCGGCTGGAAACGCGGGTGCCGTTTCAGGGCTGGCGCATGGCGACCTTCACCACCTATTCCTCTGTCCGCGAGCGGGTGAATGCGGTGCTGGCGCTGGAGATCATGGGATTCGCCATCCTTCTGGCGCTGGCGTTCTACTTTCTCAGCCGCAAGACGGCGCTGCGGATGGCGCTCTTTCAGCGCGAGTCGGCAGAGCTTCGCGTATTGAACGCTCGCCTGCAGCGGGAAATTGCCGAGCGGGAACGCATGCAAAAGACCCTCGCTGTGGCCGAGCAGAGCCTGGCGCAAAGCTCCAAACTGGCCGCCTTGGGCGAGATGTCCGCGGCTGTCAGCCACGAGCTGAACCAGCCGCTGGCGGCAATGAAAACCTATCTGGCCGGCGCCCGGCTGCTGCTGAACCGGAACCGCCCGGACGAGGCGCTGGCCTCCTTCGGGCGCATTGATGATCTGATCGAGCGGATGGGCGCGATCACGCGCCAGCTCAAGTCGTATGCGCGCAAGGGCGGCGATGCGTTCAGCCCTGTAAACTTGGGTGATGCGCTGGCTTCCAGCCTGTCGATGATGGAGCCGCAGCTGCGCCAGCGGCATGTGAAAATAACCCGCATCCTGCCGGAAGAACCTGTTATGGTGATGGGCGACCGGATGCGGCTGGAGCAGGTGATGGTCAACCTCTTGCGCAATGCGCTGGACGCCACCAAATCAGTGGCCGACCCAGAGGTGGAGATCCTGCTGGCGGCGGGTGAGACGGCAACCTTGTCGGTGCGTGACAATGGGATGGGTATCAAGGACTTCGACAACCTGTTTGAACCTTTTTACACCACCAAGCAGCCCGGCGACGGGGTTGGATTGGGGCTTGCCATCTCCTCGGGGATCGTCAACGACCTTGGGGGACGGCTGACCGCACGCAACGGGCAGAACGGCGGTGCGGTATTTGAAATGCAATTGCCGGTCCTGGTGGACGGTATCGAAGCTGCCGAATAGGCGGCGCGGAGTGATTAGGAGTGAACGCGCATGGCCCAGGCTATGAAAATCGCGATCGTGGACGACGAACAGGATATGCGGCAGTCGATCAGCCAGTGGCTGGCACTGTCAGGCTATGACACGGAGACCTTTTCCAGCGCGGAAGAGGCGCTCAAGGTCCTGGGGCCGGATTACCCGGGCATCGTGATCTCTGACATCAAGATGCCGGGCATGGACGGGATGCAGTTCCTGAAGAAGCTGATGGGCAGCGACAGCGCTTTGCCGGTGATCATGATCACCGGCCACGGTGACGTGCCGATGGCGGTGGAGGCGATGCGCGTCGGCGCTTTCGATTTCCTGGAAAAGCCCTTCAACCCTGACCGCATGTCGGAGCTGGCCAAGCGCGCAACCGGCGCCCGCCGCCTGACGCTCGACAACCGTGCGCTGCGCCGCGAATTGTCCGACGGCGGCCAGATCATGAAAAAGCTGATCGGCCAAAGCCCGGTGATGGAGCGCCTGCGCGAAGATATTCTGGATCTGGGGCAGGCTGACGGCCATGTGCTGATCGACGGCGAGACCGGCACCGGCAAGACGCTGGTGGCCCACGCGCTGCACGCGGTTGGCAGCCGGGCAGGCAAGAAGTTCGTGCTGATTTCCTGTGCCGCACTGGAGGAAGAGGCGCTGGCCAAGCGCCTGTTCGGCCCGATGCTGCCGGAAGACAGCATGCTGCCCGCAGTCGAGGAAGCCCGCGGCGGCACGCTGGTGCTGGAAGACATCGACGCGCTGTCGGAAACCCTGCAGGCCAAGCTGCTGAGTGTAATCAACGAACAGGGCACCCCGGCTGAAACCCGGATCGTCGCGATCTCCAACCTGCAGGAAGCGGGCAAGACCTGCGAAGATGCGCTGCGCCCGGATCTGTTCTACCGGCTGGCGGCGTTGCGCATCACCGTGCCGCCGCTGCGCCAGCGGGGTGAGGATATCCTGACCCTGTTCACCCGACTCAGCGAGCAGTTTTCCGAGGAATACGGCTGCGATGCGCCGCAGGTGAGCGCCCAGGAGGCCGCGCAGCTGCTGCAGGCGCCCTGGCCGGGCAACGTGCGCCAGCTGATCAACATCGCCGAACGTGCGGTGCTGCAGTCGCGCCGCGGCTCCGGCACCATCGCATCGCTCCTGATGTCCGATCACGAGGAGATGCAGCCGGTGATGACCACCGAGGGCAAGCCGCTGAAGGAATATGTGGAAGCGTTTGAGCGGATGCTGATCGACAACACCATGCGCCGCCACAAGGGCTCGATCGCCAGCGTGATGGATGAGCTGTGCCTGCCGCGCCGGACCCTGAACGAGAAAATGGCGAAATACGGCCTGCAGCGCTCGGATTATCTGGCCTGAACTGGCAGCAGCCGTTTCCCGGGGCGGGAAACGTCCCGGAAAACACGTGCTTTCCGAGCTGGAATTCGTGCCGAATTCAGCGGCTCCGCGGGAAAACTAACCTGAAATTAACGGCTTGCCTGATAGGGGCAAGCCGTTTGCATTTTCAGGCCCCGTGGTGACGAATGTCCATTGTCATTACCTATCCACAGGCCTTATGCTGGCGCAACGGGCTGGAAACCGGCATTTGGTTCCGCCCGTTCTGATGAGTTTCGCTGGCTTCAGCTTTTGTCCGGCAAGATCCGAGAAAGCTGCAGCCAGACCGATTGGCCCCCTTGACCCAAGGGGGCAGTTTAGCGCCCAAGCCGGAAATCAAGCCGGTGCAGGGATAACAAGGCAGGCACGGGCACACCCCGTCTGCCGGAGAAGAACCGCGATGACGCGCGCGAGAGCGAAGAGCACTGAGGCAGGAAGGCCGGGCACAGCCCCCGGGACCACCTGCTGCACCGCGCCGTCCATTATCGCCCTGACAAGACACCACCCGAAACGCGCGCGGCCGCCTGGAAGCAGGAGGCTTGCGGGCGCACAGGGCAGGTGCACCAAGGACCCATGGCTAAGAAGATGCTTATTGACGCCACCCACGCGGAAGAGACCCGCGTTGTGGTGGTCGATGGAAACAAGGTTGAGGAATTTGACTTTGAATCCGAAAACAAACGCCAGCTTGCTGGCAACATCTACCTCGCAAAAGTAACCCGCGTAGAACCGTCCCTGCAGGCGGCCTTTGTGGACTATGGCGGAAACCGCCATGGTTTCCTGGCGTTTTCCGAGATCCATCCGGATTACTACCAGATCCCCGTCGCGGACCGTGAGGCCCTGATGGAGGAAGAGCGCGCCTATGCCGAGGCGATGCGCGCGCGTGATGAGGACGAGGAAGAGAAACCGGCCAAGCCCAAGCGCTCGCGCCGTTCCAAATCCTCTGCCAAGGCAGCCAAGGCGTCGTCCAAGGATGCGGTGGAAACCAAAGAGGTCGAGGCCACTGAACCGGCGGCTGGCGAAATCGCCGGCATGGAAACCATTGACCTGACCGACAGCACTGAGGCGGCGGACGTCCCGGCAGAGCTGGCCGAGGTGCCGGAGGGTTCCTCGCCGATGGAGCGTGTCGCCGAGACCCCGGTGGAAGAGCCGGAAGAAGGTGAGGCTGCTGAAGCCGCACCTGCAGCGGAAGCGGAAGAGCCTGCTGCCGCAGCAGCTGAAACAACTGAAGAAGTTCCGGCTGAAGACGCCACAGCTGAGGCAAGCGATGAAAGCGGCTCCGAAACAGAGGCCGAAACCGCCTCTGCGGATGCGGAAACGTCTGCCGAGGCAGCCAAGGGCGCTGCTGACAGCGAAGAGGATGGCGACGACGACGGTGAAACCAGCCGCGCTGATGCCACCTCGAAGGACGAAAGCATCGAGTCGGTTGCCGACGAGGACGACAGCGAGGACATCCGTCCGCCGCGCAAACCGCGTCCGCGCCGCTACAAGATCCAGGAAGTGATCAAGGTCCGCCAGGTGCTGCTGGTGCAGGTCGTCAAGGAAGAACGCGGCAATAAGGGTGCGGCGCTGACCACCTACCTGTCGCTGGCCGGCCGTTACTGCGTGCTGATGCCCAATACCGCCCGTGGCGGCGGCATCTCCCGCAAGATCACCAATGCAGCCGACCGCAAGAAGCTGAAAGACATCGCCACCGAACTGGACGTGCCGACCGGCGCGGGCCTGATCGTGCGCACCGCCGGTGCCAAGCGCACCAAGTCCGAGATCAAGCGCGACTACGAATACCTGCAGCGCCTGTGGGAGCAGATCCGCGAGCTGACGCTGAAATCCATCGCGCCGGCCAAGATTTACGAAGAGGGCGACCTGATCAAACGCTCGATCCGCGACCTCTACAGCCGTGAGATCGACGAGGTTCTGGTGGAAGGCGATCGCGGCTACCGCATCGCCAAGGACTTCATGAAGATGATCATGCCGTCCCATGCCAAGAACGTGAAGCACTACCAGGACGGGCTGCCGCTGTTTGCGCGCTTCCAGGTGGAAAGCTATCTGGCGGGTATGTTCAACCCAACGGTTCAGCTGAAGTCCGGCGGCTACATCGTGATCGGCGTGACCGAAGCGCTGGTGGCGATCGACGTGAACTCCGGCCGTGCCACCAAGGAAGGCTCGATCGAGGAAACCGCGCTGAAGACCAACCTGGAGGCCGCCGAAGAGGTGGCGCGCCAGCTGCGCCTGCGTGACCTCGCCGGCCTGATCGTCATCGACTTCATCGACATGGACGAGCGTAAGAACAACGCCGCCGTCGAAAAGCGCATGAAGGACAAGCTGAAGACCGACCGGGCCCGCATCCAGGTGGGCCGGATCTCGGGTTTCGGGCTGATGGAAATGTCGCGCCAGCGCCTGCGTCCCGGCATGATCGAGGCAACCACCGCGCCGTGCCCGCATTGCCACGGCACCGGTCTGATCCGCTCCGACGATTCGATGGCGCTGTCGATCCTGCGCCAGATTGAGGAAGAGGGCACCCGCCGCCGCTCCCGCGAAGTGCTGGTGCGCTGCCCGGTCTCCATCGCCAACTTCCTGATGAACCAGAAGCGCGAGCACATCGCCCAGATCGAGGCGCGGTATGGCCTGTCCGTGCGCATCGAAGGCGACGCGCATCTGGTCAGCCCGGACTTTGTGCTGGAGAAGTTCAAGACCGCGTCGCGTACCGTTCCGGCGGCAACTGCACCTGTGGTTTCTGTGGATACTTCGATCATGGATCAGGTGGACGCGGAAGAGACCAAGCAGGACGAGGAAGAGAGTGCTGCTGTGTCCGAAGCGGAAGCGCCTGAAGACACATCTCAGGATGACAAGCCCAAGCGCAAGCGCCGCCGCCGCCGCCGCCGGAAGGGCGGCAATGGCGAGCAGTCTCAGAATGGCGAGACCGGCGAGACCGGTGACGAGACATCCGAGGATCAGGAGCAGCCCAAGGAAGAGGCCGCAGAGGCATCTGAGGCTGCTGTTGAAGGCGAGGAAGCCCCGGCGGAAGAGGTGAAGGAGAAGAAGCGCTCCCGTACCCGCACCCGTTCGCGCAAGCCGAAGACCAAACCCGCTGAGGCGGAAACCACGGCAGGTGAGGAAGCCGCTGCTGACGCTGCAGAGGCCCCGACGGAAGCTGCAGAGGATGCTGTTGCGGCTGTCGAAACTGCCGGTGCTGGTGAAGCAGCCGCGCAGGAAGCAGAAGCTCCGGTGGCGGAAACCGCTGAAGAGGCTCCGGCGGAAGCTGAAGCCGCCCCTGCCGAAGAAGCCGCTGCTGAGGCGGAAGAGGCTGCTGCAGAGACTGTTGGCGGCACACCAGAGGAAGCCGTTTCTGAAGAAGCTGAGGCTGAGCCTGCGGCAGAAGAACCTGTTGCGGAAGAACCCGCTGCGGAAGAGGCAGTAACGGAGGAAACCGAAGCTGCCGAGCCTGCGCCAGCGGTCGAAGAAAAACAGCCTGAGCCTGCCATGGCCGGTGCTGAGGCGGCGCCGGAACCGGCATCACCGCCCAAGCCCAAACGCCGCGGCTGGTGGTCGATGGGCAGCTGAAGCCGGCATATGATTCTGGGGAAGGCAGGCCGTTTGGCCTGCCTTTCTTTTTTTTGTGCGCTCTATTGATTGCGGCAGCCGTTTTCCGGCGCGGAAAACGACCCGGAAAACACGCGTTTTCCGAGCCGGAATTCGCGCCGAATTCCGGTTCCTTCGGTGGAAAGTCTCAACTCTCTCCGGGGTTAGCCGCCCTTGCGGATCAAATAGATCTGGTGGCCGGTGCCGGTGCTGTGGCCAAGAAATTCATGACCCGCCTCATTGCAGAAATGCGGCACGTCAATCACGGCTGCAGGGTCATCCGCCAGCAGTTCCAGAATCTGGCCGGGCTGCAGCGATTTCAGCCGCTTGCGGGCCTTCAGGACGGGCAGGGGGCAAAGCAGCCCGATTGCGTCAACGGTCTCTTTGATCTCGGTCATGGTGTGCAGATAAGCGGGATGTTTCATGCTGTCCACAAGGATGTGACCAGCCGTCCCCGTGACGTTGGTCCGCGGCTGGCATAAGTGTTGGAACATGTTTGGAATCGAGATCATCGACGCAGGGCTGCTCCCTGCCATGCTGGTGGCGCTGCTGGGCGGCGTGATCAGTTTCCTGTCGCCCTGCGTGCTGCCGATTGTGCCGCCTTACCTGGCCTATATGAGCGGTGTCACCATCGGCGAAATGCAGGGCACTGTCGCCGCGCGCCGCAAGGCAATCATCGCCGCGCTGTTCTTTGTTCTCGGGCTGTCAACGGTGTTTCTGCTGCTCGGTTTCACCGCCTCAGCTTTTGGCGCGTTTGTGCTGAAAAATCAGGAGCTTTTCGCGCAGGTCTCAGGCGTCGTTGTGATTGTGTTCGGCCTGCATTTCCTGTCGGTATTCCGCATCCCCCTGCTGGACCGCGAGGCGCGGATGGAAGCGGGCGAGTCGGGTGGTTCGGCGCTTGGCGCCTATGTGCTGGGTCTGGCCTTTGCCTTTGGCTGGACGCCCTGCATCGGGCCGCAATTGGGGGCGATCCTGTCGCTGGCTGCATCGGAAGCCTCGGTCAGCCGCGGCACCATCCTGCTGGGCGTTTATGCCGCGGGGCTGGGGGTGCCCTTCCTGCTGGCGGCGATGTTCCTCAACCGGTCGATGACACTGATGAACAAAATGAAGCGCCACATGGGGCTGATCGAAAAAGTGATGGGCGGACTGCTGCTGTTTGTCGGCATCATGCTGGTCACCGGCTTGTTCACCACCTTCTCCTGGTGGCTGCTGGAAACGTTCCCGGCGCTGGCAGCACTGGGCTGAGACCAAACGATGCGAGGGGCCTTCGGGCCCCTTTTTCTTGAACCTTCCGGGCCTTACTCTTGCCGGATTGCGCTGCTAGTCTGCCCGCAGAATGGCAGAGCAGGTCAGCGTGGATCAAAGCGGTTCCAATCCCCAGCAGGTGCGCAGGCGGCGGGTGTTCTACATCCCCGGCTATGACCCGATTCATCCGCGACGCTACCGGGAACTGTACCGCAAGGAAGGCGCCGCGCAGGCGGGGATTTCCGGCTACAGCCTGACGCTCTCTCCGAAACAGACCAAAGGCCCCTATGGCTGGCATGTCGCCGCGGAGATAGACGGGCAGCGGACCGAGGCGGACGTTGAGGTGCTGGTCTGGTCCGACATCGTGCGCGGCAGCATGGAGTCGTCGATTCCGGGCACCTACTGGCAATTGGTGCGGACCGCCTGGATCTATACTTCAACCGGCGCGCTGCGGCGGCTGATGCGGTTGCGCAAGGGGCCGGTGATCGCGGCACTCTATCCGGTCGGGATGCTGCTGCTGCAGGCGCTGCTGGCACTGCTGCTGGCCTGGGGCGTTGCCCATGCAATTGGCATTCTTGCCGGTCTGGCCAGCCTTGGCAGCCCGTTGGCCGCACTCATTGGATGGGCCCTGGGCCTTGGCGCTGGCTATGCGCTGCTGCGCTGGTTCAAGAAACGCGATGGCAAGTTCTTTGCCTATTACCTGATGCATGACTATGCCCATTCGGCTGCATCGCGGGGCGCCATCCCGCCCGAAATGGAAGCGCGGATGGACAAATTCCGCACCTTGATCCGCGAGGCGCTGGACGACCGGGGACTGGATGAAGTGCTGGTTGTCGGCCATTCCTCCGGCGCGCATCTTGGCGTTTCAGTGCTGGCGGACCTGGTCCGGGAAGGGCTGCCGCAGAAACGGCCGGTCCTGGGGTTCCTGACATTGGGGCAGGTGGTGCCAATGGTCTCTTTCCTGCCGCGGGCACGGCGGCTGCGAACCGATCTGAAATACCTGTGCCAGCGCGAGGAGCTGGCCTGGGTGGATGTCACCGCGCCCGGTGACGGCTGTGCCTTTGCGCTCTGCGATCCGGTGGCGGTCAGCGGTGTGGCCCCGGAGGGCAAGCGCTGGCCGCTGGTGTTCTCGGCAGCCTTTACCCAAACCCTCAGCCCGGCGCGCTGGAAGGAGTTACGCTGGCGCTTCTTCCGGCTGCATTTTCAGTATCTCTGCGCCTTTGACCGGCCCGGCGACTATGATTATTTCCGCATCACTGCCGGGCCGCTGACGCTGGCGGAACGCTACAGGGACCGCAAGCCCTCCCGGTCACGTATTGACGTGCCGGTCTCGAAATTCACGTCGGTGGCCGCGGAATGAACCAGGCATTGCCGCCGAAACCGCCTGCACGGCCGGACCGGGTGTCATTGTGGCGCTATATTAGGCTGTTCCGCCAGGACATCCTCTCGGCCCAGCCTGCAAAGCTTTACCGCGCCTGGATGGCGGAGTTCCGAACGCCGTTCTTCCGTTCTTTTCTCGTCAACCAACCGGAGCTGGTGAAGCTGCTGCTGAAAGAGCGTCCTGACGATTTCCCCAAATCGGACCGTATTGCTGAGGGGCTGAAGCCCTTGCTGGGAAATTCGGTGTTCCTGACCAATGGCGAGGCCTGGAAGCGGCAGCGACGGATCATCGACCCGGCCTTTGAAGGCGGCAGGCTGAAGGACACCTTTCCAGCAATGCGTGCGGCGGCTGAGGCCGCAGTGACGCGCCTGGAAGGGCGGCAGGGACCGGTGGAGATCGAAGAGGAAACCTCGCACGCGGCAGCGGATGTGATTTTCCGCACGCTGTTTTCTATCCCGATAGAGCATGAGGTGGCGGGGAAGGTCTTTACCCGTTTCCGCGACTATCAGCGCAGCCAGCCCTTGCTGAACCTAGCGGCCTTTGTGCCGCTGCCGCGCTGGATGCCGCGGTTCTTCCGCGGCGGCACCCGCCGGAACGCGGCGGAAATCCGGGCGCTGATTGCACAGCTGACGTCCGACCGCATGGCGGCAATCGAGGCAGGAACAGCGCCGGATGATCTGGCGACCAAGATCATGACTACCCGTGACCCGGATACCGGCAGCACCTTTGATGCGGGCGAGATGGTGGACCAGGTCGCGATCTTCTTTCTGGCCGGCCATGAAACCAGCGCCTCGGCCCTGGCTTGGGCGCTGTATCTGATGGCGCTGTACCCGGACTGGCAGGAGAAAGTGGCGGAAGAGGCGGCCGCGCTGGAGGACGACAGTTTTGCAGCGGTGTCAAAGCTGAAGATCAGCCGCGATGTGTTCCGGGAAACCCTGCGGCTCTACCCGCCGGTGCCAATGATGGTGCGCGAAGCCGCCTGTCCGGAACGGTTCAGGGATCGCCACGTGCCGAAAGGCGCGCAGATGGTGCTGAGCCCCTGGCATCTGCACCGGCATGAGCGGCTGTGGGACAATCCGGACGGGTTTGATCCGGCTCGCTGGGGAACGGAGAACGGCAAGCAATGCCAGCGCGACGCCTATATTCCGTTTTCAGCAGGCTCCCGGGTCTGCACCGGGGCAGGGTTCGCCATGGTGGAAGGGCCGCTGATCCTGTCGATGATCCTGCGGCGGTTCCGGATTGAGCCGGTGGCGGGCAAAGCGCCGGTGCCGGTGGCACATCTGACCGTGCGGTCGCAGTACGGCATCTGGCTGCAGCTATCGCCTAGATAGCCAAGAAAATTCGAATTTTCTTGGCAAATTTCGTCGAAGAAATTTGCGTCACTGAATGATACGCACGGCATCCTGATTGCAGAAGATGACAACCTGGCCTGCATTCTCCACGGCGTGATAACCGCGGCGTTTCAACTCGAACCGGAAACGGTCCCAGCCAAGCAGCCGTTCAATGTCACGTTTCTTGCGGCGGACCACACCTCCCTTTGCAGCAGCTTGGGACTGAAAAAGCTGCTGCAGCCAAGCATCTGCTGAAAGAGGAGCGGGCATCGTCATCCCGCAAGTCTCCGCATTCGTGGTTAACGCCCTCTTAACCGGCGCAGCACAAACAGCCGGATCGCGGAGGCCAGACCGCAGTCCTCGCCGCGGGTTTCATCAATTTCGGCTGCCAAGTCGTTGATTGCGCGGTCTTCCTGTGCGGCGATCTCGCGGAAGGCATCCCAAAAGTCATCCTCTAGCGACACCGAGGTCCGGTGCCCGCGCAAGGTCAGGGAATGCTTCTTGGGGCGCCCGGTCATTCGTCGCGCTTGTGATCGTCCAGGCGTTGGGCGTCCTGGTCATTGCGCGCCTTGTCCAGGTCTTTCTCTGCCTTGGTCCGCCCGAAGGTCACGGCGTTCCGGTCAGCGCGGGCCTTTTTCTCGGCCCGCGCTTTTTCTTTTCTGTACCGGTTCAGATTGACCGGCTTGCCCATCAGTCCTTGGGCCCGATCATCTGCTCGGGGCGAACCACGGCGTCAAAGGTTGCTTCGTCCACGAAGCCGAGCGCAATTGCCTCTTCCTTTAGCGTGGTGCCGTTTTTGTGGGCGGTTTTAGCGACCTTGGTGGCGTTGTCATAGCCGATGGTGGGCGCCAGTGCGGTGACCAGCATCAGCGACTCCTTCATCAGCTTGTCGATGCGTGGCTCATTGGCCTGGATGCCGTTCAGCATCCGCTCGGTAAAGCTGTCCGCGGCGTCGCCCAAGAGCTGGATCGACTGCAGCAGATTATAGGACATCATCGGGTTGTAGACGTTCAGCTCGAAGTGCCCTTGCGAGCCTGCAAACTTGATCGCCGCGTCATTACCCATCACATGCGCTGCCACCTGGGTCAGTGCCTCTGCCTGGGTCGGGTTCACCTTGCCCGGCATGATTGAGGAGCCCGGTTCGTTTTCCGGCAGGATCAGCTCGCCCAGGCCAGAGCGCGGGCCGGAGCCGAGGAAGCGGATGTCGTTGGCGATCTTGTAGCAGCTGCCCGCAATGGTCGCGAGCGCGCCGGACAGGAACACCAAGGCGTCATGGGCGGCCAGTGCCTCGAACTTGTTGGGGGCGGTGACAAAGGGCAGGCCGGTGATTTCTGCCATGTTGGCGGCCACGGTCTCTCCCCAGCCTTTCTGGGTGTTGAGACCGGTGCCGACAGCGGTGCCGCCCTGTGCCAGTTCATAGATGCCGGGCATTGCCGCCTCGACCCGTGCCAGGCCCTGGCGGATCTGGTGCGCATAGCCGCCGAATTCCTGGCCCAGGGTCAGCGGGGTCGCGTCCTGGGTGTGGGTCCGGCCGATTTTGATAATGTCCTTGAACTCTTCCGCCTTGGCCTCCAGCCCTTCAGCCAGTTTGGTCAGGCCCGGCACCAGCACGTCGCGCACGGACATCGCGGTGGCGATATGCATGGCGGTGGGGAAGGTGTCGTTGGAGGACTGGCCCATGTTGCAGTGATCGTTCGGGTGCACCGGATCCTTGGAGCCGATCACGCCGCCCAGGATCTCAATCGCGCGGTTGGCGATCACCTCGTTGGAGTTCATGTTGGACTGGGTGCCGGAGCCGGTCTGCCAGACCACCAGCGGGAAGTTGTCGTCGAACTTGCCCTCAATCACCTCGCCCGCGGCCTGGATCACCGCATCGGCGATTGTCGCGTCCAGCTTGCCAGAGGCCTTGTTGGCCATGGCGCAGGCTTTCTTAATCACGCCAAGCGCGCGCACGATTGCCACCGGCTGCTTTTCCCAGCCGATCGGGAAGTTCATGATCGAGCGCTGGGTCTGCGCGCCCCAGTATTTCTCTGCCGGGACTTCAAGCGGGCCAAAACTGTCGGTTTCGGTGCGGGTTGCGGACATCCGTCTGTTTCTCCGTTGAGTATGCGATTGTATGCCGTTTAGCCTGTGCCGGACGAGGGCGCAATTGGCCAGTTGCGCGCAGCATAGCCAAAAGGGCCGCAAGGTATAGTGGTGAATTGGCGCAATCCCGTGCGTGCCATTGCCCGCGAACATGCTATGCTTAAACTGCGGGAAACGGGTTTTGCCGTATCCGGAAAGGAAATGAATGTGCCAATCCGCTTGTCTCTTGAAATGTCATTGAAATCCCTTGCCGCTTTGCTTTTAGCGGGCGGAATTCTCGCGGCTGCAGCAGGGCAGGGGATTGCAGCCGGAATTGCGCAGTTTGCAGGCGAGTATTCCGGCAGTGTCGAAATCGTCAAGGCTGACGGCGACACTGATCCGCGCGATATGAGCGTGGTAATCCGCGAGATGAAGAAAGGGTTCACCATCAAATGGACCTCCACGACGGAGCGGGACGACGGCAGCAGGAAATCCAAAACTTACGAGATTGAATTCCAGACGTCCCGGCGCGACGGTGTCTATTCAGCAGCAATGAAGCGGAATGTATTCGGCCACGAGGTGCCGCTTGATCCGATGGAAGGTGAGCCCTTTGTATGGGGGCGGATCACCGGTGACACTCTGACTGTGTTCTCGCTGTTCATACATCCGAACGGTGATTATGAGATGCAGCAGTACGACCGCACGCTCGCGGAGGGCGGGCTGGATCTGGTCTATATATCGCGCCTGAATGGGGAGCCGAAGCGGCAGCTACAGACATTCCTCACCCGGCACTGAGATCTGTTTTTGTCCCGCAAACAAAAAGGCAGCCTGCCAGGCTGCCTTGATCGGGGGGGGACTGCAGGTGCAGCCTATTTGCGGAAACTGTCGAGGGACACCACGTCCGCGTCCTTTTTCTTGGGTTCCGGCTGATCTTCGGCGCTGAGCGGGTCTTCCTCTGCGTCCGGCTCTGCGGAATAGCCTTCCCCGTCTTCGTCGGCGCTTTCGAACCGGAGCCCGAACTCCACCGAGGGATCCACAAAAGTCCGGATCGCATCATATGGAATGTAGAGCGGCTCGGGTGAATCGCCAAAGTTCAGAGTGACCGCAAAGCCGTCTTCGTCCACGGTCAGATTGTCGAACCAATGCTGCATGACCACGGTCATTTCGCCGGGGTAGCGGTCCGACAGCCAATCGGCCAATTCAACATCCGGGTGGGCCGTATCGAAGGTGATGAAAAAGTGATGGTTACCGGGCAAGCCATTCTCGGAGATGTCCTGCAGCACGGTCCGGATCAGGCCGCGCATGGCAGAGTGCATCAGGTTGCCATAGTCGATTTCACGGGACATGCAGTCACCCTTTGTTCATTTGCCGTTAAGCATAGGAGATTCTGCTGGAAACAAAAGAGCAGCCTTGTCGGCTGCTCAAATATTTTTGCCGCGGCGGAAGATCGGAGAAGCGCTGCAGTCAGCTGATTGCAAACGGGAATTCGGAAACGGCCAGGCCTGCCGCTGCCATCACTGCCAGCAGCAGCAGCATATTGCCGCGCACTGCCAGGGCCGCGAGCGGGGCAAGCAGAACCAGCACCACGGCCGGGGTGTTCATGCTGCTCCAGACAGGTGCGGGAATGTGCAGGATGCCGGCGTCGAAGGTTCTTGTTTCGGCAAAGGCGACATGGATCAAAAACCACACCGACAGGTTCAGAATGACACCGGCCACCGTGGCCGTTACCGCCTTCAGCGCCATCCCCAGCCGCGGGTGCGATGCGATGCGCTCCACATAGGGCGCAGCGGCAAAGATCCACAGGAAGCAGGGCATGAAGGTGGCCCAAAGCGCAACCGCGCCGGCAGCGAGGAACAGGCCGGAACCGCCCGCCTGCAGTCCTGACAGCATGGCAACGAACTGGGTAACCAGGATCAGCGGGCCGGGGGTGGTTTCCGCCAGCCCCAGCGCGTCGATCATCTGGCCCGCGCTGATCCAGCCGAACTGGCTGACCACGGTCTGGCTGATATAGGCCAGCACTGCGTAGGCCCCGCCAAAGGTGACAACCGCCAGTTTTGAGAAGAACCAGCCGATGTCGGCCAGGAACGCTGCTCCGCCCAGGCTCAGGGCGATCAGCGGCAGCAGCCACAATGCGCCCCACACCAGGATGGCTTGTGCGGTACTGCCATTGCGTGCAGGCGGGTTCGGTGACGGTGCCGCCGTGTTCCCGTCCTTGCGCATCAGTCCCAGGCAGCCGGCGGTCAGAACAACCAGCGGAAACGGCAGGTTCAGCAAGAACAGCGCTGCAAACCCGAAACCCGCCAGAGACCAATCCAGAGGATGTTTCAACGCCTTTCCTGCAAGGCGGCGAAGCGCCTGGAGAATGATGACCACCACCGCCGCTTTTATTCCTAGAAACGCAGACTGAACCGCAGGCAGGGTGCCGAATTGCGCATAAAGCCAGACCAGCAGTGCAATCACGGCAGCGCCAGGCAGCACAAACAAGAGGCCCGCCAGCAGCCCGCCTGCGGTGCCCCGCATCCGCCAGCCGGTATAGGTCGCCAGCTGCATCGCTTCCGGACCCGGCAGCAGCATGCAGAAACTCAACCCGCGCAGAAAGCTTTCTTCGCTCAGCCAGGGGCGGTCCTCCACCAGTTCCTTGTGCATCACGGCGATCTGGGCCGCGGGGCCGCCAAAGCTCAGCACGCCGATGCGCCCGAAGACACGGAGCATTTCCGTCCACGAAGGCTGGCTCATGATTTCCGGTCCGCGGGCCAGTCATGACCTTCGCCGCGCCCGTCGCGGGCCCAGCGGTAAAGCGCGTCATACAATGTCATGCCTGCCTCAAGCTGCTGGTGGTCGTCTTTATACTGGCGCGACAGGCCCACCGAGACAGCCAAAAGCCCTGCCGCCTCCGGTGCCAGATTATGCCGGTTGGTGTCGGCGCCTCTCACAACGCAGGCTAGCGTGTCAAGCGCCGGGGTTCTGAGCCCGAATTCGTCCAGCATGGTGTCAAAGGTGCAAAACTCATTCCTGTGCGACCAGAAAACGCCCTCAACATCAAAAGGGGTGGCGCCGAAGCGTTCTGCCACGCCAGCAACTTCTGATGGCGCCACAAACAGGAAACGGGCCTGGGCGTCCACAAAGCGGCGGATCAGCCAGGGGCAGGCGATGCGGTCGATCTTGGGACGGTGGCGGGTCACCCACAGGGTGCTGCCGCCAACCGGCGCGGGCAGGGCGCTGGCGGGAATGCGCGGCGCGCCTTTGTGGCCGCGCCAGCCATACATGCCACCCTGCAGATACTCAGCCTCAATCCCGTCATTGCGCAGCCAGGCGGCAACGCCTTGCGACAGTTTCAGGCCTTTCTGGCAGATCACCACACAGGGCCTCCCGCCGAGGCGAGCCTTGAGGCTTTCGATTTCGGTATGGGGATGCCGGAAGGAACCGGGAATCAGAAAGGGGTCTTCGGCAAAGTCTTCATCAGTGCAGATATCCGTAAGAACCGGCGCATTCGGCGTGCCGATCAGGCGCAAGAGCTGGGCAGGGGTGATTTCATTTGGGGCAGCCATGGGCATGTCTCCTCGCGAGCAAGGTTAACATGCGAACCTTGGGCTGTCGCCTCACGGGGCGTTCGCGTCTCTCCCCATGCATTCTTACAAGCGCGTTTGTGCCCCTCTTGTCAAGCAATTGCAGGCTGCGGCTACCGCAACCTTTCCCCGGTCATGCAAACCGCCATGGCCTCAGGCGGCAGCTGGCCTAGCTGTTCGAACATCCTGAAATAATCCATGTTGGAATGCAGCTCCGCGATCTTGCCGTCCGCCACCCGTGCCATAACCTGCCCGGTGATCTGAAAGGCAGTTCCATCCTTGGGATCACTGGTGTCAACCAGCAGCCGGATGGATACCCAGTCCCGGGTTTCCATTGCATGGGTGAAGGCCACCTTCATGGGCCCCACGAGATTGCGCAGCGCCGCCACCACTTCGCCGTAGTCGCATTCCGGCTCGGCGAGGGCTGAGACCGCACCCGAGATCACTGTCTTTGCCGTCATCACCTCGTCAACTGCATCAAGGTTACCTTTGCACCAGACCTCCTGAAACCAGAAATGCAGAAGACTTGTCAGCGGCATGTCTGTGCAGCTATCCGGGTCGAACGGTGCCGCCATGTTCGGGTATCCCTCTGCAGAAGGCTGAGCCGGGCCGTCCGCCGGGGATGCCCGGCGCGGCGAAACGTGGAGTGTGCTGGCGGTTTTGGTCATGTTCACCCTTCGGGGGACCGGGCCCGGTTTACGGCGCGGCTGCATCCGGTTGCGTTAAACAAGCATAATATCCTGGGAATGGTAAAGTGCAGGTTTCTGTTGCCAGGTACCTGCGAACCCCGCCTTACGCGGCTAGGCGCAAGGACTTAGATTTCGATTCCTCGAACTGCTTACGCAGCCAGAGCAACCGGAGCACGATTGTCGTTTGCAATTGTACTGTTTGGGCCGGTACGGTGGCACCCCGCCGAGACAAAGCAAAACCCCTTTAGACGTCCGTCGATCCTGTTTCGGCCCCATGATCCTCAAACGAAGGATTTTGGTGGAGCCGCCGGGTACCGCCCCCGGGTCCGATCCGCTTATTACGAGCGCGTTTATGTCCATAGTTCCCGAAGGAACAGGAGTCATATAAGCGGCTTCTGCGCGGATGCAAAGGGGAGAACCGGAATCCTGCGAGGATTCCGGCCAGTTTTCCGGTGCGGAAAACTGGTGTCAGCCGAAACCGCAGCCCCCGAAAATCCTCGCAGGATTTTTGGCCGTTTCCCGCGCCGGGAAACGGCGGCGCTAAATCAGTCTGCGGATCGGGGCGCCGTTGCAGAAGATGATGACCTGCTCGCGGTTCTGCACCGCCTGAAACCCGCGGGCGCGCACCTCTGTCAGAAAGGCGTCCATCCCGGCATAGCGTTCAATGTCGCGGCGCTTGCGGCGGACCACACCGCCGTTCTGCACCGCCTTGCAGGCGAAGATATCGCGCAGCCAGATATCAGGGGAAAGGGCGGAGCCAGGTTTAACCATGCCGGAAGTTTCCCGGTTCATGGTTAACAAACTCTTACCTCCTTGCCCGGGCCGCAAAGACATTGGCTGCCAGTTCGCGGGTTTCATCTTCCAGGTCCTGCAGGCCCGCAACTGCTGCGCCGCCATCGCCCGCCTCGATGGCATCGGCAATCCGGGTGTGAAGCCCGGTGATCACGGCGCGGTCGCGGGCGGTGAAGGTGATCATGTTCATCAGGGGTTGCATTGCCTCCACCGCGCCGGCCAGCTGATAGGACAATACCGGATTGCATGCCCCGTCCACCAGCGCCCGGTGAAAGGCCACGTCGGAGGCACAGAAGGCCACATCCGTCAGCCCTGGCTGCCCTTGGCGGAAAATCTCTGCCCGCATAGTCGCCAGATGGTCAGCGCTGCGGCGTGCGGCCGACAGCGGCGCGCAAGACCGCTCCAGCGCATAGCGCGCCTCGCAGGCGGTATCAAAGCTCACCTCATTCATACTCAGCAGCAGTGTCGATGTGGTGACCTGCTGCGCATAAGCGTCCTCAAAGCTAATACGATTCACAAAGGCACCGCCGGACGCCCCGCGCTGGGTGCGGATCAGCGATTGCGCCGCCAGCCGTTTCAGCGCTTCGCGCACCGTCGGGCGGGAGACCTGAAAATGATCCGACAACTCCGCTTCCGACGGCAGCCGCTCATCCACGATCAAGTCGCCGGAGATGATGGCATCCTTGATCGCCTGCGCTATCTGAACCGACAGATCGGCGGAACTGCTTGGGTCAATCTGCATACCCGGTGTCCTTGCAAAGTGCGGCCCGGATGCGGTCCGGGCAAGAAATCATTTGTCTGACATTTAAAAGTCTGACATTTAAAACCTAAGGCTTGAGTCGGGGGAGGGCAATGCCTGGATCCTCTGCACGCAGGCTTTTGCGGCAGTGGCTCTGCCGCACGCAGCCAATCACCTGAAACGCTCAAACGGAGACTTGAGCATGGCAAGCATTTTTCCCTCCCGCCGCATCCGGCGCACGCCCTTTTCCCCCGGTGTCGAGGCCGCGGGCGTCAAGGGCTACACGGTCTACAACCACATGCTGCTGGCAACGGTGTTTGACAGCCTGGAATACGACTGCGCCCATCTGAAGGAGCATGTGCAGGTCTGGGACGTGGCCTGCGAGCGCCAGGTCAGCATTAAAGGTCCCGATGCGCTGCGTCTGATGAAGCTGATCAGCCCGCGCGACATGGACAAGATGGCAGACGACCAGTGCTACTATGTGCCGACGGTCGATCACAACGGCGGCATGCTGAACGACCCGGTGGCGGTGAAACTGGCCGCGGATCATTACTGGCTGTCGCTTGCCGACGGCGACCTGCTGCAATTTGCGCTGGGGATCGCCATCGCCAAGGGCTTCGACGTGGAGATCACGGAGCCCGATGTTTCCCCGCTGGCGGTGCAGGGCCCGAAGGCAGATGAGCTGATGGCCCGCGTCTTTGGCGAAGCGGTGCGTGATATCCGTTTCTTCCGCTACAAGCGTCTGGACTTCCAGGGGGCTGAGCTGGTGGTGGCGCGCTCCGGCTGGTCCAAGCAGGGCGGCTTCGAGGTCTATGTCGAAGGCGCTGATCTGGGCATGCCCTTGTGGGACGCGCTGTTTGCGGCAGGTGAAGACCTGAACGTGCGGGCAGGCTGCCCCAACGCCATTGAGCGGATCGAAAGCGGGCTGCTGAGCTACGGCAATGACATGACACGGGAAAACACCCCTTTTGAATGCGGGCTGGGCAAGTTCTGCAATTCTCCGGAGGAGTATATCGGCAAGTCCGCACTGTCAGAACAGGCGGCAAACGGCCCCGCCCGCCAGATCCGGCCGCTGGTGATCGGCGGGGAGATCCCGCCCTGCCTGGACGCCTGGCCGCTTTTTGCGGACGGACGCCGGGTCGGAGAGATTGGCTCGGCCATCTTCTCGCCGGAGTTCGGAGTGAACGCGGCCATCGGCATGGTGGACCGGTCTCATTGGGCGCCGGGCACTATGCTGGAGGTTGAGACCCCGGCAGGCATGCGGCCTGCAACAGTGCAGGAGAAATTCTGGCGCTGACGCTGAACACCGGGGGCGCTGCCCCCGCCGCGGCAGGCCGCGGCGCCCCCGGGATATATTGGGCCAGATGAACATGGGATCTGGTCCGCGGTACAGGAAAGGATGGCACGATGTTCAATGCACTGGTGGTGAACAAGGACGAAGACAGCGGCAAGACCTCTGCCGCGGTGGAGCAGATCAGCCTGGATCAGCTGCCCGAGGGCGAGGTGACCGTGGCCGTTGAATACTCCACCGTGAACTACAAGGACGGTCTGTGCATCGGGCCGGGCGGCGGGCTGGTGCGCAAGTACCCGCATGTGCCGGGCATCGACTTTGCCGGCACCGTCGAAGCGTCCTCAGATGACCGCTACAAACCGGGCGACAAGGTTGTGCTGACCGGCTGGCGCGTGGGCGAGGCCCATTGGGGTGGCTACAGCCAGAAAGCCAACGTACGCGCCGACTGGCTTGTGCCGCTGCCCGAAGGTTTGAACAGCCGCCAGGCAATGGCCGTGGGCACCGCGGGGTTCACCGCAATGCTGGCGGTAATGGCACTAGAGGATCACGGGCTGGAGCCAGGCCATGGCCCGGTGCTTGTTACCGGTGCCGCGGGCGGTGTCGGCTCTGTCGCCACCGCGATCCTGGCAAACCTGGGCTATGAAGTGGCCGGCGTGACCGGCCGTCCGGAAACGGCGGACTACCTGAATTCGCTGGGTGCAACGCAGATTGTTGCGCGGGAGGAGATCAACGAGACCACCAAGCGCCCGCTGGAGAGCGAATCCTGGGCGGGCTGCGTGGACGCTGTTGGCGGCGCCATGCTGGCGCGGGTACTGGGGCAGATGAAATACGGCGCCTCGGTGGCTGCGGTCGGCCTG
Organism: Leisingera sp. ANG-DT; assembly: GCF_000813785.1. NCBI lineage: Bacteria > Pseudomonadati > Pseudomonadota > Alphaproteobacteria > Rhodobacterales > Roseobacteraceae > Leisingera > Leisingera sp. ANG-DT. Next base: position 326,104 of record NZ_JWLE01000001.1, read on the forward strand.
GCGGGCGGCGCGGCGCTGCCTGCGACCGTGATCCCCTTCCTGCTGCGCGGCGTGAACCTCTTGGGCATCGACTCGGTCATGCAGCCCTATGACAACCGCGTCCGTGCGTGGCAGCGCATCGCCAGCGACCTGCCGATGGACAAGCTGGAGGCGATGATCCAGCCCGCGGCCCTCAGCGATTTGCCGCAATTGGGCGCGGACATCCTCAAGGGTCAGGTCAAGGGCCGGGTGGTGGTGGACGTGAACGCCTAAATCCTTATAATAGCTTGCATCTGTCGGAAGACGCGCGGCGATGTCCGCGCGTCTTTTATTCTGTAAGGGCGGCCCCAATATCGGGCTGCGGTGTTTCCGGGCAGTCTTTCGGGCTGCATTGCCCCGCGGTGCCCGGGCAGACGCCCATAGGCCGCAATAAATCTGAATACCCGGGCATGATCCGATTTGCCGCCCTTTATCCGCTCATTGCCGCGGACAAGGCGGCGCGCCGCCTCCTCCGAGAGCGCAAACGGAGGTTTGCCCGGCAAAGCAATTTGGGAAGGAGGCCGCAATGGCTGACGAAACCACCAATCAGGGTATCCCCGCCCCGGAGGGCGAGGCAGATATCATCGACACCGAATACGAGATCGGTCAGGACAATATCGAAACCCAGATCGGCCCGTTCGGGGTCGACATCCACAATCCGGTGTTCCTGGTGTCCGGCTTGGTCATCGTGGCCTTTGTGTTTTACGCGCTGGCGCTGCCGGAACAGGCAGGCGCCTTTTTCAACTGGCTGCGCCCAGCGGTCACCAGCAGTTTTGACTGGTTCTTCTTCGGCGCCGCCGACCTGTTTGTCCTGTTCTGCCTGTTTCTGATCGTCTCCCCCTGGGGCAAGGTCCGTCTGGGCGGCAATGAGGCCACACCGGATTACAACTACCTAGGCTGGTTCGCGATGCTGTTTGCCGCAGGCATGGGCATTGGCCTCATGTTCTATGGCGTCAGCGAACCGATGAGCCATTTCTCCACCGCTTTCGGCGGAACTGCTGTGCCAGAGGGCGGCGGCGCCCGCACCGACTGGGCGCCGCTGGGCGCTGCAGCGGGGGATGAGGCCGAGGCGGTGCGCCTGGGGATGGCCGCGACGATCTTCCATTGGGGTCTTCACCCCTGGGCGATCTATGCCATCGTCGCGCTGGCCCTGGCTCTGTTCACCTATAACAAGGGACTGCCGCTCACGATCCGCTCTGCCTTTTACCCGATCTTCGGCGAGCGTGTCTGGGGCTGGACTGGCCACGTCATCGACATCCTGGCGGTTTTTGCCACGCTGTTCGGCCTTGCAACCTCGCTTGGCTTCGGTGCGACCCAGGCCAACGCAGGCCTGAATGAGCTGTTCGGCGTGCCGACCGGCGCCACCACCGAGGTGATCCTGATTACCGCTATTACCGCTGTTGCGCTGATCTCGGTGCTGCGCGGGCTGGACGGCGGTGTGAAGGTGCTGTCGGAGATCAACATGGGGCTGGCCTTCCTGCTGCTGATCTTCGTGCTGCTGGTTGGCCCGACCATGGCCATCCTGACAGGTTTTGCCGCCAGCCTGATGGCCTATGTCGAATATCTGCCGGCACTCTCCAACCCGATCGGGCGCGAGGATGTGAACTTCAGTCAGGGCTGGACCGCCTTCTACTGGGCCTGGTGGATCAGCTGGTCGCCGTTTGTGGGCATGTTCATCGCCCGCGTCAGCCGCGGCCGAACCGTGCGGGAGTTCGTGATCTGCGTGCTGCTGATCCCCAGCCTCGTCTGCGTCCTTTGGATGAGCGTCTTTGGCGGCACCGCCATTCACCAGGTGCTGTCTGACGGTTTCACCGGGGCGCAGGACGCGGCGCTTGAACTCAAACTGTTCAAGATGCTGGGTGAGCTGCCGCTGGCCGGCATCACCTCCTTTGTCGGCATCGTGCTGGTGGTGGTGTTCTTCGTGACCTCGTCGGACTCCGGTTCGCTGGTGATCGACACCATCACAGCAGGCGGCAAGGTCGACGCGCCGGTGCCGCAGCGGGTGTTCTGGTGCATCTTCGAAGGCGCCGTTGCCATCGTGCTGCTGCTCGGCGGCGGTCTTGGCGCGTTGCAGGCGATGGTGATCTCGACCGGGCTGCCATTCACTGTGGTGCTGCTGCTGATGTGCTGGGCCATCTTCCGCGGCCTGCAGACAGAGGCACGCTAGGGTATCTTGCAATGCGTGACAGAACACCCCGGCAAACCTGCCGGGGTGTTCTCTTTGTCAGCTATTGTACTTGAAGAACCCGAGCGAGTTGCCGTCCGGATCAATGGCATAGAAAAACCGCCCGGGCGGGATCTCGATGGTTTCGGAGACCACCTTGCCTCCGGCATCCGTGATCCGCTCCATCACGTCTTCCAGTTCGCCTTCTGCAGTCAGATGCAGAGTTGGGCCGCGGCCGTCGCCTGCGGGTTTGCCGGGATAGAGATGCAAGGCAACGCCGGTTGTCTCATCAGCAGGCTTGAACATCGCAATCGGATTGGGTCCGCTGCTGTCGATGGTCAGATCGGCGCCGGTCACCTTGCTGTAAAACGTGACCGCCGCGTCCAGGTCGCTGACGGGCAGTTCGCCCCAGACCAGAAAATCCTTTGGTGTGAAAGCCATATCTAATTCTCCATGATGTGATGCCGCCAGACTGCCATGCCCTGATGACAGTTTCCGGCATCAGCCTTGCCGCTTGACCGGACCTCAGCCGCTACGTTACGACCCTCGTGTCCTGCTATGGCTTTTCCGCCTTGCAGGGCTGCCTGCGATCCCTCAATCCTTGTGCGGGAGCGCGGCTCGGCTGGAAGACCTGCCATGTTCGGGGTGATCCCTGGCATGTGCCGGTCGCCCCCTGAACCGCAGCGATTGAGGAGACACGCGATGAGCGTTTTGGATATTGATTTCGTCCGGGCACAGTTCCCCGCCTTTGCGGAACCCAGCCTTGAAGGGCAGGCGTTCTTTGAAAATGCCGGCGGGTCCTACACCTGCCGCCATGTGATCGACCGGCTGACCCGGTTCTACACCCAGCGCAAGGTCCAGCCCTACGCACCCTATGAGGCGTCCCGCCTGGGCGGCGAGGAAATGGACGAGGCCCGCACCCGCCTGGCCGCGCTGATGGGCGTCGCCACGGATGAGCTGAGCTTTGGCCCCTCGACCACCCAGAACACCTATGTGCTGGCGCAGGCCTTCCGCAAACTGATGAAGCCCGGAGAAGCCATCATCGTCACCAACCAGGACCATGAGGCCAATACCGGCCCCTGGCGGCGTCTGGCCGAGGAGGGGATCGAGGTCCGCGAATGGCAGCTGGACCCGCAGACCGGCCATCTGGATGTGGCGCAGCTGGAAAACCTGCTGGATGAAAACGTCCGCCTGGTCTGCTTCCCGCATTGCTCCAACGTGGTGGGGGAGATCAACCCGGTGGCAGAGATCACCGCAATGGCCCATGCTGCGGGTGCCTTTGTCTGCGTCGATGGTGTCTCCTATGCGCCGCACGGGCTGCCGAACGTGGATGAACTGGGCGCCGACATCTACCTGTTCTCCTCCTACAAGACCTACGGGCCGCATCAGGGCGTCATGGTGATCCGCCGGGCGCTGGGCGAGCTGCTGCCGAACCAGGCGCATTACTTTAACGCAGGCGACCTCTACAAACGCTTCACTCCGGCCGGCCCCGACCACGCCCAGGTGGCGGCTTCGGCCGGTATGGCGGATTATTTCGAGGCGCTGGCGGTGCATCACGGCCACAGCGGCAGCGCTGCGGAGACCGGTGCCTTTGCCCACGACCTGATGCGCGCGCATGAAATCAAGCTGCTGCAGCCGCTGCTGGACGCAGTGAAGGACCGCAACGATCTGCGCCTGCTGGGTCCGTCCATCGCCGAAAACCGTGCGCCCACCGTGGCCCTGGCCCTCAGCCGTGCGGCAGAGCCGGTTGCGGCCCAGCTGGCAGAACACGGCATCATGGCAGGCGGTGGCGATTTCTACGCCGTGCGCGCGCTGGAAGCGATGGGGGTGGATCCAAGCGAGGGCGTGCTGCGTATCAGCTTTACCCACTACACGTCCGAGGCAGAGGTCGCCAAACTGACTGAGGCCTTGGACCGGGTGCTGTAACAGGAACCGCATAAGGACGAAGACATGAGCAGCCGTGCCCCGGTCATTTGGTGGATCAGGCGGGACCTCCGCCTGGCAGACAATCCGGCCCTTACGGCTGCCGTGAACAGCGGCGCCCCGGTGCTGCCCGTCTATATCCTCGACGAACAGGAGGCGGCGCTGGGCGCCGCCCCCAAGTTCCGTCTTGGCCTCGGGCTGGAGTGCTTTGCCAGGGCGCTGGAAAAGGCCGGATCGCGCCTGATCCTGCGCCGCGGTTCTGCACTTGCGGTGCTGCGGGAGCTGGCCGAAGAAACCGGGGCAGGGGCGGTGCATTGGTCCCGCCTCTATGACCCGCAGGCGATTGCCCGCGACACGGAAGTCAAGACGCAGCTCAAGAAGCAGGGTGTCGAGGCCAAATCCCACGGCGGGCGGCTGCTGTTCGAACCCTGGACCGTCGAAACCAAGACCGGCGGCATGTACAAGGTCTTCACCCCGTTCTGGAAATCCGTGCGGGTGCGCGATGTCTCCAGCCTGCTGCCTGCGCCGGGAAAGCTGCCCGCGCCGGACACGTGGCCCGCCAGTGAGAACCTCACTGCGTGGAACATGGGTGCCGCCATGCGCCGCGGTGCCGATGTGGTGGCCCGCTATTGCCGGGTGGGTGAGGCAGCAGCGCAGGACCGCCTGGACGAATTCCTGCAAGACAAGGTGTCCGCCTACAAGGACCGCCGCGACTTTCCGGGCGAAGATGCAACCTCCGGCCTGTCGGAAAACCTCGCCTGGGGCGAAATCAGCCCGCACCGTTTGTGGCACCGGGGCCGGGCAGCGATGGAACAGGCGAGCCAGGGGGCTGAGACCTTCCTGAAAGAGGTGGTTTGGCGCGAGTTCGCCTATCACCTGATGTACCACTCGCCGCATATCCTGACTGCCAGCTGGCGCGAGGAGTGGCAGGATTTCCCCTGGTCGCAGGAAGTTACGCCGCAAGTGCAGGCCTGGCAGCGTGGCCAGACCGGATACGGCTTTGTCGATGCCGCCATGCGGGAGCTTTTCGTCACCGGCAAAATGCACAACCGCGCCCGCATGATCGTCGCAAGTTTCCTGACCAAGCATTTGATGTCGCATTGGAAAATAGGCATGGAGTGGTTCGCGGACACGCTGGTGGACTGGGACCCGGCCTCCAACGCCATGGGCTGGCAATGGGTAGCTGGCTCCGGCCCCGATGCGGCACCTTTCTTCCGCGTGTTCAATCCCTCCGGCCAGCTGGACAAATTCGACCCCTCCGGCGCCTACACCAGCCGCTGGATTGCCGAAGGCCAGGGCAAGCCTCCGCAAACCGCGCTGGATTTCTACGACGCAGCCCCGCGGTCCTGGAACCTCGCCCAGGACATGCCGAGGGCAGATCCAATCATCAGCCTGCAGGCTGGCCGGGACCGCGCGCTCACGGCTTATCACGACAATCGTGACAGCCGCTAACACACAGTTTTCTTGCCTCAAAGCCCCCTCCGGCCTAGCTTTTTCCCTGTAGCACGCCCGTATCCTGCACAGGGGGAAGCGAATGAAGCTCACGTCCGTTGAGGGCCAGAAAGACCTGCCGCGCTATTTTCCGGCAGTGTTTGCCAAAGTGAAGGCCATGGAGGTCGGGCAGCTGGATATCCAGCTGCCGGACGGGCGCATTTTCACCGCCAAGGGCCGGAACCCGGGTCCGGCTGCGGATCTGATCATCCACCATCCCGACTGTTTTGCCCGCCTGATCCGCGAGGGCGACCTGGGCTTCTCCGACGCATATCTGGAGGGCTGGTGGAGCACCACGGACCTGCAGGCCTTTATGGACCTGGTGCATATGGGCGCGGATACCGTCTATGACGGTTTCCCGGGTCAGGGGCTGGCGCGGGCCTATGAACGCTTCCGCTTCTGGCTGCACCGCAACCACAAGCGCCAGGCGAAGAAGAACATTTCCTATCACTATGACCTGGGCAATGATTTCTACCGGCTGTGGCTGGATGACACGATGACCTATTCCAGCGCCCTGTTCCGCAGCGGCCAGGACAGCCTGGAGGCGGCGCAAACCGCAAAATACGCCTCTATGGTGGATCAGATGGAGGTGCAGCCTGGCGATCACGTTCTGGAGGTCGGCTGCGGCTGGGGCGGCTTTGCCGAATACGCCGCCAGGGAACGCGGGTTGAAGGTGACCGGCCTGACAATCAGTAAGGAACAGTTAAGGTTTGCCCGGCAGCGCATTGAAAAGGCCGGGCTTTCCGGACAGGTGGAGCTGCGTCTGCAGGACTACCGCGACTGCCGCGGCCAGTTCGACGGCATCGCCTCGATCGAGATGTTCGAGGCGGTGGGAGAGAAATACTGGCCTGCTTACTTTGGTGCCATCCGCGACCGGCTGAAACCTGGCGGCAAGGCCACCCTGCAGATCATCACCGTTGCCGACCGCAGATGGGAGATTTACCGCAAGGGGGTTGATTTCATCCAGAAACACATCTTCCCCGGCGGCATGCTGCCATCCCCGGCTGTGCTGCGCGGTCAGGTGGAAAGGGCAGGCCTTGGTGTTGTGAAGTCGATCGAATTTGGCAACAGCTATGACCTGACGCTCAGGCGCTGGCACGAGACTTTCAATGCCCGCTGGGAGCAGATCTCAGGCTTGGGGTTTGATGAGCGTTTCCACAAGATGTGGAACTTTTACCTCACTTCCTGCGCGGCTGCCTTTAAGACTGGAAATTGCGACGTGACGCAGATTACAGTTGCTCATCGCTGACTGATCTCCTGCCACGGAACCTGACCACACATGCCCACCGGAGCCCGCCTGACTGCCGCTTTGTCCCTGGCTTTACTGGCGTTTCTCGTTTCCTTCCTGGTCATGCCGCAAATGCCAGAGGGCACGGATTTCGGATACTTCGTTCATGTGAATGTGCTGCTGGGCCTGCTGTGCGGCTGGATATTCATGGGCCGGCGGGCAGGGGGTGGCCTGGTGCCCGCTATCAACAATGGCCTAACTGGTATGGCAGTGATGGTGCTGTGGGCCCTGTTCGTTCAGGGCACCTGGGAAATGTTCCGCCTTGCCATGCGGCACCGCTATGACGGCCCGTTTGAAGCCTTGTCGGCCATTTTCGTGATTGCGCTGGAATACTTCTTTGTTATCGCTGTGCCGTCAGTGCTGATTCCGCTGGTGGTCGGCGGCGTTCTTGCTGGCCTCGCCACTGAAAACGCTTCCCGCCGCTGGCGCTGAAATCTTTATCTAACAATAGGTTATTAATCGTGGCTGATCTGTTTTTCTTTGGCACGCTGCGCCATATCCCTTTGCTTGAGCTGGTTTTGGGCCGCAGCGGGGACGCCCTGAATGCGCAATCCGCGAAACTGCCCGGTCACGGTGTGTATCAGGTGGCCGGGCAGCCGTTTCCCGCAATCGAGGAGCGCGATGGCGCTATCGCGGATGGTGTTCTGGTGCAGGGTCTGTCACCGGCTGACCTGGACGCGCTCAACTTTTACGAAGGCGGCTTTGGCTATGCCCTGAAGCCTGTCACCGTGCAGCTGGCAGATGGCAAATCTGCCGGGGCGGAGGTGTATTTTCCAGAGCCTGGCCTGTGGCAGACAGCCGAGCCTTGGGACCTGGCTGCATGGGTGGCTCAGTGGGGCGCGCTGTCTTTGCGCGCAGCAGAAGAAGTCATGGCCTATCACGGCAGGATGAGCGCCGAAGAGGTGGCCCGCTGCTTCCCTTCCGTCCGCCGCCGGGCCGCTGCCTGGCTGGCCGGGCAGGCCCGGCCCGGCGACGGGGAGCACGACCTGTCCCGCGACGTGATCGTGCACAACCATAAACGCGCCTATCTGAACTTCTTCGCGACGGAGGAGATGGACCTTCAATTCCGCCGGTTCGATGGCAGCATGAGCCCGGTGATGAACCGCTGCGCCTCCATGGCGGGCCACGCAGCGGTGGTATTGCCCTACGACCCGGTGCGTGACCAGGTTCTGCTGGTGGAACAATTCCGCGCACCGCCCTTCATCATGGGCGACGCGCACCCCTGGATGTGGGAGCCGGTTGCCGGGGTGATCGACCCGGGCGAAACGGCTGAGGAAACCGCGGTGCGCGAAGCGGTGGAGGAGGCGGGCGTTACAGTCCAGCATCTGGAAACCGTTGCGCGGGGCTACCCATCCAGCGGGGCGCTAGCGGAATATATCCATATTTTCATAGGTATATCCGACCTTTCTGATGTCTCGGGCGGCGGCGGCGTTGCGGGCGAGGGCGAGGATATCCGCAGCCGGATCCTCGGTTATGATGAATTGATGGCGGGGATTGACGCGCAGGCCTATCAGGACATGCCGCTGATGACGGCTGCGCTGTGGCTGTCACGGCACCGTGAACGGCTGCGCAAAGGCAATAGCTGACCCGCTTCCCGCCTTGTGATCGACGGACCGCTTGGATACACCATGGGGGAACGATCGAAAGGGATACCATGCGCATTGCACGCGATCTGGCTGATGCCGTCGGCCATACACCTCTTATCCGCCTGAACCGCGTCAGCGAAGAGACCGGCTGCGAGATCCTGGGCAAGGCGGAATTCATGAACCCGGGCCAGTCGGTCAAGGACCGCGCCGCGCTCTACATCATCCGCGACGCCATCGCCCGCGGTGATCTGAAGCCGGGCGGCACCATTGTCGAAGGCACCGCCGGCAACACCGGTATTGGCCTCGCGCTGGTCGGCGCTTCGATGGGCTTCAAGACGGTGATTGTGATCCCGGAAACCCAGTCCGAGGAAAAGAAGGACATGCTGCGCCTGGCGGGCGCCCAGCTGGTTCAGGTGCCCGCGGCGCCCTACAAGAACCCCAACAACTACGTCCGCTATTCCCAGCGTCTGGCGGAAAAACTGGCCAAGACCGAACCGAACGGCGCGATCTGGGCCAATCAGTTCGACAACGTGGCCAACCGCCAGGCCCATGTGGAAACCACCGGCCCGGAAATCTGGGAGCAGACCGGTGGTAAGGTCGATGGTTTCGTCAGCGCCGTTGGCTCCGGCGGCACCATCGCGGGCGTGGCTGAGGCGCTGCAGCCCAAGGGCGTGAAAATCGCACTGGCCGACCCGATGGGGGCGGCGCTCTTTTCTTATTACACCAAGGGCGAACTGGCCTCCGAAGGCAGCTCAATCACCGAGGGCATCGGCCAGGGCCGGATCACCAAGAACCTCGAAGGCTTCACCCCGGATTTCAGCTATCAGATTTCCGATGCCGAAGCCGTGCCTTACGTCTTTGACCTGCTGCACGACGAAGGCCTGGTGCTGGGCGGCTCCACCGCGATCAACATCGCCGGTGCGGTGCGCATGGCCAAGGATATGGGACCGGGCAAGACCATTGTCACCGTGCTTTGCGACTACGGCACCCGTTACCAGTCGAAGCTGTTCAACCCGGACTTCCTGCGTGAAAAGAACCTGCCGGTGCCGGAGTGGATGACCCACACGCCCGCATCGATCCCCGGTGTTTTTGAGGACGTATGACACCCATTCTGACCGCATTGCGGACTGCATTGCTGGGGCTGGCCTTTGCGGCCGGCCTCGCTTTGCCTGCGCTGGCCCAGTTCACGGCTGAATCCCGCGCCTATTACCAGGACTGGCTCAAGACCGCGAGCCGCGCGGAAGAGGTGATTGACGCCAGCCGCGCCTCCAGCGCCGCATTTGAGATGCTGCGCAAGGAGCTGACCAGCTACCGCCAGCGGTTCCTGGAAGGGCGCACCAAGAACGCCGATCGCATCCGGACGCTCCAGGGACAGCTCAGCGCCCTTGGCAAGGCGCCGGAAGAGGGCGAGAGCGAGCCGGAAGATATCGCCCGGCTGCGTGCCACGCTGGAAACACAGCTGCGCGACCTAGAAGTGCCGCGCATCGTTTCCGAGGAGGCCTACAGCCGCGCCAACGGCCTGATCTCCGAAATCGACAAGATCATCCGCGAGCGCCGCACCCGCAAGCTGCTGGAGCGCGGCCCCTCGCCGCTGAACCCCGAACACTGGCCCGGCGCCCTGCGCACGCTCAGCCGGTCGGTCAGCTCCATCTGGAATGAAACCGCCTCCAGGATCGGCAGCGCCACCACCGCCGAGCGGGTCAGCAACAGCCTGCCGGCGCTGCTTCTGCTGCTGGCAATTGCGGCATTTCTGCTGCTGCGCGGACGTCCCTGGGCCCATGCGGCGGGCGATTACCTGCGCCAGTTCGGCAGCAGCGGCCGCGGCGTCTGGGGCTTTATCGTGTCCCTGCTCGAAGTCATCCTGCCCTTCATCGGCATCATCTGCCTGGCCGCCGCGGTGGAACTGTCGGGCATCCTCGGCAGCCGCGGTTCGCTGCTGCTGGATTACGTCCCGGGCTGGGCACTGCTGATCCTGTCGTTCCACTGGCTGGGCAATCAGCTGTTCTCCAGCCGGCTCGAAAATGATCTGGTGCCGGTGCAGGAGGGGCGGCTCAATGAAACCCGGCTGATGGTGGATATCCTGGCGGTGATCCTGGTGCTCCAGGACGCGTTGGTGAATCTGGAGAATATCGAAACCATTCCCACCTCCGTCCATGCAGTTGCCAGCTTCCCGCTGATCACGGCGGCGGCGCTGGTGATGCTGCGGCTGCACCGCATCGGCGCCAAACGGCGCCAGAAGCAAACTTCGGACGCCGAAGAGGATGGCGCCATCGCTGCCGGGGCCAACCGCATTCTTACACTGGTGCGCCGCGCCTCCTATCTGCTGGGGTTCATTTCACCGCTGCTGGCTGCGCTTGGCTATGTGAATGCCGCCGAGGCGCTGATCTACCCGGCGGTTTCCACTCTGGCACTGCTGGCCGCGCTGCTGGTGTTCCAGCGGTTCCTGGGCGATCTCTACGGCTGGCTGTCGGGCAAGGGGTCCGAGGCGCGGGATTCTCTCTTTGCGGTGATGATCGGTTTCCTGCTGGCCGCTCTGGCACTGCCGCTTCTGGCGCTGATCTGGGGCGCGCGGGTGGCGGATATGACCGAACTGTGGTCGCGCTTCCTTGAAGGTTTCCAGATCGGTGATACCCGTATATCGCCCACCGCCTTCCTGACCTTTGCCGTGGTCTTTGCCGCCGGTTACGCGCTGACCCGGCTGATCCAGGGGTCCTTGCGCAACTCACTGCTGCCCAAGACCAAGATCGACCCGGGCGGCCAGAACGCCATCACCTCGGGCCTCGGCTATGTCGGCATCTTCCTGTCGGCGGTGATCGCCATTTCCATGGCCGGTCTCGACCTGTCCTCCCTCGCCATCGTTGCCGGTGCGCTGTCGGTCGGCATCGGTTTCGGCCTGCAGACCATCGTCTCCAACTTCGTCTCCGGCATCATCCTGCTGATCGAGCGTCCCATTTCCAAGGGCGACTGGATCGAGGTTGGCGGCCTGATGGGCTATGTGCGCGACATTTCCGTGCGTTCAACCCGGATTGAGACCTTTGACCGCTCTGACGTGATCGTGCCGAACTCGGACCTGATCTCCGGGACCGTCACCAATTACACCCGCGGCAATACCGTGGGCCGGGTGATCGTGCCGGTCGGCGTTGCCTATGGCACCGACCCCCGCAAAGTCGAGGCCATTCTTACCGAGATTGCCAAGGCGCATCCGATGGTGCTGCTCAATCCGGCGCCCTATGTGGTGTTCCAGGGCTTCGGCGCTGACAGCATTGATTTCGAAATCCGGGCGATCCTGCGCGATGTGAACTGGGTGCTGTCGGTGAAATCCGACATGAACTATGAAATCTCCAAGCGGTTCCAGGAGGAGGGGATCGAGATCCCCTTCATGCAGCGCGACATCTGGATCCGCAATCCAGAGGCGCTGACGCCGTCCAAGCCGTCCGCTGCGGGGCAGCCTGCGGCGGCCTCCGCTTCCGCTCCGCCCAAGCCGGATCTGGATGATCTGCAGCAGGACGCAGGAGATGATGCTGATTCCGATGGAGACGCTGATGCCGACAAGTGAACCGCTGTTCCGCAAAGACGCCTATGCCCGGATAACCGAGGCGGAGGTGCTGGCCCATTCCGACCAGGGCGGGATCGTTTTGGACCGGACCTTGTTCTATGCCACCGGCGGCGGCCAGCCCGGCGACAGCGGCCAGCTCCTGTGGGCGGACGGCCAATGCTCCATCGCAACCACGGTCAAGGGCGAGGATGGCGCGATTATTCTGGTTCCGCATGAAGGGGAGGTGCTGCCTGCCGTGGGCACCACCGTGACCCAGACGCTCGACTGGGACCGCCGCTATGGCCACATGCGGATCCACACGGCGCTGCATCTCCTGTCCGTGGTGATTCCGCTGGAAGTGACTGGCGGCTCGATCGGTGCAGAAAAGGGGCGGCTTGACTTCAACATGCCGGAGGCGCCGGAGGACAAGCAGGCGCTGCAGGACCAGCTGCAAGCGCTGATCGACCGCGATCTCGCAGTGACAGAGGACTGGATCACCGACGCCGAACTGGATGCCAACCCGCAGCTGGTCAAGACCATGTCGGTCTCGCCGCCGCGCGGGGCAGGGCAGGTGCGGCTGGTGCGTATCGGCACGGAAGACGAACAGATCGACCTGCAGCCCTGCGGCGGCACCCATGTGAAGCGCACCGGCGAAATCGGCCGCATCCGCCTTGGAAAGGTTGAGAAAAAGGGCAAACAGAACCGCCGCGTGTACCTGCATCTGGAGGCCTGAAAAAGTTTTGGGGGTAAGTGAAGTTTTTGCAGTTTCAGCCCTTGCAATTCCCCGGCTGATCCTTCAAAAGCCCCCTCAACGGAGAGGTGGCCGAGTGGTCGAAGGCGCACGCCTGGAAAGTGTGTAGGCGGGAAACCGTCTCCAGGGTTCGAATCCCTGTCTCTCCGCCATAATCCCAAAATGGCACCCGGATATGCGCTGCGACGCACGCTGTGCGCCCGCGCACTGCGCTTTGCGGACTGTATCCGGTTTGATTAAATTCCCCGGCAATATCTTCTTGCGCCCCAGGCTGCAGCAGCTGGCCGTTTTACCTGTTTGATTCGTGTGCCGCGGAGGCATGTTTTGCTGAAACGCGAGACAAAACAGCGCGTTTTCCGCGATTGTTCGTGAGCCAAGTGTTAGTCCCGCTGCGGATGAGAAGGAATGCGGCAAGGGGCCGGTGGTTTGCCCCGAAATCTCCATGTTTCGATTTCGGAAACCTAGGGGCCTCCAAAACAGCCGTTACAGAACTTTGTGCGCATGTTTCTTCGCTTAGGGCAGCAGTTTTGGCCGAGATATGGAAACAGTCGGCGGAAACCTGGACCAGTTCAGATTGCATTTTCAATGCGGAGCGGCGCAATGCGGGGAATTTTAGGCAATTTTTTGGCTTTGTGGCCCGCTGAGGCTAAAGTATGGATGGTTTCGCCCATTGGGGGGCACGTTCTGCAAGCTGCTGGACTGTGGTGGACTGCTAAAATTTAATTTAAGTCTTCGTGCTGCGACGCGCGCACTCCACTGATCCGAAATGCTTCTGAAAACCGGCTGCGTGCTGCCTGGCACGCAATCCAGAGCGCATGTGCGGTCTGGCCCTCTGCCTGCATGGGCTGGTGTTTTTGATAACGGCATTCCGCGTGAGTGCCCGGCTGGTCCGAACGATGTGGCTTGGGTCCAGTCCGGCGAGGAGAGGGTGAAGAAAATGAGTGACAACAATCCGAATCCGGAGCTGGATGGAATTGTAGAAGGCACCGCAGGCAATGACCTGATTGACGGCGCCTATACCGGTGATCCCGAAGGCGACATGGTCGACAACGCGGATGCGTTCGACCCGTCGGCGGGACCGGATGATGATGTCATCATCGCGGGCAGCGGCAATGACAGCGTCTATGCCGGTTCGGGCAGCGATACCGTCGTTGGCGGCAGCGGCGACGACCTGATCCTCGGCGATGGCGTCTCCGGTGTCTATGAGCCGGTGAAAATCACCATCTCCTCGACCAGTGCTTCCTTCCAAAACCAGGTCTTTGCCTACACCATTGATCCGGAAACCGGCGAAATCAGCAATGTTGTCGTTCTGTCCGAGAACGCCAGGGCGGATGCCGGCGAGACCTACACTTACGACGCGCCTGCCGGTGCGGTGGTCGGCGTTGGTATTGTCAGCCCGCATGGCACCTACTACTCCTCGGGTTACGGCGACAATGCGGACCTGAACCCGGATGGTCTGGACCACACCAAGGGAATCTACCAATTCCCGGACGGCTCCGTGCAGCTGGGGTTCGAGGATCTGCACAATCTGGGCGACCGGGATTTCAATGACGTCAAGCTGATCATTGATCTCGGCACCTCCGGCACCACCCTGGATACCGCACATTACGACTATTCTTCCGAGCCGCAGGATCCAGTGGTTCCGGGCGGCGACAGCCTGACCGGCGGCGAGGGCGATGACACCATTCTGGGCGGCGGCGGCGATGACACCATCGACGGCGGCGACGGTTCTGACTCCGTGGACGGGGGCGAGGGCGACGATGTGATCGACACCTCCAAGGACAGCGGCGTGCCGCTGCCGGACCGCGGATTTCCGGGTTACACCGGCACCGATCCCGATATCCCGTTCATCCCGGCGGATGCAGACCCGTTTGATGACATGGACACCGTTTTCGGCGGTGCCGGGAACGACACCATCTCGACCGGCGATGACGCCGACTTGATCGATGGCGGCACCGGCATGGATGTGATCGACGGCGGCATCGACGACGACACCATCGACGGCGGCGCCGACAATGACCTTCTGATTGGCGGTGAAGGCTCCGATGTCCTGACCGGCAGCGGCGGCGATGACACCATCTATGGCGGCTTGGATCCGGCCTTCCCGGACGGGCTTAACATCACCGACGACGGCAGCGATGGCCGCCCGGCCGACCCCGATCCCACCAACGGTATGGACACCATCAACGGCGGGTCAGGCAATGACGTGATCTTTGGCCAGGATGACGATGATGACATCCGCGGCGGCTCGGGCGATGACACCATCGACGCAGGCATCGACGACGACATCGTGCGCGGCGGCTCCGGCAATGACGTGATCACCGGCGGCCATGGCGCGGATACTCTGATTGGCGGCGCCGACCGCGACACGTTCATCGGCGGCACTGCAGGCGATATTGTTGACGGCGGCTCTGACGGGGACGACTTCGACACCCTGGACCTGCGCGGTTCCGGCCCGTTTGAGCTGACGGATGTCACCGAGGATCCGGATGGCAACAGCCTCTCGGGCACCGTCAACTTCCTTGATGAAGATGGCGCCGTGACCGGCACGATGACCTTTGGCGAGATTGAGCAGATCATTCCCTGCTTCACGCCGGGCACGCTGATTGCAACCCCGCAGGGCGAGCGCAAGGTCGAGGACCTGCAGGCCGGCGACCGGGTGATTACCCGCGACAACGGCATCCAGGAAATCCGCTGGATCGGCGCCCGCTCGCTGGAGGCCGCCGACATGAAGGGGGCCGCGCATCTGCAGCCGGTTCTGATCCGTCAGGGTGCACTGGGCAACGGGCTGCCGGAGCGTGACATGATGGTCAGCCCCAACCACCGGGTGCTGGTCGCCAATAACAAGACCGCGCTCTACTTCGAGGACCGCGAAGTGCTGATTGCAGCCAAGCACCTGACCGGGCTGGCGGGCGTGGACATCGTGGAGACCACCGCGATCACCTATATCCACTTCATGTTCGACCAGCATGAGGTTGTGCTGTCCGATGGCGCCTGGACCGAGAGTTTCCAGCCTGGCGACCAGTCGCTGCGCGGACTGGACAAGGCACAGCGCAATGAACTGTTCGAGCTGTTTCCGGAACTGAAGTCGCAACAGGGCCGTGCCGCCTATTCTTCGGCGCGCCGGTCTCTGCGCAAACACGAGGCGCGGCTGCTTGTGCACTGAATGGTGCAGCCGCCGTCTTGGGGGAGGCGGCGGGTAAGAGCGTAGCGCAGGAAGGCAGGGTCTTGTGCCCTGCCTTCTCTGCTTTTGTGGGAGTGTCAGCGCTGCTGGCGCCAGGCGGCCCAATCTTCCGGTGTGTCGAGATCCGTCAGCGCGTGGCGGCCGGGCAGGGGAACTGTCCGGACGGTCTCTGCCGTCAGGATGCTGCGGGCGCCCTGATCGCCCTGCAGGCACTGCAGCACCTCGAAACAGCGCCGCGGAAACAGCACCGGGTGGCCGGGTGTTCCGTCCTCCGCAGTGGCGCGCAGGACGGGGCTGTCGGGGCCGCCGAAATGCGCCGCCAGGTGCAGCATGTCCTGGGCTGTGATCTCCGGCATGTCGGCGGGCAGGATCATCACCGCCTGCGTACCATCCAGCAGCGCGGCGGTGCCGCGGCGGATCGAGGCGGACATGCCTTCTGCCGCGTCTGGCACCAGTACCTGGGTTGCGTCGCCAGTTGCTGCCGCCCGCGGGTGGGATGGGCCTGGCAGAGTGACGTAGACCGGCAGGCCGGTCAGCGCGGCGCGGCGGCACATCAGGGTGAGCAGGGGCTGGCCGTCCACCTCTTCCATCAATTTGTCGCGGCCTTGCATCCGGGAGGACGCGCCGGCAGCGAGCAGGAGAATGGCGATGGCAGTCATGCAACCCGGTCCTTGGTTCTTGGCCGCAATGGCGGATGCCTCCGGCGGGAGTATTTTTGCAAAGAAGAAGGGCGGCGGCCAGTGAAAGCCGCATAGGTCAGCAGGGTTGACCAAATGTTTCGCGCGCGAAACATTCGGGTGCCGGCGCTGACCTATGTGTTGCGCGGGTTTCGTGGCGTCAGCGTGCGCTGCCGTGGCAACGGGGTGGATTCAGGTCAGGCGGGCTGACCTGAATTCAATGCTTTTGGGGCTCAGCCGCGCATCCGGGCGCCGTCGGCGTCGAATAGCGGCTCAGTGATGAGGCGGGCCTTGTACATCTTGCCGAGGATTTCGATTTCCACTTCCAGGTTTTCCCTGGCTGTCCCCGTGGGGACAAACCCCAGCGCGATGGATTTCTGTGCGTGGTGTGAATAGCCGCCGGAAGTGCAGAAGCCCACAACTGCGCCGTCGAGCCAGATCGGCTCATAGGCGACCACATCGGCGTCATCCGCCGCGACCTCAAAGGCGCAGAGCTGGCGGGCGGGGCCTGCGTCGCGTTCGGCCTCGGCGGCGGCGCGGCCGATGAAATCGACGGGTTTCTTGAAGGAGATGAAGCGGTCCAGCCCGGTCTCAGCGGCGGTGTAGTCAGGCGAGAACTCGCGCAGCCAGGAGCCGAAGAACTTGTCCAGGCGCAGCGACATCATTGCCCGCATGCCGAAGGGTTTCATGCCGTGCGGCTGGCCAGCGGACCACAGGGCATCCCACAGGGCGCGCTGGCTGGGCAGGTCGCAGTAAATCTCATACCCCAAATCGCCGGTATAGCTGACCCGCTGCACGATACAGTCGGCCATGCCCACGGTCAGGTGGCGGACATCCATGAAGCGCATGTCCGAGATGTCCTGGCGGGTGCAGGCCTGCAGCACCTCGCGCGCTTTGGGGCCTGCGATCTGGAAACCGTTGCGGGTGTCGGAGATGTTTTCGAGGCTGACGCCCGCGTCCAGGTTCTGCAGGAACCAGCGCATGTGGTAGGCCTGCGAGCCGTAGGAGGCAGTGAGCTGGAATTCTTCCTCGCTGAGGCAAGAGATGGTGAAGTCACCGATCAGGCGGCCCTTGGGGGACAGCATCGGCGTGAGCGACAGGCGGCCCGCCTGCGGCACCCGGCCCGCCATGATGCGGTCGAGCCAGGCGCGCGCACCTGCGCCCTTGACCAGGTATTTGCCGAAGTTGTGGACCTCGTTGATGCCGACGTTTTCTCGCACCGCTTTGACTTCGCGCGCGGTGGCCGCAAAGGCGTTGGAGCGGCGGAAAGACGGGGTCTCATACCGCGGCTCGTCGCCTGTCGCGAAGTAGTTCGGGACCTCCATGCCGTATTGCGCGCCCCAGACCGCGCCCATGCCGTCAAAGATGTCGTACATCGGGGTGGTGCGGAACGGGCGGGCCGCGGGAAGCTCCTCGTTCGGGTAGG
This sequence comes from Leisingera sp. ANG-DT, assembly GCF_000813785.1. Lineage (NCBI taxonomy): Bacteria > Pseudomonadati > Pseudomonadota > Alphaproteobacteria > Rhodobacterales > Roseobacteraceae > Leisingera > Leisingera sp. ANG-DT. Next base: position 344,147 of record NZ_JWLE01000001.1, read on the forward strand.
CGATGGAGAAGCGTTTCTGATAGTTTTCAATGACTTTCGGGCGGGTGTAGCCCGGGGTGATCCAGTCGCCGAAGCGGGCGCAGTCCATCGCAAAGGTGTCGCGCTCGCATTCGCCCTCGACCATCCACTGGGCCAGCATCAACCCGACGCCGCCGCCCTGGGAGAAGCCGGCCATGACGGCGCAGGCGGACCAGTAGTTGCGCATGCCGGGCACCGGGCCGACCAGCGGGTTGCCGTCGGGCGCAAAGGTGAAGGGGCCGTGGATCACCGATTTGACGCCTGCCGCCTCCAGCGCCGGGAAGCGGTTGTAGGCAAAGGCGATACTGTCCTCGATCTTGTCGAAGTCATCGGGCAAGAGTTCATGTCCGAAGTCCCACGGCGTGCCATCGACCGCCCAGGGTTTGCAGGGCTGCTCGTAGAATCCGATGCAGAGGCCGCGGCCCTCCTGGCGCAGGTAGCTTTCGCCGGCCGGGTCCATCACATGCGGATGCTCGCCGCCGCCGTCGATGATCTCGGCGATCATCGGCACCTCGTCGGTGACGATATACTGGTGCTCCATCGGGTGCAGCGGGAAGTAGACACCGGCCATGGCGCCGACCTCGCGCGCCCAGAGGCCGCCAGCGTTGACGACGTGTTCGGCGTGGATGGTGCCCTTGTTGGTGACCACATCCCAGGTGCCGTCCGGGCGCTGGTTGGTCTCGATCACCTTGCAGTGGGTCTCGATCGTGGCGCCGCCCATGCGCGCGGCTTTGGCGTAGGCGTGGGTGGTGCCTGAGGGGTCGAGGTGGCCGTCGAGCGGGTCGTAGAGGCCGCCGATAATGCCGTCGGTGTTGGTGACGGGGGCGATCTTCTTGATTTCTTCGGGGGAGACGATTTCGGTTTCCAGCCCCATGAAGCGGTGCTTGGCGCGCTCCGCCTTCAGCATGTCGAAACGTTCCTGGGTTTCAGCCAGGGTGACGCCGCCGACGTGATGGAGGCCGCAGGACATGCCGGTGATCTCTTCCAGCTCTTTGTAGAGCTTGATGGTGTAGCCCTGCAGCGCCGCCATGTTGGTGTCGCCATTGAGGGTGTGGAAACCGCCCGCCGCGTGCCAGGTGGAGCCGCTGGTCAGCTCTGAGCGTTCGATCAGCATGACGTCGGACCAGCCGAGCTTGGTCAGGTGGTAGAGGACAGAGCAGCCGACGACGCCGCCGCCGATCACTGCCACTCGGGTGGTGGTTTTCATGGGAGCCTCCCTGAACAGGTGTTTTCCGCATTCTGGACAGAAGTGAACAGTAGTCCAGAAGAAAAACGGCACGGCGTGCCGCTTCTGGGGGGGAACGGTTACTCAGAGGTGCGGAAGTGGCTGTTCTGGATCAGGAAAATTGCGGTCAGAGGAGCGGCCAATAGGATCACGCCGACGGTGATCAGCAGCATGCCCAGCTGCGAATAATCCGCGGCTGTGGTGATGGCACCGGCCGAATCTGTGACTTCGCGGGTCACGACGAAGATCTCATTCAGGTATTTGGTGCCCAGGCTGGAGGCCGAGAGCGCCAGATTGGTGAAGGAGGCCATGACCGCAAAGAAGGTGGCCTTGAGCCCGGAAGGGGCATTGCGGGCGATCCAGGCGAGCATCGGGATCATGGCGACCTGGCCCAGCGGGGATTCGACAGCGGTGTCGACCATGGCGATGAACCGGGCGTCGACCATGCCGCCGGTCACGGCGGCGGTCCAGTGGTGGGCACCGTAGTAGAGCGCGATGTTGGGCAGGCTGAGCGCGGCCTCGGTGATCGCCAGGAAGGCAACAATCCAGGCGATCGGGCGGCTGGCCATCAGCGGGCGGAAGATCAGCATGCCGGCGAGGGTCAGCAGCGAGGTGATTAGAGAGAGCACCGCGAGAAACTGCGCATCAAAGCCAAGCACGTCGATCTCGAACCATTTGGCACCTTCGCCGCGCAAGGGCGTTGCGCGGTAAACAAAGATGATGATGGCGGTGCCGATCAGGGCGCGGGCGTGGTCCACCGGCAGGACGGACACCAGCTGGCGCATCAGGAACAGGACGATGGCCATGGAGCCGGCAAAGACGATTTCCTGCGAATAGGGCACATCGCCGAGGCCCACGGCGAGGGACAGCGCGACAAAGGCGCCGCCGCCGATGAAATACCAGTGGTTCGGGGTGACCGGGTCGCGCGGGAGGTCGATGCGGCTGCGGATTTCTGATTCAGGCACACCAGCGCGGCGCAGTGCGGCGGCCTTGCGCCACTTTTGCCAGATGGCCAGGGCAACGCCTGACAAGGAAATCACCGGGATCAGCAGGGCAAGGGTGAAGACAAAGCCGTAAAGCGCGCCCTTGTCTGCCTGCGGCAGAGTATCGGCGCCATCGAACAGGGCGACGTTCAGTGCGGCGGCGGCGCTGGAACCGCCGATCAGAGCAATGCGGCCAAAGGTCTGCATGGTGGTGTGCAGGGATTTGGTCTCTGCCTCGGGCAGCGGGGCGCCGTTTGCGTCTGTATGCGGCACCGCCTCAACCGACATGGCATCCGCCACCACATCCTGCAGAACAAAGCCGCAAGGGGCCAGCAGGGCGGCGGTGACATACCAGGCATTGAGCGGCATCAGGCCGGACATCATGTCCGGGTGCAGGACCATTGCAGCCAGAATGGCGTAGCTGGCACCCATCAGCGCGGCGCCCGCGAGGATCAGCAGGTACTTCCAGCGCCAGATCAGGTCGACCAGATGGCCGAGCGGCATTTTCAGCGCCCAGGGCAGCCCGACCCAGAACGCCAGCCCGGCCAGAAAGGCGGCGGAAAGGTCGAGGTATTCCTTGACGTAGAACGAGGCGGCGACGGTGCTGATACCCTGTGCGCCATAGGCGAAATAGATCAAGAGCGGCGGCAGGAAGGACCAGCGCAGCTGGCGGAACAGTTCCAGCACGATGCTGTCGAACCAGCCCCAGGCCAGCACTGCCGCGCGAGTCATCGGTGTTCTCCCGTCAAGAGAGCGGCCGGATCTTCAGCTCGGTCACGCGGTTGCCTTCGCGCGCGGTGACTTCGAACCGGAAGCCGTGGAAGGAGAACACCTGGCCCTTGACCGGGATCATCTGCGCCTCGTGGATCACCAGGCCTGCGACGGTATTGGCCTCGTCATCCGGCAGGTTCCATTCAATGGCCCGGTTCAGGTCGCGGATGGTGGTGGCGCCTTCGACCAGATAGGAGCCGTCGGCGGTCTTCCTGGCGACGCTTTCCTCGGCCGGGTCGAATTCGTCTGTGATCTCGCCGACGATCTCTTCAAGGATGTCCTCCAGCGTGATCAGCCCCTGCAGGGCACCGTATTCATCCACCACCAGCGCGAAGTGGGAGCGCATGCGCAGGAACTGGCGCATCTGCTCGTCGAGGGTGGTGGTTTCGGGAATGAAATACGGGGCCTTGGCGACCTGGGCGACGTCGAAGGATTTCAGCTGGTCGGAATCTCCGCCTGCGCCGCCGGCCTGCTCATACATGGCCCGGAACAGGTCCTTTGCGTGAACCACACCGATAATGTTCTCCTGCTCGCCGCGGAACACCGGCAGACGGGTGTGCTGGCTGTGCAGGCATTGTTCCAGGATGGTTTCGGGCTCAGCATCTGCGTCGATCATCTCGATATTGGAACGGTGCAGCATGATCTCCTCGACAAAGCGGTCGGAAAGATCGAGCGCGCCCAGGATACGGTCGCGGTCTTCCTTTTCGACCACGCCTTCGGAATGTCCCAGCTGCAGGGCGCCCGCGATTTCCTCGCGCACAGCCATGATGTGGCTGTCCGGGTCGATCTGCACGCCGAAGACGCTCAGCACGCCGCGCACGAACAGCCGCACCGCGCCCACGACGGGCGAAAGGATCATGACCAGGAGGCTGATCGGCGCCGACACCGCAGAGGCGGCCTTCTCGGCGTTGGAAATGGCGTAGGTCTTGGGCAGGACCTCAGCAAAGACCAGCACCAGCAGGGTCATTACCAGCGTTGCCATTGCGACACCGCCTTCGCCGAAGATCCGGGTAAAAAGCGCGGTGGCGAGCGAGGCCGCGAGGATGTTGACAACGTTGTTGCCCAGCAGGACCGAACCGATCAGGCGCTCATTGTCTTCGGTGATGACCAGCGCGCGCTGAGCCCCGCGGGAGCCCTTGTCGGCCTGGGCGCGCAGCTTACCGCGCGACGCGGCGGTCAGCGCCGTTTCCGAGCCTGAAAAGAAGCCTGAAAAGACAAGGAGCAGCACGATGGCCCCGGCAGTGGTCCAGAAGGCGCTGTCGAGAACGGTGGAGGCAGTGTCCATGAGGGGTTCAGATGTCCGGTCTGTTGAAGGTTTGCCGTATTTATGGGGTCTTGGCCCCGCCGCTTCAAGCGTTGCGGTCAGCTGCGTTTGGCCAGCGGGTGGTGTTCCAGCACCAGTTCCTGCAGCCGGGCGTCCAGCACATGGGTGTAAATCTCGGTTGTGGCGATGTCGGCGTGGCCCAAGAGCGCCTGGATCGCGCGCAGGTCGGCGCCGTTTGCCAAGAGGTGGGTGGCAAAGGCGTGGCGCAGAGTGTGCGGCGTCACCTTGTCCGGGGAGATGCCGCCGGTCACCGCCAGTTCCTTGATCAGCAGGTAGAACCGGTGACGGGTCAGGTGGCCGGATTTGCCGCGGGAGGGGAACAGGAAACGCGAGGGCGGATGGCCCTTGGTTTCACGCTCAGCATCGGTCTCGTCGCGCACCAGCAGCCATTGCGCCAGTGCTTCGCGCGCAGGCGGCGACAGAGGCACCATGCGCTCCTTGCCGCCCTTGCCCAGGATCAGCAGCATCCGCGGGTCGCCGCGGGCGGCGGACACCGGCAGTGAGACCAGTTCCGTGACCCGCATGCCGGTGGCGTAAAGCAGCTCCATCAGGCAGGTGTTGCGCAGCCGGTCGGCCTCAGTCCGGCCGGTTTGGCGGGCGGCGTCCAGCAGGCGGTCGACCTCGATCACTTCCAGCGTTTTGGGCAGGCGCTTTTCCCGCCCCGGGCCGCGTATTTGGATGGCGGGGTTGTCCTCGCGCCAGCCTTCTTCAAACGCGAAACGGTAGATCTGTTTGACCGCAGACAGCCGCCGGGCGCGGGTGGAGCGGGCCAAGCCTTGCGCGTCGCAGTTGATCAGATAGGCCTCAATGTCATCCTGGCAGGCGCTTAGGAAGCTGAGCTTGCGGTGTTCCAGCCAGGCGGTCAGGTCCTTGAGGTCGCGGCCATAGGCCAAGAGCGTGTTCTGAGAGGCGCCGGTCTCCGCCGCCTGGGCGTCGAGGAAAGTGGAGATCCACTGGAAATTGTCGCGCGGGGCCGCCATGTCAGCCGCGCTCCAGCAGCATCAGTTGCAGGGCGGCGCGGCGGGCGGTGTCCTCCAGCCCGACGGCGCGGAAGGCGGCCAGTGCAGTGGTCAGATCGCCAAGGTTGCCGTCGGCGCCCTGGGCAAACAGCACCATGCTGCGCAGGATCGCCTCGCCCAGCTGGCCGTTGTCCAGCAGCTGGCGGATAGATGGCGGTGCGGACGAGTCCGCGGCAAACCCCAGCGCGATTGCTTCTGCCAGCGGCGACGGCGCGGCGGCATCTCCGGGACGGCCCTGAGCCAGGGCGGCCAGGAAATGGTCTGCCGCACCGGAGGCTTTCGCGTCGTGGGCGGCAAGCTCATATGCGGGCGAGAGCAGGCGGATGCGCCAGGCCAGCTCCTCAGCCGGGCCTGTGAGTTTCGCCCGTGCCAGTTGCTCGGCAAAGATGTCGGCAAAGACGGTTTCGGTTCCGGCCTCCTGCATCGCGTCCCAGGCACGGGGCAGGGATTTTGCGATAGCTTCCGTATTCCCGGCGTTCAGGTCGCTCTCCAGCTGCTGCACCGCCGAGACCCGGTCCCAGATGCCGCCGGAGGCGGCGGGTTTGCGGGCGCTGAACAGGCCGAGGTACTGGTTCGGGTTGAGCGCACCGGCGCGGGCCAGCCGCTCTGCGGCTTCCAGCTGGGCCTTCCAGCCGGCGATATCGCGCAGATCAGCAGCGGCGAAGGCAGGCGGCAGCGGTGCGGTGGGCATGGTCTCGCCAATGGTTTCAAACAGCCGGAAGGTCAGCGGGTCCGGATCAGCAGGGCGGCGCAGCGGCGGCGCCAGTTCAAACAGATCCGGGTTCAGGTACCGGTCCAGCAGGTCCATCTGCTCCTTGGGCAGCAGGTCCAGCGCGTGGGCCGTTTCCAGCATCAGCGCCGCCGTGGGCCAGTCGCTGCGGCGTGCCGCGCAGAAGATCCGGGCGGCATAGCTGTCCGACAGATGCGGTGAGGCGGTGAGGGCCGCGCAGGACGCATCCTCGCTGCCGGTCAGAAGGGTTGCATCGAACCAGCGGGCGAAACGGTCCTTGCTGTCCGTGGGGCCTGCGTGTTCCACCAGCGCCTGCGACGGGTCCGTCGCCCCCAGCGCCAGCAGCCGGTCGAGCCGGGCCAGCAGGATCTGGTCGCCCGTGGCCGCGGGCGGGCGGGTCTCGGACAGCAGCAGGGTGAACAGCAGCGCTTGCATCGCCGGGCTGCCGCGCACCGGCACGGTTTCGATCAGATGAGTGATGTCATCGGCCGCGCTGCCGCGCCACAGGTCTGCCGGCAGGCCGGTGGCCGCGGCCGGCACCAGCCCGATCGGCGGCAGCAAAGCTTCCAGCGGGGTGACGGACACCCGCGGCAGTGCAGCAGTGCCCGCAACAGGCGGCTCCAGCAGCACGGTGCCGGGCAGGGCGTCCCTGGGCTGCGGCTGGTTCAGCCAGTCAATTGCCGCCAGCGGCTCATTGGCAAGCGCGCTGCCTGCCAGCATCACCCCGGCGGCAGCCGCCTTAATCCGCATTCAGCACCACCGGCTTGCGCACCTCGGTGGCGGGCGCGCTGAAATCGGCCCCGAACCAGGGACCGACATAGGCATAGCCCACCAGCCCGATAGCAGCCAGAACCAGCAAGTAGACCAAATACTTAATCAATCGCCCCATAGTGCATCCAATGCCTGTTTCCTGCTCTTTTGCCCAAGTTATATATTCCCTTTTCGGCAAGATCACGTCATTCACTGAAGAATGAGCGAAAAAGAGCAAATCAGCGGCCAGAAGGCAGCAGCGCCGGTGCCGGGGAAACTGAAGAAGACCATCGTTATGGTGGGCATGATGGGGGCGGGCAAGACCGCCGTGGGCCGGGCGCTGGCGGCGCGGCTGAACGCCCCTTTCCTGGACAGCGATCACGAGATCGAAGCCGCCGCCAACATGACCATCCCGGAGATTTTCGCCCGCGACGGCGAGCCGTTTTTCCGCCAGAAGGAGCGCCAGGTGATCGCGCGGCTGCTGGAGGAGGAGCGCGGCGTGCTGTCCACCGGCGGCGGCGCCTTTCTGGCAGAGGAAAACCGGCAGGTGATCACTTCAAAAGGTGTCTCGGTCTGGCTGAATGCCGACCTTGAGGTGTTGTGGAACAGGGTGCGCCACCGCGATACCCGGCCGCTGCTGCGCACTGCCGACCCGCGTGCGACACTCAGCAACCTGTATCACCAGCGGGTGCCGCTGTATTCCAAGGCCGATGTGTCGGTTGTCTCGGACGGGCAGGCCTCGATCGAGACCATGGTGGACCGCGTGCTGGACGCCTTGAAGGCACGCCCTGATGTATTGGAGTGGAACTGATGGAGCGCACGGTTCATGTGCCGCTGGGCGAACGCGCCTATGATGTGGTGATCGGTCCCGGCCTGCTGGCGCAGGCGGGGGAGCGGATCAAGCCGCTGCTGAAGCGGCCGCAGGTGGCGGTGCTGACGGATGAAACCGTGGCGGAGAAACACCTGGAAGCCTTGCGTGCCGGGCTGGCGGCTGCGGGTGTTGAGATGACCGCGCTGGCGCTGCCGCCGGGAGAGGCGACCAAGGGCTGGCCGCAGTTCACCCGGTCGGTGGAATGGCTGCTGGAACAGAAGGTGGAGCGCGGCGACGTGGTTGTGGCCTTCGGCGGCGGAGTGATCGGCGACCTGGCGGGTTTTGCCGCGGCAGTACTGCGCCGGGGGGTGCGGTTCGTGCAGATCCCGACGTCGCTGCTGGCGCAGGTCGACAGTTCGGTGGGCGGCAAGACCGGCATCAACGCGCCGCAGGGCAAGAACCTGATCGGTGCCTTCCATCAGCCGTCGCTGGTGCTGGCGGATACCTCGGTGCTGGAAACCCTGACCGCGCGCGATTTCCTGTCCGGCTATGGCGAAGTGGTGAAATACGGGTTGCTGGGCGACGCGGAATTCTTTGCCTGGCTGGAACAGAACGGCCCGGCGCTGGCTGCAGGCGATGTTGCCGCACGGGTTGAGGCGGTGGCGCGTTCGGTTCAGATGAAGGCGGACATCGTAGTGCGGGACGAGACCGAGCAGGGCGACCGGGCGCTGCTCAATCTGGGTCATACCTTTTGCCACGCGCTGGAAGCAGCGACGGGCTATTCGGACCGGCTGCTGCATGGCGAGGGCGTTGCGATTGGCTGCGCGCTGGCGTTTGAGCTGTCGTCGAAGCTAGGCCTGTGCTCGCAGGAGGATCCCAGCCGGGTGCGGGCGCATCTGAAGGCGATGGGGATGAAGACCGACCTAGCCGACATTCCGGGCGACTTGCCCGGGGCAGAGGCTCTGCTGGATTTGATGGGGCAGGACAAGAAAGTGGTGGCCGGCCAGCTGCGGTTCATCCTGGCGCGCGGCATTGGCGAGGCGTTTGTGACCGGTGATGTGCCGCCGGACGCTGTGCTGGAGGTGCTGCGCAGCGCAGGTGCCTGAACCGGGGCACTGAGTGCAAAAGTCAAAGGGCAGCCGCTGAGGCTGCCCTTTTTTGATGGCTGCAAATGCCTGCTCAGGCGGCAGTGCTGCTTTCGATGATGTCCTGGTCCCAGCCGTCGTCCTCCGCATCGAAGTCGATGGCGAGGGGCGGATGCGCAGCGGGCGCGGGCAGGGCGGCTGTGGCGTTTCCGACAGTGAACTGAGTCACCTGCTCCCGCAGTTCCTGTGCCTGTTCGGACAAGGAGGTCGTCGCCGCAGTGGTCTGTTCGGCCATGGCAGCGTTTTGCTGCGCCATCATCTCCAGCTCGCCCACGGCGGTGTTGACGTCGCCCATCTGCGCCGACTGCTCCTTCATGTTGCCGGCAATCTCCACCACCAGGGAGGAAATCTCGCCAACCTGCTGGTTCACGGTGGCCATCGCCCGGCCGGCCTGATCCACCAGTTCCGCACCGTTCTTGACCTGTTCGGAGCTGCGGGCGGTCAGTTCGTCGATCTGCTGCACCGCATCGGCACAGCGCTGTGCCAGCATCCGGACCTCGGAGGCGACAACCGCAAAGCCGCGGCCTGCTTCGCCGGCGCGGGCGGCCTCGACCCCGGCATTCAGCGCCAGCAGGTTGGTCTGGAAGGCGATGTCCTGGATCACCTTGGTGATCTGGGAAATCTCCTGCGAGGATTCCTGCAGCTTGTCCATGGCGGTAATGGTGTCCTTCACCACCGCGTCGCAGGATTTGACGCCGTTCTGGGCGCTGTCTGCAAGTTCTTCGGCGCGGCCGGCGTTTTCGGCGGAGCGCTGCACGTTGCCGGTCAGCTCGCCCATGGCGTGGGTGGTTTTTTCCAGCGTGGCCGATTCCGCCTCGGTGCGGTGGGCCAGGTCCATCGAGGCCTCGGCAATCGACTTGGTGCTTTCGTCGACGCTGCTGGTGAGTTCCGCAATCGTGGAGACCGCAGCGCTCAGCGCATTCAGCGAGTCGTTGAAATCCATCCGGATAGATTTGAATTCGACCGGGAAATGCGCCTCGATCGGGTTGTCCAGCCGCTTGTGCTGCAGGTCGGCAAGAGCTTCGCCGATGCTGCGGGTGACGGTCAGAATCTCCTCGCGGCGCTCCTTCTCTTCCTGCACGCGTTCTTCCTGCTTGCGCTGGGTGACGGTGCGCAGGTCCACAACGTTGCGGGCGACCTCGCCGATTTCGTCGCGCCGGTCTGCACCGGGGACCTCGACCTCCGTCTCGCCGGAGCCTAGCTTTTGCAGCGCCACGTTCAGGACGGCCAGCCCCTTGGTCATGTTGCGGGCGATGACCAGGCTGAGCAGCAGAACGCCCGCCAGCATGACGGCCGCAAAAATGGCCATCTCGATCAGCATCAGCTTGTTGTGCGCATCAAAGGCCGCCATGTCGCGTTCCAGGTGCTCGATCAGCAGCATTTCCTTTTTCTGCAGTACCTCAATCGCCTTGGTGGCTGCGGCAAACCAGTCCTCAGCCGTGACGCCTTCGCCGCCGTTGCCATGCAGGATGGCTTCGCGCATTTCGTCGAATTTCTTCATGGCAGGATCGCTGAGCAGAGTCTTGACCGCGTCCCTGTCCTCTGCGGTTGCAAAGTTCTTGAAAGCGCGCAGGCGTTCCTTGAACAATTCATGGTCGGCAAAGAATTCTTCGCGGTCCTGAGGTTTCCAGCCGTGTTTGAACCCCACGGCGCCCGCTGCACGTTCCAGTCCCGCCGCATCAATTGCCTGCATGAAGAAGGACAGTGCCACGGCTTCCTGCGAGATCTTGGGATTATCAATGCCCTTGGCCATCGCCAGGCCGGTCTGGATCAGCGCTGCGTTCAGGTCCGTGTAATAGGAAATCAGTGCCTTCAGCTTCAGCGAATGGGTGTCGATCTTCTGGCGGATGTCCTTCTTGCGGGCCAGCTCGGATTTCGCAAACGCGATCGCCTCAATGGATTCCCGTGGCAGAAGCTCCATGTCGACCCGGCTGATCTCCTCCAGATAGGCGGCCATCTTGGCATCATTCGCCTGGCGCACCTTGACCAGCTTCTCCGGCGGGGAGCTGGCGGCACTTTCAAGGTAGCTTGCGCTCAGCCCGCGTTCCAGCTGCAGATTGTGAACCAGGCTGCTCATATGTTCCAGCACCTCGCCTGCTTCGGTAGTGTCCACCTGGGCCTTGCGTTGCAGGTCGAGCAGGGTTTGCCCGATGAACCAAAGGCTGAGAAGCAGCGGAGCCGCCAGGAGCATTCCGATCTTGGTGCTGATCGAGAGATGCTGCAAAAAACGCATACCCATATTCCGAATCCTTGATGTACCTTTTTACGACCGATCCATTCAGCATCCGTGATATGTCTTAATTTTTGCCTAGCCGTGCGGTGCGCTGTGTTAAGGGGCCGTTTAGGATTTGCAGCAGGCACGCAGCATCGCCAAACGGGGCACCCTTACGCATACGATGGGTAGCCCTTTGAAATATAATCTGAAAATCCTGTCCCAGCGTAAGCGGCAGATGCTGCTGAGTAGTCAGGAAGAACAGAATCGGCGCTGACGTAGCGCCGTTTCGCTCCGGTGGCGGAACCTTCGTAAAGCCCGCGAAAATGCTGCGTTAACAGAAAAGCCCTCCACCCCGGTCGGGGCGGAGGGCTGCAGCGCAAAGCTGTCGTAAATTATGATTCGCCCTGGCCGGCTTAGAACGGGATTTCGTCGTCGTCGATGTTGTGGGACGCGCCGCCGCCATAGCTGCCGCCACCGCCGCCGCCTTGCGAGCCGCTGTCGTAACCGCCGCCGTAGCTGCCGCCCTGATTGCCGCCGCCATAGCCGCCACCGCCCTGGCCGCCGCCACCGCCGCCTTCGCCGCGGCCATCCAGCATGGTCAGGGTGGAGCCGAAGCCCTGCAGCACGACCTCGGTCGAATACCGGTCTTGGCCGCTCTGGTCCTGCCACTTGCGGGTCTGCAGCTGGCCTTCGATATAGACCTTGGAGCCCTTGCGCAGGTATTGCTCGCAAACACGCACCAGGCCCTCGCTGAAGACGGCGACGGAGTGCCATTCAGTCTTCTCGCGGCGCTCGCCGGTGTTGCGGTCCTTCCAGGTTTCCGAGGTGGCAATGCGCAGGTTGCACACCTTGCCGCCGTTCTGGAAGCTGCGCACCTCGGGGTCGCGGCCCAGGTTGCCGATGAGCATGACTTTGTTGAGTGAGCCGGCCATGAAGTTCCGTCCTTCCGTCCTGAATTTCTTATCCTGCAGCGGGCTGGGGCGAATCCGGCCGCGCCGCGTTTCAGGCACAGTATAGTTCTGTGCCAACTGTGAAAAGCAGGCATCTGTGGATGGTTTCGGCCGATTTTGCGCTGGCAGAGCGGCGGTTCACGCCTGTGTTGCTTTAAATTTGCTCCGCATCCGCTATATTTGCGCAAAAGGGACAGTGCGGGACAGCATAAATGCGCAAAGCCATTGCGGGTTTGGTTATAGCCATGGTTGGTGCAGGGCAGCCTGCGGCCTCCGATATCCTCAGCACCAAGAACCGCCGTGATCTGTTCGCGGCCCATACCAGGGTGCTGGATGGGCGGGCGGCGTCCCAGTACAAGAACTCCTCCCGGCTGCAGCCCAAGACCTACAGTATTCCGTCCGCCGGCGGCACGCTGCCCTACAGCGGCAAGTACCGGGGCCAGTACCTGGAACTGGCGCGTGATGCGGCGCGCCAGCATGGGGTGCCGGAGGATCTGTTCCTGCGCCTGGTCCAGCAGGAGAGCAACTGGAACCCCAATGCCAAGTCGCACAAGGGGGCGCTGGGGCTGGCGCAGCTGATGCCGGCCACGGCGCGGGCGCTGGGGGTGAACCCGGCGGTGCCGAAGCAGAACCTGGAGGGCGGCGCCCGCTATCTAGCGCGCCAGTTCCGCAAATTCGGGTCCTGGCGTCTGGCGCTGGCGGCCTATAACGCCGGTCCGGAAGCGGTGCAAAAATATGGCGGGGTGCCGCCTTACAAGGAAACCCAGAACTACGTGCGGAAGATCTGGGGCAGTTGATGCCGCGCAGCTGTTAACGTGTGGATAACTTTCCTTAATGCCCCGTTAACTCCGCCTGAGCGTCAAGCATTTGCCTTAATTTTTCGTAAATCTGTGCGCAGGTTCTGGAGGGAATGCCTTGTATATCAACAGCTTCGACGAACGCCTTGAGCGCATTGACTGGCAGCCAAGCGCGGTGCCGACCCGCCAGATGATCGACAGCGTTCTGGCAAGCCGCCTGCCGCTGCAGCCGCGCAGTGCGGTGCTGAGCCTGGCCGGGGCTGTGACGGGCATTCTGATCGGCGTTGGCGTGAAGGGCATGGGCATCGCGGGTTCGGCCTGGGGGCCGGAAACCGGGCTGGCTGGACTGCTTGGCGGCGGGCTGGCGCAGGTTGGGCTTGCGGCGTCGGTGGCTGCAGCTTTGCTGGCCGCCGCCAAGGGCAGCAAGGCGCCGCGGCTGATGCAGTTCGCCTCGATCAACCTGCTGATGATTGCAGTTCTGCTGCTGAGCTGAACCAGGTTTCCCCCGTGGGAGTGGGGGAGTGATGTGGAACCCCATGTGCTGCCGCCTGGCACCGCATGGGGTTTTGCTTTGCGGCGATGCCAGCGCATGAAAAAGCCGGGGTGCTGAAACCCCGGCTTTGTTGTCACGTTTTGATCTGGCGCCTTACTCTGCTGCGACCTTGATCACCGGCTTCATGCGCTCCAGCACGTCGTCGCTGAGGTGGCATTTGATCTGGTGGCCGCCGTCCAGTGTGCGCACCGGCGGAACCTCCTTCTCGCACAATCCGCCCGGCACCTCGGATTTCCAGCGGCAGCGGGTCTGGAACGGGCAGCCCGGCGGCGGGCTCATGGCTGACGGAATGTCGCCTTCCAGAACGATGTGCTCTTTCTCCACGGAGGTGTCGGCAATCGGCACCGCGCTCAGCAGTGCCTCGGTGTAGGGGTGGTAGGGCGGCGCAAACACCTGATCGGTGTCGCCTAGTTCCACCACATGGCCGAGGTACATCACCATCACACGGTCGCTGAGATAGCGCACAATCGATAGGTCGTGGGAGATGAACAGAAGCGTTGTCTTCTCGTTCCTCTGAATCTCCATCAGGAGGTCAGTGACCGCGGCCTGCACCGACACGTCGAGCGCTGAGACCGGCTCATCCGCCACCACGATGCGGGCGCCGCCGGCAAAGGCGCGGGCAATGCCCACACGCTGCTTCTGGCCGCCCGACAGCTGCCGCGGCATCCGGTCGGCAAAGGCGCGGGGCAGTTTCACCAGGTCCAGAAGCTCCAGCATCCGCTTGCGGCGTTCAGCCTCGGAATTGCCAATACCGAAGATTTCCAGCGCCCGCATGATCTGGCGGCCGACGGTCATTGAGGGGTTCAGCGTATCAAAGGGGTTCTGGAACACCATCTGCACGTCGGAAACAGTTTTGGTGTCGCGTTCCTCGATCGGAATCTGCTCGATATTGCGGTTGTCGAGCAGGATTTGGCCCTCCGTGGCGGTCTCAAGTCCCATCAGCACCTTGGCGAATGTTGACTTGCCGCAGCCGGACTCGCCGACGATGGCGAGGGTTTCGGACTCGCGGGCCTCGAAGCTGAGGGTTTCGTTGGCTTTCACCACCTTGGTGTCGCCGCCGCCGAACAGGGCATTGGCGGCCACCTCGTAGTATTTCTTGAGGTTGTCCATCTTCAGGACAACCTTGCCCGGTGCGGTCTTTTCCTTCTGCTCGCCCACCGTGATCGGGGCGTTCCAGTCGATTTCCTGGAACTTCAGGCAGCGGGTTTCGTGCCGGTCGTTGCCGTGCACAGGGGACATCGGGATCACCATGTCCTGATCGCAGCGGCCCTCTTCGAAGTAATCGCAGCGCGGGCCGAAGTTGCAGCCGGGCGGGCGTTCATGGGGCAGGGGGAAGTTGCCCGGGATCGCCACCAGCGGGCGCGAGTTCTTGTCGGCGCCGGGCAGCGGGATCGAGCGGAACAGCGCCTGGGTATAGGGATGCTGCATTTCGTCGAACACATCGTGGATCGAGCCGCGTTCAACCGCCTCGCCGGAATACATCACGCAGAGGCGGTCGCAGGTTTCCAGAACCAGGCCCAGGTTGTGCGAGATGAACAGCATCGAGGTGCCGTATTTCTTGCCCAGATCCTTGACCAGCTCAACCACCGCGGCCTCCACCGTCACGTCGAGCGCGGTGGTGGGTTCATCGAGGATCAAGAGTGCAGGCTTGGACATCAGCGCCATCGCAATCACGATCCGCTGCTGCTGGCCGCCCGACAGCTGGTGCGGGAAGGAGTTGAGCATCCGCTCCGGGTCGGGCAGGCGCACGTCTGTCACCACTTCCAGCGCGCGGGCATAGGCTTCCTTTTCGCTGACGCCCTCGTGGATCATCGGCACTTCCATCAGCTGCTTGCCGATCTTCATCGCCGGATTCAGCGAGGCCATCGGCTCCTGATAGATCATTGCTATCTCATTGCCGCGGATGTCGCGCAGTTCTTCGGCGCTCATCTCGGCCAGGTCGCGGCCTTTGAACTTAATGGTGCCGCCGACGACGCGGCCGTTCTTGCCCAGATCCTGCATGACGCCAAGCGCCACGGTGGATTTGCCGCAGCCGGATTCGCCGACCAGGCCCACGGCCTCGCCGGGCTGCACGGTGACCGAGAAATCCATCACCGCGGGAATTTCCCGCAGGCGGGTGAAGAAGGAGATCGACAGCTTGTTAATCTCGAGGATCGGGCCGTCGTATTCTGCCAGTTTGTTCATATTCTATTCTCCCTGTTGGAGCGGGCGGGGAAAGGATCCCCTTCATCTGGCTCCAATTTACCGGGGGACCGGGCGGGCCGGTCCCCCAGCCGGATCAATCCTTCAGGCTTTCTTCGCGCAGGCCGTCGGCCAGCAGGTTGAGGCCCAGAACCAGCGTCAGCAGCGCAAAGGCAGGCGGCAGCGCCGGGTGCAGGTAGATCGACAGCAGCTTGCGCCCGTCATTGATCGTGGAACCCCAATCCGGGCTTTCCGGCGGCAGGCCAAGGCCGAAGAAGCCGAGGGTACCAAGCAGGATGGTGGTGTAGCCGATGCGCAGGCAGAAATCGACAATCAGCGGCCCGCGGGCGTTCGGCAGGATCTCCCACAGCATGATGTACCAGGGGCCTTCGCCGCGGGTCTGGGCAGCCGCCACGTAATCGCGGGTTTTGATGTCCAGCGTCAGGCCGCGCACGATACGGAACACCGTGGGCGAGTTGACGAAGACCACCGAGACGAACACCACCAGGATACCGCCGGGGATGTCGAACATATCCATCACGCGGGGCAGGCCCGGGATCGAATAGGCCGGGGTGTTGATCAGGTAGCCGCCATTGGAAACCAGCTGCAGGTAGAACCAGATGATGATCCCCAGAACCAGCGGCAGCACCAGGTTGCGCACTTTGGGCCGGGTGTAATAGCGCGAGTTCAGCAGCACCCCGACAAAGACAATCGGGAAGATGAACAGAACGATCGCCATATAGTTCGGAACACCGGTGGCGACGATTTCAGGCGTGACCAGCAGGTAGAACAGCAGGATCACCGGGAAGGCCAGGATCAGGTTGGCAGCAAAGGACAGCGTGGTGTCCAGGCGTCCGCCGTAGTAGCCCGCAGGCAGGCCCAGGGTGATCCCCACCATGAAGGCAAAGACGGCGGCCATCGGGGCGATCTTGATGACTTCCCAGGCGCCTTTGACCAGACGGCTGAACACGTCGCGCGCCAGGTTGTCGCCGCCAAGCAGGTAATAGGGGTAGTCCGCTTCGGTGGCGCCGTTCATCGGGGTGCCGGGGACCTTGTTCTTCATGCCCGAGACCTGCACCAGCGGGTCATGGGTAATGATCATGTCCATGGCGCCGTAGATGCCGGTGAACACCCAGAACATCACCAGGCCAAAGCCGATCATGCCGATGGGGCTGTCAAACAGCTTGCCATAAAGGCCAAGGCGCCGTTTGAAGCCGATGGAAGCTGCGTAGAGGATTACCAGCGAAAACCAGACCGGGGACAGCTGGTAGATGATACGCCCCGCAATTTCGAATGTGCTAAGAGGTTCCATGCTCTGCTGCCTTCCTTAAGAGATCCGGATACGCGGGTTCAGATACACATAGCCGATGTCGGAAATCAGCTGGGTGATCAGCACCACGAAGACTGAGACCACGGAAACGGCCAGCAGCAGTTCAATGTCGTTGTTGCCTGCGGCTTCCACTAGGATCCAGCCGAAGCCCTTGTAGTTGAACAGGGTCTCGACGATCACCACGCCGTTCAAGAGCCAGGGGAACTGCAGCATGATGACGGTGAAGGGGGCAATCAGTGCGTTCCGCAGCGCGTGCTTCAGAACGATGTTGTGAAAGCTCACACCTTTTAGGCGGGCGGTGCGGATGTATTGCGCGGTCATAACCTCGGTCATCGAGGCGCGGGTCATCCGGGCGATATAGCCCATGCCGTAAAGCGCGATCGTCAGCACCGGCAGGAAGAAGTTCTCGAAGTTCGGGTTGTCCATCGCCGAGGTGGCGGTGCCCTTGAACCATTTGAGGCCCACGGTGGAGGAGGTGAAGACGGCGATAAAGATCACGCCGGAAACATATTCGGGTGTTGCCGTGGTCAGGATCGAGGCGGTTGAAAGGCTTCGGTCGGTGACAGAGCCTTCTCGCATGCCCGCCAGCACCCCGATGATCAGGGCAGAAGGCACCATCAGCACCAGCACCCAGAACATCAGGCGGCCTGTATTGCCGAGCCGTTCTGCGATGATGGTGGAGACTTCATCCTTGAACCGGGTCGAATAGCCCCAGTCGCCTTGCAGAATGCCGCAGAAGGTCGGCGCTTCAGCGGCTTCCTCAGCGCTGACCGCGCCGGTCATGCAGCGTCCGGTGAACCCTTTCTCGGTCTCGCGGGTCCAGCCCGGCAGAACGCCCAGCCATTGTCCGTATTTCGAAACCATGGATCCGCCATAGCCGTTGGCGTCCAGCCAGCTGGCCACGGCCTCATCCGACATGCGGAAGTTGCCCTGGGTTTTGGCGAGTTTTTCGAGGTTGGGGTAGAGGTTCGTGAGGAAGAACACGATGAACGTCAGGCACAGGGCCGTCAGCAGCATCACGCCCGAACGGCGGAGAATGAAAAGTCCCATTTGGGTCCCCTGTCAGTCTGGCGGATCGGACCCGGCTCAAAGGGCGGGTCTCTTATCTTTTGAGCTGGAAAGCACCGCCCCGGAGGAGGGGCGGTGCAAGAGGCGGGAGCCGGCGGGGCTTAGGCTGCCCAGCCCCACTTGTAGTGGTGATGCTCGAAGGAGACGTGCATGTCGGCACCGACAACACCTTCGCGCATGTGGCGGTACAGCGAACGCCAGTAGGGCTGAATGGTCACGCCCTCTTCCTGGATCAGAGCCTGGCCCTTGGCAGAGATTTCGCGGCGCTTGTCGGCGTCAGCGATCGACAGGGCTTGCTCTAGCAGGGCGTCGAATTCCGGGTTGGACCAGCCAAACTCGTTCCAGGCTTCACCGGATTTGTAGGCCAGCGCCCAGATCTGCACGCCCAGCGGACGGTGGTTCCAGTTGGTCGAGGAGAACGGGTATTTGGCCCAGTCGTTCCAGAAAGTCGAGCCCGGCAGAACGGTCCGTTTAACCTTGAAGCCAGCATCGCGCAGCTGTGCCGCCACCGCATCGGTGGTGTTCCGGCGCCAGTCGTCGTCGATCGACAGGATTTCATGCTCGAAATCCATCATGCCGGCTTCTTCCATCAGTGCCTTGGCACCTGCGGGGTCAACCTTCTGCGGCGGCAGTTCGGCGTATTCCGGGTGGATCGGGCCGACGTGATGGTTTTCCGCAGTTTCGCCGCGGCCGCCGTAGCCCAGCTCCAGGCAGACGGAGTTGTCGACCGCCATCTGGATCGCCTTGCGGACGCGCTTGTCGGCATAGGGCTGCTTGCCGTCGATTTCCGCCAGCTGGTTGGTGCGGATCACGATCGAGGACATGGTGACAACTTCGGACTTCTTGTAGCCGAGGCCGTCCATCACGTCGATGAATTCGCCCACCGATTCATAGAGCATGTCGACTTCGTCGGATTCCAGGGCCGCCAGCCAGGAGGACGGGTCGGTGCCGAAATCGACGTATTCGATGCGGTCCAGTGCCGGCTTGCCATAGATCGCCTCGCCCCACCAGGTGTGGTCGTCGTTGCGTTCCAGAACAGAGCGCACGCCGACTTCCAGTTCGGTCAGCAGGAACGGGCCGGTGCCGACGTTCTGGGTGAAGTCGTTGGTCTGGAAGGAGGAGTGCACGATGGCCGCCGGATAGTCGGCCATGCCCGCGATCAGCGAAATATCGGAGGCCGGCAGGTTCAGCTTGACGGTGTGGCTGTCGACGACTTCGATGCCGCCCTCGACTGCCTGGCCGGTTTCGCTGTCGATCAGGGTTGCGAAACGGCCGGCCATGGAGTTGCCTTCCAGGCCCTTGTCGCACCAGCCTGCGATGTTGCGGGCAACGTCGTCGGCGGTGAAGTCGTCACCGTTGTTCCACTTGACGCCCTGGCGGACGTTCAGGGTGTAGACGGTGGCGTCTTCGTTGATCTCCCAGCTTTCCAGCAGCATGCCGGTGAAGGAGCCGTCGTTGTTGTATTCCACCAGGTATTCGATGGTGCCGCGGGTCTTGTTGGCCATCTGCGACCAGTCAAAGGTGCGCGGGTCCTTCAGCGGGCGGACTTCGGTTTGCACCCGAAGTGTGCCGCCCTGCTTTTTCTCTTCTGCCGCCTTAACCGGGGCGGCCAGGCCGATCATGCCATAGGCAGCGGCGGCAGTGACGCCCAGCGAGGTGGCGCGGGTCAGGAATTCCCTGCGGTCCAGCTTGCCGTCCAGCACTTCCTTGGCGTGCATCTTGGCGGCCCAATGGATCGGGGCTCCGTTGATGGTGTCTTTGGTCATTTAAGTCTCCCTGTCGTACCGTTCGGTCATTTTTGTGCGAAACGGATATTGGCCCGGCGGTGTGCCAGGCGATTTTGGTTCAGGTTTTGGATTAAAGTTTCCCCATGCCTGCATTCCGGCAGAGATACGGCGTTTCGTCAATGCACAGTTTCGTCGTTTCCGTGTAAAAATACGACATTTCCGGCGTCGGTTTTATTATTCGGGGCGGCATACATCCGCATACTGTTCAAAACTGCCCAGTAATAGGGCCAGCATTTGAAGGGATTTCCGGTGTGGCGGGCCATGCGGCAGGATTCTGCTGACGGATCAGGCTATTGCAGTTTTTTGCGGGCGGAATCGCGCAATCCGCTGGGGGGCTGGCCGGTATGCTGCGTGATGAAGCGTGTGAAATAGGCGGCGCTGCCAAAGCCCAGCCGGGCGGCAATGTCGCGAATGGGTATATCTGAAGTGATCAACAGTGTCCGTGCGGCGTGCAGCTGGCGCTCTGTCAGAAGGGACGCTGCGGTCTTGCCAGCGGCAGCTTTGCAGACCCGCGTCAGATGTGTCGGGGTCACGTTCAGGGCCTCAGCATGCGCAGCCATTGTGGTCTGGCAGCCCTGCACCCCGGAAATGCGCTGGCAGTAGGCCCGGCACAGGCGCAGCGCCGCAGATTGCCGAGGTGCCGTGTCCGGCTGACGTTGCAGAGCGACGGCTGCAAGCTCGCTATGGGCTTGCACGGCGCGGTGCCAATGCTGCCCTTGTGCAGCCTGCTCGCGGCTGATCGCCTCGAAGTGCCCGCCCAGGCCGGTTTGCTCCTGCAGGCTGGTGAAGCGCTTGTGCACAGGGGCTTCAGGAAAGGGCGGCAGCAAGGGGCCTGTCATCGATAGCACCTGGCCCAGGCACTGGCGGGAGAATTCGGCCGACCAAAGTGCCCCGGCCGGCACAAAAATGACACTATGCAGGCCGAAGCCGCGCTGCTCCCCATTCAGGAAGAAGCGGCCTTGCCCGCGCGTGATCCAGATCAGCAGGTGTTCGTTTCGGCTGTGGGCCAATGCAGTCTGCCAGCCGCCGTCCGGTGCCAGCCGGACCAGCGGCGCGGCATGGAACTCTCTGGGAAGATCTGAATCAAAGGGCATCAGCAATCTTAAGCAGCAGAACCGGTTTTGGTGGCCGCAGCAGGTCACGGATCGCTGATTCTGGCAAGATTCCGCTTGCTGAAGGCTGAAATGATGAAAGTTTTAGGGGCTGGCGCGAGACGGTGCGGGCTCAATCGAGCGAGATCTGGTGCCAATCCTTCATCCGGGCGCGGAACCAGCTGCGCTGCCGTTTGGCAAACTGCCGGGTGGCGACGGCGGCGCGCTCTTCCGCTTCCTCAAGCGTCAGGCGGCCGTCGGCGTAGCCCATCAGTTCCGGCACGCCGATGGCTTTGCAGGATGGCAGCGCGGGGTCATAGCGGCTGCGCATGGCGTCGATCTCGGCCATCGCTCCCTGATCCAGCATAAGTCCGAAGCGTTTGCGGATGCGCGCCTCCAGCCATTTCTTATCCGAGTTCAGAACCATTGCCGTGCAGTTCTGCAGCGGCAGCGCCGGGGCAGGGGTATCGTCCTGCCAACTGGCCAGGGGGCGTCCGGTGGCTTTCAGCACTTCCCAGGCGCGCTGCACCCGGGCGCGGTTCATCAGGTCGATACGGCCCGCGGTCTCCGAATCCAGTTCTGCACGCAGCGCATCCAGCGGCAGGCTGTCGCCTTCGGTGCGCACCGCGGGCGGGGTGGCGGGGATTTCGGCCATGCCCTCTGTCAGGGCGGTGAAATAGAGACCGGTGCCGCCGACAATGATCAACCGTTCCGGCCCGTCCAGAAGCGGAAGCACCTCGCGCAGCCAGTGGCCGGCGGAATACTCAGCGTCGTAAGGCACATGGCCATAAAGCGCGTGTGGCGCCTGCGCCTCTTCCTCTGCCGAGGGGCGGGCGGTGATCACCCGCCAGCAATCATAGACCTGGCTGGCGTCTGCGTTGACAATGATTCCGCCCTGACGGGCCGCAATTTCCAGTGCCAGCGCGGACTTTCCAGAGGCCGTGGGGCCTGCGATCAGCACAGGTTTGCCGGGGTCGATGTCGGGCAGGTTCATCGGGGTGCAGTCCATCTTTGATGCCAGTTCCGCAAAACTGCGGGGAAAGCGCGCTGCGTGGATTGAAACTGGCAGCGAATTCCTTCATTTTGCCGCGCAAATTAACCCTCACATCTTCTGGAGCGCAACATGCCTCAACCGCAAGAAAAGCCGGAACTGGATCCGGCCGCCGCCTATAAACGCGTCATGCTGAAAATTTCGGGCGAGGCACTGATGGGCGACCAGGGGTTCGGCCTGCATCCGCCGACCGTGCAGCGCATCGCCCGCGAGGTGAAAACCGTGCACGACATGGGGGTGGAAATCTGCATGGTGATCGGCGGCGGCAACATTTTCCGCGGGCTGTCCGGCTCTGCCCAGGGGATGGAGCGCACCACCGCCGATTACATGGGGATGATGGCCACCGTGATGAACGCGCTGGCAATGCAGTCGGCGCTGGAAGGTCTGGGGGTGTTCACCCGGGTGATCTCAGCTATCCGCATGGATGAGGTCGCCGAGCCCTATATCCGCCGCCGCGCTGTGCGCCACCTGGAAAAGAAACGGGTTTGCATCTTTGCTGCCGGCACCGGCAACCCCTATTTCACCACCGACACTGCTGCGACGCTGCGCGCCAACGAGATGGCCTGCGAGGCGATCTTCATGGGCAAGAACGGGGTTGATGGCGTCTACGACAAGGACCCGGCGCAGCACGATGATGCGGTCCGTTATGACGAAATCAGCTATGACGACGTATTTGCCAAGCGGCTGAAGGTGATGGATGCCTCCGCCATCGCGCTTGCCCGCGACAACAACCTGCCTCTGATCGTGTTCCCGCTGGATGAGCCGGGCGGTTTCCGCGGCATTCTGGCGGGCAAGGGGACCTATACCAAGGTTCACGGCTGAGCTGCCGAGCAGCCGGCTGAAACCGCGGGCTGTGATCGCCCGCGGTTTTTTGTGATCTGACCTGAGTGCCTGTGCGGGGCTGATCCCGTGAATTCCGCGGCAGGCAGGCTAGATCGTGCATCACGGAGGGCGCGGCCAAAGCGCAGGAGATGCCGCCCCGGCGGCACCAAATCCTCCGCTTGATCGCTATACATCAGCCTTCCAATGGCTTATGAGCCAATGGAAGACCGCCTCAGATAAGGGGAGAGAGCAGCATGTCTGATGATTTTGAACTGGATACCGACGATCTGAAACGCCGCATGGATGGCGCCATGGCCAACCTGCGCACCGAATTTGCGTCGCTGCGCACCGGCCGGGCTTCGGCCTCGATGCTGGAGCCGGTGATGGTGGATGCCTACGGCTCGCCGACGCCGATCAACCAGGTGGGCACCGTCAACGTGCCGGAGCCGCGCATGGTCACCATTAACGTCTGGGACAAGGGCCTGGTCGGCAAGGTGGAGAAGGCGATCCGCGAATCCGGCCTGGGCATCAACCCGCAGCTCAACGGCACCATCATCATGCTGCCGATCCCGGAGCTGAACGAGGAGCGCCGCCGCGAACTGGGCAAGGTGGCCGGCCAGTATGCCGAACACGCCCGGGTGTCGATCCGCAACGTCCGCCGCGATGGCATGGACCAGATCAAGAAGGCCAAGGCCGACGGCATGTCGGAAGACGATCAGAAGTTCTGGGAAGCCGAGGTGCAGGAGCTGACCGACAAGATGATCAAGCATGTGGACGAGGCGCTTGAGACCAAGCAAGCCGAGATCATGCAGGTCTGACGGGCAGTATGCCAGGAGACACAAACCCGCACGCGAGTGCTGCCGGAGAAGTTCCGGCGGCCCGCTCCGGCCCGCGCCATGTGGCCATAATCATGGACGGCAACGGCCGCTGGGCGCAGGCCCGGGGCAGGCCGCGGCTGTTTGGCCACCATGCAGGTGCGCGCCGGGTCCGTGAAGTTGTCGAGTGCTGCCCAAGTCTGGGCGTGGAATACCTGACCATCTTTGCCTTCTCGACTGAGAACTGGAAACGGACGCAGACCGAAGTTGCCGGTCTGATGAGCCTGTTCCGCCGCTACATCTCCAAGGAAATGAACGCCTTGGCTGAACAGAACGTCCGTGTGCGCTTTATCGGCGACCGGGTGCGGCTGGATGCCAAGCTGATTGATCTGATGGACAAGCTGGAGCGTAAGACCGAAGGCAACAGCGGCACCCAGCTGACCATTGCGCTGAACTATGGCGGCCGGGATGAGGTCGCACGCGCCACCAAGCGGCTGGCGCGGGATGTGGCCGAAGGCCGGCTGGACCCTGATCACGTCGATGAGGAAACCCTGCCGCGCTATCTGGACACCCATGTGCTGCCGGATCCGGACCTGGTGATCCGCACCAGCGGCGAGGCGCGGATCTCAAACTTCCTGCTGTGGCAGTCGGCCTATGCGGAATATGAGTTCATCGACACGCTGTGGCCTGATTTCTCGGGCGAGGAGCTGGAGCGGCTGTGCAACAGCTATGGCCGCCGCGACCGCCGGTTCGGGGCGGTCAAGACATGAGTGCTGCCAAGGACCGGTGGGCGGACCTGCTGCCGCGGGCTGTATCTGCCATCGTGATGATTGCCGCAGGCGGTTTTGCGGTCTGGGCTGGCGGGTTCATTTTCAATGCTCTGATCGCGCTGTGCTGCGGCGGCATGGTGTGGGAGCTGGTACGGATGCTGATGCCGTCACGCAGCGGCACGGCGCTGCAGCTTGGCGCGATCTCAGCCGTTGCGGTACTGCTGGCGTCGCTGCTGCCCGCCCTGTGGGTGCTGCCGGTGCTGGCCGCACCTGTGGCCGCCGGTTTCAGTCAGATCCGTGAACGGCGGCAGTACTTCACCGGGTTCGCGCTGTGGGTGCTGCTGGCAGGGTTCGGTTTTATCTGGCTGCGCGGCCAGATGGGCATGGCTTGGATGCTGTGGCTGATCTGCATTGTGGTTGCGACAGATGTGGCCGGGTATTTTGCGGGCAAGGCCCTTGGCGGACCCAAGTTCTGGCCCCGTGTCAGCCCCAAGAAAACCTGGAGCGGCACCGCGTCGGGCTGGATTGCGGCTGCCATTGTCGGGGCTGTCTTCGCCGCGCAGTTGGGGCAGGGCTTTGGCCTTGTCGTGCTGTCGGTTCTTCTGTCGATGGCCAGCCAGGCCGGCGATGTGGCGGAAAGCGCCCTGAAGCGCAAGATGGGCGTCAAGGATTCCAGTGCGCTGATTCCCGGCCATGGCGGGCTGTTTGACCGCTTTGACGGGATGCTGGGCGCAGCGGCCATGTTCCTGGCCGTCGCTGCCTTCTGGGGATAACCAGTCAGGAAAGACCATGCGGAAAATCTCGATCTTCGGCGCCACCGGGTCGATTGGACAGAACACCATCGACCTGATCCGCCGCGCGCCTGACGCCTATGACGTGGTGGCGCTGACCGGCGGAGCGAATATCGCCAGGCTGGCCGAAGACGCCATAGCCTTGCGTGCGGATGTTGCCGTTACCGCCTTTGAAGACCGCCTGCCGGATTTGCGGGCCGCGCTGGCGGGCTCTGATGTCGAAGCGGCAGCGGGGCAGGCGGCGCTGGTTGAGGCGGCGGCGCGCCCGGCAGACTGGATCATGTCGGCGATTGTCGGCGCTGCGGGGCTGGCCCCGGGGCTGGAGGCGCTGAAACACGGCACCACGCTGGCGCTTGCCAACAAGGAATCGCTGGTCTGCGCAGGCAGGCTGCTGCTGGAAACCGCGGAACAACACGGCGCCCGGCTGCTGCCGGTCGACAGCGAGCATTCGGCGGTGTTTCAGGGGCTGGTGGGGGAAGACATTGAAGCGGTTGAGCGGATTGTCATCACCGCATCGGGCGGTGCCTTCCGGGATTGGCCGCTGGAGGATCTGGCGAAGGCAAGCCTGGCGCAGGCGTCCTCGCATCCCAATTGGGACATGGGGCAGCGGATCACCATCGACAGCGCGTCGATGTTCAATAAAGCGCTGGAAGTCATTGAAACCCGGGAATACTTCGGTGTCCGGCCCGATCAGATCGAGGTGCTGGTGCATCCCGAGTCCCTGGTGCACGCGCTGGTCGGCTTCAATGACGGCGCGCTGATGGCACATCTGGGTGCTGCCGATATGCGCCATGCCATCGGCTATGCGCTGCACTGGCCCGCGCGCCAGAACCTGCCGGTGGAGCGGCTGGACCTGGCCCGCATCGGCCAGCTGAATTTCCGCGCCCCGGACCTGGCCCGCTATCCGGCGCTGCGCCAGGCCTATGAGGTGATGGAGCGGGGCGGGCTGATGGGCGCGGCGTTTAACGCGGCCAAGGAACAGGCGCTGGACGAGTTCATTGCCGGGCGCATCCGGTTCACCGATATGGCCGCCGTGACCGCTGCAGTGCTGGAGCGGATCGAGGCGGATGGCGGCCTCATAGATGCCGCAATGACACTTGATAACGTGACCCGGGTTGACCATGTCGCCAGGAAACAGGCGGCGCGCGCCGCAGAAGAACGCATAGGGTAGAATTTTGGACGTACTTTCTTTTGTCCCGCAGTTTGGCGGTTTTCTCTATACAATCGCCAGCTTTGTCGTCGCTTTGTCGGTGATCGTGGCGGTGCATGAATACGGCCATTACATCGTCGGCCGCTGGTCGGGCATTCATGCTGAGGTGTTCTCCATCGGGTTCGGCCCGGTGCTGTGGAGCCGGATGGACAAGCGCGGCACCCGCTGGCAAGTGGCGGCGCTGCCCTTTGGCGGTTACGTGAAATTCCTGGGCGATTCCGATGCGGCCTCCGGCAAGGATGCGCTGGCGATGGAGGCCGCCGCCGCGGATCCCGCCGCCCTGCGCCGGACCATGCACGGTGCGCCCTTGTGGGCGCGGGCGGCGACGGTTGCGGCAGGCCCGGTGTTCAACTTCGTGATGTCCGCCATCATCTTTACCGCTGTAGCGCTGTCGCAGGGCAATATGCGCGAACCTCTGACCATTGGAGCCCTGGCGCCGCTGCCCGGGCTCGAGAACGGTTTGCAGCAGGGGGATGAGCTGATCAGCGCAGGGGGAGTTCCTGTTCCGAACTACCAGGACAGCGATGCGTGGGAGGCATTCCGGCAGGCGCTGCCGCAGCAGCAGCCGCTGGAGTACGCCGTTCGCCGGGGCGGTGACGAGATCGTGGTCGACGGGCCCTTTCTGTATCCGCCTTACGTGCACGGCGTAGTGCCGCGCAGCGCGGCGGCTGATGCAGGGCTGCAGCCGGATGACGTGATTGTTGCAGTGGACGGCACCCCGCTGGTGTCTTTTGAGCAGCTGAAGGAACTGGTTGAGGCGGCTGATGGCAAGGTGCTGGTGCTGGATGTCTGGCGCGGCGGCGAAACCGTCGAAATGGCGCTGGCACCGCGGCGCACCGATGAGCCGCAGCCGGATGGCGGCTTTGCCACCCGCTGGCGGATCGGTATCGTCGGCGGGCTGGCCTTTTCGCCGGCAACCGAAGCCGCGGGATTTGGTGAAGCTCTTGCGGCAGGCAGCTATCAGGTCTGGGCGGTGGTGGAGACCTCGCTGTCTGGCCTGAAGCACATGATCACCGGGGCGATCAGCACCTGTAACCTGTCGGGGCCGATCGGCATTGCCGAAACCTCCGGCGCGATGGCCAGCCAGGGGGCGGAGAGCTTTATCCGCTTCATCGCGGTTCTTTCGACTGCAGTGGGCCTGCTGAACCTGTTTCCCATTCCCGCATTGGATGGCGGCCACCTGGTGTTCTATGCCTATGAGGCCGTGGCAGGGCGTCCGCCCAGCGACCGGGCGGTGCGGGTGCTGATGACCTTTGGCATAGCTGTGGTGCTGTCGCTGATGGTGTTTGCCTTGGGCAACGACCTGTTTTGCTGATCAACGACAGCTGAAGCACTAACAAAGGGCGGCCATAGTGCCGCCCAAGTGCTGCCACATTCCCCCGTTAACTTTTCCTCAACCTGCAGCCCGCGCCGCTGAGCGCCGTGCTTGCGGGCGGGTGAAGAACTGGGGGATATCCGATGCACACACTCTCGCAATCCTATCGCGGCCTTGGCCTCTTGGTGCGCCTGAACTGGGACCGGGCATTGACCGGATTCGCCATTGCCGGAGCGTTGACAGCAGGCACCTGGCTCGCCACTTTGTGATTCCCGTACCCGGCGCGCCAGCCCGCCGCGCCGGTTGCCCTCAAGTTGCGCCTCAGTTGGTTTTGACAAGCGCTTTCAAACCCGGTACGCACGTCGCAAAGCTGCTATAAAAATCGGGTTCTGAAAAATGGTTTGGGGGAAAATCGCAGGCAAGTCCTGTGTCGAGCGCAAGTCGGGCATCAATATCTTGTACCGCAAAGTTTCTGCTATTTCTCTGGCAGTTGCGCTGGGTTACGCGCTGGCACCGCTGCCGGCAGAAGCGCAAAGCTACCGCTTCAATTCGGTGCAGGTAGAGGGCAATCAGCGCATTCAGACGTCGACCGTTGTCGCTTATACCGGCATCGAGCGCGGCCAGACGGTCAGCGCAGGCGAGCTGAACGACGCCTACCAGCGCATTCTTGACAGTGGCGTATTTGAAACAGTGGAAATCGTGCCGCGCGGCAGCACGCTGGTGATCAAGGTCACTGAGTTCCCGACCATCAATCAGATCAGTTTCGAAGGCAACAAGCGCCTCAAGGACGACGCGCTGGACCAGATCATCGAATCTGCGCCGCGCCGGGTGTTCAACCCTACGCAGGCAGAGCGTGACGCCGCCGCAATTGCCGAAGCCTACAGCGTGCAGGGGCGTTTGGCCTCGCGCGTGACCCCGCGGATCATCCGCCGCAGCAACAATCGCGTTGATCTGGTGTTCGAGATTTCCGAAGGCGACACCATCGAGGTGGAGCGCGTGTCGTTCACCGGCAACCGGGTCTATTCGGACCGCCGTCTGCGCCGGGTGCTGGAAACCAAGCAGGCCGGCCTGCTGCGCGGCTTCATCCGTTCCGACACCCTGATCGAGGACCGGCTGGAATTCGACAAGCAGGTGCTGCGCGACTTCTACCTGTCGCGCGGCTATGTCGACTTCCGGGTGAACAGCGCCAACGCAGAAGTGACCGAGGAACGCGATGCCGTGTTCCTGGTTGTTGACGTGACCGAAGGCCAGCAGTTCAAGTTCGGCAATATCACCGTCACCAGCGAAATGCCGGAAGCGGATGCGGATGAATTTGCCTCCACGCTGAAAATCAAGCCGGGTGTGACTTACACACCGTCTCTGGTTGAAAATGCGATCGACCGGATGGAGGGCCTGGCCGTCCGCAATGAGATCGATTTCCTGCGGGTTGAGCCGCGGGTCACCCGCAATGACCGTGACCTGACCCTGGACATCGAATTCGTGCTGACGCGCGGCCCCCGTGTCTTTGTCGAGCGGATCGATATCGAGGGCAACACCACCACCCTGGACCGGGTTGTCCGCCAGCAGTTTGCATCGGTTGAAGGCGACCCCTTCAACCCGCGCTCCATCCGCAACAGCGCGGAGCGGATCCGCGCGCTGGGTTTCTTTGCCAATGCGGACGTCGAAACCCGCGAAGGCAGCTCCGCCGATCAGGTGATTGTCGATGTGGATGTCGAAGAACAGCCGACCGGCTCGCTGAACCTTGGCGGCGCCTACTCGGTCACCGACGGCTTTGGCCTGAGCATCGGCCTGACGGAAAACAACTTCCTTGGCCGCGGCCAGCGGCTGTCGCTGAACATCGCCACCGCGACGGAATCCGACTCCTACGTGCTGGGCTTCACCGAGCCTTACCTGCTGGGCCGGAAACTGCGGTTTGATCTGGACCTGGGCCTCAATGAAACCGACTCCAGTTTCTCCGAATACAAGACCAAGCGAGTCTTCTTCCAGCCTGCGCTAACGTTCGATACCGGCGAGGATACCTCGCTGCAGGTCCGTTACACTTGGGACGCGGACGAGATGCAGTTTGACGACGATGACACCAACCAGAATCTGGCTGGCCCGATTATCCGCAGCGAGATTGGGCAGGGTGAACGGAATGCCAGCGCAATTGGCTTTACCTACCGGTATGACAGCCGCCTGACCGGGCTCGATCCGACTGCTGGTTTCCTGGTAGAAATCGGCGCTGACTATGCAGGTCTGGGCGGGGACTCCGAATACGTCAAGGCAACCACAAAACTCGTTGCTCAGAAACAGATTTGGAACGAAGAAGTCACCATCCGCGCCACGCTGGAGGCTGGTGCATTCCAGTGGGAAGGCAGTGGAAACAGCCGGACGATCGACCGCTTTGTTCTGACGCCTTCTGTCATGCGCGGGTTTGAGCCGGGTGGTATCGGGCCGCGGGATCGGTCCTCTGGCGGTCCCAATGGCCCGTACAACGACTTCCTGGGCGGCAACTACTATGCGGTTGCGCGGTTCGATGCAGAATTCCCGCTTGGTTTGCCCGAAGAACTGGGGATGCGCGGTGGCATTTTCTATGACGTCGGCGGCCTGTGGGGGCTGCAAAATGTCGATACCATCAAAAGCAACAGCATTGTCGGACACGAGAAATCCTTCCGCCACGTGGTTGGTGTCTCGCTTCTTTGGACCACCGGGTTCGGCCCGCTGAGGTTCAACTTCTCCAAAGCCCTCAAGAAAGAGGACTTTGACGAGGAGCAGAGCTTTGACCTGACCTTGCAGGCGAGGTTCTGATCTGGTGCGGCAGCCGAAGCCCGGAGCCAGGGCAGCGCTGGGGCTTGTCCTGGCGCTGATCTGCGCCGGCACTGCACCCGTCCGCGCACAGGAGACTGCGGGCAGCAGCGGGGCCGAATTTCAGCTGGGGCTGCCGCAAAGCGGCATCCTCACGATTCAGCCGGACCGGCTGTTCTCGGAAAGCGCCTTTGGCAAGCGGGTGGAACGCGAGATTGAGGCCGAAGGCGCGGTTCTGACCGCGGAGAACCGCCGTATCGAGGCGGAACTGCGTAAGGAGGAGCTGGACCTGACCGAACGGCGCAGCGAGATGGAGCCGGAAGCTTTCCGCGCTCTGGCGGATGCCTTTGATGAGAAAGTCCAGGAAACCCGCCGCCGCCAGGACCAGAAGCTGCGCGAGATAACCCAGATGGGCGAGGATGCCCGGCGGGAGTTCATTAAGGCGTCTCTGCCGGTGCTGCAGCAAATCATGCGGGAAGCCGGGGCTGGGGCGATCCTCGATCATTCCTCGGTGTTTCTGAGTGCCGACGCGGCCGACATCACGGCCTTGGCAATCGCCAGGATCGATGCCGTTCTGGGTGACGGCGCCGCAGATGAGGACGGCGACCGCTGAGTGCGCGAACTTGCCCAAAGCCTGTCCGCTTGCTAGGGACAGCGCAGTATTCTTGACGTAAATGGGAAACCAAGCATGACCACCGAGCTGCAAAGCGCTGACATTCAACTGATCCAGCGGATCCTGCCGCACCGTTATCCGTTCCTGCTGGTCGACAAGGTGGTCGACATCGACAGCTATAAATCGGCGCGCGGGATCAAGAATGTCACCATGAACGAGCCGCATTTCCAGGGTCATTTTCCGGGCACGCCGATCATGCCGGGCGTGACCATCGTCGAGGCGATGGCGCAGACCGCCGGCGTGATGCTGGGTGTCGGCATGGATATGGTCGACACCGACCTGCTGATCTATTTCATGAACATCGACAAGTGCAAGTTCCGCCGCAAGGTGGTGCCGGGCGATGTGCTGGAGATGCATGTGGAAACCCTGCGCGGCAAGCCGGGCGGCAAGATCTTCAAGTTCCTGGGCCGTGCGACGGTTGAGGGCGAAGTGGCTGCAGAGGCTGAATTTACCGCAATGGTCGACCGCCAGGCCGAGGAAAGCTGAAATGAGCAAGATCCACCCCAGTGCCGTGATTGAAGAGGGTGCCAAGCTTGGAAAGGACTGCGAGATCGGCCCGTTCTGCGTGGTTGGCCCCGAGGCGGTTCTGGGGGACAGGGTTGTTCTGAAATCCCATGTAGTTGTCACCGGCGATACCGAAATCGGTGACGAGACCGTGGTGTTCCCCTTTGCGGTGCTGGGGGAGATCCCGCAGGACCTGAAGTTCAAAGGCGAGAAGTGTAAGACCGTGATCGGCAAGCGCAACCGCATCCGCGAGCATGTGACGGTGAATGCCGGCACCGAGGGCGGCGGCGGCGTGACGCGTATTGGCGATGACGGTCTTTTCATGGCCGGCTGCCATATCGCCCATGACGCCCAGGTCGGCGACCGGGTGATCGTGGTGAACTCTGCCGCTGTGGCGGGGCACTGCGTGCTGGAGGACGATGTAATCATCGGCGGGTTGTCCGGCATCCATCAATGGGTGCGGATCGGCAAGGGCGCCATCATCGGCGCGGTTACCATGGTGACCAACGACGTGATTCCCTATGGCCTGGTGCAGGCGCAGCGCGGCGAGCTGGACGGTCTTAACCTGGTGGGCTTGAAGCGCCGCGGAGTCGCCCGCAGCGACATCACCGCCTTGCGCGCAGCGTTTCAGATGCTGGCCCAGGGCGAAGGAACCTTCCAGGAGCGCGCCAAGCGGCTGGGGGATGAGACCGACAGTGAATATGTGCAGCGTATTGTTGCCTTCATCACCGGCGGAAGCGATCGCTCTTTCCTGACACCGGGAGGCTAATGCGATGCTGGCAGTGATTGCAGGCACCGGCGCGCTGCCGGCTGAAGTGGCCGCGCATGCGCCGGGCCGTCCGCTGATCTGTGCGATGGCAGGGGCGGAACCGGATATGGTCGATCCGGAAATCACCTTTCGCTTTGAACAGCTCGGCAGTTTTCTGGAGCGGCTGAAGGCGGCGGAAGTGACCGAGATTTGCCTGGCTGGCGCTGTGCGCCGCCCGCATATTGATCCCTCTGCTATTGATGCGGCCACGATGCCGCTGGTGCCGGTGCTGCAAGCGGCGCTTGCGGCTGGTGACGATGGGGCCTTGCGCGCGATTATCGGGATTTTCGAACAGGCAGGCTTTGCCGTCCGCGCGGCTCATGAGGTGGCGCCGCGGCTTCTGATGGCAGCGGGTGTGCCGACCAAAGTGCAGCCCGGTGAGCTGGACAAGGCAGACGCTGAACGCGGCGCCGAGATCGTCGCGGCCATGTCTGTTGCCGACATCGGCCAGTCCTGCGCCGTGCGCAAAGGGCAAGCGATTGCGGTCGAAAACCTGTTTGGCACTGACTGGATGCTGACCTCGCTGCAGCATCGTCCGGACGGGCAGGGCGGTCTCTTGTTCAAGGCGCCGAAACCGGCACAGGACCGCCGCGCCGATCTGCCCACGATTGGTGTGGAGACGGTTGAGGCTGCAGCTAAAGCCGGGCTGTCCGGCATTGTGCTGGAGGCGGGCGGTGTCATCGTTCTGGATCAGGACGCGGTGATTGCGGCCTGCGACCGGCTGGGCTTGTTCCTCTGGCTGCGCGAGGCATGAGCCTTCGGGTCTTTATCCTGGCGGGCGAGCCTTCGGGCGACCGGCTGGGCGGAGCGCTGATGGCAGGACTGAAACAACTGGAGCCCGGCGTCAGTTTTGACGGCATCGGTGGCACACTGATGGCGGAGCAGGGGCTGGTATCGCGCTTTCCAATGGATGAGTTGTCGGTCATGGGGCTGGCGGAGGTGCTGCCCAAGTACCGCCACCTGAAGCGCCGGATCCGGGAAACGGCGGACGCGGTGCTGGAAACCAGGCCGGACGTGCTGATCACCATCGACAGCCCTGACTTCTCCCTTCGCGTGGCGCGGCTGGTCAAGGCGCAAAGCAATATCCGCACCGTGCATTACGTGGCGCCTTCGGTCTGGGCGTGGCGGCCCAAGCGGGCCGGGAAAATGGCGGAAGTCATTGATCACGTGCTGGCGCTCTTGCCGTTCGAGCCGCCCTACATGGAAGCGGCGGGCATGGACTGCGATTTCGTCGGCCACCCGGTGGTGTCGGAGCCTCAGGCCACAGATGCAGAGATCCAGGCCTTCCGCAGTGAATTCGGTTTGGGTGATGCGCCGTTTGTCTTGGCACTGCCCGGATCGCGCCGGTCTGAAGTGTCGCGGCTGGCGCCGGACTTTGGCGGGGCCCTGGAGCAATTTTGCGCAAAGCATCCTGATTACCGGATTGTGATTCCTGCCGCCGCGCCCGTCGCGGGTCTGGTGCAAGACGCACTGAAGGATTGGCCGGCGGGCACTGTCATGGTTGATCCGAACCGGTATACTCCGGACCGTGCCAAAGCGCATAAACGCGCCGCCTTTGCCTCCGCCAGCCTGGCGCTGGCTGCCTCTGGTACCGTTTCGCTGGAACTGGCCGCCGCCCGAACACCGATGGTGATCGCCTACAAGTTCCAGTGGCTCACCTGGCAGATCATGAAGCGCATGGCGCTGATCGACACGGTGACGCTGGTCAATCTGGTAAGCGATACGCGGGTGGTGCCGGAATGCCTGGGGCCGGACTGCACGCCGGAGAACATCTCCGCCCGGCTGGAGGAATCTGCCGGAAATCCCAGTGCTCAGCGGGAGGCGATGGAACTGACCATGCAGCGCTTGGGACAGGGCGGAGAAGAGCCCGGTCTGCGCGCCGCCCGTGCGGTTCTGGACCGGTTGCCCGGCAGGTAAGCCGGAAGCACGCCGGATGCAAAGCCTCCGCCGCGCGGCTTCTGGTTGCGCGGGAGCTGCGCTCCCGCGCGGAGTGCGCCGCTCCGCAGCCGCAGAACGCAGACGGTTGGGAAACACGAGAATTTTGCAGGATATTCTGCTGAGAAGCACTTATGGGCAGGTCTGCCCTTAAGGCGCTCTTCCGATTTTGTTTTGAAGATGCCGCGTCAAGGACAAGCCGCGCCTGCCGCGCGGAGGCTTCGCCTCCCTTGACCCGGCGGGCAGTGGATCAGTAGCCGCGCCAGATCCAGCCGCCGCCGAAGATGCGGCTGCCCTCGCTGGCGTAGAACACGCAAGCCTGGCCGGGGGAGACGCCTTCTTCCGGCGTCAGCAGCTCTACCTCGGCAGTGGTCTCAGTCAGCGGCCGGATGATCGCCTCGCGCGGCGGGCGGGTGGAGCGGACCTTGACCTTCAGATGCCATTCTTTGCGGCTTGTGAAGGGTTCATCGCCCAGCCAGTTGATCTCGCGCACCGGGATGGTGCGGGTGGCCAGCAGCTCCTTGGGGCCGACAACCACCTGTTTTGTGTCCACATCCAGTTTCACCACATAAAGCGGTTCGCTGAGCCCGCCGATACCCAGCCCCCGGCGCTGGCCGATGGTGTAGTGGATGACGCCCTCGTGGCTGCCCAGCACCCGGCCGTCGGAATGCACGATCTCGCCCGGCTCCGCTGCGCCGGGGCGCAGCTTCTCGATCACGCTGGCGTAGTTGCCGTCCGGCACAAAGCAGATGTCCTGGCTGTCAGGCTTGTCGGCCACCGCCAGACCGTATTGGGCCGCCATCTCGCGGGTGGCGTCCTTGGAGGGCAGGTGGCCCAGCGGGAAGCGCAGGTAATCGAGCTGCTCCGGCGTGGTGGAGAACAGGAAGTAGCTCTGGTCGCGGTTGGCGTCTTCAGCAGAATGCAATTCCGGCCCGTGCGCGCCCATCTTGCGCTGGATGTAATGACCGGTCGCCATGCAGTCGGCCTCAAGGTCCTTGGCGGTTTCCAGGAGATCCTTGAACTTCACCCGCTCATTGCAGCGGATGCAGGGTACCGGGGTTGCACCAGCCAGATAGCTGTCGGCGAACTCGTCAATCACCGCATCCTTAAAAATGTTCTCATAATCCAGAACGTAGTGCGGGAAGCCGCGTTCCTCTGCCACGCGCCGCGCATCATGGATATCGATGCCCGCGCAGCAGGCGCCTTTTTTCGCCAGCGCCGCGCCGTGATCGTAGAGCTGCAGCGTCACGCCGACCACGTCATAGCCCTGATCGGCCAAATATGCAGCAACAACAGAGCTGTCGACGCCGCCTGACATCGCCACAACCACCCGGGTTTCCGAGGGCGGTTTGGCAAAGCCGAGTGAATTGAGTTCCGTGTCGTGGTCCAGCGCCATGGGGCAGCTCCTGAAGGCAAGGGGGCAGGCGCCGCAGAATATATGAAAATCCTAAGGACTCTCAAGGGGCGTGGTTCATGCGGCGTTAAGCCTGTTGGGAAATTCTGGTGCCAGACCCAACGAACAAGATCTTCAGAGGGAAGAAAGATGTTTTTGAAGAAAGTCGACGGGCCGCGGGCAGTCACCCTGCCGGACGGCACCATCATGACCCGGGCGGATTTGCCGCCGGAAACCACCAAGCGCTGGGTGGCCTCGCGCAAGGCAGCCGTGGTGCGCGGTGTGCTCTACGGGCTGCTGCCGCAGAAGGAGGCGATGCGCCGCTACGGCCTGAGCGAGGAAGAGTTCCGCAGCTGGGTTGCAGCCGTTGCCGATCATGGCGAAGAGGCCCTGAAAACCACACGTCTCAAGAAATTCCGTGATCAGGACGCAAAATAAATCAGGCCGCCCTTGAGTTGAAATTCTAAATTAACCATCATGGTAACGAGGCATTAACTTTTTTCCACCAAGGTTAACGCGACCTGAGGGAAACAGTGTACAGGCGGAGAAAATAATATGCGCATTCTGCTGGTTGAGGATGATCCGACCACGGCCAAGAGCATCGAGCTGATGCTGACCCATGCCAACCTGAACGTTTATACGACGGATCTGGGGGAGGAAGGGATCGATCTGGCCAAACTTTACGACTATGACCTGATCCTCTTGGATCTGGGGCTGCCGGATATGAACGGCCATGAGGTGCTGCGCCAGCTGCGCATGTCCCGCATCGAAACGCCCATTCTGATCCTGTCCGGTGCGGACGATACCGACAACAAGATCAAGGGCTTCGGCTTTGGCGCGGATGACTATCTGACCAAACCCTTCCACCGCGAGGAACTGGTGGCGCGGATCCACGCGATTATCCGCCGGTCCAAGGGCCATTCGCAGTCGATCATCAAGACCGGCAAGATCGCGGTCAATCTGGACGCCAAGACGGTGGAGGCCGGTGGCAAGGCGGTGCATCTGACCGGCAAGGAATACCAGATGCTGGAGCTTCTGTCCCTGCGCAAGGGTACCACGCTGACCAAGGAGATGTTCCTGAACCATCTTTATGGCGGCATGGATGAACCAGAACTGAAAATCATCGATGTTTTCATCTGTAAGTTGCGTAAGAAACTCAGCAACGCGACAGACGGCGAAAACTACATCGAAACTGTCTGGGGCCGCGGCTATGTGCTGCGTGATCCGCAGGAAGATCATATGTCAGGCGGTCAGCGGATGGCTGTCGGCGCCTGAAAGGAAGAACACCCGGGTGGCGCGTGATGATGCGCCACCGGTTGCAAAGACCTGCCTTTGGGCGGGTCTTTTTGTTTTTAACGGCTGCGGTGCGCCGACTGTCAGATGCGCTGGACGCGGCGCGCGTGGAGCCTTATCACCGGAGGGGAGAACGAAGAGGGACCGCGCGTGGCAGAATTGACAGAAAAAGACGTGGCCAGCCTGACAGCAGATGACGCTAAGGCGGAATTTGAGGCGATTGAAGAGCAGTTGCGGGCGGCTGATCTGGCCTATCACCAGGACGACGCGCCGGAGATCAGTGATGCAGAATATGATTCGCTTAAGCGCCGCTACCGGGCTCTTGCGGATGCTTTCCCTGAACTCGCGGAAGCGGCCAGCCAGCTGGACGCGGTCGGCGCGCCTGCCGCGTCCGGCTTTGGCAAGATCACTCATTCCGTTCGGATGCTGTCGCTGGGCAATGCCTTTGAGGATGAAGACGTCGCGGATTTCGACCGCAGCATCCGCAAGTACCTCGGCCTCAGCCCGGCGGATGCCCTGGCCTTCACGGCGGAGCCTAAAATTGACGGGCTGTCGCTGTCCCTGCGTTATGAAAACGGCACGCTGATCCAGGCGGCGACCCGCGGCGATGGCAGCATTGGCGAGAACGTGACCGCCAACGCCCGCACCATTGCCGACATCCCGCAGCAATTGGAAGGGGCGCCGGACGTTCTGGAAGTGCGCGGCGAAGTTTACATGAGCCACGCGGATTTCGAGGCGCTGAATGCCCGGCACGAGGAACGCGGCGGCAAGACCTTTGCCAATCCGCGCAATGCGGCTGCGGGCTCCTTGCGGCAGCTGGATGCGGAAATCACCCGTGCGCGGCCCTTGCGGTTCTTTGCCTACAGCTGGGGAGAGCTGAGCGAACCGCTGGCAGAGACCCAGATAGAGGCAATCGAACGGCTGAAGTCCCTGGGCTTTCAGACCAATCCGCTGACCCGGCTCTGTGCGTCCACCGAAGACATGATCGCGCATTACCGCAGCATCGAGGAGCAGCGAGCTACGCTCGGCTATGACATCGACGGCGTGGTCTACAAGGTCAATGATCTGGCGCTGCAGGCGCGGCTGGGGTTCCGCTCCACCACACCCCGCTGGGCGATTGCGCACAAATTCCCAGCCGAACTTGCCTGGACCCGGCTGGAGGCCATCGACATTCAGGTCGGCCGCACCGGCGCGCTCAGCCCGGTGGCGCGGCTCACCCCGGTGACGGTTGGCGGGGTGGTGGTATCCAACGCCACGCTGCACAATGAGGACTACATTCAGGGGCGCGATTCAAAGGGCGAGGAAATCCGCGGCGGCAAGGACATCCGCATCGGTGATTGGGTGCAGATCTACCGCGCCGGCGATGTGATCCCCAAGGTGGCCGATGTGGATCTGGCCAAACGCCCGGATGGCGCAGAACCTTACCAGTTCCCGCACATCTGCCCGGAGTGCGGCAGCCCGGCGGAACGGGAAGAGGGCGATGCGGTGCGCCGCTGCTCCGGCGGCATCATCTGCCCCGCCCAGGCGGTGGAGAAGCTGAAGCATTTCGTCTCCCGAGCGGCCTTTGACATCGAAGGGCTGGGCGCCAAGCAGGTGGAGCAGTTCCACGGTGATGAATGGATCAAGGAGCCTGCAGATGTCTTTGATCTGCAAGCGAATTATGGGTCTGGCTTGCAGCAGCTGAAGAACCGCGAGGGCTGGGGAGAGAAGTCCGCCGAGAACCTGTTCGCGGCGATCGAGGAAAAGCGAACCATCCCGCTGGCCAAGCTGATTTTTGCCCTTGGCATCCGCCACGCCGGCGAGGTCGCTGGCCGTGATCTGGCGTTGCACTACCGGGATTGGCAGGCAATGGCGGAGGCGATTGATACTGCCCGCCCGGCTGCGCTGGCCCACCGGGCCGCGGATGAAGCCGAAGAGGCGGAGCGTCAAGCCGCAGCTGACGAAGGCAGGCGCGCGAAGATCTCTGAAACCCGTGCGGCAGCCGTTGCGGCTTGCAATGTTCCCGCGGACGCCTCGTCTGCCTGGGCCGACCTCATTGGCGTGGACGGGATCGGCGCAGTTTTGGGCCTTTCCCTGTCCGACGCCTTTGCCAACGCAGAGGAGCGCGCGGCGTTTGACCGGCTGGTGGCAAAACTCACCATCGTGCCGCCGGATGCCCCGGCCGCGGACAGCCCGGTGGCTGGAAAGACCGTGGTCTTCACCGGCACGCTGGAGAAGATGACCCGGGCCGAAGCCAAGGCGCGGGCAGAGGCGCTGGGGGCCAAGGTTTCCGGCTCAGTCTCCAAGAAGACCGACATCCTGGTGGCGGGTCCGGGCGCTGGCTCCAAGGCCAAGAAGGCGGCGGAACTAGGTATCCGGACTATGGACGAAGACGGCTGGCTGGAGCTGATCGCAGAGGCATGAGCGGGCGTCCCGAGATCCTGTTTCCGCTGTTTGCCGGCGCTGAGACCCTGCAGGGTGTCGGCCCGAAAACGGCGCAGAGCCTCAGCCAGATTGATATCGAAACGCCGCGGGATCTGCTGTTTTCGCTGCCGTATTCGGTGGTGGACCGGCGCCGCCGCGACACCATCCTCGGGGTAGAGTTGCCCGCCACTGTGACGGTGGAGGTGACCATTGGCCGTCACCGCCCGGCGCGCAACCGCGGCGGGGCCTACCGCATTCATGTCGAGGATGCGGAGACAGAGTTCCAGCTGGTCTTCTTCCACGGCCGTAGCCGCTATCTGGAGGCGCAGTTGCCCGAAGGATCCCGGCGGGTGGTCTCGGGTAAGCTGGAGCTATTCGACGGCCTCGCGCAGATGGTGCATCCGGACCACATGCTGCCGGTGGAAGAGGCGCATGGCATCCCGGAGTTTGAACCGGTCTACAGCCTGACCCATGGGGTCACGCAAAAGACCATGTACAAAGCGGCGCAAAGCGCGCTGGCGCGGATGCCGGAACTGGCAGAATGGATCGACCCGGCGCAGATGCTTAAGGAGAACTGGCCCGCCTGGCATGAGGCGCTCCAGTTTGCCCATGCGCCGCAAGGGCCGGATGACCTCAGCCCGCAGGCGCCGGCCCGGGCGCGTTTGGCCTATGACGAACTCTTTGCCCATCAGCTGACCCTGGCGCTGGCGCGCCAGAAGGAGCGCAAGGCGCGTGGTATCCAAAGTGCGGCCACCGGACGGTTGCAGTCCAAGGTGCTGCAGGCGCTGCCGTACCGGCCCACAGGCGCACAGGCCCGCGCGATCGAGGAAATCTCTGCCGATATGGCCTCGGACAAGCGCATGAACAGGCTTCTGCAGGGCGATGTGGGTGCTGGAAAAACGCTGGTTGCTTTCATGGCCTTGCTGGTAGCTGTTGAAGCGGGCGGGCAGGGGGTGATGATGGCCCCAACCGGCATTCTGGCGCAGCAGCACATGGAAGGCCTGGCGCCGCTGGCCGAAGACGCGGGCGTGGTGATCGAGATCCTGACGGGCCGCGACAAGGGCGCTGAGCGAAAGGCAAAATTGGCCGCGCTGAAGCGCGGCGATATTCACATTCTGGTCGGCACTCATGCAGTGTTCCAGCATGACGTGGAATTCCGTGACCTGCGCCTTGCGATTGTCGATGAACAGCACCGCTTCGGCGTGCGCCAGCGAATGGAGCTGGCGGAAAAGGGCAAGGGCGCCGATGTTCTGGTGATGACTGCGACACCGATCCCGCGCTCACTGGCGCTGGCGCAGTATGGCGACATGGATGTCTCGGTGCTGGATGAGAAACCGCCGGGGCGCAAGCCGGTCAAGACAGCCGTGATCAGTACGGAGCGGATGCAGGAGGTGGTGGACCACCTGCGCAAGGCGATTGCCGAGGGGCGGCAGTGCTATTGGGTTTGCCCGCTGGTGGACGAATCCGAGCTGAGCGACCTGACGGCGGCGGAAGAACGCTTCAAGCACCTGCGCGCTATTCTCGGCGAAGGAACAGTTGGACTGGTGCACGGCCAGATGCCCCCCTCTGAGAAGGACGCGGCGATGGCGGCGTTTGTTGAAGGAAAGACAAAGGTTCTGGTGGCCACCACGGTGATCGAAGTGGGGGTAAACGTGCCCAATGCCTCGATCATGGTGATCGAGCGGGCCGAGATTTTCGGCTTGGCCCAGCTGCACCAGCTGCGCGGCCGGGTCGGGCGCGGCAGCGCCGAGTCGACGTGCCTCTTGATGTATCAGCCGCCGCTGACCGAGGGCGGCCGCAAGCGGCTGGAGGTGCTGCGCGAGACCGAAGACGGGTTCCGGATCTCCGAGACCGACCTTCAGATGCGCGGGGCGGGCGATATGATCGGCACCGCGCAATCCGGGCTGCCGCGATTCCAAATCGCCGACCTGGAACGCCAAGCCGGGCTGATGGCTGTGGCGCAAAGCGATGCGCGGGCGCTGCTGGCTGCCGACCCCAAGCTGGAGGGGGAGCGCGGCAAGGCGGCGCGCGTTCTGTTGTGGCTGATGAAACAGGATCAGGCGATCCGTTTGATTTCAGTGGGTTAGCCTCCGCTCCCGCGACTGTTCCGCTGCGGTGTTCTCTTGTGTTCGCAAATGTTCTCAAAAAGTTCTTTACAGGCGCGCCTGAAAATGAGAACAAAGAGGCAACAAGATTGCCAGAGAGCAGCGACACAGACTGGAGGAGGCCCGAGCCATGATTGCACAGATCAAGACCACCATTCAAAACGCCCATTCAACCCTGCTGCAGGACGCCATCGGTGCGGCCTCGCTGATGGTGATGCTGGTGGCGGCGCTGCACCTGCCGGGGCTGTTCTGACGCCTGTACCGTTTTCCTGAATGCCTCTGCTGTGCCGGGCCGGCCCTTTCCTGTCCCGGACTGTTCTTAGGGGATCAACCGCCTGTACAGATCCCCCTCGGCCCGATCTTCGACTGAATTGCCTCAAGATCCTGCCTGGCCCGCCCGGGTCCCGCACAACAGAGCATGACTGCCGCCGCCATCTGCCCGGATGTGCGGCGGTTTTTTCATTGGTGCGGGGCATAGAAAGCCAAAGCCCTGCAAGAATGCAGGGCAGTCTGGTGCTCCTTGCTGTGAGCGTTTTGTGCCGCGGACCTAGTGCCTCAGGCGCATTGCTCCTTGGCAGCGGTCTGCATCGCTTCCAGAGTTGCCTCCAGCGCCAGCATGATCGAGGCGTGGCGGTTCTTGAATTCCTTTGCAGGCTGCAGAACTTCCAGCCCGTCAAACGGCGCATCAGGGACCGGTCCGTCCTGGGTCAGCATGGCCTTGAGCTGATTGCGGGCGGTTTCAACCTCTTCCTGCGAGCGGCCAATGACATTGGCGCCTACCACCGCGGCAGAGGCCTGACCCAGGGCACAGGCCTTCACGTCCTGACCGAAATCCGTGATCCGGCCATCCTCAACCTTGACGTCGACGGTCACGGCAGAGCCGCACAAGGGCGATCGTTTCTTGACCGTGGCGTCCGGCGCCTGCAACCGGTCGAGGTGCGGAATGTCGGCTGCCAGCGCCAGAATGCGCGAGGAATACAGCTTGATCAGATCACTATCGCCAGACATTGCTT
Organism: Leisingera sp. ANG-DT; assembly: GCF_000813785.1. NCBI lineage: Bacteria > Pseudomonadati > Pseudomonadota > Alphaproteobacteria > Rhodobacterales > Roseobacteraceae > Leisingera > Leisingera sp. ANG-DT. Next base: position 386,580 of record NZ_JWLE01000001.1, read on the forward strand.
TCCCGGTCTTTCCCATTTTGCAGGTTCCCCATACATAGGGAGCCGAACAGCAGATGCAAAAGGTTTTTAGACATGTCCTTTGATCCCGCCAGCCTGACCTACAACGATGCTGGGCTGATCCCTTGCATTGCGCAGGACGACGCCTCCGGCGAGGTGCTGATGATGGCTTGGATGAATGCCGATGCGGTGGCGAAGACGCTTGAGACCGGCAAAGTCACCTATTGGTCGCGCTCGCGGCAAGCGTTCTGGATCAAGGGTGAGACTTCCGGCCACGTGCAGGAACTGGTGGACCTGAGGATTGACTGCGACCGCGACTGCCTGCTGGCGCTGGTGCGCCAGACCGGGGCAGCCTGCCACACCAACCGGCGGACCTGTTTCTATACCGCGGTGCGGGACGGGGAAGAGGTTGAGCTGATGAAGCCGATGGAATAACGGCCCTGGCGGGCCGTGCCTCCGGCGGGGATATTTTCAGCCAGAAAGAAGCGGCAGGCCCACCATTTCGCGGATGTCTTGCGGGGTGGCCCCTTCGGCGCGGTATTTGGCGATGGCGCGGGCGTCGTCGCGTTTGGCGAGGCGTTTGCCGTTCTCATCGCGGATCAGATGGTGGTGGTGGTAAATGGGTGTGGGCAGGTCCAGCAGGCATTGAAGCAGGACGTGGATTTGGGTTGCCTCGAAAAGGTCTGCACCGCGCACCGCCTGTGTGATGCCCTGGTCCGCGTCATCCATCACCACCGACAGGTGGTAGGAACTGCCCATGTTGCGGCGCACCAGAATGATGTCGCCAACACCTGAGATCAGCGCGTCAGGGTCCAAAGCATGCGCGCCCTGGAACTCCGGCCCGGTCTCCGCGAAGCTTCGCAAACCGGCGGCGCGGACCGCTTTCTCCATATTCAGGCGGATCACGTCCCGGTCCGCGGTCTCCGATGGCAGGCGGCTGCGGCAGGTGCCAGGGTAGATGCGTCCGTCCGGGCCGAACTGAGGCACCCCTTCCTGCGGCGCGCCGGCAGCCGCCTCGATATCAGCACGGTTGCAGCGGCAGGGATAGGTGAGGCCCATCGCAGTCAGCTGTTTGAGTGCTGCCCGGTAACGGGGTAACCGCTCCGACTGGCGCATCACCGGTTTCGGCCACCTGAGGCCAAGCCAGTGAAGGTCCTCATAGATTTGCGCCTCCCACTCGGCACGCGCGCGCGACTGGTCGATGTCTTCGATGCGCAGCAGGAAGGTGCCGCCATTGGCCACGGCCATATCATGCGCCAGAAGCGCCGAATAGGCATGGCCCAGGTGCAGCGGCCCGGTTGGCGACGGCGCGAAACGTGTGGTGAATGTCACGCTTTCTCAATTACATAAACGGTGGACTTCAGGTTGATGCCGGGGAGGTGATCCCCGTGTTCCCGGAATAGCAGCCGTGCTGCTGAACAGTCCAGCCATTCATTGAGCTTGCCGGTGTAGGCATGGTCCGCCAGCGCGTGATCGTTGTAGGAAAAGGCGAACAATCCGCCGCGCGGCAGGGCGTGCATGATCGTGTCGAACACCGCGGGCGGCGCTGCGCCTGTGCCCAGAACGCCGCAGCCGGTGATCAGGCGGTAGGCGCCGTGCGGGATCGGCTGTTTCGCCGCGGGATCGATCCGCGTCAGCGTGCGGTAGGCGTCCTTGCTGCGGGCCTGTTCCAGCATTTCTTCCGACGGCTCCATGCCGTCCACGGTTTCAAACCCCTGCAGCCGCAAGGCCAGACCAGCCAAACCGGTTCCGCAGCCGAAATCCAGCACGGGCTCGCTCATGTCGGTTTGGTATTTTGCCAAAGCCTGGGCAATCCGCCCCGGTGTTGCGTAACCGTTTTCGGCAATCTCTGCGTCGTAGGAAGCGGCCCATTGGTCATAGTGCTCCAGGGTCGCTTCCGGTGTTTCAAGGCCGTACGCCTTGTCCAGAAACTTTTCGCTCATGGGAAAAGTTTAGGCGCGGGCAGGGCTTTTCGTCTAGGAAAAGTTTTTCAGCCACTCCTGCCAGACATCCTTGGCGCGGTCGGTATAGGCCTTGTAACGGTCCTTGCGGCCGCGGCGGCCGCCCTTGAGGCCGTCCACCGGGCGGAACAGGCCGAAGTTCACGTTCATTGGCTGGAAGGTTTTGGCCTCGGCACCGCCGGTGATGTGGTGGATCAGCGCGCCCATGGCGCTGTCCTGCGGCACTTCCGGCAGCTCCTGGCCCAGAACCTCAGCCGCTGCCAGGCGGCCTGCCAGCAGGCCCATGGCAGCACTTTCTACATAGCCCTCAACACCGGTGATCTGGCCGGCAAAGCGGATGTTGGGCTTTGACTTCAGCCGCATTTGCGCATCCAACAGGGTGGGCGAGTTGATGAAAGTATTACGGTGGATGCCGCCGAGCCGGGCAAAACTTGCGTTCTCCAGCCCGGGGATCATCTTGAAGACTTCCGTCTGGGCGCCGTATTTCATCTTGGTCTGGAAGCCGACGATATTGAACAGCGTCCCCAGCGCGTTATCGCGGCGCAGCTGCACCACCGCATGCGCCTTGACCTCCGGCTGGTGCGGGTTGGTCAGGCCAACCGGCTTCATCGGCCCGTGGCGCAGGGTTTCACGGCCGCGTTCGGCCATCACCTCGATCGGCAGGCAGCCGTCGAAATAGCCTGCTGTCTCACCCTCGTGGAACTCGGTCTTGTCGGCGGCCAGCAGCGCGTCGATGAAGGCCTCGTACTGGTCCTTGTCCATCGGACAGTTGAGGTAGGCGGTGCGCTCTTCCTCGGTCTCGCCCTTGTCATAGCGCGACTGCATCCAGGCCTGGGACATGTCGATGCTTTCTGCATAGACAATCGGCGCGATGGCATCAAAGAAGGCCAGTGCCTCAGCACCGGTTTCGGCCTGGATCGCCTTGCCCAGTTCCGGCGAGGTCAGCGGGCCGGTGGCAAAGATCCAGTGGCCATCGGTGGGCAGTTCGGTGATTTCTTCATAAGAAACAGTGACATTCGGGTGCGCCTTCAGCTTGGCGGTCACCGTTTCGGCAAAGGGGTCGCGGTCGACCGCCAGGGCGCCGCCGGCAGGCAGGCGGTGCTCATCCGCGGTGGTCATGATCAGCCCGTTTGCGGCGCGCATTTCCCAATGCAGCAGGCCCACGGCGTTCTGCTCGTCGTCATCGGAGCGGAAGGAGTTGGAACACACCATTTCGCCCAGGTTGCCGGTCTGGTGGGCAAAGGTTTCCACCTTGGGGCGCATCTCGTGGATAACCACCTGAACGCCCATGTTTGCCGCCTGCCAGGCCGCTTCCGAGCCGGCCATGCCGCCGCCCACGATATGCAGTGTTTTTGCCGAATGATCTGTCATGCCCGCCACATAGGGCAGGGGGCGGGATCGTGCAACAGGCTTGGCAGTTGCGCAGGCGGATGGCCGGGCGCGGATTGTCTGGGCTGGTTGGGGAAATTTGGGGCCGCCGCTGCGGGGATGGATCGCCGGGTGAGAGACCGGTTGGAGGGACCCTTCCGCAGCAGCAGCCCAAATTGTGCGGGCCGGTGACTGCTCAGCGGCCGTGCCCAATCTTTGCCATCTTTCCGCCCGAATTGAAAGGCGGTCATTTGGCCTATTACGGAAACATTACGTTCCTATTGGTAAACAAAGACTAAAGCTTTCCGTAAATTTTCGGAAAAACTCATTCCTGCCAGTCAGGGGCACGTTTTTCGATGAACGCGGCCATACCTTCGATGGTGTCACGGTGCATCAGGTTTTCAACAATCACGCCGCTGGTATAGGCATAGGCCTGGTCCAGCGGCATCTGCAGCTGCTCGTAAAACGCCTGTTTGCCGATTTTCACCGCAGCACCAAGCTTGGAGGCGATGGTCTCGGCCAGCCGGTTGGTTTCAGCTTCCAACTGCTCCAGCGGCACGGCGCGGTTGGCGAGGCCTAGGTCGACAGCGCGGGCGGCATCGACGAATTCGCCAGTTGTCAGCAGCTCAAACGCCTGTTTGCGCGGGATGTTCCGCGACAGCGCCACCATTGGGGTGGAGCAGAACAAGCCGATGTTCACGCCGTTGACGCCGAATCTGGTGCCCTCAGCCGCCACCGCCAGATCGCAGGAGGCAACCAGCTGGCAGCCCGCCGCGGTGGCGATGCCGTGAACCTGGGCAATCACCGGCTGGGGCAGGGACTGCAGCCCCGTCATTACGCTGGTGCAGCGGGCAAACAGATCCTGGAAATAAGCCTTGCCGCCGTCCTCAGACGCGCGGCCCGCGGTCATCTGCTTGATGTCATGGCCTGCGCAGAACGCCTTGCCCGCTCCTGACAGAATCACAACCTTGATGCGGCTGTCCTCGCGCAAGGCATCGATCTGTTCCTGCAGTGCAGCCAGCATCTCGTCCGACAGCGCGTTCAGCTTTTCCGGTGTGTTCATGGTGAGCCGGGCAATTGCGCCCGTGTCGTGACGTTCCAGAATTGCCATCTTGCCCTCCTCGCAAATCCGGGGGCAACTCTAGGCGGGGCGAACAGAAAGGGAAAGCATGGCGCTGGCATTTGATGTCGCAGGTCTGACGGAATACCTGCATGAGATTTTTCCGCAGGTGCGGGATGACTTTGCCATCGACGCGATGGAGGAAAACCGTCTGAGGATGCGGCTGTTGACGGCGGAGCGGCACCTGCGCCCCGGCGGCACGGTGTCCGGCCCGTCGATGTTTGCGCTGGCCGATTGCGCGGTCTACGCGCTGATCCTGGCGCATCTGGGGCAGGAGGCGCTGGCAGTGACCACCAACTGCTCGCTCGACTTCATGCGCAAACCTGCGGCTGGGGCAGACCTGATCGGGGAGGCGCGGCTGCTGAAGCTGGGCCGGGTGCTGGCGGTAGCGGATGTGCTGATCTATTCCGAGGGCATGGCAGAGCCGGTGGCGCGTGCCTCGATGACCTATTCAATCCCGCCCAAGCGTTAGGGGGCAGCTTTCACAGGGCGGTGGCGAAAGGCTGGCCCACCTTGACCAGTGTTTCGCGGCCCTTGGCACTGTTTGCCACCAGATCATCGGCGAACCGCACTTTGCCCGGCTCGAACACCACCACCACGGTGGAGCCGCCGAACTTGAAATAGCCTTTCTCGTCCATCTTCTGCACCGCGCCCGAGGTGCGGGTGTTGACGATGGAGCCGACACCGAAGGCGCCGACCTCGACGAAGCAATAGCTGCCCAGCGTCTCGGTTTCGATCAGGGTCCAGGTCCGCTTGTTTTCGCCGAACACATCCGGCCCCGCGCCAAGTGCAATCGGGTTCACCGAATGCAGCGCGCCGGGAATGTCCTGTGCTGCGGTGATGCGGCCCGCGGCGGGGAAGTGGTAGCGGTGGTAGTCCGCCGGGCACAGCCGCACAATTGCCAGCGCGCCGCCAATGAACCGCTCCGCAATGCCGGGCAGCATGGTGCGCACCGACATCGGATAGCCCTTGACCGGCACAAACACGTCCTCTGCCAATTCGGGGAACGCAAGCACCCGGCCATCGGCGGGCGATACAATGTCCTTCGGGTCCGCGCTGAAGGGGCGGGCCTCCGGTTTCAGGTGCCGTACAAAGAAGTCGTTGAAGCAGCCATAGCTATCTGCCGGGGCGGTGGCCTCGCTCATGTCGATGGACAGTTCGTCAACCACTGCCGCGATCTTACCTTTGGAGAACCGCGAGTCGAACCAGGCGCCCATCAGCCGGCTGATCAGGGAGGAGCGGAACAGCAGCTTTTCCACCGGCCTGGCGCTGGCGTTCTGATAAGCCCAGCGGATCCATTTCTCGCCCAGCACTGCCTCTTCAAAGGTCTCGCCGGTCTCGCGGTCAACTACAAGAATGGGGTCGCGCTGCATCAAATCTGCCAAATCAGGTTTCGTCCCGCTGCGCCTAGCAAAGCGCGGGGGCGGGGCCAAGAGCGGATGTTCGATGCGGCGGCAGCAAGGCTCACCTTTGCGGACGCCAAGGCGCAAACAAAAAAGGCCGGGGCGAACCCCGGCCGTCAGGTTGTTCCTTTGCCCAGGGGATCACGGGCGCCAGAACGGAAGAGTGGCTTCATAATGGGCGTCCTCACGGCTCAGCCCGATGTCCTTCAGCTGCGTCTCGCTCAGGTGTTTCAAATGGGTTCGGGTGCGATGGCGCAGGCTCCACTTGGTCACCAGCACGGCAAAGGAGACGGCCAACTGCGCCAGCACCGGCAGGGCCGGGCGGCTGTTCAGAAAGGACATGTTCGATTGTGCCATTTGCGTGTGCTGTGCCATGGGAGGCTTCCTTCGTATTGTGTTGATACAATCCTGTTGATTTGTCGTAGTGTTTTGATACAAAGGGGGTGAGATGTTGTCCAAGGATGGATTGTAATGGGTACAATTTGGCCGCAAGCCCTGGGTGAGACAAAAGGTCCCAAGTACAAAAAGGTCGCAGATACAATCCGCTCTGCTGTTGAAGCGGGGAGCCTGAAAATTGGTACAAAGCTGCCGCCGGTCCGCGATCTCGCGTATCAGTTGAGCATAACACCCGGCACTGTCGCCCGCGCCTACAGCATCCTGACCGATGAGGGCGTGCTGGAGGCCGAAGTCGGGCGTGGCACTTTTGTAGCCGAGAAGAAGAAGCCGGTGCCCGATGACGTATGGTCGCGGGAATTGCATCTGCTGGAGGCGCGCGATCCCGGCCATGTCAGCCTGTTCAGCCCGCGGATTGCCGACATGGGGCAGGTGGCTGCCGTCCGCGAGGCGCTGCACAAAGTTGCGGAAGGCGAGGCGCGGAATTTCCTGAACTACCCGACCCGCGATGCATATAAACCGGTACGCCAGGCCGCTGCAGAATGGATTGCCAAGGCGCCGGTCGGCCCAGTCAGCGAAAAGGACGTGGTGCTGACCCATGGCGGCCAAAACGGGCTGATGGTGGTGCTGCAGGCGATTCTGGAAGGCCCCCAGCCAGTGATACTTGTCGAGGACCTGACCTATGCAGGATTCCGCCGTGCGGCTGAGCTTCTGCGGGCGCAGGTGGTCGAGGTGGCGATGGATGAACACGGCATCCGCCCGGATGCGATGGAACTGGCCATCCGCAAATCCGGCGCCTCTGTGATCTGCACCAGCCCCGAAGTGCACAATCCCACCGGACTGTTCACCCCGCTGGAGCGCCGCAAGGAGATTGTCCGCATCGCCCGCCGCCACGGGGTGCAGATTGTCGAGGATGACTGCTACCGCCTGGGCGAGGCGCGTGCCCCCAGCTACCGGGCGCTGGCGCCGGAACTGGCCTGGCACGTGTCCTCGATCTCCAAGATTCTGACGCCGGCCCTGCGCGTCGGTTTTGCCCTTGCGCCGGAGGGGCGGGCGGCGGACCTGCGCCGGGTGGCGGAGTATGGTTATTTCGGCCTCGCCCAGCCGCTTGCGGAACTGGTGCGGATCCTGCTCAGTGACCCGCGCCTGCCCGGGCTGGTGCAATCCGTGCGCAGTGAGATGGCCCGCTATGTGCGGGTGGCTGTCAACGCGCTTGGCGGCTTTGACCTGACCTGGAACCCGGAGGTTCCGTTCCTCTGGCTGAAACTGCCGTCCGGCTGGCGCGCCGCCGCCTTTACCCGCGCGGCAGAGGCCAACGGGGTGCAGATCCGCTCGGCGGATGAGTTCGCCCTGCGCGACGGCCGCGCGCCCCATGCGGTGCGCATTGCTATCAACGCGCATGTGCCGCTGAAACAGTTTGAGGAGGCAATGCTGCGCCTGCGCGCCCTGCTGGACAACCCGCCGGAGCAGATCAGCGTGTGAATTCGTTCAAAAGTGTTCGTTCAAAAAAGAAGGGGTCCAGCGATTGCGGACCCCTTCTTAGATTGGTTTGGTCTGGCGTTACTCAATCGGGATTGAAACACCGGAGGCATGATTGGCATTGAACGACCAGACATCGCGGCCTGCCGCAATACCGGCGGTTACCGCCGCGGCCAAAAGGCCTGCGGCGGATGCGCCGCCGACGACGGTGCCGTTTAGGATCGGTGCCAAAGTCTTTTCACCCGACTGGCTGCCTGCAGCGCACTTTACATAGGCATCCGTCGGCCGCCGTTTCAGCGTCGGTACGTTGACCTTGGCGGGTGTTATGAAGGTCGCTTTGAATTCGGCGCTTTCGATAGTGCACTTGGCACCGGTGACTTCTTGCATGTTGTCGCTGCTCGGATAGCCGCCTGTGGCTTCCAGCTTTTCCTTGTCGAGGATCACATGCGTCCGGAAGGTAAGTTCTTTGTAGCCTTGCACGCGGGGAGCCGTGATCCCTTCGTTCTTGAGTGCAGCGGTAACCGCGGGGGTCGTGACTTCGGCGCTTTGCATGCAGGCGCCGAGCATTACGGGAAGCGTGCAAGTAAATGCAATTTTGCGAAACATGAGTGGCTGTTCTCTTTTTGGTTGATCTTCTCTGCCGGGACTTAATGTTCAACTTCTGTCGAGAGCAACCGCGGTATTCTGGATGGGGGAACCGGCGGCAGTGGTGTGTATTATCGACAACATTGCCGCCCGGGAGAGGGGCGATGTTTGGGGTATTATTATACCAATTTTTTAACACGTTGTTTTCAAATGATTTATTCTTGTTTGGTGGTGTTGACTGGGGCTTGGGATGCCCGTAAACCCCGTCCATCGAATTCAGGCCGATGACCCATGGGATTCTGCCTTTCACGACAAACAGGATTGACCTGCCATGAAAACCTTCTCTGCTACTCCGGCAGATATCGAGAAGAAGTGGATCATCATCGACGCCGAGGGCGTGGTGCTGGGCCGTCTTGCCTCGATCGTTGCCATGCGCCTGCGCGGCAAGCACAAAGCGTCCTTCACTCCGCATATGGACATGGGCGACAACGTCATCATCATCAACGCCGAAAAGGTGCAGATGACCGGCAAGAAGCGCGATGAGCACTTCTACTGGCACACTGGCCACCCGGGCGGCATCAAGTCGCGCACCAAGCAGGAAATCCTGGAAGGTGCACACCCGGAGCGCGTTGTGACCCAAGCGGTCAAGCGTATGCTGCCGGGCAACCGCCTGTCGCGTCAGCAAATGACCAACCTGCGCGTTTACGCTGGTGCCGAGCACCCGCATGAAGCCCAGGCACCTGAAGTTCTGGACGTCAAATCCATGAACAAGAAAAACACCCGGAGCTGATATTGATGTCTGATCAGATCAACACTCTCGAAGAGCTCGCAGCTGCAACCGGTGTGGAAGCAGTGGCTGAAGAAACCATCGCGCGTGAGCCGGTTCGTGACGAACTGGGCCGCTCCTATGCCACCGGCAAGCGTAAAGACGCTGTTGCCCGCGTCTGGATCAAGCCGGGCTCCGGCAAGGTCGAGGTGAACGGCAAGGAAATCAACAAGTACTTCGCCCGTCCGGTGCTGCAGATGATCCTGCGCCAGCCGTTCCAGGTTGCCGGCGTCGAAGGCGAGTTTGACGTTTACGCCACCGTCAAGGGCGGCGGCCTGTCCGGTCAGGCCGGTGCGGTCAAGCACGGCATCTCCAAAGCGCTGCAGCTGTACGATCCGTCGCTGCGCGGCGCTCTGAAAGCGGCCGGCTTCCTGACCCGCGACAGCCGCGTTGTGGAACGTAAGAAATACGGTAAGGCCAAAGCCCGCCGTTCGTTCCAGTTCTCCAAGCGTTAAGCTGGAAACATATGCTTTTGGAAGGGCTCGCCGCTGGCGGGCCCTTTTTCGTTCCAGTGCCCGCCTGCTTCCGGATGCTTTCAGGGTTCCTTTAGAAAGATTTCCTAGGGTGGCACGGAAATCCTAGGACGGGAAACGGAAGGCAGAACAGCATGACATCACCAGACCAATTCAAGACTGCCCCGATCGGCGACGGCAAACTGGAAATCGGCCGCTTCACTCATGGCTATGAAGATATGGAAATCGAAGGGCAGGGCGGCGGTGCCAATGTGGCAGTCGGCTCCTTCTGCTCGATCGGCCGCCGTGTCCGGATCATGCTGGATCAGTCTCCGGCGCTGGACCGGATCTCCGCCTTTCCGTTTGGCGAAGCCTTCACGGAACATCTGGGCGGAGCGGAGACTCATGCGCCGCACTCCGGCAGCCGCGATGTGGTGATCGGAAATGACGTTTGGATTGGCGCCAATGCCACCCTGTTGGGGGGTGTCAAAATCGGCGACGGCGCTGTCATCAGCCCCAATGCCACCGTAACCGGCAATGTGGGCGCTTATGAGGTTTGGGCCGGTAACCCGGCGCAGCTTGTGCGCAAACGCTTTGATGACGCGGTGTGCCAGAAACTGCTGGAACTGCGCTGGTGGGACCTGCCGCTGCCGCTGATCCAGGAAATGGCACCGCTGCTGTCGACGCAGCCGACCGTGGATCTTATCGAAGGTTTGCAGTGTATCGTCAGCGATCTGGTGACCTTCACGGATGAAAGCGCGGCCTGACTCGGGAGGCCGGGATTTTGGCCTTGTTTTGAGCTGTTTCCCGGCCCGGGCGCCCCGAGCGGCCCCCGGGCGTTAACTTTTTCGCAAAATTAGCGTAACATGGGCGGACCGCTTCCTGATGGGGGGACAGCTGTTATGCCGCAAACAATCTATGAGAAATACGGCGGGTTCAGCGCCATTAGCCGGGTTGTGATGACCTTCTACGAGCTGGCGCTCGATTCTGACCAGATCGGCGACTACTTCGCTGATGTCGACATGGCGCGTCTCATTGATCACCAGACCAAGTTCATTTCCTCGCTCCTGGGCGGGCCTGCGTCCTTCAGCGACGACCGGCTGGAGGCAGTGCACAGGGCCCTCGGCATAACCCACGAAGACTTCGACGAGATGGGCGCATTGCTGAAAGAAGCGCTGGAACAGCACGGGCTGTCAGAACCGGACATCCGCACCACGCTCAGCGCCATCGAGGGCAAACGCAGCATCATCGTCACCCGGGACGCGGCATGAGCATTGCCGCCATCAATGAACAGCTGTTGCGTGCCATTGGTGTCGGCGTAGCCGTAGTGCGGGCATCAGACCTTGGATTTGTCTTTCACAATCAGCCCTTTGCAGAATGGTTCGGAACCCCGGGCGAGGGTGCTTCGCTGACCGATGCCATAGACGGCCTGCAGCCGGAGGACCTGGGGCCGCTCTGCGACGAGGGCCTGCGCTATTCAGCGGAGCTGAAGATCAAGCGCAAGCGCCGCACACTGGTGTTTGCCATCAACATTTCCCAGGCCAGCCACCTGAACGAGGCGCTGCTGGTGGTAGAATGCCAGAACATCACCCGCATCCGCGAGCTGGAGAGCATGATCGACAGCTATTCCACCATGGTGGAGCGCAACACCCGCGAGCTGGAACGCGAGAAGGAGCGGGTGGAGCGGCTGCTGCTGAACCTGATGCCACGCTCCGTCTATGAGGAATTCAAGACCTTCGGCGTGGTCACCCCGCAGCTCTATCCCAAGGTGTCGGTGGTGATGCTGGACTTCGTGAATTTCACCGACTTTGCCTCCCGCACCGATCCGACGGTCACGCTGGGAGAGCTGAACGACATCTTCACTGCGTTTGACCGCATCGTCGAGCAATACGGCTGCGAGCGGATCAAGACCATCGGCGACGCCTATCTGGCGGTTGCCGGAATGCCGGAACCGACGCCGGACCACGCCACCGCCGTGGCCCATTGCGCCACCCGTTTCCTGCGCTATCTGGACCGGCGCAACCAGAGCCATCAGCACAAATGGCAGGCGCGGATCGGCCTTGGCACCGGCTCAGCCGTGGGGTCTGTGGTGGGCATCCAAAAGTACGTCTATGACGTCTTCGGCCCGGCGGTGAACCTGGCCTCCCGTCTGCAAGTCTTTGCCAACCCGATGAAAATCGTCGCGCCAGAGGACATGAAGGACGCATTGTCAGAGGAATTCCACGTAACCGACATAGGCCCTGAAGACATCAAGGGCATCGGCGAGGTGAACCTGGTGAACGTCGGCGATGAGCTGAGCGCACCGCAGCCCAGCGGCCGGTTCTAGCAGCCGGGCCTAATTGTCCGGCCCGATCAGCCCCAAACCGCGCAGGTAGATGCCGATGCCGCTTTCCAGCAGATCCTCCGGCGGAAAGGGTGAGGCAGCCCCGGGCGAGTTGCGCGCATAAAGCTCCACCACCCCGTGGCTCATCGCCAGCACATGCGCCGAGAACATCGAGGCCGGCGGGCGTTTCTCTGCAGGGATATGCTGGCTGAGGTCCGCCGCTGCACGTTCCAGAATCGCGCGCGCGCGTGCCGCGGCATCTGCCAGTTCCGGCGTGCGGTTCACCGAAATACCGCTTTCGAACATCGCGATATAGTGGCCGGGATGCTTGCGGGCAAAGGCCAGATAGGCCCGCCCCGTCGCCTCAAACGCCGCCAGCGCCGAGGGCTGATACTTGTCATAGGCATGCTGCATCAGATCGGCAAACATCACATAGCCCTGGCGCGAGGCCTCCGCGATCAGATCCTCGCGCCCCTCGAAATGGCGGTAGACTGCAGCCGGGGTAACCCCCGCCTGCTTGGCCGCCTCCGACAGGGTGAAACCGGTCGGCCCCTTGGCCTCGATCAGCTGCAGGGCGGCCTCGACCAGCGCCTGGCGCAGGTTGCCGTGATGATAACCGCGTTTAGGCATCCCAGATTTCCGGGCCTCCGCAAATTTCTTGGTCCAGGGCGCCAATCGCCTTGGCGTCCTTCTGAGCGTAGTCAATCGCATGCAGCACGCAGCGCATCGCCGCCAGCCGAGCCCGCCGTTTGTCATCGGAGCGGATGATTGTCCAGGGGGCCTCCGCGCTGTGGCTGCGCGCGAAAGTTTCTGAAATGGCGGCGCTGTAGTCGTCCCATTTCTCCAGCCCCTTCACGTCGATCGGGCTGAGTTTCCACTGTTTCAGCGGGTCGGATTCGCGTGCCAGAATGCGGCGCAGCTGCTCGGCCCGGCCCACATTCAGCCAGAACTTGAACAGGTGGATGCCGTCTTCGGCCAGGGCCTCTTCAAACCCCGGAACCTGATCAAAGAACCGTTCCCGCTGCGCATCGGTGCAGAAACCGAACACCTTTTCGACAACACCACGATTGTACCAGCTGCGGTCGAAGAACACGATCTCGCCGCCCGACGGCAGCTGCTGCACATAGCGCTGAAAATACCACTGGCTCTGCTCCGCTTCGGTGGGCTTGGACAGCGCCACGATCCGCGCGCCGCGTGGGTTCAGATTCTCGCGGAACCGCTTGATGGTGCCGCCCTTGCCAGCCGCATCGCGGCCCTCAAAGACGATGGCGATCCGCTGGCCCGTGGCCTTGACCCAGGACTGCAGCTTGACCAGTTCAATCTGCAGCGCCTCAAGCTCTTTGTCATAGGCCTTGCGCTTCATCAGCTTCCTGTGCGGATAGCTGGGGCTGAGGATTTCATCTTTGTCCGCGCCCTTGATGGCCTCGCGGATCTCCTCCGGTGCGCCGCTCTGGAAAAAGCGGCTGATGGCCCCGTCAAACGGCAGCGGCATGTGCAAAACCCTTCTGTCCTCAACCTCTTATATGGGAAGGAAGTATGGAATGTGAATCGCTTTAACGCAAATGCGCGCGTTCCGCCGCGCGGCGCACCGCATCGGCGACATCTTCTGTTGCGACGTGCTGCGGCATATGGCCAATCCCCTCCAGCCGAGTCAGCCGCGCACTGTCGACATCCCGTGCCAGCCCTTCGGCGTGCAGCTTGAGGTTCACCAGGTCGTCCTCAGTGCCGTGGATCACCTCCAGCGGCAACGTGATGCGGCCGTAATGCTGCGAAAGTTCTGTCACTTCCTCCAGCAGGTTCGCCCGCTGCCGGGCGTTGGCCCGCAGCGACCCGCGCCGCAACGACAGGCTGGTGCCAAAATGCTCTGCATATCCTTCCGGCACTGCCTGCGGGGCAAAAATCTCCTGCAGGGAGCGGCTGACCACCAAGTCCGGGACATAGGCCGCCAGCGTCGGCACCGCCACAGCGCTGCCAAAACGAGAGGAGGTGAGACGGTAGAGCGGGTCCAGCGGCGTTGTCCAAGGGTAAGCCACCCCGGACACCGAAACCAGCGCAGAGACGCTTTCGGGGTGATCCACCGCCCAGGCCAGCGCCACTGCACCGCCATAGCTTTGGCCCAGCACAATTGGCTTCACTGCCCCCATCTGCGCCGCGGCCTGGCGCAGCACCTCCGCCTGCTGGCGGATGGTCGCGCCCGTACCGTTGAGCGGGCTGGAATAGCCCAGGCCCGGGCGGTCGAAGATCAGAATCCGGAACTCGTCAGCGAGTGCTGGCGCCAGCCGGAACGTCATGTCGCGGGTGTTTCCGCTGGAGCCATGCAGCAGCACCAGATCCGGCGCGCTGCCCTTGGGCCGTCCCATCTCCACCACATGCACCCGGTGGCTGCCCACCACCAGAACCTGGCCTTGCGGCGGATGGCGGGCCTCAGCTGCGGCCTCGCGCCGGCCCGCCTGCCAAAGCGTGAGGGCAGTCCCCGCTGCCACAGCAAGGCCTGCCCAGACCAGCATTCTAGCGGCCGATCTCATCCATGTCATAAGGCGTTGTCTGGTAAATCTCATTGATCCAGTTGCCATAGAGAAGATGCGCGTGGCTGCGCCAGCGGTTCTGCGGCTGGCGGCTGGGATCATTGTCCGGATAGTAGTTGCCCGGCACGTTGATCGGGGTGCCATTGGCCACGTCGCGGTCGTATTCCTGCTTCAGCGTATCGCTGTCGTACTCAAAATGGTTGAAGATATAGAGCGCCCGGTGCGCCTTGTCCTCAATCAGGCAGGGGCCGACCTCGTCGCTGCCCAGCAGTGTCGTCAGCCCCTCGGCGGCATCGACCTCAGGCTGTTTCATCTCTGTCCAGCGGCTGACCGGGATCACGAAATCATCCGAGAACCCGCGCAAGTAAGGCGAGGCCGGCGCCAGGTTTTGATGCCGGAAGCAGCCGAACGCCTTGTGGTCCAGCATGTGTTTCTTCACGCCATGGAAATGATTGATCATCGCCATGCCGCCCCAACAGACGCCAAAGGTCGAATGCACGTTGGTCTGGGTCCACTCGAACACCTCGCGCATCTCTTCCCAGTAGGTAACTTCAGGAAAGTCGAGATGCTCAATCGGTGCGCCGGTGATGATCAGCCCGTCGAACTTCTCGTGCTTCACCTCCTGGAAGGAGTGATAGAACTCCTCCATATGCGCCGCGGCGGTGTTCTTGGTCTGATGCTCGGTCATCCGGATCAGGCTCAGCTCGATCTGCAAGGGCGTCGCCCCGATCAGCCGGGCAAACTGGTTCTCCGTCTGGATCTTCTTGGGCATCAGATTGAGCAGCCCAATGCGCAGCGCCCGGATGTCCTGACGTGCCGCCTGATCCGGCGACATGACCATCACGCCTTCGTTCGTCAGAACGTCATAGGCAGGCAGGTCAGCGGGGATCTTGATGGGCATGTCAGTATCCTGATTTGCGGAAAGTTGTACGATATAGCGGAGGTTGTCAGATAGTCGGCTTAGCCGCGGTCCTCAAGGGCTTCGGCGATCAAATCCACGAAACCAGCCTCATCCTTGACGGCGGAAATCTGGCTGGCAGTCACCGTGACGCCCCAATTGTCCGCCATCGCCTGATAGCGCGGCTGGCGGTGGGCCAGTGCCTGGGAGTAGGTCCAGCGGATAAATGCATCGGGGTCCACATCCGCCTCAGGTATCTTGTTTTCCTTAAGGTATTCCTGCCAGACGCGGTTCAGGAACTCCGGCTGGTAAGACATCGGCTTGGGCGCCCGGTCAAAGCGCCGGACCAGCTCGGCAGTGTGCTCCTCGCTGCCCTTGATCCAGACCATCAGCGTGTGCTTGCTCAGCTCGGACAGGATCTGGTCGTTCGGGTCATTGGCGTCGACCCATTCGCAGATCGAGCCGCCGGTGTCGCAGATGAAATTCGGGTAGCCGTACAGCTGCTGTGCCCGGTCCGCGAAATACTCGGTGTCCAGCAGAGCGCGGATCTCGGCGACGCGGAACTGCTCCTGCCGGCGCTTGTATTCGGCAATCGGCAAACCGCCCTTGGCGGTGTCGCCGGGCTTGCCCAGATAGGCCGAGACCGGGCGCAGGTTTTCGAAGGTGATGTTGGAGCCGATAAAGATCGAATCCGTCAGCAGCAGTTCGCGCAGAAACGGCACTTTCATCGCCTCGGCCTTGGCATTATCGGCGATGTATTCGCCCATGTAACGGGTGCCGATGCGGTAATCGATCGAGTAGTGGAACCAGCTGCCGGCCCCGCGCAGAACGTTGCTGACATAGGTTTTGCCAAGCCCGGACATGCCAAAGAACAGCACCCGTTTGCTGGGGGCGTCGCGCCAGTCCTGTGCGGAAGAGTAGAGCATGAAAGTCCAAGTCCCTGAAGGTGTCACGCCTTGCTAGCCACCCGCGGGGGCCGGGTCAATTCCATGCGCGCATGCGCCGCGGCAAAAGAAAACCCCGCCCCCAAACGGGAGCGGGGCAAACTGCCCGGCAGGTGCCCGGATCAGAAGTGGAAGCCGACCTTCAGGCCAAAGCTGACTGCGTCGTTGTCCTGAAAGTTGGTGACCGGGTTGCCGCCAGGGGAGGCAACCGCATCGCCCAGCTGGGTATAGCGGACACCGGCAGAGACGGTCATGTTGTCCTGCTTGTACTGCACGCCGACGCGGATTGCCTCATACCCGTGGGTCGGCGCCAGCGGCGAGACCAGGTTGTCGCCGTCCGAATCCGAATAGATCAGCGCCACAGAACCGGACCAGTTCTCGTTGAAGGCGCGGCCGACACCCAGTGTGTAGGTGATCGAGTCGTCCAGGTCGATCAGATCAACGGAGCGGCCGGCCAAGGTGCTCAGGCCCGGAACCACCAAATCAGTTACGCTGTGCTCAGCCCAACGGATGCCGCCGAACAGCAGCGTGTCCTGGGCGACGCCGGTCTGGAAGTCCAGGTTCACCGATTGCGGCGTTTTGGTTTTTGTCGTGGTGCTGGCGGTGGCGGTGGTGGCAAAGGTTTCGTTCAGGTTGAAATCATGTTCGATTTCAGAGCTGTAGGTGAGTGCCACGCGCAGGGCGATATCGGGGATCTCATAGGCGACGCCGGCCACCCAGCCAAACGCGCCATCTTTGTCCACTTTCACGTTGTATCTGCCACCGATGGAGCTGTAAGCGCCGCCCTGCAGATTGATCTCGCCGTCAAGCTCCTGGTAGCGGATGCCGCCGTGGACGCTGAAGCGGTCATTGAACTTGTAGCGCAGCATCGCAGTGAGCGAGTTCGAATCCGCCTGTGCAGTCGTGCCGCCAAGCAGCAGCGAACCACTGGTGGGATATGCGACATCCACACCCCACGGCTGGTCGAAGATCAGCGCAAAGGACAGCTGCTCGTTGATGTCGCGCTTGTAGCCCGCGCCGAACATGTTGAACCGTTCGCCGACATCGCCGGTTGCAGACCCCAGCGGGTTCAGCGAAGTGCGGTCGTTGCCCGACAGGTCCACCGAAGTTGTAGCAAACGAGAACTCGGCGTAGTTGCCTTCTTCGAAGATGATGCCGATCGGCTGGCCGGTGCGGTCCAGACCGCTCGCCATGGCAGAGCCAGATACCAGCGCCAAAGCCGCCGAGGTTGCAAGATAGCGTTTCATTGTTCCTCCCTGAGTTGCGGCCAGTGGAAGCCGCTTTACGCGAACGTAATCGGGCGGATTTCGGCAAATCAACATTAACCGCGCGGCAACTAGCCGGATTCGGTCAGCTTTGAGGGGTTCTGCGCGGCTGGCCTGCAACTATATTAAGATAATTTGCAATGCAGATGATGGCGGCTCCCCCCAGCACCCAGGCGTCCAGCGCCTCTCCGTAGATCACCATGCCAAGGATGGCGATGGCGGGCAGGCGGGCAAAATCCACCGGCACCACCACGCTGGCCGGCGCCAGCGACAAGGCTGTGGTCAGGCAGAAATGCGCAGTCAGCCCGGCAATGCCGATCAGCACCAGCCAGGGCAGGGTGGTTGCGTCCGGCAGCGCCATGTCGCCGTCCCATCCTGCCGCCAGCAGCCCCATCACCAGCTGCATCGAGGTCAACCAGAACAGGATTGAGGCGGTATGCTCGTGCCGGGTCAGCCGTTTGGTCAGGATCGCGGTGAGGGCAAAGAAGATGGCGCAGCTCGCCGCTGCCGCCAGGCCAAGGTTCAGTGTCTCGGGGCTGGGGCGGGCCACGACCAGAATGCCGGCAAAGCCAAGCGCCGCCGCCAGCATCCGCCGCCGGGTCAGCGCCTCGCCCAGCAACAGCGGCGACAGGATGATCACCCACAGGGGCGAGGTGAACTCCAGCGCAAAGACCTGGGCCAGCGGAATCAGCGTCACCGCCAGAAACCACAGGTTCTGGCCAGTGAAGTGGAACAGGTTGCGCAGCAGATGCACCCCCAGCCGCTGCCGCCGCACCTGATGCCAGCGGCCTGCCGCTGTCAGGACGGCCACCACGATCAGCACCCCCACCAGGCTGCGGTAGGCCATGATTTCAAAGGTATCCAGCGTCAACCCGGCCTCACGCCCGGCAATCGCCATGGCGGAGAAGGACACAATCGCCCCCACCATCCACAGCGCCGCCAGCCCTGCGCGTGTCTCGCCCTCTGCCATGCCTGCCCCCTTGTTCAGCTGGGGAGAGGAAAGGCGGAATTTTCACCCGAGGTCAAGCGCATGGCGGCGCGGCAGCTGCGATTACAGGCCTGCCAGTTGACAGCGCGGCGCAAGCGAAGGAGGCCGCGCGCCAGTTTCAGGCCGCCGCGCGGTGCGCTTCTTGCGCATCCAGTGAGCGGCCTGACTTGATATAGGCAGAGGCCGCCTCCACCGGGTCGAAGTTCAGCCGGTCCAGCAGAGTGCGGATTTCCGCGGTCAGCTGCTCTGTCACTCCGGAGGAGTCGCGGGTGGCGTTTTTCTTTTCCGGCAGCAAGACCCGGCCGCGGTGGTCCAGGGCCGCCAGCAGTTTGGGGGCACCTGCCGGCTTGGTGGCCTCTTCCAGCATGGCCCCGACAAACTTAATTTGCCCGCCGTATTTCAGCAGGTAGTACGCATAGCGCGCCTCCATCTCCAGCGCGTACCAGATGGCGCAGCCGACCTGACCCAGCGGCAGGAAACGGGCAGGGTCAACGATCAAATTGCTGTAGCCCATGTCCAGGTACCACTGCCACCGGATGGTGATATTCATGAAGTCATTGCGGCCGACATAGCTGGCGCATTGCTTGGCCAGGTCGCGGCGCAGGAGGATCACGGTGGTGCGGCTGCGGATGGGGCTTTCTGCCAGCGCTTCGATCAGCCCGCATTTGCCCAAAGTATGGTTGGACTCGGCATAGGGTGCTTCCAGCGACGCCAGCTTGTCCTTCCAGAACTTCTGCATCCGGGTATTCATGCCAAAAGTGTTGAAAGTCCGCATGTGCTTGATTTCCGGCATTTGTGTGCCGAAGTCTTCAATGTTCAGCGGCTCGTGGATGGATTTGATCCGAAGATTGTCACCCAGGAACTGCGCCAGCCAGGCGGTACCGGTGCGCCCGGCCGAAAGAGTGAAGAAAAAGTCGCTTTTGGCGGGCTGTTCGTGCTTGGGCGTGGCTGGTGCCGCGCCTGGGCGCTTGTAGCCGAACTTGCGTATTTCGTCGGCGCATTGTTCTGCAACGACATCCGCGGCCCCCGGATAGCGGGCATAGAGCGTTGCGGCATCAGTGCCGGTGCGCGGGCGGACACCTTCCTTGGCACGCAGGCTTGAAAACCGCTCCCACAGGCCTTCGACGCCAAGCGCCGCGATGTCCTCTTCCAGATGCTCGTATCGTAAAAAGACATCGGGTGCAGCCGACCCTTCCAGCGGTGCGATTTGGACGTTTTCAGTTAGCATGCCGTAGAACTTGTGCACAAACAGCCCGAAGTTCAGGCTCTCAGTCTCGGCCATCTCCCAGTAGTAGCGGGAAATGACCGCGTCATACGGATCGCGCCAGATGGTGACCTTTGTGTAGCTGTCCCAGATGTCCTGCGGGATGAGGGCCTTGGCTTCTGCGGCGGGGATGTGATTGTAGAAATCCCCCTCCGTTTCAGTGCCGTCGGGCCAGGTTTGGCGCTGGTGATTTTGTGCCCCGGGATAGCCCAGGCCTGCGCGGGTTTCTTCGTCCTCGGGAGACACCGGGGTGATCACACTGGTGTCGTCGCAAAAGCTGGACAAGGCGATTTCAAATGACGTGCCGCCTACCTTTTTGGTTTTGATAAAGATGAGTTTCAGCGGGTGGCAAATAATCATTGGGTTCTCCAAGCCGTCGGCGTCCTGGAGACTATTTCAAAAACACCTGACAAATTGGTTAACCGCAGGCTGCCGGTAACC
The DNA here is from genome assembly GCF_000813785.1 of Leisingera sp. ANG-DT. Classification (NCBI taxonomy): domain Bacteria; kingdom Pseudomonadati; phylum Pseudomonadota; class Alphaproteobacteria; order Rhodobacterales; family Roseobacteraceae; genus Leisingera; species Leisingera sp. ANG-DT. The sequence continues at coordinate 406,812 of NZ_JWLE01000001.1, forward strand.
CATCTGCAAGCCGGGTGAAAACTTGTAAATGCCGGCCGCAGCAACACAAAGCGGCCCGGTTTGCCAATCCGGGCTGCCATAATATGTTTTTGATTTCATTGAGAAAGGGTGGTGAGATCAAGCTAAGGTGCTAAGTCTTGCAGAACCCTGCGCGGCCTGCAGAAGCAGTGGGATTTTCAGCCGCTAGAGTATCTCGCGCAGCAAATGCGCCTGGGGATACCGAGCAATCGTCTCGTTGCCTTTTTTGCCAATCCGTTCCAGCTTTGCTTCATCTTGCAGCACTTCAGCTATGCCCTCGGCAAGCCCGTCATAAGGCAGGCCCAGGATGCCGTCACGGTAGCATTCGTCGATCATTGTTCCACTATTGAGTTCGCTTGCCAGAGGGATGCCGTTGGTCATCAGGTAAAAGGCGCGGACGATCTCAAAAATCTGAGAGTCGTAGAAATGGAGATTCAGCACCATACGGGATCGGGAAATCCAATCATCACGGCTCTTTCCGTAAGTACCTTCCAGCTGTTTGACCGTCAAACCACACGCGCGAAGGTCATCAAGGATTTTCTTGCGTCGCGGACTCACGCTGCCGTAGAACAGAACGTCGATGTCTTTCTTTTGCCGGGGCGTGATCCGGCAGAGTTCCTTTTGATATCCGATTTGAAGCTTCTCAACCCGCTTTACACCAAAGTCATTCAGATAGCTGACATTGGCATCGCTGTAATCCCACAAGGTGAAGTCATGTGAAAACCACTCAACGATGTTTTTGTTCCAATGCGAGAGGGTGCTGCCTAACTGCTCGGTGTTCAGGATGATAGTGTCCGCTGGAACGACCTTGGCCATGGCGCAGGTCATCAAGTGAATGCCGATAAGGATATTCCGGGCTGACGGGTCGATCTTGTTTTTGTGTATTGCCGCTTCATAGCCAAGATCCCGCAGTGCGAATTGAATCAGGTCAGCAATCTCAGAAAAGGCGCCGGTGTGCGGGTAGTTATCCGGTTGCGCCAAACAAATATTGTATTTTTGTGTCATGGGATGCCGATCAGACCTCAGCCAGCAGCCGCTTCGGGCAGCTGCCGGGCGGCTGAGCGCCGCTGATACTGGAAATTTTCGAAGTCCATGCCGTAGATCTTCTCGGCAACGGCCAAGCCTTCGTCGCTCAAAACCAGGTCGCCGGGGTTGAAACCTTCGGGAACGCGCAGGTGGTTGCTGTGCGTCATCTGCTGGCTGGCCGGGTTGCCGAACAGGGCTGCATCAATGAACGCCTTGGCTTTCTCGGCGCCGTTCTCTTCCAGCTTGAAAACCTGGTAGTTGGCGCCGGGATAGAAGAAGCCAGACTGCGGGTAGAAATGACCGTCCATCCAGCCCTTGGTCAGCACATTCTCCAGCAGGCGGGTCTTGACGAACTGGTCCAGGGTTTCATCGCTGCCGATCCGGCGTTCCACCAGCCGCTGGAACTTGTAGGCGCTTTCAAGCCTGGCAATCGGATCGCGCACGATGGTGAAAAAGCCGGTGAAAAATTCCTTGGGAAACAGCCGCGCAATCGATTCCCCGTCGATGTGCTGCGGGGAGGATATGTTCCAGTGCTGCTGGGGCGGATTGGCGACATACTGCTCGTCCACAAACGCCAGGCTGACGCCGTTCAGGCCCTGAATGTAACGCTCAATGGATGTGCCGCCGCACTTGGGAATGTGCGCGAAGTGCAGCAGCACGTCTTTGTATTTGATCAAGGGCATTTTGCGCCTCCATTTGCCTCCAAGCAGTTGGCCGCCGTGGTTAAACCGGCGGCCAAGCGTTTGGCTCAAGATGGCGCAAATTGTTTAAACGTTCTTTAAAACAGGCGTGGTTTCCACCGCGGTTTCAAAGCCCGTGAACTGCAGGGATCATTCCCACTCGATGGTTCCCGGAGGTTTCGAGGTGATGTCGTAGGTGCAGCGGTTGATGCCCTTCACTTCGTTGATGATCCTTGTGGCGGTTTCGCCCAGGAACTCGTGGCTGAACGGATAGTAATCCGCGGTCATGCCATCGACAGATGTCACCGCGCGCAGGGCGCAGGCGTAGTCATAGGTGCGGCCGTCGCCCATCACGCCAACGGTGCGGACCGGCAGAATCGCCACAAAGGCCTGCCAGATGTCATCGTACAGACCGTGCTTGCGGATCTGGTCGATATAGATCGCATCCGCTTCGCGCAGGATCTCCAGCTTCTCGCGGGTGATCTCGCCGGGGCAGCGGATTGCCAGGCCCGGTCCGGGGAAGGGGTGGCGGCCGATGAAGCTCTGCGGCAGACCCAGTTCGCGGCCCAGCGCGCGGACCTCGTCCTTGAACAGCTCGCGCAGCGGTTCCACCAGCTTGAGGCCCATCTTCTCCGGCAGGCCGCCGACGTTGTGGTGCGATTTGATGGTGACCGAAGGCCCGCCCGAGAAGGAGACCGATTCAATCACGTCCGGGTACAGTGTACCCTGTGCCAGGAACTCTGCGCCGTCGATGGTGTCGGCGTGTTTCTGGAACACGTCGATGAAAAGCTTGCCGATGATCTTGCGCTTGGTTTCCGGGTCGGACTGGCCGTCCAGCTCGCCCAGGAACAGATCGCTCTCATCCGCATGGATCAGCTGGATGTTGTAGTTGTCGCGGAACATCGCGACGACTTCTTCCGCTTCGTTCTTGCGCAGCAGGCCGTGGTCCACAAACACGCAGGTCAGCTGATCGCCGATCGCCTCGTGGATCAGGATCGCCGCAACCGAGCTGTCGACGCCGCCGGACAATCCGCAGATCACCTGTTTGTCGCCGACCTGCTCGCGGATCTTCTCGATCATCTGCTCGCGGTAGGCGCCCATGGTCCAGTCGCCGGAGAAACCCGCCAGTTTGACAAAGTTCTCATAAAGCTTGGCGCCGTTCGGGGTGTGGTGCACCTCGGGGTGGAACTGCACCGCATAGAAATTGCGGCTGACATCGGCGGTGATGGCAAAAGGCGCGTTGGGGGAGGTGCCATAGACCTCGAACCCCGGGGCGATCTTGCTGACGTGGTCGCCGTGCGACATCCAGACCTGCTCGCGGTCGTTGTCGTTTGCGAACCAGCCCTCCAGCAGCGGCGGCGTTTCAACCGTGGGGGTCACAAAGGCGCGGCCGAATTCCGCAGTGCCATGGCCGCTTTCCACCTTGCCGCCCAGCTCATGCATCATCACCTGCTGGCCATAGCAGATGCCCAGGATCGGCACGCCGTAGTCGAAAATCTCCTGCGGCGCCCGCGGGCTGCCCTCGCGGGTCACGCTGTCAGGCCCGCCCGAGAAGATCACCGCCTTGGGCGCCAGTTCGCGCACAAAGTCCATGGTGACATTCTGATAGGGGTGGATTTCGCAATAGACATTCAGCTCGCGCAGGCGGCGCGCAATCAGCTGCGTGACCTGGCTGCCGAAGTCGATGATGAGAAGGCGGTCATGGGTGTCTTGGGTCATGCACGCGCCATAGGCCAAGGAGGTTTTTTTCGCAAGGGCTTTGGTGCTTGCAGTGGCACAGGGTGCCGGGCAAACAGCTCGCCCGGCTCTGAAAACCCTCCGGCTGGGTGCGGTGCAGTAAAACTCGGTGCAGAGGCTTGCCTTGCAGGTAAAGCTTCTGCTCTGCTGAACTTCCGGTACAGGGGAGGCATGCACAGTGGTTATCAGGGAAATGCGGACAGGCGACCGCGCGGCTGTTGCGCAATTGCAGATTGCCAGCTGGCGCAGTGTTTATGCCGGTGTCCTGCCGTCGGCGTATCTGCAGGAGCAGGTCGTGTCCGACCTCGCCCGGCACTGGCAAAAGCTGCAGTTTTCGGACCGTGACGTCGTGCTTGTTGCAGAGGGTGCGGGGATACAGGGCTTTATAACCGTCTGGACCGGTGATGAACCCTACATCGACAACCTGCATGTGTCGGAAACCGCCCGGTCACAAGGTCTTGGCCGCCGCCTGATGAAGGAGGCCGCCCGCCGTTTGCAGGCCCAGGGTGCAAATTCGGCTTATCTGTGGGTCGCAGAGAGTAATTCCCGCGCACTGGCGTTCTATTTCCGGATCGGCGGCAGTGCCGGCGAGCGCAAGGAGATTGACGTTTTCGGATACGCCATGCCCGCGATCCGGGTGCATTGGGACAGTCTTGATCCGCTGCTGAAAGCGTAAAACCGGCTTGGCGGGTGCGAGTTCCGGCGAACTCTGTGCTGCGAATGTCGCTTTTCAACTTGAATGGCCGCAATCCTGCGGCGGCGGCGCGCGCGAGGGCTATAATACCCATCGCAATGAAATGCCTGTGGTGAGGATAAACCATGACAGAAGCAGCCCCGCGCCGTCGTGCCCGCGGTTCCGGCGGCGGCGCCGCCCGCCGCGCCGAGCGCACCAGCGTCAAGATCGAGACCGCCAAGTACATCGAGCGCAACATTCCGAACTTCGAGATCCTGAACGAGGAAGCGCTGGAGATCATCGAGTACAACGCGGACACGATCCTGGAAGAGGTCGGCGTCAATTTCGTTGACAACCCGGCGGCGCTGCAGCGCTGGCGCGATGCCGGTGCCGATGTCCAGGGCGAGCGCGTGCGCATCCCCCGCGGCCTGGCCCGCAAGCTGTGCGAAACCGCACCTGCGGAATTCACCCAGCACGCCCGCAACCCCGAGAAATCGGTGGTCATCGGCGGCCGCAACCTGGTTCTGGCCCCGGTCTATGGCCCGCCCTTCGTGCGCACCCGCAGCGGCGGCCGCCGCTATGCGACCATGGACGACTTCAACAAGTTCGTGAAGCTGGCCTATATGTCCAAGTGGCTGCACCACTCCGGCGGCACCGTCTGCGAACCCACCGACATCCCGGTGAACAAGCGCCACCTGGACATGCTGATGGCGCATATGACCCTCAGCGACAAACCGTTCATGGGCTCCGTCACCGAACCCAGCCGCGCCCAGGACTCTGTCGACATGGCCGGCATCCTGTTCGGCAAGGAGTTCGTGCAGAACAACACCGTGATGACCTCGCTGACCAACATCAACTCGCCGATGACCTTCGACGACGTGATGATGGGTTCGCTGGAAGTCTACGCCCAGAACAACCAGGCCTGCATCATCTCGCCGTTCATCGTCGGCGGTGCCATGGCGCCGGTGTCGGTGGCAGGCACCCTGACCCAGGTGCTGGCAGAGGTTCTGGCCGGTATCGCCTACAACCAGCTGTGCCGCCCCGGCGCGCCCGCGATCTTCGGCGCCTTTGTGTCCTCGATCGACATGAACTCCGGCGCTCCGACCTTCGGCACCCCCGAAGCGTCGCTGGTCACCTATGGCGCAGGCCAGCTGGCCCGCCGCCTGGGCGTGCCGTTCCGTTCGGCCGGCTCCTTCTGCGGCTCCAAGCTGCCGGATGCGCAGGCGGCTTATGAAACCGCCAACTCGCTCAACATGGGCCTGATGTCCGGTGTGAACTTTATGCTGCACTCCTGCGGCTGGCTCGAGGGCGGCCTGGTTGCCGACTTCGAGAAGTTCGTGATGGACGCGGACCAGCTGGGCACGCTGCACGGCCTCGCCAAGGGCGTCCCGGTGGACGAGAACGGCCAGGCGATGGAAGCCATCCGCGAAGTCGGCCCCGGCGGCCATTACCTCGGCTGCGCCCACACCCAGGCCAACTTCAAATCGGCCTTCTGGAAGTCCGAAGTGCTTGACTACAAGCCGTTCGAACAGTGGGAAGAAGAAGGCGCGCGCGACACCTACGCGCTGGCCGAAAGCCGGGTTGAGAAGCTGCTGGCAACTTACGAGCAGCCCGCGCTGGATCCGTCCATCAAGATGGCACTGGACGAGTATGTGGCCGAGAAGAAGGCCTCCATGCCCGACGCCTTCATGTAAGCGCGAGCCTGAAGATCAGGGGCAGGGGGGCGCACCCTCTGCCGCAGCAAAACGGCGGTCCCGCGGGGCCGCCGTTCTTGTTTTCGCACGAGCCTTCAAACAGGCAGCCTCACCGGCCAGTGCGATCAGCACATCCACGTGGCGGATCATCGAATAGCCGGCCTCGCCTGCCTTGCGTTCTGCGTTCAGCGCCTCCTCCAGCTCCAGCAGCCGCATCACGGCGGCAGCAGGCTTGGGCACATCTCCATAGCCCAGTATGCGGCGCAGGTCGCGCTTGCGGCAATAATTCCGGGCGCCTAACCGGGCGGCCCGTGCCAGGATCCTCGGGCGCCGGAGCAACGAAACGCGGCTGAAAACATCCTGCATGATCGTCTCCTTTCCTATCTCTGATCTGGCTCTGCTATAACACAACTCTAGGTGGTGTTGCGGAAAGGGGGCGACCGGCGAACGGTCCGTTTTGTGATGATTATGGTTTTTCTGGAAACAATGATGTCCGATCCGCGCTTTTGTCCAAATCCAGCCGGGCGAAATGGGACATGCCGCAGGCACCTTTGAGTGCGGCTGGCCCGGCAGCCTGGCTCACGACCGGGGGTTACGAATGCAAAACATGACACAGGCACCCTTTCCTGGCTGGGTGCCGCTGGAAACTTGCCGCTACCTTCAGCACACCGAGGCTGGCCGCCCGATCCGCCAGCTGGCCCGCAAGGCGGGCTGCCATCCATCCACCATCCTGCGCCAGGTCCGCCGGGTAGAGATCCTGCGGGACGATCCGCTGATTGACGAGGTGCTGACCTATCTGGCCGGGCGCTACCGGTCCGAAGCAGCGAAACCGCGGCAGGAGGAAAAGCCCTCCGCCGCAAGCCGCAGCCTGCGGTCGGGGTTTGAGCGGGAAGCGGCCAGCGTGCTGACCCTGCTCAGCCGCGGCGGCGCAGTTCTGGCCGCAGCCGAAGGCATGGAAATGGCCGTTGTGGTGCGCGAAGGCCAGGAGGCCGACGGGCATAAGGTGGCGGTGTCGCGGCCCTTGGCAGGGGCGCTGGCGCTGACCGGCTGGATTGCCTGCTCGCGCAAGGGCCGGATCAGCCGCTATTCCATCACCGCGGGCGGGCGCACCGCATTGAACCGGATCATCGCCGATCAGGAAAACCGCGCCCGCGCCCGGTTGGAGGGCGGCTTTGCCGAAGCGCAGACACCGTTTGGGGCGCCGGACGCGGGCGAGGGCGGCGGACTGGGCCGCAAATCCCGTTACAGCGGCGCCGAAACCCCGCTGGAAATGCTGTCCCGGCTGTCGGACAAGGACGGCAAGTCCTTCCTGACCCAGCCGATGGTGCGGGCCGGGCGGCGTCTGCGCGAGGATTTCGAACTGGCGCAGATCAGCAGCCACCTGATGCAGGAGGAGCTGTACTTCGCCCAAGCCAGCCACCCGATGCGCAGCACCAGCCACCAGGCGGCGGCAGAAGCCCACCAGCGGATGACTGGGGCGCTGCAGAAGCTCGGGGCCGGCCTCAGCGACATCGCCCTGCGCTGCTGTTGCCACCTTGAGGGGCTGGAAACCGCAGAGCGCAATCTGGGCTGGCCTGCGCGGTCAGGCAAGGTGGTGCTGCGCATCGCCCTGCAGCACCTGGCCGATTACTACGGCGAGGCCAGCCCGCAGCAAGAAGAGATGATCGGTTGACGCGCACGATGCCTCAAACGAAAACGGGCCCGCAGCGCGGACCCGTTCGAATGCCAGATCGGGCAGTGCAGCTTAGGCTGCGACTTCTGCCTTGGCGTCTTTCAGGTGCTTCAGCACGGTCTCCGGGGAGGACACGCCATAGGGGTCTTCGCCGTGGTTGTCGGACAGGCCCGGCTCTTCGAACCATGCCTCAACAACACCGTTGTTCACGATGGCCGCATAGCGCCAGGAGCGGTTGCCGAAGCCCAGGTTGTCCTTGGCGACCAGCATGCCCATCTTGCGGGTGAACTCACCGGAGCCGTCTGGGATCACTTCCACGTTTTCCAGCTCCTGCGCGCGTGCCCAGGCGTTCATCACGAAGCTGTCGTTCACCGACATGCAGTAGATCGCGTCGATGCCTTCGGCCTGGAAGTCACCAAAGCCTTTTTCAAAGCCCGGCAGCTGGTAGGTCGAGCAGGTCGGGGTGAAGGCGCCCGGCAGCGAGAACAGCACAACACGCTTGCCTGCAAAGTAGTCAGCGGTGGTCTTGTCTTCCCAGCGGAACGGGTTCGGGCCCTCGATCGCTTCGTCGCGGACACGGGTGTGGAAGGTCACGTCGGGCAGCTTAACGCCAGCTTTCATCTCAGCTTGCTCCTGATTGCGGATTTCATTCGGCGGGCAGGCTTAAAATGATTCTAAGCTGGCTTCAACACGTCCCGGTGATTTGCGCGCAGGTTTCCGGCGCCAGTCCGCGAACACGGCAGTCCGGCGCCGGAAAATCTCGCAAATACGGCATCTTCGCCCCTGGCAGGGACGTTACGCCGCAGCCTTCTTGATGGTGACCGTGGTGCCGCGGATCTTGCGTTCGGCAGCGGCGGTCAGGTCGTTGAACTTCTTGAGCGTCGCCAGAAGCTTCTTCTTGTCCTTGGAATCCTCGATGGCGCCCGGGAACTTCTTCTTGGCAGTCTGGTACTGGTCGTTGATCTTCTTCAGATCCTTGTATTTCGCCGCGGCCTCTTTCAGCTCGGGTGCTGCGGCCTTCAGGTCCTCTCCGGCCTTGTCGATGGCGGTTACGCAATGGGCATTGATCGCCTTGACCAGCGCGCCGACCCGGTTGGTGTATTTCTTCAGGTTGCGGTCCACCAGCAGCTGCGGCAGCTCGGTTGCGTCCTTCTTCTTGTCATGGCCTTCCGCCTTTTCCTTCAGGATCTTGTCGACCGTCTTCTGGAAATTCGCGCCGTACAGCTTTTGCGCGGCATTCAGCTTGCCCTCATACTCGGACGCCTTCTTGACCGCGGCAATCTCCTTTTCCAAATCGCCCTGCAGCGCCTCGATATCCTTCTTCGAGGCTGAGGACTTACCGCGTTTCTTCAGGTCCTTCTCGATGTCCTTCAAGAGCGCCTGCTGCTTGGCCATATGCGCCTTGGCATCAGCGCAGAACCCCTTCATCGCGCCGACTTCCTCCTGGTGGATGTCCACCGCCTTGTTCCAGGTGACCAGCCCGTCCTTGAAATGCTTGTTCTTCTGGAAATCGGCCAGCTTTTCCGATTTCACCCCGTCCTTGCGCGCCTTGGCCAGGCTCTCGCGGAAATAATCCTCGCCCTCCCAGGCGTTGCCCAGCGAAATCCCGATCCGCTTCTTCAGCTTGTCGCCCTCTGCGGTGGTGAATTTCTTGGTGCCGGCAGCCAGCTTCTTATGCTCTGCCTTGAATTTCTCCAGTTCCTTGGCCATGCGTCCCTCCCTGAATGATCTGCAGCGAAATCCTGATGCTTGGTGGAATTATGTGTCCCGCTGCGCCGCTTTGGCAAAGAAAAACGGCACATTTTCGGAGTTTGAGCCATGACAAGGCGGCAAGGCAGGGTTGACGATATGACCGTGCCAAGCCAGATCAGCTGTGTTAAACCGCTCACAAAGCCAAAGGCCGGAAGGGAAACCCACGTGAGAGACCTCAAGATCCCGGAGCAGCGCCACCCCGAAAAGGCGCATCGTCCCGACAATGCTCAGCCCAAAAAGCCAAGCTGGATCCGGGTCAAGGCGCCGGGCGGCAAAGGTTATGCCGAAACCCACAAGATCATGCGCGACAACAAGCTGACCACGGTCTGCGAGGAAGCGGGTTGCCCCAATGTCGGCGAATGCTGGAGCCAGGGCCACGCCACCATGATGATCATGGGCGAGGTCTGCACCCGCGCCTGTTCCTTCTGCAACATCGCCACCGGCAAGCCGCCTGAGGCGCTGGATGCGTTTGAGCCGGGCCGCGTCGCCCATGCGGTCGAAAAACTGGGTCTCAACCACGTGGTGATCACCTCCGTGGACCGCGACGATATCGAGGACGGCGGGGCAGAGCATTTTGCCCAGACCATCCGCGCGGTGCGCCACCGCAGCCCGAACACCACCATTGAAATCCTCACCCCGGATTTCCTGAAATGCGATCCCTCGGTGCTGGAAACGGTCGTCGAGGCGCGGCCCGACGTTTTCAACCACAATCTGGAGACCGTGCCGGGCCTCTACCCTGAGGTCCGCGCCGGCGCGCGCTATTTCCACTCGCTGCGGCTCTTGCAGCGGGTGAAGGAACTGGACCCCTCCATGTTCACCAAATCCGGCATCATGGTCGGCTTGGGCGAGGACGCACAGGCGGTAAAACAGGTGATGGACGACATGCGCGCCGCCGACATCGATTTCCTGACCATCGGCCAGTATCTGCAGCCGACGCCGAAACACCACGCGGTGGACCGTTTCGTGACGCCCGAGGAATTCAAATCCTACGAGAAAGCCGCCTATGGCAAGGGCTTCCTGATGGTCTCGGCCACCCCGCTGACCCGCTCCTCCTACCACGCAGGCGATGATTTCGCCCGCCTGCGCGAGGCCCGCAACAAGAAGCTGGGCCTGGCATGACGCCTGAGCGTCTGGCGCAGCTGACGACGCTGCGCCATGCTCTGCATCAGATCCCCGAGGTTTCCGGCACCGAGGAAAAGACCGCCGTCATGGTGGCGGACTACCTGGGTCAGCATCAGCCCGACCAGCTGCTGACCGGGCTTGGCGGCCACGGTGTTGCGGCGGTCTATGAGGGCAGGGCGGATGGTCCCACGGTCCTGATCCGCTGCGAGCTGGACGGCTTGCCGATCGAGGAGCTGTCGGATCAACCCTACCGCTCCACCCACGCAGGCCGCGGCCATCTCTGCGGCCATGACGGCCATATGACGATGGTGGCGGCGCTGGCCGAGGATCTCGCGGTACAGCGCCCGTCGAAGGGCCGCGCCGTCCTGCTGTTCCAGCCCGCCGAGGAAACCGGCAAGGGCGCAGCGGCGGTGATTGCCGATCCGGGTTTCGCGCAGATCGCGCCCGACTACGCCTTCTCCCTGCACAACCTGCCGGGCTTGCCGGTGGGTCAGGTGGCCTTGTGTTCGGGCGCTGCCAACTGCGCGTCGCGCGGAATGCGGATCAAACTGACCGGTAAAACCTCCCACGCTGCCGCGCCGCAGGACGGGGTGTCGCCCGTCGGTGCCATTTCCCAATTGCTGCCGGGCCTTGTTTCCCTGGGGCAAGGTGGCGATCTGGGGCCGGAGTTCGCTCTGGTCACGCTGACCCATGCCCGGCTGGGCGAAGCCACCTTTGGCATCGCCCCTGGCGAGGGCGAGGTTTGGGCCACTCTGCGCACCGTTACAAACATCCGAATGGATCAGCTGATTGCAGAGGCCACGGCACTGGCGGAACAGGTCTGCGCGGCGGAGCGGCTGGGGTTCTCAATAGAATTCGACGATGTGTTCGACGCCTGCACCAACCACCCGGAGGCGGTGGAGCTGCTGCAGGCCGCCTGTGCCGCGGCAGGCTATCCGGCGCATATGCGGGATTATCCCCAGCGCTGGTCCGAGGACTTCGGCCAGTTCGGCAAGCAGGCAAAGGCCGCGATGTTCTGGCTGGGCTCCGGCGAGGCGCAGCCTCAGCTGCACAACCCCGATTTCGACTTCCCGGACGCCGCAATCCCGGCCGGGGCCGGGATCTTTCTGCACACGCTCAGAAACCTGCTGGGCTGATCCTTACTGGGTCAGCGCATTGACGACGGCCACCGCGCCGATGATCGCAAGCGTGTCCTTGACGACCTCAAAGATCTTGTCGCCCTGACGCACATAGCGGTGCCCCTCACGCGGCGGGTTCAGCCCCCAGCGGCCGTAGTCGTCAATATAGACCCAGTCGTCACCGCGGATGCGGCCATCGTACCGGTCGTGATCATGGTCATGATCGTGATCGTGGCTGTGCTTGCGGTGGTGCCGTTTCTTGACCTGGCCCGGCGCATAATGGGCTGCGCTCTTGCTGTGGCCGGGCGCCCATTTCGGCGGCCCCGCGTGGGTGGCTGCGGGGACAAGGGACAGGGTCATTGCGGCTGCCGCTGCTGCGGTCAAAAACTTCTGCATGGCGGATCTCCTGTGATCGCTGCGTTTGGAAATCACATGAGGCAGGTTGCGGCGAAAGGCAAATCCGCTGCGCCGGAAAGCGCCACCCGCTTGGCCGGAACCGGCGGAGGGCCGCCGGTTCCCGATTGCGCTGTGTTTATCGTGGTTTGTGGCAGTTTTGCACAAGCGCCGCCGCAGGCTGCACCAGGGGGTGCACAGGCGGTGTACAGGGGGTGCACGCACGTCACCCCCGGGTATTGGCTGATTCAGCCCTCGTCGGTGAACCGCACTTTGCCGATATGCGGCAGATTCCGGTTGCGCTGCGCATAGTCGATGCCATAGCCGACAACAAATTCGTCGGGGATTTCAAAGCCAACCCAATCAGAGCGGAAATCCACCTCGCGCCGCGACGGCTTGTCCAAGAGCGCAATGGACTTCAGCCGTGCCGGATTGCGGCTTTGCAGCAGGTGGGTGACATGGTTCAGCGTGTGGCCGGTGTCGACGATATCTTCCACGACCAGCACGTCGCGCCCTTCAATGGCACCGCGCAAGTCCTTGAGAATGCGCACTTCCCGGCTGCTTTCCATCGAGTCGCCGTAAGAGGACGCCTCCAGGAAATCGACCTCGATCGGCAGATCCAGCTCCCGCACCAGATCGGCGATGAATACGAAACTGCCGCGCAGCAGGCCAACCACGACCAGCTTGTCGGTATTGCCGAATTCCTTCTGGATTTCCTCGCAAAGCTCCTCGATCCGCGCGGCAATTGCCTTGGCCGAGATCATCACATCAATGACATATGGACGCTGTGTCATGGCTGCCCCCTTGAATTTCCCGCGCGTACATAGGACATCACGCCCGGTAATTGTAGCAGAAAATCAGCGGACAGATGCCCACACACTCGGAAACCCGCCAGATGCCCTATTCGGCACAGCAGATGTACGATCTGGTGGCCGATGTCGCGCAGTACCCGAAATTCCTGCCCTGGTGCGCCGCCGCCCGTATCCGCAGCCGGGCGCCGATGGGTGAGGCAGAAGTGATGGAGGCGGATCTGGTGATCTCCTTCAAGGTTTTCCGCGAGCGGTTCGGCAGCCGGGTAACCCTTTATCCGGGCGAGAGAAAAATCGATACCGAGTATCTGGATGGCCCGTTCCGCTACATGAAGTCCCACTGGATTTTCACCCCGCGCGAGGATGGCAGCTGCGACGTCGACTTCTTCGTCGATTTCGAATTCAAGAATGCGGTTCTGCAGGGCATCATCGGCGTGGTTTTCAACGAGGCGATGCAGCGGATCGTGCGTGCGTTCGAACGCCGCGCTGCGGAGCTGTACAGCTGAGGCATTGCCGCGCGAGATAGCTGTTGACCTTAAGCGCGCTTCAAGTCGTATCACCTATTGGAAATGATACTTCCAGCTGAAAGGGAAGCTGCAATGGAACAGGAATTCTGGCAGGCGCGCTGGCGCGAGAACCGCATCGGCTTTCACGAAGCGGCGCCGAACTCATTGCTGATCAAGCATTTTTCCCGGCTCGGGATTTCGGCCGGCCAAAGCGTGTTCCTCCCTCTTTGCGGCAAGGCGCTGGACCTGGACTGGCTGCTGTCACTGGGACTGCGTGTGACCGGTGTGGAGTTCAATCAAGGCGCGGTGGAGGAGGTCTTTGCCCGGCTGGGGCTGACACCGGACGTCTCCCAAGCAGAAGGGCTAATCCGCTATCAGTCAGGCGAGCTGGCCCTTTACGCAGGTGATTTCTTTGCCCTTGCCCCGGCACATCTTGGCGCGGTTGACGTGGTCTATGACCGGGCGGCGCTGGTCGCGGTGAAACCAGAGGACCGGCAGGCCTATGCGGCGCATTTGAACCGGATCACCGGCACCGCGAAACAACTGCTGATCGGGTTCGACTACGATCAATCCCTGATGGACGGGCCGCCGTTTTCGGTGCCGGGATCAGTGGTAGAGGCGCTCTATCAGGGCAGCCATGAAATCAGTCTGATCGAGGAACGCGCCGCGGACGGCCGGATCGGCGAACGCTGCAATGCGCTGGAACAGGCCTGGCTGCTAACTCCCTTCTCCTGAAACAGAAAACGGGTCCCCCAAGGGGACCCGTCCGGTGCGAAATGGCACCGTCTGCCGTGAGTGGTGGCATCCGTCATAGCCGGGGTCAGCTGTTCATGTCGTATGCGCGCTCACCGTGTACAGAAAGATCGAGGCCATTGGTCTCGCTTTCAAGATCCACGCGCAGGGATGTGATCAAAGCGGAGATCTTCACCAGCGCGATGGTTACCACCACGGTGAAGATGCCGACGATCACCAGCGCACCCAGCTGCGCGGCCCAGGCGCCAGCGCCGAAGACGGCGATCATAAGGGTGCCGAAGATGCCGCCGACGCCGTGCACGGCAAAGACATCCAGGGTGTCGTCGATCTGCATTTTGTTGCGCACCAGGTTGACCATCTCCTGGCACAGCACGCCGGCAATGGCACCGATGATCAGCGCTTCCATCGGGCCGACAAAGCCTGACGCCGGGGTGATCGAGGCGAGGCCTGCAATGGTGCCAGTGACCAGGCCCACAAGGGAGGCCTTGCCGTATTTGATCTTTTCCCACAGCGCCCAGCTGAGCGACGCGGTGGCAGCGGAGATATGGGTCACGGTCAGTGCCATTGCCGCGCCGCCGTCTGCGGCCAGCTGGGAGCCGCCGTTGAAGCCGAACCAGCCGACCCACAGCATTGCGGCACCGATCATCACATAGCCGGGGTTATGCGGCGGGATGGTGCGGTTTTTGCGCGGGCCCAGGAAGAAGGCGATGATCAAGGCTGCGAGGCCTGCGGTCTCATGCACCACGATGCCGCCGGCAAAGTCCTTGACGCCCACGTCGCCAAAGATGCCGCCATCCGCTAGGAAACCGCCGCCCCAAATCCAGTGCACCACCGGCGCATAGCACAAGAGCATCCAGAGGCCGGAGAACACCAGCACAAAGCCAAATCCCACACGCTCCACATAGGCGCCGACTATCAGAGCAGGCGTGATGATGGCGAATGTCATCTGGAAGGCAAAGAACAGAACCTCGGGCAGGGTGCCGGACAGGCTGTCGGCGGTGACGCCGTTCAGGAACATCTTGTCCAGCCCGCCCCACAGGCCGCTGGTGCCGCTTCCGAAGGCAATGGTGTAGCCGAAGGCCAGCCACAGAACGCTCATCAAACAGGCAATGGCGTAGCAATGCATGAAGACGCTGAGCACATTGCGGGCACGCACAAGGCCGCCGTAAAACAGGGCCAGCCCTGGCAGTGTCATGAAGAGGACCAGGGCCGTGGCCACAATGATCCATGCGGTATCCGCTCCGTTCATCCGATTGTTCCTTCCCCTCAAAAACCGGTGAGGTCAGGAGAAAGCGCAGGTTGCGCGCAGAAAAAAGCGGCAGGGATGCGGGAGGCGCACAAAAACGGGGCTTTTTTGCAAGTGCTGAAAAATTGAGCGCCGCGGCGGGTCAGCTGCCCGTTTCGCGTTCGATTTGGGAAATGGCCTGCGCCAGCAGCTCCAGCGCGTGGTCACGGGTGGCGGCGCGGACTTTGGCGCGGCCGATGGCGCCGAATTCCACGGTTTCTGTTGTGGCAGTCAGGCCTGCGCGGGCCAGGCCAAAGCAGACGCGGCCCTCGGGCTTGAATTCTGAGCCGCCGGGGCCTGCGATGCCGGTGACGGAGACGGCCAGGGTGACGCCTGCGTTCCGCACCGCGCCTGCCGCCATTTCCGCGGCGACCTCCTCGCTGACTGCGCCGACGGAGGCCAGCGTCTCCGCCTTGACGCCCAGCATCTGCATCTTGGCGGCGTTGGAATAGGTGACAAAGCCGCGGTCGACCACGGCGGAGGAGCCCGGGATATCCGTCAGCGCCGCGGCAATCATGCCGCCGGTGCAGCTTTCGGCCGTGGCGATGGTGATGCCTGCGGCGGTTGCGCGTCTGATCAGCTCATCCGCGTCCATGGTCACATCCCCAAGACGCCGTGCGACAGGAAGGCGAGCGCAGCCACGCAGATGGCGGCCAGGATGCCCGCGATGATGTCGTCCATCATCACACCGGTTGCGCCCTTCTGCCGGTCGGCCCAGCCGACGGGGCCGGGTTTCAGGATGTCGAACAGGCGGAACAGCACAAAGGCGGCGATCCAGCCCGGCCACAGCGCGGTGATCTCGATATCATGCGCCCAGGCCGGGTAGGACACGGCCCAGAGCGCGGTGAACTGGCCCGCGACCTCGTCCAGGACAAATTCCGAGGGGTCCATGTTCTCGCGGTTGCGGGTCATCGCTTCCGCCGCCCAGACGCCCACCACCATGCAGATCACGGTCGCCAGCGCCAGCAGCAGGAACCCGCCAAGCTGATGCAGCACATAAGCCATGGGCAGGGCGGCAAGCGAGCCCCAGGTGCCGGGGGCCGGACGCAGGTAGCCGATGCCGCCGACAGTGCCGATCAGGAAGGCCAGGCGTTGTCTCTTCATGATTTCACCAGCGCTGCGGTGGCGATAGCTGCAATGCCCTCGCCGCGGCCGGTGAAGCCCAGGCGTTCCGACGTGGTGGCCTTGATCGACACACGGTCTGCGCCGATGCCCAGGATTTCAGCCATCACCGCGCGCATCTTGGCGGCGTGGGGGCCAACCTTGGGGTATTCGCAGACCAGGGTGCAATCGACGTTCGACAGGGTGAAGCCCATCTCGCGCGCCAGATTGGCGGCGTGGCGCAGGAAAATCTCGCTGGCCGCGCCTTTCCACTGCGGGTCCGAGGGCGGGAAGTGCTGGCCGATGTCGCCCTGCGCCAGCGCGCCATAGATGGCGTCAGTGACGGCGTGCATACCAACATCGGCGTCGGAATGACCCTGCAGGGTTTTTTCATGTGGAATTTCCACCCCGCACAGGATCACGCTGTCACCGGGGCCAAAGCGGTGCACGTCGTAGCCGTTGCCAAGCCTGATATCCATGTCTGCTCCCAGAATGCGCTCCGCCCGGGTGAAATCCTCGGGGCGTGTGATTTTGATATTGTCCGGCTCGCCCGGAATGATGCGGACGTTAAGGCCTGCGGCGCGCGCAACCTCGACATCATCGGCGGCCCCGCCGGGATGGGCAAGATGCGCCGCCAGAATGTCCTGAAACCGGAAACCCTGGGGCGTCTGTGCGGCAAACAGGCCATTGCGGTCCTGGGTGCCGGTGACGCTGCCGTATGCGCCGGTCCACAGCGCGTCCGTCACCGCCAGCGCCGGGGCTGCGGCAGGTCCGGCGTCCAAGGCATTGAGAATGCTGTGGATCAGGGCAGGGCTGACGCAGGGCCGGGCGGCGTCGTGGATCAGCACCTTGTCTACGCCGTGCAGCTCCAGCGCCTTGAGACCGTTCAGGACGGAGGCAGCCCGTTCTGCGCCGCCTTCAGCGAGGATCAGACCGGGGCTGCCGGAGAATTCTCCCCAGGCGGCGGCGTCATCCGGTGACAGCACCAGAACCGTGAGGTCCACACCTGCATTCGCAAAGGCTTCGAGGGTCCAGTCGATCATCCGGCGGCCCTTGAGCGGGCGCCATTGTTTGGGCGTGCCGCCGCCTGCGCGGGTGCCGCGGCCGGCGGCGACGATCAGGGCGGCTGTGGTCATGCGGTCCTCGTCCGATAGGTCCCGCATTGTTTATGAGGTGGCGCGGGAAGTGGCAATCACCCGGCGGAATGTGATTAAAAAATAGGCAAATGAAGTGCGGGAGCGGCTTGCAGAGGCGCAATTCATTGCTGCATAGCAGAAGCTTCGGGTAAAAACCTCTCAGTTGCACAAGGATTAGGCAATTGTCCTTCACGCTTGGAACCACCTCCATGTCCCCGCCCATCGCCTTGGCGCCGATGGCGGGAATCACCGACCGGCCGTTCCGGGATCTTGTCCGCTCCTTCGGCGTTGGGCTGATGGTGAGCGAGATGGTGGCAAGCCAGGAGATGGTTCAGGCCAAGCCCGGCGTGCGCGAGCGGGCTGAGCTGAGCGCGGATGTGGAGAACACCGCGGTGCAGTTGGCCGGGCGGGACGAGTACTGGATTGCCGAGGCGGCGAAACAGGTCGCCGGGCAGGGCGCGCGGATCATCGACATCAACATGGGCTGCCCGGCCAAGAAGGTGACCAACGGCTATTCCGGCTCTGCCCTGCTGAAGACGCCGGACCATGCGCTGAAGCTGATCGAGGCGGTGGTCGGCGCCGTCGACGTGCCGGTGACGCTGAAGACCCGGCTGGGTTGGGACGACAACTGCCTGAACGCGCCGGATGTGGCGCGCCGCGCCTGCGAGGCGGGGGTGCAGATGGTGACGATCCACGGCCGCACCCGCTGCCAGTTCTACAAGGGCTCTGCCGATTGGGCGGCGATCCGGGGCGTCAAGGACGCGGTGACTGTGCCGCTGCTGGCAAATGGCGACATCGTTGATACCGCCTCTGCCCGGCAGGCGCTGGAGCTTTCTGGCGCAGATGGCGTGATGATCGGGCGCGGGGCCGAAGGAAAGCCTTGGCTGCTGGCAGACGTGGCGCATCACCTGTGGGGCACACCGGCGCCGGAGATTCCGCAAGGAGATGCGTTTATTCAAATGGTTTCAGAGCATTACCGGGCAATGCTGGATTTCTACGGGCAGGATCTTGGCGTCCGTGTCGCACGCAAGCACCTGGGCTGGTACATGGATGAGGCCGGAACCACCCCCGCCATGCGCAGGGCGGTGCTGACGGAGAAGAATCCGGAAGAAGTGCTGGCGCTGCTGCCGGAGGCGCTGAGCGCCGAAAGACCGGAGGCCGCCGCATGATGGACAGCGCAGCTCTCTGGGCCTCTTTGCCGGTGCCGGCGTTTCTGATCGACGCCTGGGACAAGATTGCTGATGTGAATGCCGCCGGTGAGGGGTTCCTCAACACCTCGCGCAAGGCACTGCTGGGGCAGCCGGTGTGGGATACGCTGGCGATCGACGCGCCGATCGAGGAGGCCTTTGCCCGGGCCCGGGTGCAGAGCACACCGCTGTTTGTGAACGATATCGACGTCGGCTCCGGCAGCCGGGCGCCGCTGCAATGCGGGGTGCAGATCGCGCCGTTGCAGGGGCAGGAGGGGGTGATGCTGCTGATGGTCACCCCGCGGGAGCTGGCCGGGCGGATGACCCAGACCCATTCCGCAAAATCCGCCGCCGCCTCTGCCATCGGTATGGCAGAAATGCTGGCGCATGAGATCAAGAACCCGCTGGCGGGTATCACCGGCGCGGCGCAGCTTCTGAGCATGGGGCTGGGACCGGAGGACCTGGAGCTGACCGACCTGATCGTCAGCGAAAGCCGCCGCATCGTGAAACTGCTGGAGCAGGTGGAGCAGTTTGGCAACCTGACTGAACCGGCGTTCCAGCCGGTGAACCTGCATGATGTTCTGGACCGCGCGCGGCGGTCGGCGCTCTTGGGTTTTGGTGCCCATATGACCATCACCGAGAGCTACGATCCCTCGCTTCCGATGGCCTGGGGCGATGCGGACCAGCTGCTGCAGGTGGTGCTGAATTTGTTGAGGAACGCCTCGGAAGCATCTGATCCAAAAGGCGGACATATTCAGATCCGTACTTTCTATGAACATTCCTTCCGGCTGCGCCGCAGTGACGGAACCGGCAAGCTGCTGCCCCTTCAGATCGAAATTACCGATGACGGGCCGGGGCTGCCGGACAAGATCAAGGACGATATTTTCGACCCGTTTGTGTCGGGCCGGGAGAACGGCACCGGGCTGGGCCTTGCTTTGGTGAGCAAGATCGTCTCGGAGCATAATGGCTGGATTTCCGTAAGCTCGGTTCCCGGGCGTACGGTGTTCCGGCTGTCGCTGTCGCGCGTGCCGCGTGACGCCAAACCGCAGGAGAGCTGATCCATGGACGGCACCGTTCTGGTCGCTGATGACGACCGCACCATCCGCACCGTTCTGACCCAGGCGCTGACGCGCGCGGGCTGCAAGGTACATGCGACCTCTTCACTGACGACGCTGATGCGCTGGGTGGGAGAGGGCAAGGGCGATGTCGTCATCTCCGATGTGATGATGCCGGACGGGAACGGGCTGGAGATGCTTCCCAAGATCCAGGCGGACAGGCCCGGGCTGCCGGTGATCGTGATCTCGGCGCAGAACACCATCATGACGGCGATCAAGGCGGAGGAGGCGGAGGCCTATGATTACCTGCCCAAGCCCTTTGACCTGCCGGAACTGATGAAGCGCACCGCCAAGGCGCTGGCGGCCAAGCGGGTGGCGCCTGCTGCGCGTCCGGATACAGCGGAACGCCCCGAGGAGCTGCCGCTGATTGGCCGCAGCGAGGTGATGCAGGCGCTGTACCGGCTCATTGCACGGGTGATGAACACCGATCTGCCGCTCTTGATCACCGGTGAAAGCGGCACCGGCAAGTCGCTGATTGCGCAGGCAATTCATGATTTTTCGGACCGCCGCACCTTGCCCTTTGTGCATGCGGACGCGGCGGATCTGATTGCGCTGGAAGGCCCGTCTCGGCTGCTGGCGCAAGTGAAGGGCGGCACCCTGGTGATCGATGAGCTGGCTGACCTGCCGGAGGAGGCACAGGCGCGGCTGGTGCGGATGATGGATGTGCCGGGCGATCACGCGCCGCGGTTCATTGCCTCCAGTCAGAAGGATCTGGGCGCGGCGATGGAAGGCGGCGGGTTGCGTCAGGATCTCTACTACCGGATCTGCGGCTCGGAACTGCATGTGCCGGCGCTGCGGGAACGGGTCGAGGATATTCCGCTGCTGGCGGAGCATTTCCTGATCAAGGCCGAAAACGAAGGCGCGCCGCACCGGGTGCTGAGCGAAGCTGCGCGCGAGGTGCTGCGCCGGTTCTCCTGGCCCGGCAATGTGCGGCAGCTTGAAAACACTGTCCGCCGTCTGGCACTGACTTCGCGCAGCGAAGAAATCACCAAGGCGGATGCCGAGGCGGTGCTGGGGCCGCAAGCCGGACCGCAGCCGGAAGCGGCAGGGTTTACAAATGAGAAGCTGTCGGAAGCAGTGGGCCGCCATTTGCAGAGGTATTTTGACCTGCATGGAGATATGCTGCCGCCGCCGGGATTGTATATGCGGCTGCTGCGCGAGGTGGAGACGCCGCTGATCGAAATTGCCCTGGCGGCGACTGGCGGAAACCAGGCAAAATGCGCGGATTTGCTGGGGATCAACCGGAATACCCTGCGTAAGAAGATTACCGATCTGGATATTGAGGTGACACGCCGCCGCAAACTGATGTAATATCGCCACAGAAATGTGGCCCTGTTGTAAATTTCCTAGGCAGGACCACGAGATATGGCGGTGACTCGCAAAGAGTCGCACATCAGGATGAGGGCAGTAAGTGGCGCATAAGTCACATCTGAGGGCGGCATACGGGCCGTTTGCGGCCTTGGACCGGTGGCGGAGAACCCGCCGGGCGCGCAATATCGGCACCATCGGACTGGTTCTGCTGGGTCCGGTGCTGGCCTTGGCGACGTTTCTTATCATCGGCCCGCTGGGGCAGGGGGCCTCGTCCAGGTCGCTGCGGCTGATTCTGCTGGCCGACCTCGTTTACATCCTGACCATTGCAGCGCTGGTGATGGCGCAGATCGTGCGCCTGTTTGCAGCGCGGCGGTCGAAATCGGCGGGCTCCCGGCTGCACCTGCGGCTGATCGGGGCCTTTGGGTTCCTGGCGCTGATCCCCACTGTGATCGTCGCGGTCTTTGCGGTGCTGACCGTGAATGTCGGGCTTGAGGGCTGGTTCTCGCAGCGGGTGCGGCAGGTGATTGGCAGCTCGCTGGAGGCTGCAGAAGCCTATCAGTCGCAGCAGAAAGGTGATCTGACCGAGGATGCCCGAGCGCTGGCACGCTACCTCGACAGCAGCCGGTCGCGCAGTTTTTTCATCAACGATGCCGAACTGCGGCTGGTGCTGGCCCAAGGCCAGTTGCAGGTTCAGAGGGGACTGCGCGAGGCCTATATTGTTGACAGCGCAGGGCTGATCCGTGCGCGCGGCGAGCGGTCTTATGAGTTCGATTTCGAAAAGCCCAGCGAGCGGCAGCTTGGGGCTGCCCGCGAAGACGGTCTGCTGCTGATCGAGGACTGGGACAACAGCGAGTTCCGCGCACTGGTGCGGCTGGACGCTTTTGTCGACCGGTTCCTGTATATCAGCCGGGACGTGGACGGCGAGCTGCTGAACCTGCTGGATGACACCCAGGAAACTGCGCATCTGTACCAGCAGCTGGAAAGCGAGCGGGGAAGGGTGCTGTTTGAATTTGCGCTCTTGTATATTGGGTTTGCGGTGATCCTGATCCTGGCCGCGATGTGGCTGGGCATGTGGTTTGCAGAACGGCTGTCGCGCCCGGTCGGGCGGCTGACAGTGGCGGCGCAGCGGGTCGGGGCCGGCAATCTGGATGTGCAGGTGCCGATTGAGGACGGCGGTGACGAGATTTCCCAACTCGGCCAGTACTTCAACCAGATGACCCGGGAGTTGAAGGCCCAGCACGGCAGGCTCTTGGACAACACCCGCCAGATTGAACGGCGGCGGCGGCTGTTCGACTCGGTTTTGTCCTCCGTGACCTCAGGCGTGGTTGGACTGGATGCGGATGGGCGGGTGACCTTCGTGAACCGCTCTGCCGAACGGCTGCTGGACTGGCAGGAGGATCAGCAATCGCTGGCGCTGGCCGTTGCGGTGCCTGAGTTCGGACCGCTGTTTGCAGAGCTGATCGAGACCGGTGCCGAGGTGGTACAGGAAGAGATCAAGGTGACCCGCCAGGGCCAGCTGGAGAACCTGCTGGTCAGGATGTCGCCGCGCCGCTCCGGCGAGGGCAGGCTGGAAGGTTATGTGGTGGCCTTTGATGATGTGACCGATCTGGTCAGCGCCCAGCGGATGGCGGCCTGGGGTGATGTGGCCCGCCGCATTGCCCATGAGATCAAGAACCCGCTGACCCCGATCCAGCTGAGCGCCGAACGCATCAAGCGCAAGTTTGCCCCCAAGCTGGGCGAGGAGAACAGCGATCAGCTCCAATCCATGACTGACGTGATCGTGCGCCAGACCAATGATCTGCGCAGGATCGTAGATGAGTTTTCGAAATTCGCCC
The DNA here is from genome assembly GCF_000813785.1 of Leisingera sp. ANG-DT. Classification (NCBI taxonomy): domain Bacteria; kingdom Pseudomonadati; phylum Pseudomonadota; class Alphaproteobacteria; order Rhodobacterales; family Roseobacteraceae; genus Leisingera; species Leisingera sp. ANG-DT. The sequence continues at coordinate 429,735 of NZ_JWLE01000001.1, forward strand.
GCATGCCGGAACCGGAACGGCGCGAGGAGGATCTGGTGAAACTGGTGCGGGACGCGGTGATCCTGCAGCAGCAGGGCCAGCCGGATGTCCGGATCAAGGCGGATCTGCCCAAGGCGGAGATGCCCTCGGATCTGGATGCAACCATGATTGGCCAGGCGCTGACCAATCTGATCAAGAACGCAGGTGAAGCCATTGAAAGCCTGCAGCAAAAAGGCGCTCCGGAGGGGCTGCTGCCGGAAATCCGGGTGTCGGTCCAACAGGCAGGCACTGCCTATGAGGTCCGGATTGCGGACAATGGCATCGGTCTGCCAGAAGACCGGGCGCGGCTGTTCGAGCCTTATGTGACCACGCGGGATGCTGGCACCGGGCTGGGGCTGCCGATCGTCAAGAAAATCATCGAAGAGCACGGGGGCACGCTGACGCTGGAAGATGCCCCGGTGTTCGAGGGACACGCGCATAACGGCGCAATGGCGGTGATCCGCCTGCCCGCCGCAGCCCAGAAAGCGGCGGCGCCTAACAAGAGCACAGTGAAAGCAGGTCTGACATGAGTGACATTCTGATTGTTGATGACGAGCGCGACATCCGCGAACTGGTCTCGGACATTCTTGAGGACGAAGGCTATGCCACCCGCAAGGCGGGCAGTTCCGACGAATGCATGGCGCGGCTGGAAGAGGCCCAGCCGGCCCTGATGATCCTGGATATCTGGCTGAAGGACAGCCAGATGGACGGGATCGACATCCTGAAGGCGGTGAAGCGGGACACGCCGGATATTCCGGTGGTGATCATTTCCGGCCATGGCAACATTGAAATCGCGGTCGCGGCGATCAAGCAGGGCGCCTATGACTTCATCGAGAAGCCCTTCAACATCGACCAGCTGATGGTGGTGATCCGGCGTGCGATGGAAACCTCGCGCCTGCGCCGGGAGAATACCGATCTGAAGCGCAAGGACACCGGGCCGGCAGAGATGATCGGTACCTCTGCGGCGTTCCGCACCCTGACCAGCCAGCTCGACAAGGTGACGAAATCCAATGGCCGGGTGATGCTGACCGGCCCGGCGGGCAGCGGCAAGGAGATTGCAGCGCGCTATATCCACGCCAATTCAAACCGCGCCTCTGCGCCCTTTGTCACCGTGAACTGCGCCAGCATTGAACCGGACCGGATGGAAGAGGTTCTGTTCGGCCGCGAATCCTCGGAGCGCGGTGTGGAGCCGGGGCTGCTGGAGCAGGCGCATGGCGGCGTGATGTTCTTTGACGAGGTTGCTGACATGCCGCTGGGCACCCAGTCCAAGATCCTGCGGGTGCTGGTGGACCAGCAGTTCCAGCGGGTCGGCGGTTCGGACAAGATCAAAGTCGACCTTCGGGTGGTGTCCTCCACCAACAAGGATCTGGATGCCGAGATCGAGGCCGGCACGTTCCGCCAGGAGCTGTATCACCGGCTGAACGTGGTGCCGGTGGCGGTGCCCTCACTGGCGGACCGGCGCGAGGATATCCCGTTGCTGGCGGGCCATTTCATCGCCCAGTTCAACGAGGCCCAGGGCCTGCCGTTGCGCGAGCTGACAGATGAGGCCGTGGCGCTGATGCAGACCATGCTGTGGCCGGGCAATGTGCGCCAGCTGAAAAACCTGGTGGAGCGGGTGCTGATCCTGGGCGACGGCAGCGGCCCGATTGAGGCCAAGGATCTGCCGCGCGAGGAAGAAAAGCCGCAGGAGGAGGGCCGGGTGGTGCTGTCCGGCGCGCTGGCGACCCTGCCGCTGCGCGAGGCGCGGGAGGCGTTTGAACGCGAATACCTGCTGACCCAGATCAACCGCTTTGGCGGCAACATCAGCCGCACGGCGTCTTTTGTCGGCATGGAACGCTCAGCACTGCACCGCAAGCTGAAGTCGCTGGGGGTGGTCACTTCCAACAAGGCGGGCGCCCGGGTGGCGCATGTGGAAGCCGAAGAAGAACAGGCCTGAGAATGGCCCCCGCGCGCCCGGAAAGCTCCGGGCGCGCTTTGGTATCAGAACAGGTCCTGGCGGATCGGGTTCAGTGCGAAATGGACCTGTGCTGCCAGTTGAAGCTGGCTGATGGCGTCCTCCGGAACCGTTGCGGGCAGACCAGCCTGGCGGGCCCAATCGGCGAGCTCCCGGCGTGAGGCCGGGCCGAACTGGCCGTCAACGGCAATGCTGGAGCCGAGCCCGCGCAGGACGGACTGGGTAGCGGCGGCGATGTCAGCCGCGCTCATACCCGCCAGCAGCTCCCGTGCGGCGGCACGTGCATCCGGGTCGTTCAGCGCCATTGCTTTGCCGGCCCGCGCCGCAGCGGCATGGGCTGGAATGCGGTCTCCCAGCCGGTTCAGCGCAACCCAAGCACCGTTGGCGCCGCCCCAAGCGTCGCCGCGGGCAAGCCCCATGTCATACCATTCCAGCGCCTCGGCGGCATCGCTGCCGGGCAGATCGCCGTTCATGATCATCCGGCCGATCTCACCCGGGGCATGCGGATGGCCCAGCTGGGCGGCCTCGGCAAAAAGCGCGCGGGCTTTTTCTTTGTCCACCGCCTTGCCAGCGCCGCCATCCCGGTAGACATAGCCCAGGTTGGCCGTGCCGTAGATGTCGCCGCGCCCGGCGGAGGCTTCCAGATAGGTCAGCCCGCGCTCCGGCTGTGCCAGTTCATCGCCGCTCCACAGGAAGAACACCCCCAGTTCGTTCAGCGCATAGGTATGGCCCAGTTCAACCGCGCGGCTGAGCAGGTCAAAGCCGCGCTGTTTCTCCTCCGCCGTTCCGTTCTTGCGCAGGAGCCGCTTGCCGCGGGCATGCATCGAAAACGGGTCGCCGGCCTCGATCCCCTTGTCCCACAGGGAAAATGCCTTGTCAGGATTGTAGGGGATCGGCACGGTTTCGCGGTCGACATTCGGCGTGACATGCAGGTAGGCGACCGCGTTATAGGCGCGGACATGGCCCAGTTCCGCTGCCTTCTCAAAGGCTTCGTAGGCCTCCATCAGGCGGCCCTGGCCCTGCAGGGCGCGGCCCAGCTGATAATGCAGCCGTCCGAGGTCTGGCGCCGCCTCGACGGCCTCGCGGCAGGCGGTTTCCGCTGCCTTGAGGTCGATTTCATTGGGAAAGCGGAACAGGCCGACGCCTTGCGGATCCAGCAAGTCGCCTGCTTCGAGATCGCATTGGCGGGCAATCATCTCCAGGTTGACGGTGACGTCGCGTACCGTGTCCGCCTGCGCCAGCCGCAGCACCATCCGGTCCTTGCGGACCTGGCCGCCGTCCTTGCGGGCGGGCAGCTCAGTCAGCTTGGGCGCATAGCTGAGGCTGAGGGCACTGCCGTCGCCGGACCGCAGTGAGGTGACACCGGCGGACGGGGTCTCAACAATCGACACCTTGGTGCCGACCTGGACATAGGGGCTGATTTCCGGCGCCAGTTCCAAGGCCCGGCCAAGCGGCACTTTCAAAGACAGCTCTGCCGGGATCTGGTCGAGGCTGGCAGGAGCAGGTTCCGTGGTGGCCTCCGGCTCCGCTGCGGCGACATTCAGCGACCGTTCGGCGGGGCGCAGATATATCTTTTGCATCAAGGTGGAGCTTTCCCAGGGCACCTGGGTGTTGCCGGTGGCGCTGTAGACATCGCTGCGGATGGCCGCCAGCACGGTCATGGCGTCCTCATTGGGGTTGTCGGGAAAATGCCGCACGACAGAGGCGGTGTAGGGGCTGTTGCTGCCGGGCTCCCCATCCAGTGCGGTGGCACCGGGGGAGGTGGAAAACGCCACCAGTGTGTTCAGCGGCGGGCGGAACACGTCAAAACCTTCGCGCGCCTCATAGAGCTGGGCGCCGACCTCGGCGTTGAGCTTGGCCTGCGGCACCGGATTGTCGCGGCAGGAATCCAGCATCAGGATCTGGCTCCCGGCCTTGCCGCCCAGAATGGCGGACACGCGGTCCAGCGTCACCGACTGGAACGGCAGATCGTGAATGCCCGAAAGCTCCGCATCGCTGGTCAGCAGATAGTTACGCCGCCCCAGCTGGATGCCGTGGCCTGCGTAATAGAAAAACACCTGGCTGCCATCGCGGATGTTGAGCGCGGCCTGACGCAGCAGCGCCTCAAAGCCGCGTTTGTCCAGGTCGTAGCCCTCGTAGACGGTATACCCGAAGGACTTGAGCATCCCGGCCATCGCCTCAGCGTCCTTGCGGGTATTGGTCAGATCGCTGACGTGGTCGTATTCCTGGATGCCGATGACGATGGCGGTTTCCGGGGCGGCACCCTGTTCGCTGGTTTCGTAGGCCGCCTGCGCTGCCGCTGGCGGCAGCGCAAAGGCCAGCAATGCGGCTGCAATCGCTGGATGAAGGGGGGGGAGGGCTGTCATGGCGAGGACAGGGGGTTAACCCCAGCCTCCGCCACCGCCGGAGCCGCCACCACCGCCGCCGGAGCCGCCACCACCGCCGCCGCCGCCGGCACCAGCGCCGCCACCGCCCGGCGGGCCAACGGGTTCAATGGCTGGCGCCGCCGGTGCTGGAGCCGGTACAGGAGCAGTTGAAGTCGCGGACGCAGGCCGCGTGGCAGGCGCACTGTAGGTTGCGGGAGCAGGGGCCGGTGCGGCTGAAGGCGGCGGCGCTATCGGAGCCGTTGGTTCACAGGCCGCAGTGACGGCTGCCAAGGGCAGCGCTGCAAACAGGAAATGAATCCGCATCGGGTACCTTTCTCTATTGAGAATACTGGTTGCAAATAAAACAATCGGTGTTCAGCCTACTTGATCTTAGGCCGCAAATCAAAACTGTCCTGCCGCAAATTTGCCGCTCAGGTCCGCGGGGAGACTGGATTTCCTAGCCGCCGGTGCGGATGACAATGCTGCCATCCCGGTTCCGCTGCGCGCAGGAGGCTTCGCTCAAGGGGGGCAGCCGCGGCCCTGCGGGGATTGCCGCGTTGCGCTGGGTGCAGCGTTTCAGCGCAATTTGCTGATACCCTTTCGAGGCCATGCAGGATTTTTCCAGCCGTTTGCGCAGGGGCTTGTTCACATCGACAGTGTAAATGCCGCCGTCCACCCAGTATCCAGGCCGGTAGTAACACTTGCCGCCGTGGCAGACCTGCCTGCCCGGGTAGAAGACAGGGGGATGCTGCCGGATTTCATTTGCGACAGGGGCGTCTTTCAGTGCCTGGGTGGCGCAGGTCAGCTCATCACTTTGCAGGCGGGAAACCTCTGCCCCCTGCTTGTAGTAGACCGGCAGCGGTCCGCAGGCCGTTGCGAAGGCCAGCAAAACAGCGGCTGCCGTGACTGTCAAACTCCGTCGCATGGTGAAAGAATGGCCGCAAACTGAGGAAGTTACAATTAATTTGACCGTGAAAGCGGCATCTGTCATTCACATCGGGCAAATCTCTGCCCGAAACTCCGCCAAGGGACATGTAAATGAAGGTCATTATCTGCGGCGCGGGCCAGGTCGGCTGGCAGATCGCCCGGCACCTGTCCGGTGAGCACAATGATGTCACGGTGGTTGACAGCAATGCGGAGCTGGTGCGGCGGGCGACCGACACTTTGGACGTGCAGGGCATTCACGGCTTTGCCTCTTATCCGGACGTATTGGACCGGGCCGGGGCACGGGATGCGGACATGATCATCGCCGCCACCCACTCGGATGAGGTCAACATGGTGACCTGCCAAGTGGCGCATTCCGTTTTCAAGGTTCAGCGCAAGATCGCGCGGCTGCGGGCCAAGAGCTATCTGACCGCGATCTATTCCGACCTTTACCAGCGCGAGCATTTGCCGATCGACGTGGTGATCAGCCCGGAGCGGGAGGTTGCCGCGGCGGCGATGCAGCGGCTGTCGGCGCCAGCTGCCTTTGATACCGAGACCTTCATGGGCGGCCAGGCGCAGCTTTTGGGCATCCAGATTGATGCCGAATGCCCGGTGGTAAACACGCCGCTGCGCCAGTTGACGGACCTGTTTTCTACGCTGCGTGCAATTGTGGTGGGGGTCCGCCGTGATGGCACACTGTTTGCGCCGGAGCCGGGCGACCAGCTGTTCGTGGGCGACAGCTGCTATGTGTTCTCGCATGTGGACGACGTGCCGCGCACCATCGAGGTGTTCGGCAAGAAAGAGAAACGCCAGGACCGGGTGGTTGTAGTCGGCGGCGGCAACGTCGGGCTGGAAGTGGCGAAAGCGCTGGAAAGCAGCACCTCGCGGATCCGGGCCAAGGTGATCGAGCGGGACCGCAAATGCGCCGAACGCGCCGCCGAGGCGCTGGAGCGCACAATCGTGCTGAACGGAGACGGTCTGGACCGCTCGCTGATGATCGAGGCGGGCATCGACAAGGCCGACGCGCTGCTGGCGGTGACCGACGACGACAAGGTCAACATGCTGGCGGCAGTGCGTGCCAAGGCCGAGGGCTGCCCGCTGGCAATTGCGCTGATCAATGACCCGACTCTGGTGCCGCTGCTGCCGCACCTCGGGATTGACGCCTATATCAACCCGCGCTCCACCACTGTCAGTTCGATCCTGCGCCACATCCGCTATGGCCGGGTGCGGCAGGTCTACTCACTGGGCGATGCCGAGGCAGAGATGATCGAGGCCGAGGTGCTGTCGACCTCGCCGATTGCCGGGCAGATGATCCGCGAGACCGACTTTCCCGAGGGCGTGCTGGTTGGCGGCATTCTGAAGGGCGGCGATATGCTGCGCCCGTCGGGTGAAACCCGGATCGAGGAAGGCGACGTGATCGCGCTGTTTGCAATGGCGGACGACGTGCCCGAGGTGGAGCGGCTCCTGCAGGTGTCGATCGACTACTTCTAGCATGCGCCGCGTGGTCCAAGCCCCCATTGGCGTCCTGCGCCTGCCGCTGTTCCTGCTGATCTGGGGCATCGCTTCCTTGGCGATGTGGCTGCCGGCCATTCATGCGCTGGTGCTGGACGACCATCACACATCGCAGAGCTTTTTCTACTCCGGCCTGGCCGGGCTGATCCTAGTGGTGCTGATTGCCCTGTCGATGGGCAACCGGGTGCCGCGCTACGGGATGCCGGGGCAGCTTTTGTCACTGCTGGCGACCTTCACGGTTCTGCCGCTGTTCCTGGCAGTGCCGGTGCAGGATGCGCTGGTCAGCACCCGCTATGTGAATGCCTATTTCGACATGGTCAGCGCCATCACCACCACCGGCGCCGATATCTGGGCCGATCCCGGCCGCCTGCCGCCCAGCGTGCACCTGTGGCGGGCCATGGTCGGCTGGATGGGCGGGCTATTGATGTGGGTAGCAGCCTCAGCCGTGCTGGCACCAATGTCGCTGGGCGGGTTCGAGGTCACCGCCAAGGGGGAGCCGGGCGGCGGCACTGCGGGGCCTGGCCATATGGAGCGGGCGGACCCGCGGCGCCAGCTGGTGCTTGTCACCCGCACGCTTGCGCCGGTCTATGCCGGGCTGACGATGGTTCTGTGGCTGCTCCTGATGATCACAGGCGAGCAAGCGCTTGCAGGCCTTAGCCATGCGATGTCGGTGATGGCGACCTCGGGCATTTCCGCAACTGGCGGGGTCGAGAACGCAGGCAGCGGCATTGCCGGCGAGATGGTTATGTTCCTGTTTATGTTCTTCGCGCTGTCACGGCTGACTTTCTCCAGCGACACGGTGACATCCGGGCAGGGGCGGCTGGACAAGGACCCGGAATTCCGAACCGGTCTGCTGATCGTCTTTGGTGTGCCGCTGCTTTTGTTCCTGCGCCATTGGGTGGCGGCTTATGAAGTGGACGCGGGCGAGGATCTGCTGCAGGCGCTGAGGGCACTGTGGGGGACGGTGTTCACGGTGATGTCTTTCCTGTCCACCACCGGCTTCGAGAGCCTTCATTGGGAAGCGGCCCGCACCTGGTCCGGGCTGGAAACGCCGGGCATGATCCTGCTTGGGCTGGCGGTGTTCGGCGGCGGCGTGGCGACAACGGCCGGCGGGGTCAAACTGCTGAGGGTTTACGCACTCTACCTCAACGGGCTGCGCGAAATGGAGCGGCTGGTGCACCCGAGCTCAGTGAGCGGCGAGGGCGACCGCACCAAGCGGCTGCAGAAAAACGGGGCCTTTGTTGCCTGGATCTTTTTCATGCTGTTTGCCCTGTCGCTGGCATTGGTCAGCACCGCGCTGGCCGCCGTCGGCTCCAGCTTCGAGCAGTCCCTTGTGCTGGCAATCGCCGCGCTGTCGACCACTGGCCCGCTGACCGAAAGCGCCAGCAGCGCGCCGATTGTGCTGAACTTGCTGACCGACCCGGCCAAGCTGATCCTGTGTGTCGCCATGGTGCTGGGGCGGCTGGAAACCCTGGCCTTTATCGCGCTGCTGTCCCCGAACCTCTGGCGCAGCTGACCGCCTTGGCAGTGAAAAGTGTTTTTCGGGTGGAAACTTATATTTTCTTTGTTCATACTGAATTTTAACGTGCGTGCTGGTCCGCAGCGCGTGGCAAGAACAAAGGCGAGATAATAAAAAATGGCTTCGGACAGACAGAATCTTCAGGATGCCTTCCTGAATCACGTTCGCAAAACCAAGGTTCCGGTTACAATCTTTCTGATCAACGGGGTCAAACTGCAGGGTGTGATCACCTGGTTCGATAACTTCTGCGTGCTGCTGCGCCGCGACGGACAGTCGCAGCTGGTCTATAAACACGCGATCTCGACCATCATGCCAGCCCAGCCGATCAGTCTCTATGAGGGTGAAGACTCCAATTGATGGAGCATGACAGGAAGCAGACCCGCGCCTGGGTCCTGCATCCGGAAATCAAATCAGACAGCGGGCGCCGCGAGGCTGCTCCCGCGCTTGAGGAGGCCGTTGCGCTGGCAGCGGCCTTGCCCGATCTTGACGTGATCGGATCAAACGTGGTGCGCCTGCCCAAGGCGCATCCAGGAATGCTGTTCGGCTCCGGCAAGATCGAAGAGCTGGCAGGTATCCTGAAGGCGAATGAAATTGAACTGGTCCTGATCGACGGGCCGGTTTCCCCCGTGCAGCAGCGCAACCTGGAGAAGGCCTGGAAGGTCAAGATCCTCGACCGGACCGGGCTGATCCTGGAGATCTTCTCCGACCGAGCAGCGACGCGTGAAGGCGTTCTGCAGGTCGAAATGGCGGCGCTCAGCTACCAGCGGACGCGGCTGGTGCGGGCCTGGACCCACCTGGAGCGCCAGCGCGGCGGCCTGGGGTTTGTCGGCGGACCCGGCGAAACCCAGATCGAGGCTGACCGGCGTGCCATCGACGACCAGCTGGTGCGGCTGCGCCGGCAGCTCGACAAGGTGGTGAAGACCCGGACGCTGCACCGCGCCTCGCGCGCCAAGGTCCCCTATCCGATTGTGGCGCTGGTGGGCTACACCAACGCTGGCAAGTCGACGCTGTTCAACCGGCTGACGGGCGCTGAGGTGATGGCCAAGGACATGCTCTTTGCCACCCTGGACCCGACCATGCGCCGGGTGCAGATCCCCGATGGGCCGGAAGTGATCCTGTCCGACACCGTGGGCTTCATCTCGGACCTGCCGACAGAGCTGGTCGCTGCTTTCCGCGCCACGCTGGAAGAGGTGCTGGCCGCCGATGTGATCCTGCATGTGCGCGACATCAGCCACGACCAGAGCGAGGAGCAGGCAGAGGATGTGGAGGCGATCCTGACGTCGCTGGGCGTGGACGAAAACCGCGCCCGGATCGAGGTCTGGAACAAGCTGGACCAGCTGTCTGAGGAAGAGGCGGACGCGCGCCGTCAGCGTGCTGAGCGCGAGGAAGGCATCCATGCAATCTCAGCTTTGACAGGTGAGGGGCTGGACGGCCTGCTGGCCGACATTGCGGAGAAGCTGCAGGGCGTCCGGCACGAGGAGCTGCTGCAGCTTACCTTCGCGCAGGGCAAGCAGCGGGCCTGGCTGTTCAAGGAGGATCTGGTGCAGCGCGAGGAGCAAACCGAGACCGGGTTTGACATCACCGTGCTGTGGACCGACCGGCAGAAGGCCAAGTTCGAAAGGCTGTGAAGCTTGCACCATTCAGACAGAAAAACGGGCGCCGCAGTGCCCGTTTTTTTTGCCCCGTTATTATTGGCGGGGGGTGATCCGGGTTATGCCGACAGCCGCGGCGCGGGCCAGTTCTTCGTCCAGCGACATCGGGATGTACTCGCCCCGGCGCCACAGCTGGGCCATGTCGTCATAGTAACGCGACAGCGGATGGCCGGACTGGCCGGTGGCGGTGATGAAGACGGAACTGTCCGGATCGGCAAAATCATAGACCCCGCGGTAGCCGGCAGCGTGGATATTCTGGAACGGGTCGGGATCCTTGCCGGAGCTTTTACCGCGCTGCAGCGTGTTGTCGCCGCCGCTGGTGGACTGGCGGATGTTCACGAAATAGCGCAGCAGCGGCACATCGCCCAGCACCGCATGGTCCTGCACCGCCTGATGCGCATCCCCCCAGCGCAGCGATTCCAGCGCATCGCCATAACGCTCCTCGATCCAGATCAGCGCGTCATCCAGTGCGAGGCGGGCCATGTCGGTGCAGCTCTCCTCCGGCGCGCTCTGGCGCACGTCGCACCAGGCCGAGGCGCCCTCGACATTGCGGAAGACACGCTCGATGAACAGCGGCTCCACATGGCGGTAGGATTTGGCGACCGGTCCCAGCTCATCGGTGATCAGACGGGCCTGCAGCGCGCGCAGCCAGGCGGCGTAGATCAGCGGCTCCGGCAGATGCTCGTTCATCTCGCCGTTCCACTCCGACAGCAGGGTCAGGGCGATCTGGCGCTGGCGTTCGCGGGTGCCTGCGGGGGCGGCCTCGCCTGTAAACCACAGGTTTGCGCCGATCAGCGGCAGCAGGGTGCGCGCGGTGTAGGACACGGTGTCCAGCTGCGCCTCGATAAAGCTGTCGCGGGTATGCACCTCGCGGTTCTGCATCAGCTTTTCCCAGCGGTGGATGCGCTGGGTATCACCCCAGTCAAAGGAGACATGTTTGGGGAACGGGCGGTCGAGGATCTTGTTGTTGGTGTTGCCCAGGATGCCGCCGGCAGGGGCAACAAACTCCGGGTTTTCCGCGTAAGGCGCCTGGCCCTGCCAGCGGTTCTCCGGGCGCCAGCCCTGGCTGGGCATCCGCCCTTTGCTTTGGTGGTCTGCGTGGCGCAGCGGGAAGGCGCCAACGGTTTTCAACGCGACTGTGTCCTTGTCCGCCAGCGTCAGGTTCTGCGCCGGGGCAACAAAATCTTCGCCTGCGATGATCGCCTCCTGCACAGAGGCGCTGCGCATCAGACCGATGGTCGCGCTCATCGAGGTGTCCCTGGGGCTGAGCACAGTCCAGCCGAGCGACACCACGTGGCCGGGCGGAGTGATTTCCGCCAGGTTGAACATGGAACCGGGCAGCACCGGGCCGTTGTCGGTCCAGCGCAGGGTCAGAGTGACGGGGGCCTCGTCCTTGATCTTGATGATTGAGGGGCGGGTGACGAATTTCTTGTAGCCGTCAACGCTCAGGTATTCCTGCGGATTTTCGGGGTTCAGTTTTTCGATGAACAGGTCCTGATCGTCCATGTAGGAGGAGGTGACCCCCCAGCCCAAGGCGTCGGAGCGGCCGGTGATCACCGCCGGAATGCCGGGGATGGTGCCGCCGATCACACCACCTGTGCCCAGCTCCAGCCGCGCCAGATACCAAACACCCGGAGCGCTGAGGCCGAGGTGCGGATCGTTTGCCAATAGCGTTCCGCCCGCTGCCGAGCGGCTGGGCGCGGCGGCCCAGGCGTTGGAGGCGCCAGCGAGGCCGCGCGGGGCAACCGGGAACAGAAGACTATCATCCCCTGAGGGCTGCGAAGCCGCAAATTGCCGGGCGCCCGGTACCAATTCGGCGTATTCGGGCAGGGCGGTCACGCCTTTGCCGGGGGCGTCCGGCAGGATGTCCCGGATCCGGTCCGCATCATTCAGCGCCAGCGAGGTGCGGGCGCGCAGGATCTCTTCCCGCATGTGGCCCGAAAGCTGCAGCGCCATCAGCTTCATGATCGCAATGCTGTCGGCAGGCTGCCAGGGGGCTAGCGGCATCTGAAACAGGAACATTTCCGGCGCGCCGCGGCCCAATGCGTCCTCATTGATTTCCAGCAGCCGGGCGTTCACACCGTCGGCATAGGACTTGAGCGCTGCCAGCGCCTCAGGCGACTGCACCTCCACCGACTGCCGCGCCAGATTGTAGAGATCGAGGCGGCGCAGGTAGGTGTCGGTCTCCACCGTGCGGGTGCCGAAGATTTCCGACAGGCGTCCTTGTGCCGTGCGCCGCATCACTGCCATCTGCCACAGACGGTCCTGTGCGTGGGCGTAGCCTAGGCCGAAATAGACATCTTCATCGCTGGCACCGAAGCTGCCGAAGATATGCGGGACATTGGCGTTGTCGCGCACGATTTCGACAGGCGAGGAGAGGCCGGGCAGGGCCAGCTCCTTGTTGTATTCGGGCAGCGACTGCGAAGCCAGGTAATAGACCAGCGCGGCGGCCAGTACGCTCAGCAGAATCAGGCCCGCAGCAAGGCGCAGCAGCCAGCGGAAAAGATGTCCCATCAGCGGTTGTTTTCCCTTGGGTTTTTGTCATTTCCAGCCGCATGGCAGATTGCGCCCCGCGGCGGCGGTGTTAGGGTTGGCGCCAACATATGCGAAGACAGATCAGGGGAAAAGCAGATGGCAAAAATCGCGTTTCTGGGGCTTGGCGTCATGGGCTATCCGATGGCGGGGCACCTGCAGGCCGCGGGCCATGAGGTCACCGTCTACAACCGCACCGAGGCCAAGGCCAAGGCCTGGGCCAAGGAGCACGGCGGCCACTTCGCGGCGACCCCGCGGGCGGCAGCATCGGGCGCGGAGTTCGTAATGGCCTGTGTCGGCAATGACGACGACCTGCGCTCGGTCTGCCTGGGCGCGGACGGGGCCTTTGCCGGCATGGCCAAGGGCACGGTCTTTACGGATCACACCACGGTGTCGGCCAAGGTCACGCGTGAGCTTTATGGTGCTGCGGCGGAGCAGGGGATTGCCTTTGTCGATGCACCCATCTCAGGCGGCCAGGCAGGGGCGGAGAATGGCGTGCTGTCCGTCATGTGCGGCGGTGACGAAGACGCCTATGCTCGCGCAGAGCCGGTGATGAACACCTATGCCAAGATCTGCCGCCGCATAGGCGACAGCAGTGCCGGGCAGATGACCAAGATGTGCAACCAGATAGCCATTGCGGGCCTGGTGCAGGGCCTGAGCGAGGCGCTGCATTTTGCAGAAAAATCCGGCCTGGACGGGCGCGCCGTGGTTGAAGTGATCAGCCAGGGCGCCGCGGGCAGCTGGCAGATGGTGAACCGGCATGAAACCATGCTGGACGATCAATTCGACCATGGTTTTGCGGTGGACTGGATGCGCAAGGACCTGGGCATCTGCATGGATGAGGCAAACCGCAATGGCGCCAGCCTGCCGGTGACGGCGCTGGTGGATCAGTACTATAAGGACGTGCAGAAGATGGGCGGCGGGCGCTGGGACACCTCGTCGCTGTTCAAGCGGCTGCGCAAGCTGGACGGCTGACATGAATGTGGCCTTTCCAATTGGAAAGGCCATGCCTCCGGCGAGGATATTTCAAGCCAGAAGAAAAGGCGGGTTCTGCCGCCTGTTTCCGCTTAGGGAATGATACGGGTGTATTTGGTGCCTTCCAGGGTGGCACCCACACGCAGGCCCGCCTGGGCAAAGACCACGGCCAGCACCGGCGAGGTCAGCGTATTGGTATCGGCCCGCAAAGACTCGCCTTCGTTCATGATGACAAACTCGGCATCGGCGCCAGCTGCCCAGCCCTGCGAGCGGCGGAAGCCGGACAGCGCGTCCTGGGTCATGAAAAACAGCACGTGGGCATATTGCTGGGCGCCGATTTGAATGCCGGCATTGCCCTTGTAGGTGGCGTAGTAGTCGACGGTCACATCATTGATCCGCAGCGCACCGCGGCCGTAGGCGCCGCCAAAGACAAAGCCCGCCTCAGTCACCAGCGGCATCACCAGCATGCCGGAAGCCTTGTCCGCCAGGGTGCGGGTATTCGGGTACTGGTTGTACATGTGGTTCAGCGTGGCATCGACACGGGCGTCGATGGTGGCTGCGTTTGTGTTGCCGACGCCGTTGCCGCAGGCGGCAGTCACGCCTGCGCCGGCCAAAGCGGTCAGGGCAAAACCGCGGCGGGTCATGCGGGTAGAGGAATTATCGCTCATTTTTCAGGTGCCTGTAATGAATTGCTCCAAGGCCGGTTTGGTCCGGCTCTGGGCAGGGTTATACGCGGAAAACCGCTGCCTGTCATCCGCTGCAAAGGCAGATATTGGCGGCTTCCCGCTGAAGTGATCATCACCGCCTGGCTTGGCGGCTCAGCCGTTCAGCAGACGCGCCGCGGCGGGAGCGAAGTAAGTGAGGATGCCGTTGCAGCCCGCGCGTTTGAAGGCCATCAGGCTTTCCATCATCACCTTTTCGCCATCCACCCAGCCGTTTTGCGCCGCGGCCTGGATCATCGCGTATTCTCCGGAGACCTGATAGGCGTAGGTCGGCACGCCAAAGGCCGATTTCACCCGCTGGCAGATGTCCAGATAGGCGATACCGGGTTTGACCATAACCATGTCAGCGCCTTCCATCAGGTCGCGTTCGATCAGCCGCAGCGCCTCGTCGCTGTTGGCCGGGTCCATCTGGTAGGTCTTCTTGTCGCCCTTCAGCGCGCCGGAAGCGCCGACCGCATCGCGGAACGGCCCATAGTAGGCTGAGGCGTATTTGGCAGAATAGGACAGGATCGCCACATTGTGGTGTCCGGCTTGCTCCAATCCGGTGCGCATGGCGCCGATGCGGCCGTCCATCATGTCCGAGGGGCCGATGATGTCGGCGCCGGCATCGGCCTGGGCCAGGGTCATCTTGACCAGCGCCTCGACGGTGGCGTCGTTGACGATTTCGCCATCCACCACATAACCGTCGTGGCCGTTGATATTGTAAGGATCGAGCGCCACGTCGGTCATCACCGCGATCTCCGGCGCCGCATCCTTAATGGCGCGGATGGCGCGGTTGGTCAGGTTGTCCGGGTTCCAGGCCTCGGCGCAGTCCTCGGTCTTGAGCGAGGCATCGGTGTAGGGGAACAGACAGATGGCGGGAATACCCAGTGCCTGGGCCTCCACCGCCGCCTCAGCAATCCTGTCGACCGAACGGCGCATTACGCCCGGCATTGAGGCAACCGGCTCCTCCTGGCCTTCGCCGTCGCGGACAAACACCGGCCAGATGAAATCAGACGGGGTCAGGGTGTTTTCCTGCACCAGGTTGCGGATCGCCTGGCTGGCACGGGTGCGGCGCAGGCGGGCGGCGGGAAAGGGCGCGACGGTGGGCTTCATGGCGGTCTCTCGTTTTGGCTGGCCCATGGGTGGCATGGAAGCCGCCCCGGGAACAAGAGGCACATTCGCCGCGCCGGGAAACTTGTGCGCCCTGCGGGCTTGCCTGCGGGCGCTTCCCGGTTGATATAGGGCCGGTTACAAGAAAAGGCCCCAAGGGCCGGCAGCGGCAGACGGGGGCTTGAGTGGATCTTCTCGAAATTATCTATGAGATGATTGACCTGCGGTCTTTCTCCAACCTGTGGTACTGGATTTCGCTGGCTGTCCTGTGGTCCTCTGCCAGCCATTGGATTCTGGGCGTTCCTTACGACATGGTCTACCGGGCGCGCCGCCGCGGCGGCCAGGCGGAGCGGGACCTGGAGGATATCACCCGGGTCAACGTGAACCGGATGCTCTATATCGCTGAGGTCTCGGGGCCGTGGATTGTGGCGCTGGCCTGTTTCGTGCTGTCGGCACTGGCGACGCTTGGGTTTGTGTATCTGATGGAGATCGCCCAGGCGGTGTTCCTGCTGGCCTTTCCGATGTCGGTTGTGGGGTTGATCAGCTTTTTCACCGCCCGCCGGATCGCGCGGGAGCAGGCCGCGGGGGAGGATCTGCGCAGGCGGCTGGCGTTTTGCCGTCTCTACATTCAGTTTGTCGGAACGGTCTCCATTCTGGTCACGGCGTTCTGGGGGATGTACCAGAACCTGGCAATCGGAGCCCTGTAAGACCCGGGGCCGTCCCGGAGGAAGTCCCGGAAAGGAAACCGTATGGCACAGCGTGCAATCACCATGGGCGGCGCGCCCGAAGGGTTTGACGCCCGGCTGATCCTGAAGGAAGTGCAGAAATCCGGCGCGCCGGTGCTGCATGTGGCCCGCGATGACAAGCGGATGGAGGCGATGCGCGCGGCATTGGCCTTCTTTGCGCCGGATATGCCGGTATTTGTGTTTCCGGGCTGGGACTGCCTGCCCTATGACCGGGTGTCGCCCAATGCCGATATTTCGGCGGCGCGGATGGCCGCGCTGGCCGCGCTGGTGCACCAGATGCCCAAGCAGTTCGTGCTGCTGACCACGCTCAATGCCGCCAGCCAGCGGGTGCCCGCGCGCGAAGTGCTGCGCGAGGCGGCCTTTACCGCCCGGGTCGATCAGCGGGTGGATGAAGATGCGCTGCGCAACTTCCTGGTTCGTATGGGGTTTTCCCAAAGTCCCACGGTGATGGAGCCGGGCGACTATGCCATTCGCGGTGGTATCATCGACATTTTCCCGCCGGGCGAAAGCGGCCCGGTGCGGCTGGACCTGTTCGGCGATGTGCTGGATGGCGCCCGCCGCTTTGACCCCGCCACCCAGCGCACCACCGAAAAGCTGGAAGTGGTGGAGCTTGCACCGGTTTCCGAGGTGATCCTGGACGAGGCGGCGATCACCCGGTTCCGCCAGAACTACCGGATTGAGTTTGGCGCCGCCGGAACCGATGACCCGCTTTATGAGGCCGTCAGCGCCGGGCGAAAGCACCAGGGGATCGAACACTGGCTGCCGTTCTTCCATGAAAAGCTGGAGACGCTGTTCGACTACCTGCCGCAGGCGACCGTTACGCTGGATGACCAGCTGACGCCCGCGCGGCTGGCGCGCTGGGACAGCATCGAGGACCAGTACGGCACCCGCAAACACGCCTTGGAGCAAAAAGGGCGGATCGACACAGTCTATAAACCGACACCGCCGGGCTTGCTGTATCTGGATGATGCGGCATGGGAGGCGGCAGTTTCGGACATGCGGGTGGTGCAGTTCCATCCGCTGCCCCAGGCCTCCGGTCCCGGTGTGGCGGATGCCGGCGGGCGTATCGGACGCAATTTTGCGCCGGAGCGGCAACAGGAAAACATAAGCCTTTTCGGTGCCTTGGCGGCGCACATTAAGGCCCGGATGCAAGAGGGCCCGGTCCTTATCGCCTCATACTCTGAAGGCGCGCGGGAACGTTTGACCGGGCTGATCGAGGATGAGGGATTGGCTGAAGCGATTCCGGTGATGGATGGCACCCGCATCGGCAAATCCGGCCTGCATCTGGCGGTTTGGGCACTGGAGCACGGATTCGAAGCCCCGGACATGACAGTGATCGCGGAACAGGATGTGCTGGGCGACCGGCTGATCCGGGCGCCGAAGAAACGCCGCAAGGCAGAGAACTTCCTGACCGAAACCCAATCGCTCAGCCCCGGCGATCTGGTGGTGCACGTAGACCACGGCATTGGCCGCTACAAGGGGCTGGAAGTGGTGACTGCAGCGGGCGCGGCGCATGAATGCATCCTGCTGGAATACGCCGAACAGGCGAAGCTGTACCTGCCGGTCGAAAACATCGAGCTTCTGTCCAAATACGGACACGACGAAGGGCTGCTGGACCGGCTCGGCGGCGGCGCCTGGCAGGCGAAGAAAGCCAAGCTGAAGGAACGCATCCGTGAGATGGCGGACAAGCTGATCCGCATTGCCGCCGAACGCGCCCTGCGCAAGGCACCGGTGATGGATCCGCCGCCGCACGCGTGGGAGGAGTTCTCGGCCCGCTTCCCCTATCAGGAGACCGACGACCAGCTGCGCGCCATCGAGGATGTGATGGAGGACCTGCACTCCGGCCAGCCGATGGACCGGCTCATCTGCGGCGACGTCGGCTTTGGCAAGACAGAGGTGGCGATGCGCGCGGCCTTTGTCGCCGCAATGTCGGGCCTGCAGGTGGCGGTGGTTGCACCAACGACTCTGCTGGCGCGCCAGCATGCCGCGTCTTTTGCCGATCGGTTCCGCGGTTTCCCGTTGCAGGTCAGGCAGTTGTCGCGCTTTGTTAGCACCAAGGAAGCCAGCCAAACCCGCGAAGGGCTGGCCAAGGGCACCGTCGACATCGTGGTCGGCACCCACGCGGTGCTGGCCAAGAACATCAAGTTCCAGAACCTCGGCCTGTTGATCATTGACGAGGAACAACACTTTGGCGTGGCCCATAAGGAGCGGCTGAAGCAGCTGCGCAGCGACATCCATGTGCTGACGCTGACGGCAACCCCGATCCCGCGGACCTTGCAGCTTTCCCTGACCGGGGTACGCGACCTGTCGATCATCGGCACGCCCCCGGTGGACCGTCTGGCAATCCGCACCTACGTCAGCGAATTCGATACCGTTACGATCCGCGAGGCACTGTTGCGAGAGCATTACCGCGGCGGGCAGAGTTTCTATGTGGTGCCGCGCATCACTGATCTGCCAGATGTCGAGGCGTTCCTGAAGGCGCAGCTGCCGGAGCTGACTTACGTGGTGGCGCACGGCCAGATGGCAGCCGGTGAGCTCGATGACCGGATGAACGCCTTCTATGACGGCAAATACGATGTGCTTTTGGCCACGACGATCGTCGAAAGCGGCTTGGATATCCCGACCGCCAACACGATGGTGGTGCACCGCGCCGATATGTTCGGCCTGTCGCAGCTTTACCAGATCCGGGGCCGGGTGGGCCGTTCGAAAACCCGCGCCTATGCCTACCTCACCACCAAGCCGCGTCAGCGGCTAACCCCGGCGGCAGAGAAGCGTCTGCGGGTGCTGGGCTCTCTCGACACGCTTGGCGCGGGCTTCACCCTTGCCTCGCAAGACCTTGATATTCGGGGCGCAGGCAATCTGCTAGGGGAGGAGCAGTCGGGCCAGATGCGCGATGTCGGCTATGAACTGTACCAGTCGATGCTGGAGGAGGCGATTGCCAAGATCAAGGCGGGCGAGATGGAGGGCTTGTCGGACGCCGACGAGCAATGGGCGCCGCAGATCAACCTGGGCGTTCCGGTGCTGATACCCGAGGATTACGTGCCGGATCTGGATGTGCGCCTGGGCCTCTACCGCCGCCTGTCGTCACTGTCGACCAAGGTAGAGCTGGAGGGCTTTGCCGCGGAATTGATCGACCGTTTCGGCAAGCTGCCGAAGGAAGTGAACACGCTGATGCTGGTGGTCCGGATCAAGGCGATGTGCAAACGCGCAGGCATCGCCAAGATGGACGGCGGGCCGAAGGGCGCGACAATTCAGTTCCACAACGACAAATTCGCCTCGCCGCAGGGGCTGGTGGAGTTCATCCAGGGTCAGAACGGCCTGGCCAAGGTGAAGGACAACAAGATCGTCGTGCGCCGCGACTGGAAGAAAGATGCCGACAAGATCAAGGGCGCCTTTGCTATCGCACGCGACCTGGCGGAAAAGGTCGTGGCCGAGAAAAAGAAGGCGAAGGCTTGAATTTAAGCGCCAAGGAAATTCGAATTTCCTTGGCAAATTTCTTCGCAAGAAATTTGCTCAGCCGCAGCAGGGGGTGGGCGTCATCGCTGCCTGAGCACAGAAACAGGAGGCGCCCACGGCCCGGTCAGCCCGCGCCAGGGCCAGGTCCAGCTGCTGTTTAATGTGCCTGATTTCAACACTTTCGCCGCGGGCCTTCAGGCAATCATGCAGCCCCTTCAGGCTCCAGATATTGCCAGGATGCACAGAGGCGCGAGACAAGGTATCGTCCAGCCCAAGGTCCGCGCGATAGACGGCCTCGGCTTCCTCAGCGTGGCCCTGTTCGAACAGCAGCGCCCCCAGCGCGTGGCGGGTGGGCTGCATCCAGCCCCAGGGTTCGTCATAGGGCAGGTTGTCGTCCAGCTCCGCCGAGCGGCGCAAATGGGCAAAGGCCGCGTCATAGTTCTGCTTTCGGTATTCAATTTCCCCGCGCAGCATTTCTGATGCGATTTCAAGCAGATCACTGACTTTGTTATTATGCAGCCGTCGGCTGCCCGGCACCCGGGACTTGGCTGCCAGAAACAATTGCTCCTCCGCCTCGGCCTGTGCCACCCGGCCCGTCGCGGCATAGGCGATGGCACGGGCGTAATGGGTGTTGGCTGTCAAGGTGCAGTAAAGGTCCTGATCTTCCGGCAGCTCCAGCGCCATCGCCTCCTCCCAGCGCCCGAAGCGGACCAGGATATGCGGGTGCATCGCCAGGTAGCTCTCAAAGAAATCCGCAATGGGCGGGCTTTCGACCAGCAGCATTTCCGGCGGGGTGGTGTCCAGAATGCCCTGATTGGCCGCCAGCGCCGGTTCCAGCTGGCCCAGGAACATCGCGCCGTAGATCACGAAATGGTAGTTGTGCTGGCGGTATCCGGTGTAAATGTTGAAGGCGCCTTCGCGCTCATAGAATTTCAGGTCCGCCTCAATCGCCTTCTGGTTCCAGTAAACCACGCTGCGGTAATCACCGCACAGAACGTCGATATGGGTCGGCATATGCACCAGGTGACCCGCGTCCGGAACCAGTGTGCGCAGGGCATCGGCGGCCTTCAGCGCCTTTTCGGGCGTCGGAGACATCTCCATCAGATGCACGTAGAGATGCAGCAGGCCGGGGTGCTTCATGGCGCTAGGGTCGTTTTCCATTGCCCATTCCAGCACCTCCTGTGCTTCCAGCGTAGCAGCACCTTCGGCGGGCAACCCGGTTTTCAGGTCCCACATTTTCCAGGGCGTCAGGTTCAGCAGGCTCTCGGCATAGACCGTGCGCAGGTCCAGATGATCCGGGCAGGCGGCGAAGGCCGCGCGCATCGCATCGGCAAAGTCATAGTCCCAGGCGTGCATGTCCTCACCCGGCTCGCGCTGGGGATAGCGGGTCTGTATGGCGCGGATCAGCAGTTGTTCGGCCTCTGTACAGCCTTCTATGCAGGTCAGGGCGGATTGCGCCGCGTCAAAGGCTTCGGCCAGCGCTTCGGCCCGGCTTTTGGCGTCGCGCAGATCCCAGGGCAGGTTGTAATTCGGACCGGCCGCATAGGCAGCACCCCAATGGGCCATGGCGCAGTCCGGGTCGTGTTCCAGCGCGCGGCGAAAGCAGGCGATGGCTTCTTCGTGGTTGTAGCCATAGGTCCAGACCAGTCCCCGGTCGAACCAGAGCTGCGCCACAGGCGAAGCGGTTGTCACCTGGCAGGAATAACTGCCGAGATCGTAATCATAGCCCATGAAAAAAACCTCCCCATTCACATGGGAAGGTTAGGGAGCGGCCAGGTTGCGGGCAAGGCGCTTATTGGGCGGGCAGACGCGCCTCGGCCTTGGCCATTTGCAGCATCAGAAGGAAAGCAATGCAGGCCATAATCAAGAGACCTGCCGCCAGCGGCACCAGCGAGCCGTCAAACAGCAGCCCGACAGGTGCGGCAACGGCGGCAGCCAGAACTGTCGAGATCGCCCCGATCACCGAGGCCGCCATGCCGGCGATATGGCCCATCGGCTCCATTGCCATGGCATTGAGGTTGCCGACCGTGGTGCCCACCATGAAGAAAACGCTGGCTTGCCAGGCCACAAACAGGCCGAACATCCACGGGTCCGGCAGGCTCCAGCCGCTGATCAGCAGCATCGCGCCAGTGATCAGGATCTGGGCGGCCAGCGAAACGGTGACAATGCGGCGCATACCGATCCGGACCACGATAGCCGCGTTCAGCAGGCTGGCGGTGCCGGAAATCACTGCGACCAGCCCGAACCACAAGGGAAAGCTGTCCGCGCGGCCAAAGATGATGTCATAAACCGGCTGCACCATGGTCAGCATGGTGAACAGCATGCCCAGGCAGAGCGTCTGCACCATGATCGACAGGCGCACCGTCGGGTGAGTGAGCATCTCCTTGACCGCGGCCATCAGCAGCGGCGCGCGAAAGGCTCGGCGGTCGTTTACGGCCAGCGTCTCCGGCAGGCGGAGGCTGGTCCACAGCACAATGATCGCTGCAAACAGGGCAAACAGCAGGAAGATGGCACGCCAGCCGGACAGGGCGATAATGCCGGCCCCCATCAAGGGGGCAATGGCCGGAACAATCATGAAGATCATCATTGCAATCGACATCAGCCGTGCCATTTCGCGACCGGAATAAAGGTCGCGGACAACGGCAACGCCCACAATCCGCGGGCCGGCAGCACCGATCCCCATTAGCACGCGGGAGATCAGCAGAACCTCCAGCGAGGGCGACAGCCAGGCGGTCAGCGCGGCGAGGACATAAAGGGCGCAGCCCGCAGCCACCATCGGCTTGCGGCCAAAGGCGTCCGACAGCGGACCGGTAAAGAAAGTGCCAAGCCCCATGCCCAGCACAAAGGACGTCAGCACCAGCTGCGCCCGGTTTATGTTGTCCGGGCTGAGCGTCTGGCCAATTTCCGGCAGGGCAGGCAGCATGGCGTCGATCGACAGCGCAATGGTGGCAAACATCATCGCAATCAGAGCGATGAACTCAGCCTTGGCCATGCCATGGGCCGGGTTGTGAGCCTGGGATTGGGACATCTGAAACCTCTAACAGCTCTTCAGATGAATCCGGGGAATGAGGCCGGTCTGGGAGCTGTTCGGTTCCGCTACCACAATCCTTCCTGCCGTGCCAGCGCCCGGCTGCGCAGGTTGCTGTGCATAGTTGCGATGCTAAGTAATTTCCGCCCGCCTATTCGGCCTCTGCGGCCTTCAACTGCTGCAGGATGTCTTCAATCACCTGTTTCCACAGTTCCGGCGGCTGAGCGCCTGGCACTGCGTGCTGGTTGGCAACGATGAAGGTCGGGACCGAACTCACGCCCATTTTGCGGGAATGGGCGTCGCGGTCGCGGATGGCTTGCACATCGCTGTCGCCTTCCAGCAGGCGGGCGGCGACGTCCGCTTCCATGCCTGCCTCTTGCGCGACCTGCGCCAGAACTGCGTGGTTGCCGATATCCTTGGCGTCGACGAAATAGGCCTTGAACAGCCCATCAACGACCTGTGTCTGCTTGCCCTCAACCCCGGCCCAATGGATCAGCCGGTGCGCGTCCAGCGTGTTCGGGGTGCGCTGCATGGCTTCGAAATTGATCGTCAGCCCGGCCTTCTCGGCGTGCTCCACCACTGGGGCATAGGCCTTTACCGCACCCTCCTTGCCGCTGAACTTGCGCTCCAGGTATTCGCGCCGGTCCATGCCCTCACGCGGCATGTCGGGGTTCAGCTGGAAGGGGTGCCATTCGATGACAAACGGATGGTCCGGCACCTCGGCCAGCGCTTTGTCCAAATGGGTCTTGCCGATATAGCACCAGGGGCAGATCGGGTCGGACAGGATGTCGAGCTTGACGGCGGGCATTTGGGTCATCCTTTGAACAGGGCGGGCAGGGCGCGGCGCAGCAGTTTCCCGTTGGCGCCAGTGGGCAGCGCGTCCAGGTGAACATATGCGCGGGGCTGCTTGTAGCGGGCCAGGCGTTCGGATGCAAAGGCCTGCAGGTCTTCGGTCTTCAACTCTTCGGGACCGGTATAGAAGGCGGCAATGATATAAGTGTATTCCTTCACTTCAACCGCAGCAGCGCCGACCTGGGTGATGCCGGGATGGGCGGCCAGCGCGGTCTCAACCTCAATCGGCGACACCCGGTAGCCGCCGGCATTCATCATGTCGTCGCTGCGTCCCAGATAGCGGATCTGGCCGTCCGCAGACATTGCCCCCTGATCGCCTGTCAGGAACCAGTCACCCTGATAGCGGGCCGCAGTTTCCTCCGGCGCACCCAGGTAGCCCAGCATCAGGCCGGGGTCAGACCGGTGGATGGCGATGGTCCCTTCCTCACCCATCAGCACCGGGCCATCAACGCCGAGAATGGCAACCTTTCGGCCCGGCTGCGGCTGCCCCAAGGCGCCGTCCTGCGCCGGGCGCGCGGGCGAGGAAGAGATGAAGGTCGAGCACTCCGACATCCCGAAAGCCTCATAGAGGCCGCAGCCGGTGGCAGCTTCCCAGGCTTCGTGAAGATGGCGTGACAGCTTTTCACCAGCGCAAAGCCCGTGCCGCAGATCCGGCAGGTCCAGCGCATTGCCGCTCAGGAACTTGCGGTAGACGCCAGGGGCCGCGGCAAAAATCGTGGCGCGGTGTTCCTTCAGCAAGTCAGGCAGGTCCTCCAGCGGCGTGCCGGGGGCCGGGATCAGCGCGGTGGCGCCTGCCGCCCAAGGGTCCATCAGCCCGGTGCCCAGGGTGTAGGTCCAGTTGAAGGCGCCGGCATGCAGAAGCCGGTCATGCTCTGTCAGCCCGTACCAGCCGTCCACCATCATCTGCCGCGCCCAGACCGCCTGGTGGGCGTGCGCCACCGCACGCGGATTTCCGCTGGTGCCGGAAGTGTAGACCACATAAGCCAGCCGCTTAGGATCGCCCATGGCGTATTCGCACGGCGGCAATCCGTGCATGTCCAGCAGCGCCTCGGTGCTGATCTGTTTCGGGTGACTCGCACAAGCCACAGCCGGGTCGCGCAGCACCGCCGCCGGATCGAGGTCTGAAATCATCCGCGCGGTTTCCGCCTCTGTCAGCTGCGATGAGGTCGGCACCGGAATCAGCCCGGCGGCAATGGCGCCCAGATAGGCAACCGGAAACTCCACCGTATTCCCCAGCCGCATCAGCACGATGTCCCCGGGTGTCAGCCCGGCTTGCAGCAACCCGGTGCCGGTACCGCGCACGGCGGCCTCCAGCCGGGCATAGCTCCAATCATCACGAGCATCACCGTCGAGCACCGACAGCGCGGTCTTGCCCGCCAGCCGCGCGGCATGGCGCAGCACATGGGCGGCAAGGTTGAAGGGCGAAGGGCAGGGCGCAAACGGCCCCTGATCAAAAACCGACAGCATGGCAAAGGGCTAGCCCGCGCTGTGCTGCGTTGCAAGCTTCGCAGGTGCGGCTTATAGAGTTGTTATGAAAAGCCGCGATCCGAAATCCCTGATCACCATCGCCCGCGCGAACGGCGGCGACGATCAAGCAGAACCACTGGACCTGGGCGCCCGCGTGCGCGAGTTGCGCAAGGCGCGCGACTGGACGCTGGAGCATGCGGCCAATCAGGCCGGGCTGGCGCGTTCTACCCTGTCCAAGATCGAAAACGGCCAGATGTCACCGACTTACGAGGCGTTGAAGAAGCTGGCAGAGGGCTTGGAAATCTCCATTCCGCAGCTGTTCACGCCGCCGCAGCGGGACCAGGTGAACGGCCGGATGACGGTGACCAAATCCGGTGACGGTTCCGCCCATGCGACCGCGACATATGAGCACGAGCTGCTGGCCGACGGGCTCACACGCAAGCAGATGCTGCCGTACCGCGCGCGGGTGCGGGCACGGTCAATGGAAGAGTTTGATGGCTGGGTGCGCCACGACGGCGAGGAGTTCCTCTATGTGCTGACCGGCGTGGTCAAGCTCTATACGGAATTTTATGAGCCGGTCGAGATGCGCCGCGGCGACAGTGCCTACTACGACGCAGCAATGGGGCACAACGTCATTTCCGTCAGTCCCGAGGACGCGACGATCCTCTGGGTGACGTCACTGGCTTGACTGGCGGGTACTTGCGGGAAGGATCAGTGCGGGCGGCCGTCCAGCTCTCTCAGCAGGCTTTCGATATACAGGAAATCGTCCACCTCTTCCTTGGCTTCATTCATGGTGAGGTGATGCGTTCGCGCCAAATAGGCAACGAATCTGTCCCGGTCATCCAGTATTGACGGCGCGTTGCTGGCTTTCAGATGCGGAAAGCGCTGTTTGATGCGGGGCATCCTGTCAATCCAGCTGGCAGCTGCTGCTTGTACAGGCATTTGGGGGCACTCCCTGACAAACGGTTGTTTATGGTTCGCAGACCCTCATGGTAACACTTTTCGTGTCATTTTGTAACTTCCGCCCCAGGGTGCTGACCTGGGGCGGCTCATGTGAGCGGATTTTTGCTGATCTCTAGCTTTTCGCGAAGAGCCGCGGCAGCACCAGATGGCCGATGCCAACCGCAATCAGTTGCATCAGAATGAACATCGGTATGTGGCCGGGATAGATGCCGGCAAAGGTGTCGCTGAAGCCGCGGGCGATGGTCACCGCCGGGTTGGCAAAGCTGGTCGAGGAGGTGAACCAATAGGCGCCGGTGATGTAGAGGCCAACCAGCGCAGGCACCGCCTCGGGGCGGGAACGCAGCCCGCCGAAAATCACGAACAAGAGGCCGAAGGTGGCCAGGATTTCGGAAAACCATTGTGCGGTACCGGTCCGGTGCATGGTGGCGGAGCTTTGCAGAATTGCAAGATCGAACATCACGTGGCAGGCCCAAACGCCGAGGATGCCGCCGCCGATCTGCACTATGACATAGGGGGCGACAGCGCTCCAGGAATGCTCGCCGCGCAGGGCAAAGGCCAGCGTCACCGCCGGGTTGAAATGGGCGCCGGAAACGGGTCCAAGCGTGGTGATGATGGCATAAAGCATGCAGCCCGTGGCGATGGCATTGGCCAAGAGTGCCAGGGCCACATTCCCATCCGCCAGCGTCTCTGCCATGATGCCGGAGCCGACGACGCCGATCAGCAGCATGGCGGTGCCCAGACCCTCGGCCAGCAGTTTCTGTGCGGTCATACGATCTCTCCGATCCGCTTGAGCTGTTCGGAAAGCTCCGCTGGCTTCATGTCTTCAAACGGCAGTTCCAGCAGCGCCTTGGCGCGCTTCTCCAGTGTGATGTAGGCAGTGCGGAATGCCTTGTCCCACTCCGGCTGATCTGCCGCTGCCGGGTCTTCAACCCCCCAATGGGCGCGCACGGGGGCACCGGGCCAGATCGGGCAGGTCTCGCCTGCGGCAGACGCGCAGACGGTGATCACGATGTCCATTTCCGGCGCATCCGCTTCGGCAAACTCGTCCCAGCTCTTGGAGCGGGCACCGGAAACGTCGTGGCCCAGCTCATTCAGCAGCACCAGCGACTGCGGATGCACCTTGCCGGTGGGATTGGATCCCGCCGAATAGGCGCGGGTTCGGCCAGCGCCCAGCGTGTTGAAAATCGACTCCAGTAGAATGGAGCGCGCGGAATTGCCGGTGCAAAGGACCAGGATGTTCATGTTATATGTCCGTGCTTTCGTTTAGTCGGATGAGTTCAGGCGGCCGATATCGTCAACCTGATGCTGAAGCGACATGCGGTCGAGTGTTTCAAAGGGTAGCGCCGCAAAGGCTCTGATCCTGTTTCTGAGCAGCCCATAGGCCTGCTGGAAGGCAAGGCGGCGTTCGGCATCGGTGCCCTCTGTCTTGACCGGATCGGCTAGGCCCCAATGTGCGCTCATCGGCTGGCCGGGCCAGGCCGGGCATTCCTCGTTTGCCGCGTGGTCGCAGACGGTGAAGATAAAATCCATCTGCGGCGCATCCGGCGCAGAAAATTCATCCAGGTCCTTCGATCGCAGACTGCTGGTGTCAATCTCCTTAGCCTTCAGAAGAGCTGTCACCTCAGGGCGTGGCCCTGGTGAGGGGCGGGTCCCTGCAGAAAAGGCGCGGAACCTGCCGCCGCCTTCGTTGTTCAGAATTGCCTCGGCCAGCAGCGACCGGGCAGAGTTGCCGGTGCAGATGAACAGCACATTAAACGGGCGTTCAGTTGTCGGCATGGTTTCCACTTCACTGGTGACAGGGGTACAGATATCGGGCCGGTTCTGGCAGCAGCCGGTCAAAAGGCCGTCGAACATGCCGCGCAGGCCCGGCAGGTCGGCGGCATACATCAGCGAGGTGCCGGTGCGCTGCTGGGTGATGAGGCCGGCCTGCTTAAGAGCAGACAGGTAAGCTGAGGCAGTGTTTGCCTTGAACTCCAGCGCCTGCGCAATTTCACCCGCCGGCACGCCGTCCGGGTATCGGCGCATCAGCAGCCGGAACAGCGCCAGCCGCTTCGGGTGCGCCAGAGCGGCGAGTTTATCAGAAAGCTCTATTTCCATAATTCACGAAATAAGGAAATAAGGAGCCGCTGTCAACGGGTCTCAGTACCGGCTGCAGCGCTGCCTGAGCAGGTCAGTCCGCCTGATACCACCAGACGTCCGGCATGAACTCTGTCCGGTCGCCATAGATCGGCAGCCTGTCCGGAAACCGCATCTCCTTGATGTGGGCGATGCGCCCTGTATCAAAGCTCCAGAATGGAATGACATAGCGCCCGGCGGTCAGAACCCGGTCCAGCGCCCGCACCGCTGCGGTGAAATCCTCAGGCTCGGTTGCAGTCAGCATGGCGTCGATCAAGGCCTCCGCTGCCGGGCTGTCCATGCCCATCAGATTGCGGCTGCCGGGCTGATCCACACCGTCGCTGCCCCAGTAATAGCGCTGCTCGTTGCCGGGGCTCAGCGACAGTTCCCGGCGGAACCGGGTGAGGTCGAAGTCATAGGCGTTTTCCCGTTCGGCGTATTGCGCATTGTCTACGGTCTCGGCGGTCAGGCTGATACCCAGCCGCTCCAGTGCGCGGGCGTAGATTTCTGTGACCGTCTTCATTTCGCCATCGCCCTGGCGGATCAGCACACTGAGCTCCAGCACGGCGCCCGCCGCATTGCGCAGCACGCCATCAGTGACGGTCCAGCCGGCCTCTTCCAGCAGTTTCATCGCCTTGCGCAGGTTGCCGCGGTTGCGCTTGCTGCCGTCGCCTTGGGGCAGGGTGTAGCCCTCCAGCGTGCCGGGCAGCAGGCTGTCCTGGAATGGTTCCAAAAGCGCGCGCACTTTGTTCTCTGCCTGGCCGGGGCGCATTCCCAGAACCGAGCCGGAGAAATAGGAGGTGATGCGCTGCTGAGCACCGCCCGTCACGGTGCCGTTGATGTATTCGAAATTGAACGCCAGCAGCAGCGCCTCGCGCACGCGCCAGTCACCCAGCGGGGCCCGGCGGGTGTTCATCACCAGCCCGGTCATGCCGGAGGGGCGCTGATGCGGGATCTCGCTTTTGACCACATCGCCGCGGGTGATCGCCGGGAAACTGTAGGCGCTTTCCCATTTGTCGGCATTGAACTCGCGCAATGCGCTCAATTCGCCCGCCTTGAAGGCCTCGAACAGAACGGTTTCATCCCCGAAGAAGTCGATCCGCAGCTCGTCGAAATTCTGGGTTCCGCGCTGCAGGGGCAGGTCCGCGCCCCAATAGTCCGGGTTGCGGCGCAGGGTGACAAAGCGGCCGGGCTCATAAGCGCTGACCACATAGGCGCCGGTGCCGATGGGCGCGCCCTCAACGGCATCGCTGGCAAAGTCCTTGCCGTCCCATTGCGCCTTTTTCAGGATCGGGCGCAGGCCGGCGATCAGCGCAAGCTCGCGGTCCTCAACATTGAAGGTCAGACGCAGGCTGCGTGGACCGGTCTGTTCGATTGTCTCTACCTTGGTCCAGAATCCGCGGTAACGGGGATGCCCCTTGGTACCCAATGTTTCATAGGACCAGATCACGTCTTCTACCGTGACCGGGCTGCCGTCAGAGAATCGGGCCTCCTGCCGCAGGGTGAATTCGACCCAGGAACGGTCCTCGGGCACCTCAATCGATTCGGCCAGAAGACCGTAAAGGGTGAATGGCTCGTCCCAGGAACGGCCCATCAGACTCTCGTATCCCCAGAACCTCAGCTGCCACGGAGAGGTCCCCTTAAGGGTGAACGGATTGAGGCTGTCAAAACCTCCGGTGTTGCCGAACACAACCTTGCCGCCCTTCGGTGCGTCCGGGTTCGCATAGGGTAAAGACACAAAATCCGGTGGCAGTGCGGGGTCGCCGTACATAGCTATGCCATGGGCCGATTCTGCTTGCGCATAATTCGCGGTAATTGCCAGGGTGATTCCAGCCAATGCCGCGCGAAGAGTCCGGAAATTTTCTTTTCGCTGATTCACAACAATCCCGCTCTGCCCTTATTTTCTTGCCTCCGCACGCTACGTGCGCTTTTTCGTCTTTTCAAACTTTTAGCTTGGACGAAAGCCGGAAATTGCTTATAAAGGGGTCACTGCTCGATAGGTTTCTTGCCTGTATGAAACCTGCCTCAATAACTAACGCCCGCCTTGTGCGGGCGTTTTTTTCTGCCCGTTTCTCTCTTTTTGCAAGCTGCGAAAATGGCAGGAATGACCTTCGCGGCATCCGTAGTCTTACGCGTTTCTTTTGCATCTGCAGCATGGCACAGTAACGGCAGTTTCAATCAGCCAAGAGGCAGGACGCGATGACATTGCAAGGCAAGACCGCCGTTATCACCGGATCGAATTCAGGCATCGGCCTGGGGGTGGCCCGAGAGCTGGCACGGGCAGGGGCCAATGTTGTGCTGAACTCCTTTACCGACCGGGAAGAGGATCACGCGCTCGCAGCAGAACTCGCCCGTGAGTTCAGCGTCAAGGCCCAGTACGTCCAGGCCGATATGTCCAAGGGCGCGGACTGCCGCGCGCTGATCGAAAAGGCCGGAGCCTGCGATATCCTGATCAACAACGCGGGCATCCAGCATGTGGCGCCGATTGACGAGTTTCCTCAGGAAAAATGGGATGCGATCATCGCCATCAACATGAACTCGAACTTCCACACCATGGCGGCAGCACTGCCCGGGATGCGCGCCGCAGGCTGGGGCCGGATCGTAAACATTGCGTCAGCGCACGGGCTGACCGCCTCGCCCTACAAAGCCGCCTATGTGGCCGCTAAGCACGGGGTGGTGGGCATGACTAAAACCGTGGCGCTGGAGACCGCGGAGGAGCCGATCACCTGCAACGCGATCTGCCCGGGCTATGTGCTGACACCGCTGGTGGAGGCGCAGATCCCCGACACCATGGAGAAATACAACATGGGCCGGGATGAGGTGATCAAGAAGGTGATGCTGGAACGCCAGCCGAGCCGCGAGTTTGCCACGGTGGAGCAGCTGGGCGGCACCGCAGTGTTCCTGTGTTCGGACGCAGCGGCGCAGATCACCGGCACCACCCTCAGCGTCGATGGCGGCTGGACCGCGCTGTAAACGCGTGCGGTGACGGCGGGAGGGGGCCAGCCCCCTCTTGCCCTGACGGGGCAATTCACCCCTGGAGTATTTTCACAAAGGTGAAATAGGCAGGTGGCGTTTGGTGACACGGATTAATCTGGCCCTGCAGGGCGGCGGCGCGCATGGGGCCTTTACCTGGGGTGTGCTCGACCGGCTGCTGGAGGACGAGGAGATCGAGGTTGCCGGCATCACCGGGACCTCCGCCGGGGCGCTGAACGGGGCGGCGCTCAAGGCCGGCATGGTGCAGGACGGGCGTGCAGGTGCCAAGGCGGCGCTGGACGGGCTGTGGGCGCGGATGGGCGCCGTGGGCGACATGCGGTTCAATCATTGGCTGACGCGGTTTGATGCGGTGGCCTGGGCCGGCGCACTGGAGGCGGCGATGCCGTTTTCACCGCTAGAGAGCCTGAGTCAGGTGATCTCGCCCTATCATTATGGCCCGTTCTACAAGAACCCGCTGCGCGAGGTGGTGGAGCAGTTCAATTTTGCCGAGGTCTGCGCAGGCGAAGGCCCGGAGCTGTTCATCTGCGCAACCTGCGTGCGGTCCGGCAAGATCCGCATCTTCGAGGGTGAGGAGATCAGCACCGACGCGATCCTGGCCTCCGCCTGCCTGCCGGACCTGTTCCAGGCGGTGGAGATCGAAGACCCGGAAACAGGCCGCATGGAGGCCTATTGGGACGGTGGCTACACCGGCAACCCGGCGCTGTTTCCGCTGTTCCGCGAGGACCTGCCAGGGGATGTGGTGATCGTCAACATCAACCCGCTGGAGCGCGACGAGATCCCCAAGACGCCGCAGCAGATCCGCAACCGGGTGAATGAGATCAGCTTCAACTCCTCGCTGCTGCGGGAACTGCGGGCGATCAATTTCGTGCAGCGTCTATTGGCCGATGGCACCATTCAGCAGGGCCGGATGAAACAGGTGCGGGTGCACATGATCGCTGATGACGATCTGATGACGCAGCTGTCGGTCACCACCAAGCTGTTTCCGGTGCCGCAGATCCTGGCGCGGCTGAAACAGGCAGGGCGGGATGCCGCAGAGGCGTTCCTTGCGCGGGACCGGGGAAACCTTGGGGTGCGCTCCTCCGCCGATCTGCCGGCAATGTTCGGTTAGGCGTCTTCTTTTTCCAGGACCTTCGGCTTCTTGCCGTTTTCCACCGGCTTGGTGGGGTCCTTGGGGTTCGGATAGACGAGGCCTGCTGAGATCACCAGCTTGGCCGAGTCCTCCACCGACATCTCCAATTCGATCACGTCTTCCTCCGGCACAAACAGCAGGAAACCGGAGGTGGGGTTCGGCGTGGTCGGAAGGAAAACGCTGACCAGCCCGCCGCTGGTTTCGGCGCGCTTGGCAATCTCACCCTTGGCATGGGTGGAGATGAAGCCAATGGCCCAGATGCCCTTGCGCGGGTATTGCACCAAGCAGGCCTTTTCAAAGCTGCGCTCTGACTGGGCAAAGACGGTCTCGGAGATCTGCTTGATGCCGGAATAGACTGTGCGCACCACTGGCATCCGGTCCACCAGGCCTTCGGCAAAGGTGATCAGCGACCGGCCGATGATGCCCTTGGCGATCCAGCCGACGATGATGGTGAACAACAGGAAGATGATCAGCCCGACGCCGCGCAGGTTGATGCCGATGTATTGCTCAGGGCGGAAGGTGTGCGGCACCAGCGGCAGCACCACGCTGTCGATCCAGCCCATCACAGACCACAGCAGCCAGATGGTCAGCCCCACCGGCGCAATCACCACGATGCCGGTAAAGAAAGAGGCGCGCAGGCTGGCGAACAGGCCGCGGCGGCGTTGGGGTTCTTCGTCGAATGGCGTGGTCATAGATCAGTTTTCCAGGAATTCCGCGTGGAACCTAGGCACTGTTTTGGGGCGGAGCAATGGTTTCCGCCCCAAAAATCAACTCATTGTGCGAGATTGTTGAGTTCCTGTGCGATCTTTGCCGCCAGCCGGGCATTGTTGCGCACCAATGCAATGTTCGCGGTGAGCGAGCGGCCTTCGGTCAGCTCGAAGATGCGGCTCAGCAGGAAGGGGGTCACATCCTTGCCCGCAACGCCCTGGGCATCGGCTTCGGATTGGGCCTGGGCGATTACCGGGGCCAGATCCTCTGCCGCGATCTGGGCGTCTGCCGGGATCGGGTTGGCCACCAGCTGGCCGCCGGGCAGCCCCATGGCCTGGCGCGTGGCATGGGCGCGGGCGATTTCGGCGGGGGTGTCCATGCGCAGCGGTGCCTTCAGCTCCGACTGGGCTGACCAGAACGCGGGGAAGCTGTCCTGCCCGTAGGCAATCACCGGCACGCCCTGGGTTTCCAGCACTTCCAGCGTCTTTGGCAGGTCGAGGATCGCCTTGGCACCCGCGGCCACAACGGTCACCGGGGTTTGCGCCAACTCCATCAGGTCGGCGGAAATGTCGAACGTGGTCTCCGCCCCCTTGTGGACACCGCCGATACCGCCGGTGGCAAAGACGGAAATGCCCGCCAGCCGCGCCGCGATCATGGTGGCTGCAACGGTGGTGGCGCCGGTGCCGCCGGTGGCGATGCAGGCGGGCATGTCGGCGCGGGAGATCTTGGCAACCCCTTTGGCCTGTCCCAGCGCCTGCAGCTGATCGGGTTCAAGCCCCACATGCAGCACGCCCTCAATCACCGCCATAGTGGCGGGCACGGCACCGGCATCGCGGATATCCTGCTCCACCTGCGCTGCGACCTCGACATTTTGCGGATAGGGCATGCCGTGGGTAATGATGGTGCTTTCCAGCGCAACGATGGCCTGTCCTGCGGCCTTGGCGGCCTGGACTTCGGCTGAATACTGAATGTCGATCAAAGCGGGGGTTCTCCTGAAACGTAAGTGGCAGCAGCCTTGAGGGCTGAGGCCAAAGCGGTTTTGCGGTCTTCGCCCCGTGCCTCGGCAACGATATGGGCGGCCATGAATGTATCGCCTGCGCCGGTCACCCGGGCGACGGTAACGCGGGGCGGGACAAGGGTGATGGCGCCCTCGGCATCGGCCACGGTGGCAGAGGAGCCGCCATCGGTGACCAGCACCCGGGCAGCACCCCGGTCCAGCATCGCCTGCGCGGCGGTTTCGCTGTCGGTGAACTCCGCCTGGCACAGGATGCCGGCCTCTTCCAGGTTCACATACAGCGTGCCGCGCGTGCGGGTGAGGAACGGGCGCAACCGTTCCGCCTTGCCCGGCGACGCAGGCGCCACGCGCAGGTCGGCCTTGGCAAAGGCCGGGCTGGCAACAATATCGTCCAGCAGCGACAGGGTCAGGTTGCCATCCAGCGCCACCTGGCCCTCATAGGGCGCGTCTGCGGTGCCAAGTGAGCCGTCGGACAGCGGCCGCAGGATCTTGTCGCCTGCAGCCTCCAGCGAATGGGCGTCGGCAATGGCGGCAATCAGCCCGTTGGCACCCTCTACGGCCATGTAGCGGTCGGTGGGCAGATCTTCGGAGCGGTAGATATGGTCGGTGATCAGGCCGAAATGGCCGCAGGCGTGGATCAGCTCGTCGCCCTCGGGGTCGCGGCCCACGGCAGTCAGCAGCGCAGGCTTCATACCAAAGCGCGACAGGGTCATCGCGATGTTCATGGCGACGCCGCCGGGCAGCCGGGTGATGCGCCCGGGCATGTCCGATCCGCGCTGCATTTCACTGGTGCAGCGGCCGATGATGTCCCACAGGACCGACCCGATGCACAGGATGGCGGGTGTTTGGGGGGTAGGGGCTTGTGTCATAATGACCTATTGCCGCCTTTGACAGGCCTCTGCAAGCGGCATCACCGGACAGGCACCGCGAATGTCAGCGCCGCCCACAGGCTTTCCCAAACGTAATCCGCGCCCTCCGGGGCAGGGCGCAGGACCACCGCATCCAGCAGGTAGCTGTGGCCGGGGAGGACGGCAACAGCGGTTTCCCCCTGCGCATCCGTCAGCTGGGTTGTAATGGAAACTGTGCCATCCGGGGCCTTGGCAAATACCTCGACCTGCGCGCCTGCCCGTGGAGCACCCTGATACAGCACCCGGACCGGAAGCCCGCCTGCTGTGTCGTCCGCATAGGGATTGGCCAAGGCCACAATTTCGGTCTCCAGCCCGGTGGCAAGGTCCGAACCGGCACCATCGCCGACCGCCACAAGCGCCTTGGCATAACGGATGTACTGCTCAGTGAAACCCGCATCCGCCAGCCCGCGCGCCTGGTGCCGGGAACGCACGTCACCAATCGCCTTGTGATCAATGAAAGCCTGGAACTCTTCCCAGCTGTCATAGCTGATGGTCTGCGGCTGCGTCTGGTGGATCAGCACCGCCAGCCCGTCCTGCATCACCTCCGCAGAAAAGGCGGGCATATCCCCCATGCGGCCTTCATACGGAGTGGTCGAGCCATCATGTATCACGTCGTAACGGGCAATCCGATGATCCAGGTAAGGCTGCTCGGCGCCGTTGAACTCCTGGCCATTGCGCAGCTTAGCCACCACAGTTTCCCCGGATTTAACTTGATATTTCTCCGGCTCAATCCAAAACTCGTGGGAGAGAACCGGCGCGGCCCCAAGGGCCAGCCCGGCACAAAGAATTGAGCAGAACAGGCGGTATTGCATGAATGGTTCCTTGGCTGTGAGGCGCGGCGTCACTTGGTTGCAGGGCCTATTTGCGCTGCTGTTCTGCGTGGTTGCAATAGCATCGCCGCCAGCCCGCGCGCATGAGGTCACGCCGGCGATTGCCGATTTCACGGTGAAGGACGGGCAGATCACGCTGAAGCTGCGCCTGAACGTCGAGGCCTTTGTTGCGGGCATCAACCTCGATGGGCTGACGGACACCAACCAGACCGCCCAGGCCGCCGACTATGACGAACTGCGCGCGCTGGGGGGCGATGAACTGGAACCTATGGTGCAGCTGTTCGCCGAGGAATGGCTGGAGACGTTTTCCGTGCAGGCTGGCAGCCCGGTTGCGCTGGTTGTCGCTAGGATCACCATCCCCGAGGTCGGCAACGCCAGCTTGCCGCGGGCGTCCTACCTTGAGCTCACAGGAGAGATCCCGCCCGAAGCCGGAAGCCTGCGCATTACCTGGCCAAAGGGCTCAGGCGGCGTGGTGCTGCGGCAGAACGGAGTCGAAGAACCCTATACCGGCTACCTGCAGGGCGGTGAGACGTCCCCTCCGATCCCGCTGCAGGGCGGCGCAGCCAAGACCCCTGTTGAGGCCTTCATGGAGTACATTCCCGTCGGCTTCACTCACATTCTGCCCAAGGGGCTGGATCACATCCTGTTTGTGCTGGGGCTGTTCTTCCTCAGCCCGCGGGTGAAGCCGCTGCTGCTGCAGGTGAGCCTGTTCACTGTGGCCCATACCATCACCCTGGCGCTGGGCGCGCTGGGCATGGTCAAGGTGGACCCCGCCATCGTGGAGCCGCTGATTGCCCTGTCGATCGTGTTCGTCGCGGTCGAGAACATCTTTGCCCGCAAGCTGCACACCTGGCGCAGCTTTGTGATCTTCGGATTCGGGCTCTTGCACGGGCTGGGATTTGCCTCCGTGCTGGGGGAGTTCGGCCTGCCTGCCAGCCAGTTCCTGCCTGCGCTGATCGGCTTCAACGTGGGGGTGGAACTGGGTCAGCTGGCGGTGATTGCCACCGCCTACCTCGGCGTGCGCCTGTGGTTCGGACGGCATCCGAAATACCGCGGCCGGGTGGCGATCCCGGCCTCTGTCACCATCGCAATGATCGGCGGCTACTGGTTTGTGGAGCGGGTGTTTCTGTAAACACCTGCCAAATGCTCAGGGGCAGGTCAGCCCATCGCCCGCATCAGCACCTTCATCGCCGCCAGCGGGTCCTCGGCATGCCAGATCTCATCACCGATGCCAAAGAAGTCGGTGAAAGGCGCGATGCCGCGCACCAGATCCTCGGTCAGGCCGCCCTCAGCCACCACCGGAACCTCGATCATCTGCGACCACCACTGGAACAGGTCCGCTTCGGCCTGCGCGCCATCCCCCAGACCGGAGGTGCCCACCGGGCCAAAGCTCACGTAATCCGCGCCCGCCTCACCGGCCACCATGCCGTCATGCTGCGAGGCGCCACAGAAACAGCCGACAATCGCATCCGGCCCCAGCGCCTTGCGCGCGGTGCGGATGGATTTCGACGCATCGGTCAGATGCACGCCGTCCAGACCCAGGCGTTCGGCCAGGATCTGATGGTCAGAGATCACCAGCGCCACGTCGCGCGCCATGGTCACCTCGCGCAGCGCATCGCCCGCGCGGCTGAGGGTGTCCTGATCGCGGCTCGCCATATCCAGACGCACACAAGCCACCTCCACCTCATCCAGCACCCGCGCCAGCTGGCCGGGGAATTTGCCCAGTTCGAAACTTGGCGGGGAGATCAGATAGATCTGCGGCTGCTCCGGTGCGTCAGAGGGGCTTCCCATGGCGGTGCTCCATTGTTCAGGCGGTTTGACGGTGTTTAGCCGATTTCCGGCAGGACGCAAGGATTTGCGGCGGTGAAGCCCCGGTAAATGAAGCCCAAACCCGCGCTGGACCTTGCCCCGCCGCCGCGCGGGCAGTACAGCAGTGCCGATTTTGCCGGAGAACACGATGCCCACCGATACGCCCCAGCCCGCCTTTGTCCTTGTCCGCCCGCAGATGGGCGAGAATATCGGTGCCGCGGCGCGGGCGATGTGGAACTTCGGGCTCGACCGGATGCGCATCGTGGCGCCGCGCGACGGCTGGCCGAACCCCAAGGCGGTGGCGATGTCTTCTGGCGCCGGGCGGCTGCTGGATGAGGCGCAGCTGTGCGCCGACGTGCCGGAGGCGCTGGGCGACTGCACCTATGTCTTTGCCACCACCGCCCGCCAGCGCGGGCTGACCAAACCTGTCTACAGCCCCGAACGGGCGATGCAGATCGCGGCAGAGAAGATCGCGGCGGGCGAGAAGGTCGCGGTGATGTTCGGTCCGGAACGTGCCGGGCTGGAAAACGAGGATATCGC
Organism: Leisingera sp. ANG-DT; assembly: GCF_000813785.1. NCBI lineage: Bacteria > Pseudomonadati > Pseudomonadota > Alphaproteobacteria > Rhodobacterales > Roseobacteraceae > Leisingera > Leisingera sp. ANG-DT. The sequence continues at coordinate 467,561 of NZ_JWLE01000001.1, forward strand.
CAAGGCCAACGCCATCATCTCGGTGCCGGTGAACCCGCTTTATGCCTCGCTGAACCTCGGCCAATGCGTGCTGCTGACCGGATATGAATGGATGCGCCAGTCCAGCGACGTGCTGCATGAGACCACCGATCTGGGCCGCAAGGGCGAATGGGCCACTGGTGTCGAGGTCGAGAAGCTGGTGGAGCACTACGAGGACCGGCTGGACGAAGCAGGCTTCTTCTTCCCGCCGGAAAAGGCCGAAGGTATGAAGACCAACCTGCGCAACCTGTGGTCCCGGATGCGGATGACCCGCTCCGACGTGCAGATGCTGCACGGCATCATGCGCCAGATGGTCCGCTGGAAAGAGCGCGGCGGCGAGTAAGCCGCTCTGGACCTTTAGATTACCCGCCCCTAGCTTGGCACCACAGACAAAGAGGCAAGCATGAGCAAGCGCAGCATTTTCGAAGAGGTTGAGGGCGAGAAGAAAGACGCGCCCGCGGTGCAGCCGGGACTGATCGACCGCGGCCGCGGCGGCGCCCGCAAGGCGATCCGCGCCTGGCTGATGGTGCTGTTTGCGCTGGTGGTCGCAATGATCGTTGTGGGCGGACTGACACGCCTGACCGACAGCGGGTTGTCGATCACCGAATGGCGCCCCGTGACCGGAGCCATCCCGCCGATGTCCGAGGCGGAGTGGCAGGCAGAGTTCGACAAATACAAGGAAATCGACCAGTGGCGCATCCAGAACCAGTGGATGGAACTGTCTGATTTCAAATCGATCTACTGGTGGGAATGGGGCCACCGCCAGCTGGGCCGTTTCATCGGCGTGGTCTGGGCGCTTGGTTTCTTCGGTTTTCTGGCCGCGCGCAAAATCCCGGCCGGCTGGGCCGGCCGGCTGCTGCTGCCCGGTGTCCTGGGCGGGGTGCAGGGCGCCATCGGCTGGTGGATGGTGGCCTCTGGCGTGACCCAGGGAGAGGGGATGACCGCTGTTGCCTCCTACCGCCTTGCCGTGCATCTGGGGCTGGCGTTTGTGATCCTCGGATTTATCGCCTGGTATGTGCTGATGCTGGGCCGCGAAGAGCGCGAACTGATGCAGGCGCGCCGTGCCAAGGAGGCGAAGCTGTTCAGCCTGTCCACCGGCCTGATGCATTTCGCCTTCCTGCAGATCCTGCTGGGCGCGCTGGTGGCGGGCATTGACGCGGGCCGCTCCTATACTGACTGGCCGCTGATGGGCGGGCAGGTGATCCCGCCAAACCCCTTTATGATCGAGCCGGTCTGGAAGAACTTCTTTGAAAACCCCGGTCTGGTGCAATTCATCCACCGGGTTGCGGGGTATCTGCTGTTCGCCTTTGGCGCGGTGGCCTGGCTGCGCGGGCGCGGCTCTGCTCATGCGCGCACCCGCTTTGCGTTCAACGCTGTCTTTGCAGCGCTCTCCGTGCAGGTGCTGCTGGGGATCATCACTGTGGTATACGCCGCGCCGCTTCACGCCGCGATCACTCACCAGCTGGTGGCAATTGGTGTCTGGGCACTGATCCTGCGCGCCCGCTTCCTGTCTGCCTATCCCATTGCAACCTCGATCAAGGATCACTGACCTATGAGCGCATTTGACGAACTGATGGCCTTCCAGCGCGAAACCCAGGCGCTGGGGCAGATTGCGGGCCGTCTGGGCTGGGATCAGGAAACCATGATGCCGCGCGGGGCCGCGCCGCAGCGGGGCGAGGAAATGGCCGCGATGGAGGCGGTGCTGCACGCCCGCCGCTCCGACCCGCGGGTGGCGGAGTGGCTGGAACAGGCGGTTGCCCCGAATGAGGCGGGTGAAGCCCAGCTGCGCGAGATCCGCCGCAGCTATGAGCGTACCGTCAAGGTGCCCGCCGATCTGGCCAAGAAGATCGCTCAGGTCACGTCTGTCGCGCAGGGGCAGTGGGCTGCGGCGCGGGCGGATGAGGATGTGGCGGCCTTTGTGCCGGTGCTGGAGGAAGTTGTCGCACTGAAACGCGAGGAAGGCCTGGCGCTGGCCGCGGGCGGTGATGTTTATGACGCCATGGTCGAGGACTATGAGCACGGCATGACCGGGGCCGCGATCGCGGAAATCTTTGATGCCATGCGCCCCGGACTGGTGGAGCTGCGCGCCAAGGTGCTGGAGAAACCCGCGCCGACGGGGTTGACCGGCAGTTTCGATGAAGCCGCGCAGATGAAGCTGACCCGCAAGCTCGCCAAACAGTTCGGTTATGACATGTCCCATGGCCGGGTCGACAAGGCGGTGCATCCGTTCTGCTCCGGCGCGGGGCTGGACGTGCGGATCACTACGCGGACCAGCGAAAGTGATCCGTTCAACTGCTTCTATTCCACCATTCATGAGGTCGGCCACGCGGCCTATGAGCAGAACATCAGCCGCGATTACCTGCTGACGCCGCTGGGCAGCGGCGTGTCGATGGGGGTGCATGAAAGCCAGAGCCGGATTTACGAGAACCAGATCGGCCGCAGCCGCGCCTTTACCGGCTGGCTGCTTGAGGAGATGAAAGACGCCTTTGGCGACTTTGGTGTTGCGGATGCGGATGCCTTCTATGCGGCCGTCAATGCGGTGCATAAGGGCTATATCCGGACAGAAGCGGATGAGCTGCAATACAACCTCCATATCATGATGCGGTTCGGCCTGGAGCGCGCGCTGATGAGCGGCGATCTGGCAGTGAAGGATCTGGAAGCGGCCTGGAACGACCGGTTCGAGGCGGACTTCGGCTATGCCGTGGACAAGCCGTCCAACGGCTGTTTGCAGGATGTGCACTGGTCGGTGGGCCTGTTCGGCTATTTCCCGACCTACACGCTGGGCAATGTCTATGCCGGCTGCCTGTATCAGGCGCTGCGCCGGGATGTGCCGGGGCTGGATGCAGAACTGGCTGAGGGCAACACAGAAGGCGTTACCGCCTGGCTGAAGGAAAACCTGCAGCAGCATGGCGGGTTGCGCAGCCCGCGTGAGACTATCAGGCACGCCTCCGGCATGGAGCCGGGCCACGCGCCGCTGCTGGCCTATCTCGAAGAGAAGTTCAGCCTGCTTTACGATCTCTGAGTCGGCAGTGCATCACGGCTAAGGCCCTCTGGCGGCAGCGGAAAACCCGCTGCCCCGGAAATGCCGCATTTTAACAGTATTCTCTTAATCCTTGGGGGTGTGAGTAAGAGAGTAATGTGATGCATACAGCCGTCGCCTACCTGATCTTTGCCAGTTATGTGCTGGGAACCACCCTGGTCTGAGGCATCTGCCCGTCAGATCAGAGCCATCCGCTCCGCCCGTTCCGGATCCGGGAAGGGCCGGTAAAGGCCGATGTCCGCGGTGGCGATCAGCGCCCTGACGTGGGAGTAGAGTTTCTCCACTTCCTCGTCATGTTCGCCCAGCACCCGGAACGCCTGATCCAGCTGGGTCATGTCCCTGAATTCGATTTCCAGCAGGAAGTCGCGGCAGGTGTCGCTGGCCATGTCCAGTTTGCGGCGCAGCAGCCGCCAGCTTTGGATCACGCCGCGTTCGTGCAGATAGCCCATCCATTGATCGACCGCGCTGGCAAAGGTGAGCGCCTTGGCCTCGTGATGCAGGTCGATGGAGCAGTGGTACAAGTTCATTGGGGTATTCCCTTCATGAGAAATCAGAACTTGCCGTAACACTACCTAAGATCCGTTAGGGGGCCGTTAACGAAGAGAACGCCGCCCCGGCAACGGGACGGCGTTCAATGTTTTCAATGGGTTGGTGTGCGAGGGGGCTTATTCTTCGCCGCCGTCCTCTTCCTCGCCGTTCTCGGCAATCCAGGCGACGGAGACCACTTCTTCACCCTTTCCGGTGTTGAACACCCGCACCCCGCCGGCAGAACGCGAGCGGAAGGAGATGCCATCGACCGGAACCCGGATCGACTGCCCCTTGGAGGTGGCCAGCATGATCTGGTCGTCCATTTCCACCGGGAAGGACGCCACGATCTCGCCGCCGCGCATCGCCTTGTCCATCGCTGTGACGCCCATGCCGCCGCGGCCGCGCACAGGGTAGTCGTGCGAGGACGACAATTTGCCAGAGCCGCCGGTGGTGATGGTCAGGATCAGGTTCTCGGCTGCCGACATCTCTGCATAAAGCTCGGTCGAGAAGTTCGGATCCTCGGGCGCGTCCTCATCCGAAGCGTCGGCGTCGTCGGTCAGACCGGCCATGGCACGGCGCATCTTGAGGTAAGCGGTCCGTTGCTCCGGGGTGTATTTGGAGTGGCGGATCACCGACATCGAGACCACATCGTCCTCACCGGTCAGCTTAATGCCGCGGACACCAGTGGATTCGCGCGAGTTGAACACGCGCACATCGGTGGAGCGGAAGCGGATGGCGCGGCCCGAATTGGTGAACAGCATCACGTCGTCATCTTCGGAGCAGATGCGCACGTTCACCAGTTTGACGGAGCCGTCCTCCGGCAGCTTCATCGCGATTTTGCCGTTGCGGCGGACGTTGGTGAAGTCCGACAGACGGTTACGGCGCACGTCGCCGCCGGAGGTCGCAAAGACCACCTGCAGATTTTCCCATTCCTCATCCGGTACATCGACCGGCATGATGGCAGCGATGGAAACCCCGGTCGGGATCGGCAGGATGTTGACGATTGCCTTGCCCTTGGACGTGCGGCCGCCCTGCGGCAGGCGCCAGGTCTTGAGCTTGTAGACCATGCCGTCGGTGGTGAAGAACAACAGCTGGGTGTGGGTATTGGCCACGAAGAGGGTGGTGATCACATCCTCTTCCTTGGTCTGCATGCCCGAGACACCTTTGCCGCCGCGCTTCTGGGCGCGGAAGTCGGCCAGCGGGGTGCGCTTGATGTAGCCGCCGGAGGTCACGGTCACCACCATGTCCTCGCGCTCGATCAGGTCCTCGTCCTCCATGTCGCCGGACCAGTCGACGATCTCGGTGCGGCGCGGCACGGCGAAGTTGTCGCGCACCTCGCGCAGCTCATCGCTGATGATGCCCATGATGCGCTCGCGCGAGGACAGAATCTCAAGGTATTCCTTGATCTTGCGGGCCAGTTCTTCCAGCTCGTCGGTGACCTCCTTGACGCCGATCTGGGTCAGGCGCTGCAGGCGCAGCTCCAGAATGGCACGGGCCTGAGTTTCAGACAGGTTATAGGTCCCGTCGTCGTTCATGGTGTGGGTCGGGTCGTCGATCAGGCGGATGTAGTCCGCGATGTCGGCGGCCGGCCAGCGGCGGGTCATCAGCTTTTCACGCGCCTCAGCCGCGTCGGCGGAGGAGCGGATGGTGGCGACGATTTCATCGACGTTGGAGACGGCAACCGCGAGTCCGCAGAGGATGTGGCTGCGTTCGCGGGCCTTGCGCAGCTCATAAGCTGTGCGGCGGGCGACCACGTCCTCGCGGAAGTCGATGAAGGAGGTCAGGAACCGGCGCAACGTCAGTTGCTCGGGACGGCCGCCGTTCAGCGCCAGCATGTTGCAACCAAAAGAGGTTTGCATCGGGGTGAAGCGGAACAGCTGGTTCAGCACCACCTCAGGCGTTGCGTCGCGTTTCAGTTCAACGACAACCCGGACGCCGTTGCGGTCGGATTCATCCTGCACATGGGCGACGCCCTCAATCTTTTTCTCGCGGACCTGCTCGGCGATCTTTTCGATCATCGCGGCCTTGTTCACCTGATAGGGAATCTCATCCACGACAATGGCATAGCGGTCCTTGCGGATCTCCTCGACGCGGGTTTTCGAGCGGATGATCACGCTGCCGCGGCCCTCCAGATAGGCCTTGCGGGCGCCGGAGCGGCCCAGCATGACGCCGCCGGTCGGGAAGTCGGGGCCAGGGATGTAGTCGATCAGCTGTTCGCTGGTCAGATCCGGGTCCTCGATCAGCGCAAGCGTCGCATCGACGACTTCGCCCAGGTTGTGCGGCGGGATATTGGTAGCCATGCCGACCGCGATGCCGCCGGCGCCGTTGACCAGCATGTTCGGGAAGCGGGCCGGGAGCACGGTCGGCTCGCGGTCCTTGCCGTCGTAGTTGTCCTGAAAATCGACGGTCTCTTTCTCGATATCCGCCAGGATCGCCGCGGCGGGCTTGTCCATGCGGACCTCGGTGTAACGCATGGCGGCCGGGTTGTCGCCGTCCATCGAGCCGAAGTTGCCCTGACCGTCCAGAAGCGGCAGCGACATCGAGAAGTCCTGCGCCATCCGCACCAGCGCGTCATAGATCGCGCTGTCGCCGTGCGGGTGGTATTTACCCATTACGTCGCCGACCGGGCGGGCCGACTTGCGGTAGGCCTTGTCATGGGTGTTGCCGGATTCGTGCATTGCATAGAGAATGCGGCGGTGAACCGGTTTCAGACCGTCCCGCAGGTCCGGAATTGCACGGCTGACGATGACCGACATCGCATAGTCGAGATACGAGTTGCGCATCTCGGCTTCGATGGAAACGGTCGGCCCGTCATAGGCCGGGCGTTCCGGCAGGTTTTCGTCCATGTTTTCAGGAGTTTCCGGCGTATCGCTCACGTTGGCTGCCCGCTCTTTCTTCTGGGTCTATATATTGTGTTCGCACCCTATCAGAGACCGTATATGGGGCGCAAGCACACAGCCCCCGAAAGCCGGAATCTGGCCGTTCACGCATCGGTAACGCACTGTTTTTGAGGAAATTAACCAATTGCAGCCTAGCATCAATCAGAGGGGGTAAGAATTGGAGGCTAGAGATGGAGACCAGCGAGACCGAGCTGATGCTCAAGGGATACGGGCTGACCACGGCAGAATTCACCTACCACATGCCGGACCACATCCATGTTTTGAACACTTTTGTCTGGCAGGAATACGACCTTGCGCCGGACCACCCGCGGCTGTTTGAGTTCATCGAATTCTGGCATCGCGAGATTGAGGGGCCGCTGCATTCGGTGCGGTTCAATCACCGCAAGATGATCGGCCCCGGCGAATGGCGCAATGTGGTCGGAGAGTTCCAGATCCACTGACCAGATTCACTGAGCCGGATCAGCGCCAGGCATAGACCGCGCAGCCGGTGGAGCCGCTGGAGGTGAAACTGCGCCCGTCCGCAGCCAGGCGGCCGCGCCAGGTGACGGTGATGCCGGGAAAGTAGTCCGTGCCGCTGATCTGCTGGCCGTTCAGGTAGACTTCTGTGTTGGCGTTCTGGCCCAGTGAATCGCTGAGCCGCCCGTGGTATTTGTTGCCGCCTGCATGGGTGTAATGGACGTTCCCCGTGACCTTGACCACCAAGGCGCAGGTTGCCTTGAACTTCCAGGCGCCTGCCAGCGGAGCAGCGGCTTTTGTTGGAGAAGGTGCCGGGGCGGAGGCAGTTCTGGGCGCAGATTTGCAGATTTCCCCCGACTTTTGGCGCAGTTCCTCCAGTGCGTGGGCGGTGCCCAGATCATCGGCGCCGAGGGTGCTGTCCGACGCTGCCAGATAGGCAGCAAAGGCGCTGCGGGTGCGCGGGCCGGCAATCCCGTCTGGGCGGCCGGCCTGGCAGCCGATTTCGTTCAGCGCCGCCTGTGTGTCCCGCATCACCGCCTTGGAGTCCGGGATGACCGGAACGTCAGGGGTTCCGGGCGTTTCCCGGGCAGGTGGCTCCGCCTGCGCCTGTTCAGTTTCCAGTCCCTGCCTTAGCTGCAAGGCAACTGTGTAGGTGTATTCGTTCTCGCGGCCTGTGTAGCGTTCCAGAAAGCTATCGAGGGCCTGCGGGGTTCCTATCGAACGGGCGACCTCAAAATCCGTTTGCATTGTACTTGCAGGCAAGGGCGCAGGTTCAGCGGGCAGGGCGGCCTGGGTGAAATAGAATTCCCCCAGCATTTCATCATAATAAGCAGGCACCTGGCGGTGCTGGACGGTCAGCGCCAAGTCACGCACCTCGCGCCGGAGGCCCGCAACCAGCGTGCGCAGCTCAAGCCCCGGTTCGGACAACAGCGGCAGCAGCGCGCGGGTGAAGACGGAGTTTTCCGCCGTGTCGTCTTCGTTCAGACGGTCCAGTGCCAGCTGGCCGGCCCCGGCGGAGAAGATCACGAACGTGCCTTGCGGGGCCGCAATCCGGCCAAGGCCTCGGGTGGTGCCGATGCTGCGGCCCTCGACCAGTTTGAACGGGTTGTTGCGGCAGGCGTCGATGACCACCACGGCAGAGCGCGCGCCGGTTTTGCGGACGCGGTCCAAGAGGTCGGACAGGGCGATGGATTCGGATTTCACAAAATCGCTGCCGCCCGCGCTGGGGGCGGCGATGTCAGTGGGCAGCAGGTAATTCTCGCCGTCGATTTCCACCCCGTGGCCGGCAAAGAAGACAAAGGCCGCATCACCGGGTTCCAGCCGGGCGGTGAACTCAGAAATCTTCTTGTTCAGCCCGCGTCGGTCCTGGTCCAGCGCTGTGGTGACGGTGAAGCCCAGCTCATTCAGTTTTGTGCCAATGGACTGCGCGTCTGCGCGGGCCTTGGCCAGAACGGGAACGTCGGAATAGCTGTTATTGCCAATGACCAGGGCCATCCGGTTCTGCGCGGCTGCGGCAATGGGCAGGAGACAAAGAAACAGAACACTGAGGAAACGCATGACACAACACCCGGCAGACAATATGGCACCATGGTGCCATCCCGCCGTGCACAGGTCAAAGCGTCTTGAGCGCTCAGGCTGAACAGCTGGCGCCGCCGAGGACGCAGAATTTTGCGCAATGGGGGTGGTTCAGCTGCACAGGGCGTTCAGCCTCCGCCAGGGTCGCGCCCATTTCGAACTCAGGGGAATACGGCAGCAGGGTACAGGCCAGAACGGCGGGAGTATCCGCGCCTTTGCGCTTCACGACCATGCGGGAGGAGGCGCACATCACGCTGTCGGGCGATTTGTTCAGGATGCCCCAGCACGCGGTGGTGATTTCAGGGACTTCGACAGTCTCGTCCATCTCCGGGAACAAGACGGTCTGGCCCGGGTTCTGCGCGTTGATGGCAAAGCCGTGTTCGGCAAATAGTGCGGCATAGCCCGCGCGGGCCTCGGCCTCGCTCTCGCCCCAGACGGTGCGGCCTGCCACGGCCATCGCAAAACCGTTGTCCCGCAGCCATTCCATGCCTTCGATGGTCTTGGCAAAGCTGCCCGCACCGCGTTCTTTGTCGTGCAGTTCGGCGCTGTGGTGGTCGACCGAGATCCGCAGGGTCAGCTTGTCCCCGAAGTCTTCCAGCAGGGCCAGTAAGCCCGCCTTGACCGTCTTGCGCATCATCGGGCGCATGGCGTTGGTGAGGATCAGCACCTCGAACCCGCGCTCCAGCGCGGCGCGGGCCATTGCGATTATTTCGGGGTTCATGAACGGCTCGCCGCCGGTGAAGCCGATTTCCCGGATCGGCCAGTTGCGGTCCGCGATCTGCTCCAGGTAGTCCTTCGCTTCCGCTGCAGTCAGATAGACCAGCGCATCATTGGTGGGAGAGCTGAGAATATAGCAATTGCTGCATTCGATGTTGCACAGAGTGCCGGTATTGAACCAAAGGGTCTCCGGATGGCTGAGCGGCACAGAGGCGCGCTGCTGACCGTCTGCCGTCACAAAGGCGTCTTGGAACTTGCCTAGGTTGGCGGCAGATTTTTGCAGGTCTTTCATGCGGATGTCCTTCGGGGCAGTTCCTTTCGCGGCAAGCTACCTTATACTGGGAACGAATTGAAAGCAGCCGGGCAGGCACATGACAGGGATGTGAGCGGCAGTGTGCCGCGCCTGCACCGGCCGAGACAGGATGAACAAGAATGGTTTCGCGTGTGATACCGGTCGATCCGTTTGACCTGGTGATTTTTGGCGGCACTGGCGATCTGGCGCAGCGCAAGATCCTGCCCGCGCTGTTCCGCCGCCATTGCGCCGGCCAGCTGACCGGGGATGAGCGTATTATAGGCGCTGCGCGCACCAGCCTGACCAGTGACGAATACCGGACAGTCGTGGCGGAAGCCCTGCGCACGCATGCGGGACCCAAGGCCTGCGGCGGCGGTGCGCTGGAGGCGTTTCTGGAGCGGGTGAGCTATGTGGCGCTGGACGCGTTGGGCGAGGAGGGCTGGCAGGAGCTGAGCCAGCAGCTGCGCCCGCCGGAGAGCGTCTCGATCCGAATGTTTTATTTTTCGGTCGGCCCCGGTCTGTTCGGGCCGTTGGCCGAGCGCCTGCACCGGCACGGGCTGGCCAATGCGGACACGCGGATCGTGGTGGAGAAACCCTTTGGCCGCGATCTGGAGACTGCGCGGGAATTGAACCGCACCCTGGCCAGCCACTTTGACGAAGGCCAGATCTACCGGATTGACCATTACCTGGGCAAAGAAACGGTGCAGAACCTGATGGCGGTCCGGTTCGGCAATATGCTGTTTGAGCCATTGTGGAACAGCCAGTATGTCGATCACATCCAGATCACCGTGGCGGAAACCGTCGGGGTGGAAGGGCGCGAGGAGTATTACGAGCGCGCAGGCGCGATGCGCGACATGATGCAGAACCACCTGATGCAGCTCTTGTGCCTCATTGCGATGGAGCCGCCTGCGAAATTCGACCCGGACGCGGTGCGCGATGAGAAGCTGAAGGTGATCCGGGCGCTGGACCCGGTGGAGCCGCATCACATCGTGCGCGGCCAGTATCAGGCTAATCTGGACCCGGAGGCGCCGCATCCCTCCTACCGCGGGCTGGTTGGCAACCCGCGCAGCACCACGGAGAGCTATGTTGCGCTGAAGGCGCATATCAGCAATTGGCGGTGGGCGGGCACGCCGTTCTACCTGCGCACGGGCAAGCGGCTGGTGAACCGGTCCTCCGTCATCAACGTGATGTTCAAGGACGCGCCGCATTCGATTTTCGGGGCCGAGGCCGGGCGGCACGCCAACCATCTGAAGATCCGCCTGCAGCCCAATGAAGGCATTACGCTGAGCGTGACCATCAAGGAACCGGGGCAGGGCGGGATGCGGCTGATAGACGTGCCCTTGGACATGAGCTTTGCCGAGGCGCTGGGGCCGGAGGGCGGTGATCCGCCGGATGCCTACGAGCGTTTGATTATGGATGTTGTGCGCGGCAACCAGACGTTGTTTATGAGGGGGGACGAGGTAGAAGCCGCATGGGCCTGGACCGATCCGGTAATTGAGGGCTGGAAATCCCGCGGCGATGTGCCTAAACCCTACGTTAGCGGTACCACCGGTCCGGAGGATGCCAATTTGCTGATGCGCCGCGACGGGCGTGAATGGAGGGGGATCAACCCATGAAATTCAACGAATACCCTGATCAAGACATGCTGGCGATCGAAGTTGCGAATGAAATCGCTGGGGATCTGAAGACCCATCTGCTGCATCATGATGCAGCGTCCTTTGCGGTTGCGGGCGGTACCTCACCAGGGCTTATCTTTGATGATCTCTGTGCTGCAGACATCGAATGGGACCGGGTGCATGTCCTGGCGACGGATGAGCGCTGGGTGCCGCAGGAGCATGCCCGCTCCAATGCGGCGATGATCCGCAAGCGGCTGCTGCAGAACCGGGCCTCGGGGGCACAGTTCCTGCCGTTTCATGTGCCGGAGCGGGAACCGGAGGAGGTGCTGGCGGAGCTTGAAAGCCGGGTGGTTCCGGAGCTGCCGCTGTCGGTGCTGCTGTTGGGCATGGGTGAGGACATGCACACGGCCTCGCTGTTCCCAGGTGCGGCCGGAATTGAAGAGGTTTTGGCGGCTGACGCACCGCCGCTGGCGGTGATGCGGCCGGACAGCCAGCCCGAAGCGAGGATCAGCCTGACTGCGCGGGTGCTGGACGGAGCGATTGCCAAGCATCTGGTGATCTTCGGCGATGCCAAGCGCAAGGCATTGGAAAAGGCAATGACGCTGCCGCCGGAAGAGGCGCCAATTCAGGCAGTTCTGTCCGAGACGTCCGTCCATTGGGCGCCTTGAACTCAGGAAAGGTAGAAATGTTCACTGCATTGAAGACGCTGCATTCCGAAGTTTGCGGCGAAGACATTGTTGATCTGTTTAAGAAAAACCCGGACCGGGCCGAAGATTTCAGCGTGCGGTTTGAAACCCTGCTGTTTGACTATTCGAAAACCCGGATTTCTGCCAAAGTCCGCACCGCTCTGACGGGCCTGTGCGAAGACCGGAAAGTTGCCGCCAAGCGCGAAGCGATGTTCGAGGGCGGACAAATCAACGAAACCGAACAGCGGGCCGTGTTGCACACGGCGTTGCGCGATCCCGACGGACCGGAGCTGCTGGTTGACGGTGAAGATATCCGGGCGCCCCTGCGCCAGACGCTTGAGCGGATGGAGAAATTGGCCGCCGATGTCCGCTCTGGCGTTATGCAGGGGCCGGGCGGGGCGTTTACCGATGTGGTCAACATCGGCATTGGCGGTTCGGACCTGGGGCCGGTCATGGCGACGCTGGCGCTGGCACCCTATCATGACGGGCCGCGTTGCCAATTTGTGTCCAACGTGGATGGCGCGCATATTCACGACATTCTGCAACGCCTTGATCCCCAAACAACGTTGGTGATCGTTGCTTCCAAGACCTTCACCACCATTGAAACCATGACCAATGCGGCGACGGCGCGGCGCTGGGTTGAGGCGGGCGGCGGCGATCCTGCTCAGCAATTCCTGGCCCTGTCGACCTCTGAGGAGGAAACAGCCGCCTTTGGCATTCCGCGCAAGCATGTGTTCGGCTTTGAGGATTGGGTCGGCGGGCGCTATTCGGTCTGGGGGCCGATCGGACTGAGCCTGATGCTGGCTGTCGGGCCGGAGAATTTCCGCGCCTTTCTGGCCGGCGCCAAGGCGATGGATGACCATTTCCGCAGCGCGCCCTGGCAGCAGAACATGCCGGTAATGCTGGCGTTGACCGGGATCTGGCACCGGCAGGTCTGCAGCCATCCGACCCGCGCGGTGCTGCCCTATGACCAGCGACTTCGGCGGTTGCCGGCCTATCTGCAGCAATTGGAGATGGAGTCAAACGGCAAGATGGTGGCGATGGATGGTACGGTGCTGCCATATCCCTCCGGCCCGGTGGTCTGGGGGGAACCCGGCACCAACGGCCAGCACGCGTTTTATCAGCTTCTGCATCAGGGCACGTCGGTTATTCCTGCCGAGTTTCTGGTGGCCGCCCAAGGGCATGAGCCGGAGCTGGCACATCACCACAAGCTGTTGGTGGCGAACTGCCTGGCCCAGTCTGAGGCGCTGATGCGCGGCCGCAGTCTGGAGGAAGCCTGCGCACTGATGCGGGCCAAAGGCTATGAGGGTGCTGAGCTGGAACGTCAGGCGCGGCACCGGGTGTTTCCGGGCAACCGGCCCTCGACAACGCTGGTCTACCCGAAACTGACCCCGTATGTGCTGGGCCAGATTATTGCCCTTTATGAACACCGGGTGTTTGTCGAGGGGGTGATCCTGGGGATCAACTCCTTTGACCAATGGGGGGTGGAGCTGGGCAAGGAACTGGCCAACACGCTGGCTCCGCTGCTGGCGGGGGAGAAGAGCGCAGACGGCAAAGACGGATCAACCCGCGCTTTGCTGGATTATGTGCGCAGCGCCGGTGGCTAACGTTCACAGTATGCCCGCGGGGCGGAAACGCCCCGCGGCAATGATCAGGGCAGCGTTACGCTGCTGGTGATCGTGTTGACGAAGTTACCGCTTGCCGGATCGGTGAGCGAAGAAAACTTGCCGCCGCCCTCAGCTGTTGCCCAGGGGCCGGTTCCGCCGCTCAGTTTCCAGCTGCCGGTGAGGGCGCCGGAGGCATCCATGCCTTCGGCATGCCAATGCAGCACCACCTTGTCGCCGGCCTTGTCGGTGAAGGCGCAGATGCCGCCGCCGGTGACACCGGATGGTGCGGCCTCAACCGCGCCAAAGCACGGCCCGGCGGCGCCGTTCATCGGATGATCGGCGTCTTCCATCTCGACATTTTCGTAAGAGCTGCTGGTCTGGATCACCATATGGCCGTCTGCAATCTCAGTAGGTGTGTTGCTGGCGATGCCTGTTCCGGTGCCGCCCTGTTCCCAGGTTGTGCCCGCACCTGCGGTTCCGGCGCTGAATGCACACAGAAGTGCGGCGGCGAAATAGTGACGTGTCATACTGGTACCCTCCCAAACTGGCCGCCCTTAACAAGCGGGCGTGCCGGGGCAGTTTAGCACAAACAGGCAGCAGGTGCTTGACCTTGGCGGTCAAAGGGCTGCGCCGTGAGAGCGTTCGGCAAGTATTTGAAAAATATGGAAGGCTGGAGCGGGTAGCGGGAATCGAACCCGCGCCTTAAGCTTGGGAAGCTCGCATGATACCATTTCACCATACCCGCTCGTGAGGGCAGGATTATGCTGCGGCGCCGGTAAGGTCAAGGGCGCCGCAGCGGAATTTTCAGCCGGGCAGGATCAGCCGCGGCGGCGTCTGCGGCGCCCGCCTGCGCCGTCGCCGTCACCGCCGCCGGTGTTGAAATTCACCTGCGGCAGGGTCACCACGGTTTCCAGGATCGGGAAGGGTTCCGCCGAATTCGGGATTGCCGAGGCGTTTACGAAATGCTCTTGGAAGCGGGGTTCGACGGCGGTCTCGATCTTCTCGATCCGGCGCACGGTTTCCTCAATCTCGCCGCGCGCTTCGGTGTTCAGAAGCGCAATACGGGCGCCGGTGCCCGCGGCGTTGCCGGCCGAGGTGACCTTCTCCAGCACGCAATCGGGGATCATGCCCAGAACCATCGCGTGTTTCGCTGAGATATGCGCGCCAAAGGCGCCGGCCAGCACTACGCGGTCGACGTTTTGAACGCCGAACTTGTCCATCAAGAGGCGCGCGCCGGAGTAGAGCGCCGCCTTGGCCATCTGGATCGCGCGGATGTCCGGGTTGGTGACGGTGATGGTTGGACCGCCCTCGGCGGAGCCGTCCCACAGCATGTAGGCATTGGTGCGCCCGTCCGCGATGCAGCGGGCGGAGCCGGTCTGCTCTGCCGAGCCGATCAGGCCGGAGGCGTCCAGCACGCCCGCCAGGCGCATTTCGGCAATCGCCTCAATGATGCCGGAGCCGCAGATTCCGGTGATACCGGTGGTGGCAATGGATTCCGAGAAGCCGTCCTCATCCGACCAGACGTCAGAGCCGATCACCCGGAAGCGCGGTTCCTTGGTCTCCGGGTTGATCTCAACGCGTTCGATGGCGCCGGGGGCGGCGCGCTGGCCGCTGGAGATCTGCGCGCCCTCAAACGCCGGGCCGGTGGGGGAGGAGCAGGCAAGAACCTTTTCCTTGTTGCCCAGCAGGATCTCGGCATTGGTTCCAACGTCCACGACCAGCACCAGGTCTTCGGATTTGTCGGGTGCTTCCGACAGCGCCACCGCAGCAGCATCGGCGCCGACGTGGCCGGCAATGCACGGCAGCAGGTAGACGCGGGCGGCGGGGTGGATGTTCAGGTCCAGTTCCACAGCGCGCAGCGCCAGCGCATTGGAGGTCGCCAGCGCAAAGGGCGCCTGGCCCAGCTCGAACGGGTCAATCCCGAGGAACAGGTGGTGCATCACCGGGTTGCAGACAAAGACCGCATCCACGATCAGCGCTTTGTCGATCTCTGCCTCAGCCGCGATCTGGGTGAACAGCGCGTTCATGCCCTCGCGCACCGCGCGGGTCATTTCCTGGTCGCCGCCCTTGTTCATCATCGAATAGGAGACCCGGCTCATCAGGTCTTCGCCAAAACGGATCTGCGGGTTCATGATGCCGGAGGAGGCCACGACCTCGCCGGTCTGAAGGTCGCAGAGGTGCGCGGCGATGGTTGTGGAGCCAAGGTCGACCGCCAGGCCGTAGATCGAGCCTTCATAGAATCCGGGCCAGATGTGCATGATCTTGGGCGGGTGGTTTTCGTCACCCAGATGCACGGCCACGGTGACCTTCCAGCCTCCTTTGCGCAGGGCAGGCTGAAGCACGCTCAGGATATGGAGGTCGGTCTTGACGCCTTTCAGGTTCCACTGGGCGTCCAGCGCCTCGATCAGCCGCTCCATATCGCCGGTGGGCTTGTGCATGTCGGGTTCTTCCACCTCGACATAGTACAGCCGGGTGGAGGGGTTCATGGTGATGTCGCGGGCCTCGGCGCGCTTGCGCACCACCTGGCGGTGGACCTGGCTTTCCGGCGGCACGTCGATCACGATGTCGCCCTGAACGGTGGCCTGGCAGCCCAGGCGGCGGCCGTCGATCAGGCCGCGCTTGTCCTTGTAGCGCTGCTCGACCTTGTTCCACTCGCTCAGCGCGCCCTCGGCCACGGTCACACCGTGCTTCGGGAATTCGCCGTAGGAGGGCGTAATCTGGCACTTGGAGCAGATGCCGCGGCCGCCGCAGACCGAGTCGAGATCGACACCGAGCTGCCGGGCGGCTGTCAGGATCGGCGTGCCCGCGGGGAAACGCCCGCGTTTGCCGGAGGGGGTAAACACAACGAGGGGTTCGTCAGTCATGCCTGTGGCCTTCTCATTCCGCAATTTAGGCGGAGCATATGGGCTTTTGCGGCAAGCGAAAGGCAATGGGCGGCATTTTCCCGTCTGCGGGCGCCATTTTTGAAGAATTGATGTGTTTGAAATGCGGTTTAAGGCCCGGCTTTAGGTTAGCCGCCCGCCTGTGCCTCAACGTCCTCAAGCCACGCCAGAATCTCTGCCCGGTTGCCGTCGAGCTGCGGAGCAGGGCGGCGGGTATCCGGGTCCGGCAGGCCGCTCATCTTGATCGGGTTGCCAGCGGACAGGTTTTCCGGGCGGCCGTCTTCGTCCAGCACATCGACCACCATGTTCCTGGCCAGGATCTGCGGGTCGCGCAGCACCTGATCCACGGTCTGGATCGGGCCGGTGGGAACGCCGGCCTCGCTCAGCACGGCGATCCAGTGGGCCTTGGGCTGATCCAGAGTAATTGCTTCGATCAAGCGCTTCAGAAGGCGCGCGTTTTCGCAGCGCGCCGGGTTGGTGGCAAAGCGCGGGTCCGCGGCCAGCGGCAGCTGCAGAGCTTCGCAGAGCCGGGCAAACAGCGCGTCATTGCCTGCCGCGATCACGAACAGCCCGTCCGCAGCGTGGAAGGTCTCAAACGGGGTGATCGACGGATGCCGCGCGCCGGAGGGCTGCGGTGCTTCCCCGGTGACGGAGGTGATGGCGATGGCGTGTTCCAAGAGGGCCAGCTGGCTGTCCAGCATCGCAACGTCGATGAAGCGGCCCTTGCCTGTCTTCTGCACGTCCAGGAGTGCCGCGAGAATGCCGTGGCCGAGGAACATGCCCGCAACAATATCGCCGATGGAGGCGCCGACCCGGACCGGCTCGCGGTTTTTCTCTCCGGTGATCGACATGACCCCGCCACGGGCTTGAACCACCATGTCATAGGCCGGTTTCAACGCGTCCGGGCCGGTGTGCCCGAAGCCCGAGACCGCACCGTAGATCAGCCGGGGGAACCGGGCGTGCAGGTCTTCCCAGCCGTAGCCCAGCCGCTGCATCACGCCGGGACGGTAGTTTTCCAGAAGCACGTCAGCCTGCGCCAGCAGGCGTTCAAAAACCTCCCGGTCCCCGGGAGCCTTCAGATCCAGCGCAATGCTTTGTTTGCCGTGGTTGATGGTGGCGAAATAGGCGCTGCTGCCGTGTTTGAAGGGCGGGAAGGCGCGGGTGTCATCGCCGGTCCCGGGTCGTTCCACCTTGATAACCCTGGCGCCAAGGTCTGACAGGATCATCGAGCAATAGGGACCTGCCAGAACATGGGTCAGGTCCAGAACGGTGATGTTTTCCAAGGGGGCGGACATGGCAAAATCCTGCATCATTGCTGCAGCTTTACTGATAGCCGCGGCAGTGCCCTGTGCATTGACCCAGATCAGCCTGCTGCCAAAGAATTGCTGCGGTGCAGGAATTCTTGCCTCGGACCTCTTTCCACCCGCAAGCTTCTGTGCCATAGGGTCACCGCCAAACGGGGTTATGCATGAGGACGACCAATGCAGATTCGTGAGGCTCTCACCTTTGATGATGTTCTACTGGTGCCAGGCGCGTCGAGCGTTCTGCCCAACACTGCGGATACGCGCACACGGGTGACCCAGTCGATCGCCCTCAACATTCCGCTGCTGAGTTCGGCAATGGACACCGTGACCGAGGCACGGATGGCGATTGCGATGGCGCAGGCCGGCGGCATGGGCGTGATCCACAAGAACCTGAACACCGAGGAACAGGCCCGCGAAGTGCGCCGGGTCAAGCGGTTTGTTTCCGGCATTGTTTACAACCCCATTACCCTGACCCCGGATCAGACCCTGGCCGATGCCCAGGCGCTGCAGGAACGCTACCGCGTCACCGGCTTCCCGGTGGTTGATGGCTCTGGCCGCGTGGTTGGCATCGT
Source organism: Leisingera sp. ANG-DT (assembly GCF_000813785.1). NCBI lineage: Bacteria > Pseudomonadati > Pseudomonadota > Alphaproteobacteria > Rhodobacterales > Roseobacteraceae > Leisingera > Leisingera sp. ANG-DT. Next base: position 485,754 of record NZ_JWLE01000001.1, read on the forward strand.
CACCAACCGCGACATGCGCTTTGCCAATGATGCCAGCACGCCGGTTTCGGTGATGATGACCTCGAACAACCTGGCGATGCTGCAGGAACCGGCCGATCTGGAAGAGGCCAAGTCGCTGATGAAGGCGCGCCGGATCGAAAAGCTGCTGGTGTCTGACAAGGATGGCAAGCTGACGGGTCTCTTGACCCTCAAAGACACCGAGCAGGCGGTTCTGAACCCTACTGCCTGCAAGGACGAGCTGGGCCGTCTGCGCGTTGCGGCTGCCAGCTCTGTCGGGGACAGTGGTTATGAGCGTTCTGAGGCGCTGATTGATGCAGGTGTGGACGTGGTGGTGGTGGACACTGCGCACGGCCACTCCGCTGGCGTGATCGACGCGGTGAAGCGCATCAAGGCGCAGTACAGCAACATTCAGGTGATTGCCGGCAACGTGGCCACCGGTGAGGCAACGCGTGCGCTGATCGACGCCGGCGCCGATGCGGTCAAGGTTGGCATCGGCCCCGGCTCTATCTGCACCACCCGCATGGTGGCGGGCGTTGGCGTGCCGCAGCTGACCGCGATTATGGATTGCGCCGAAGCGGCCGGCGACGTGCCGGTTATCGCGGATGGCGGTATCAAGTTCTCCGGCGACTTTGCCAAGGCAATCGCGGCGGGCGCGTCCTGCGCCATGGTCGGCTCGATGATTGCCGGCACCGATGAGTCGCCGGGAGAGGTGATCCTCTATCAGGGCCGTTCCTTCAAATCCTACCGCGGCATGGGATCGATGGGCGCCATGGCGCGCGGCTCTGCTGACCGGTATTTCCAGAAGGATGCGGCCAGCGACAAGCTGGTGCCGGAAGGGATCGAAGGCCAGGTGCCTTATAAAGGCGGCGCAAACGCAGTGATCCACCAGCTGGTGGGCGGTCTGCGCGCGGCGATGGGCTATACCGGCTGTGCAACCGTCGACGAGATGCGCAAGAACTGCAACTTCGTCCGCATCACCGGTGCCGGCCTGAAGGAAAGCCACGTCCACGACGTGCAAATCACCCGCGAAGCGCCGAACTACCGGGTGGGCTGAGACTATGATGGCCGCTTGTGATACCGGGGCAGGGGCATGACCCCCGCCGCCCGCCTGCAGGCGGCCATTGAAATCTTGGACCAGGTGCTGGCAGGGGAACCTGCCGAGAAGGCGCTGACTTCCTGGGGGCGCCGCAGCCGTTTTGCCGGTTCCAAGGACCGGGCGGCAGTGCGCGATCATGTGTTTGATGCGGTGCGCTGCCTGCGCTCGCATGCAGCCAACGGCGGTTCCCGCACAGGGCGCGGCCTGGTCCTGGGCGCGCTGCGCGAGGCAGGGCAGAACCCGGATGAGGTGTTCACCGGCCAGGGCCATGCGCCCGCACCTCTGACGGACGGGGAACGGGAACTGCCGTCCGCGCCTGCCGGGGCGGAGGCGCTGGATATCCCTGACTGGCTGTGGCCGGATTTCGCTGCCAGCCTGGGGGATCAGGCTGAGGCTGCTGCGCTGGCGATGCGCAGCCGGGCGCCGGTGCATTTGCGGGTGAACAGCGCGCGCGGAACTGTTGGACAGGCGGTGCAAGCATTGGCTGCGGAAGGCATCATTGCTGAACCGCATCCGGCAGCGGCAACCGCGCTGGAGGTGACCGAAGGCGCGCGGAAATTGCGCAACGCCAAACCGTATCAGGACGGACTGGTAGAACTGCAGGATGCGGCCAGCCAAGCCGTGACGGACCGTTTGCCGCTGACGGACGGCATAAAGGTCCTGGATTATTGCGCCGGCGGCGGCGGCAAGACACTCGCCATGGCGGCCCGGGGCGGCATAAAGAGCTTCGCACATGACGCCGACCCGCGGCGGATGAAGGACCTTCCGGCGCGCGCCGCGCGTGCCGGGGCAAAGGTTTCGCTGCTTTCGACTGCGGATCTGGCAAGCTCCGGGCCGTTTGACCTGGTTTTGTGCGATGTGCCTTGTTCCGGTTCCGGTTCCTGGCGGCGGGCGCCGGAAGGTAAATGGCGTCTGACCGCCGAAGGGCTGGCGGATCTGCAACGCATCCAGGGTGAAATCCTGCGCAAGGCCGCCGGGCTGGTCTCACAGGATGGTGTGCTGGCGTATGCGACCTGCTCCATGCTGGATGGTGAAAACATCGCGCAGGTTCAACGGTTTATGGATGATAATCCCGGCTGGGATCTAGCCGATCAAAACGGCTGGCAGGTGCAGGATGGCACCGACGGCTTTTATGTTGCTGTGTTGACGCGCGCGAAACGCGGTTGATAGGGTTTTGGCTGAAAACCTTTGTGTTTCTTAACGTGGTTTTAACCTAAACCGCCGCGTTATGGCGGCATTCTCTATTGACCATGGAGCCGTAATGTCCGGTCGCCAAGACACCTCCGTTCCGGAACTGCGAGTTTACGCACCTGAGCACGCCAGGCTGGCGGCGACACTGCTGCTGGCGGTGATCCTGATGGCTGGGCCTTTGATGCTGCCGCTGCCGGACTGGATGGGACGTGGTTTTGTCATGGTCGGGCTGACGCTGGCGGCCGTGGCAGTGCTGCTGGTGGTGCAGACCCGGATGCGCCTGAACGCACGGTCGATGGCGGCAGAGCTATTGACCGGTTTCATCGAAAAAGATGCTACGCCCAGTTTTGTCACCGACGGCGACGGTATGATCCATGCCTGCAACGGTGCCGCGGTCAAGCGGTTTCAGGATGCCAGCCGCGATACTCTGGCGGGCACTTTGCGCTCGATCCTGGCGAACCCTTCCGCAGTGCTCTACCGGCTGCAGAGCCGGGCCCGCGTTGATGGCGCGGCGCGTGAGGATATCGTGACCCGCCGGGGCCATGTGCGGCTGGCCGTGCACCAGATGAGCGGCGGCAGTTTCCTGTGGCGGGTCGAGGATATTCTGGACCGCGGCGGCAATGGCCGCGGCGCCGATGCGCTGCCGGTTCCGATGATCACGGTAGGCCGCACCGGTGCAGTTCTGTTCATGAACGAGGCCGCCCGCAGCCTGATTGGTGAGCGGGTGAAATCTACTGACCGCCTGTTTCCGGCGCTGCCGGTGCTGCCGGGGCAGATCAACACGCTCAGCACCAAGGAAGGACCGAAGCAGGTTCTGGTCAGCGAGCAAAACCGAACTCAGGGCCGCAGTGAACTGTTCCTGATGGAGGTGGACGAAAGCAGTTTCGACTCTGCCCAGGCCGGGTTTGAGGCGCTGCCGGTGCCTTTCCTGAAGGTGGCGCCGACGGGTGAGATCCTGAGCAGCAACCGGATGGCGCTGCGGCTGCTTGGCGTCGATAACTGTGCCAATCTCAAACTTGGCCAGCTGATGGAGGGCCTTGGCCGCCCGATGTCGGATTGGCTGCGCGATACCGCGGACGGGCTGGCACCCAACAAGTCGGAATTCCTGCGGCTTTCCCGCTCGGACAAGGAGGTTTTTGTCCAGGTCACGCTGACCCGCGTGGTGGAAGACGGCACGCCGCTGCTGATTGCGGTTCTGAATGACGCAACTGAGCTGAAGACGCTGGAAGCTCAATTCGTGCAAAGCCAGAAGATGCAGGCGATCGGCCAGCTGGCGGGTGGGGTTGCGCATGACTTCAACAACCTGCTGACGGCGATCTCCGGCCATTGCGACCTGCTGCTGCTGCGCCATGATCAGGGAGATCAGGATTACGGCGATCTGATCCAGATCCATGAAAACGCCAACCGGGCGGCCTCGCTGGTAAGCCAGCTGCTGGCGTTCTCGCGCAAGCAGACATTGCAGCCGGAAACCCTGGATGTGCGGGATACGCTGTCGGACCTGACCCACCTGCTGAACCGCCTGGTGGGGGAAAAGGTCACCCTGACCCTCAGCCACGATCCCGTGATGAAATCGATCCGTGCCGACAAGCGGCAGCTGGAACAGGTGCTGATGAACCTGGTGGTGAATGCCCGCGATGCGATGCCCCAGGGAGGTGAAATCCGGGTCGAAACAGAGGTCATCTCTCTCGATAAGCCGCTGGAGCGGAACCGGGCTACGGTGCCTGCTGGCGATTGGGTGACGGTGAAGGTTTCTGACGAGGGCGTCGGGATTGCACCGGATAAGCTGCAGAAGGTCTTTGAGCCGTTTTACACCACCAAGCGCACGGGTGAAGGAACCGGCCTGGGCCTGTCCACGGCCTATGGCATCATCAAGCAGACGGGCGGCTATATCTTTGTCGATTCGGTAAAGGGGCACGGCACCCAGTTCACTCTGTTCTTCCCGGTCTATAAGCAGCAATCAGAGCAGATGACCGCTGAGAAGCCGGAAGCGGCGGAAGATAAAACTGTTGCTGCACAGCATGGGGAGGGTGTGGTGCTGCTGGTCGAGGACGAGGCGCCGGTGCGTGCCTTTGCGTCCCGTGCGCTCAGGATGCGCGGCTACACGGTGCTGGAGGCGGAGTCGGCTGAGGATGCCCTGCGCACGCTGGAAGATCCGGGTCTGACGGTAGATGTGTTCGTGACTGATGTGGTGATGCCGGGCATGGATGGCCCCAGCTGGGTGCGCGAGGCGCTGAAGGAGCGCCCGGATACCCGCGTGGTGTTCGTCTCCGGCTATGCAGAAGGGGCCTTTGGCGAGGCAGAGCCGGACGTGCCGAACTCAGTGTTCCTGCCAAAACCCTTCTCTCTCAACCAGTTGACCGAGACAGTGCACGCGCAGCTGCATTGACCTGACAACCCGCCGGTTCCGGCGGGTTTTCTTTCAGCGGACCGGAATGCTGCTGTATAATTCGAACTCAGCCGCGCGCTTGCGCCGCAGGTGCGCCTCAGCTTCAGGGCTGAGATCCAGAGGCGCCTGAGGGCTGACGTTTTTGCGGTCCAGGCGGATTTCGGTGTCCAGACGGGATTCAAGAAACCCTTTCAGCGCGTCCTGATCCTCGTAACGGAACAGATGGCTGACTTTGCAGCCGTTTGGCTGCGCTTCCAGGAATTTTGCCTGGCTGCCGACATTGGCAAACGCAGGCGGCTTGCCCTTGCAATAGGCGTGCAGGAAATCGTCGAAGCTGACCCCCTTAGTTGAGTTGGGTTTGCCGTCCAGCGCGGGCCGCTGCCGGTAGCGGTACCAACTGCCCAGCCAGCTGACAGGTTCGCGCACGACGGCCGCAACCTCCAGTTCAGCACCGCAGACCTTCTCGAACATCGGCCGGATCCAGCGGTTGTAGCGGTAGAGCGGCGCGTGTTTCAGCTCAGGAGGATCGGAAATCACCAGATCGGCGCGGTCGCGCAAGGCCGCCTGAAACGCGGTGGTTCCGGTTTTGGGAACAGACAGAAGTGCCAGCCGTTCCTTGAAAAATATCATCATTCCGTTAACTGCCCGGTAAATAATCTTGCTGCCGATTAACCATAAACCAATCTTTAACATCCCGGTCCCGAAGTGGGTACACCAGAAACTTGTTGCAATGTTCTCTTTTTGATCTCATAAGGAACAAGAGGTGAACAAAGCAGTGATTGCCGCGCGCCCCGGTGTGTGACACATAGAAAAGGACAAGGGACTATGGCGGATCTTTTGACCATGAAAAATAAAGTAAGCGGTGACAAGCAAAAGGCGCTCGACAGCGCGCTTGCCCAGATTGAGCGGCAGTTCGGCAAGGGTTCGATCATGAAGCTCGGCGATGGCAATGCCATGCAGGAGATCGAGGCAAGCTCGACCGGCTCTCTGGGGCTCGACATCGCGCTGGGGATCGGCGGCCTGCCGATGGGGCGGATCATTGAAATCTACGGCCCGGAAAGCTCCGGCAAGACAACGCTGACCCTGCACTGCATTGCAGAACAGCAGAAGAAAGGCGGCGTTTGCGCCTTTGTCGACGCGGAACACGCGCTGGACCCGCAGTATGCGGCCAAGCTGGGCGTTGATCTGGATGAGCTGCTGATTTCGCAGCCCGACACCGGCGAACAGGCGCTGGAAATCACTGATACCCTGGTGCGCTCTGGCGCGGTAAATATGGTGATCGTCGACTCGGTGGCAGCACTGACCCCGAAGTCGGAGCTTGAGGGCGACATGGGCGACAGCAACGTCGGCGTGCAGGCCCGCCTGATGAGCCAGGCGATGCGCAAGCTGACCGGCTCCATCAGCCGCTCCAAATGCATGGTGATCTTCATCAACCAGATCCGCATGAAGATCGGCGTGATGTTCGGCTCCCCCGAAACCACCACCGGCGGCAACGCGCTGAAATTCTACTCCTCCGTCCGTCTGGACATCCGCCGCATCGGTGCGATCAAGGACCGGGATGAGGTGGTCGGCAACGCAACCCGCGTCAAGGTGGTGAAAAACAAGGTGGCACCTCCGTTCAAGCAGGTTGAGTTTGACATCATGTATGGCGAAGGCATCTCCAAGATGGGCGAGCTGCTGGATCTGGGCGTGGCGGCCGGTGTCGTCAACAAGTCCGGCGCCTGGTTCTCCTACGGGGATGAACGGATCGGGCAGGGGCGGGAAAACGCCAAGACCTTTCTGAAGGAAAACCCGTCTGTTGCCTTTGACATTGAGGACAAGATCCGCGCCTCCCACGGGCTGGAATTCGAGCGCCCGGCGACAGACGACGCGGACGATATCCTTGAGGCCTAAACGCCGGAAAATCTGATCAAATCCCGAAACATTTAGGGCGTGGCGCGAGCTGCGCCCTTTTTCGCGGGGTGACGCCGCTTCCCGCTGTGGACAGCGCCCTGGTGCGGGGTTAAACCTGCCCGGAACGCTTAGAAAAGCCCGCAAGAGATCCCGCATATGCCGACGCTCAACGATATCCGCTCAACCTTTCTGAACTACTTTGCCAAACAGGGGCATGAGGTGGTCGATTCCAGCCCGCTGGTGCCGCGCAATGACCCGACCCTGATGTTCACCAACTCGGGCATGGTTCAGTTCAAGAACTGTTTCACCGGAGTGGAAACACGCGACTACAAGCGCGCCACCACTTCGCAGAAATGCGTGCGGGCCGGCGGCAAGCACAACGACCTCGACAACGTCGGTTACACCGCGCGCCACCACACGTTTTTCGAAATGCTCGGTAATTTCTCCTTTGGCGACTACTTCAAGCATGAGGCGATCCCTTTTGCCTGGGAGCTGATCACCAAGGAACTCGAGGTTCCGAAGGACCGGCTTTACACCACCGTCTATCACACCGATGACGAAGCCTTTGACATCTGGAAAAAGATCGGCGTGCCGGAGGACCGGATCATCCGTATCGCCACCTCGGACAATTTCTGGCAGATGGGCGATACCGGCCCCTGCGGCCCCTGCACCGAGATCTTCTATGACCATGGCGACCACATCTGGGGCGGCCCTCCGGGCTCGCCGGAGGAAGATGGCGACCGCTTCATCGAGATCTGGAACCTCGTCTTCATGCAGAACGAGAAGTTCGCGGACGGCTCGATGGTGGATCTGGAGATGCAGTCCATCGACACCGGCATGGGGCTGGAGCGGATCGCGGCGCTGCTGCAGGGCACCCACGACAACTATGAGACCGATCTGTTCAAGTCGCTGATCGAAGCCTCGGCGAACGTCACCAACACCGATCCGTTTGGCGATCAGAACGTGCATCACCGGGTGATCGCCGATCACCTGCGCTCCTGCTCCTTCCTGATTGCCGAAGGCGTGCTGCCGTCGAACGAAGGCCGCGGCTATGTTCTGCGCCGGATCATGCGGCGGGCGATGCGTCATGCGTCGCTTTTGGGTGCCACCGATCCGGTGATGCACAAGCTGGTGCCGTCGCTGGTTCAGAAGATGGGCGCGGCCTATCCGGAGCTCGGCCAGGGCCAGGCATTGATCGAGGAGACCTTTGAGCAGGAGGAAACCCGTTTCCTCAAAACCCTGGACCGGGGTCTGAAACTGCTGGACGAAGCCTCTGCCGATCTGGGCAAGGGCGACGTGCTGCCAGGCGAAACTGCATTCAAGCTCTATGACACCTACGGCTTCCCGCTCGACCTGACGCAGGACGCCCTGCGCGCCAAGGAAATCGAGGTCGACACCGATGGGTTCGACGCTGCGATGAAAGAGCAGAAAGAAAAGTCCCGCGCTGGCGGTATTGGTTTGGGCGAAGCCGCGGATGTGAAGGTTTACTTCGACATCGTGGACGCAGCCGGCACCACTGATTTCTTAGGCTATGAGACCGAGAAGGCTGAAGGCCAGATCGTAGCCATCGTCAAGGACGGCGCGCAGGTGCAGTCCGCGGCCAAGGGCGACACGGTGCAGGTGATCCTGAACCAGACGCCGTTTTACGGCGAAAGCGGCGGCCAGGTCGGTGACACCGGCGTGCTGACCGTTGAAGGCGGCGCGGCACGTATCACCGACACCAAGAAGGTGGAGGGCCTGTTCCTGCACATCGCCGAAGTGACCGAGGGCGAAATTGCCGTTGGCAAGGGCGCGGCGATGGGAGTGGATCACGCGCGCCGCAGCAAGATCCGCGCCAACCATTCGGCCACTCACCTGCTGCACGAGGCGCTGCGCAACGCGCTGGGTGAACATGTGGCGCAGAAGGGCTCTTTGAATGCTGAGGACCGCCTGCGGTTCGATTTCAGCCACAACAAGGCGATGAGCGCGGATGAACTTGCCAAGGTCGGCTCGGAAGTGAATGATTTCATTCGTCAGAACACGCCCGTGTCCACCCGGATCATGACCCCGGATGATGCACGCGAGCTTGGCGCCCAGGCGCTGTTCGGCGAGAAGTACGGCGAAGAGGTCCGCGTTGTCTCCATGGGCCGTGCACCGACCGGCAAAGGCCACGATGGCGATACCTATTCGATCGAACTGTGCGGCGGCACCCATGTGAAGCAGACCGGCGACATCGGCACATTTGTTATCCTGGGCGACAGCGCGTCCTCTGCTGGGGTGCGCCGGATCGAGGCGCTGACCGGTGCCGCGGCGGTTGAGCATCTGGAGCGCGAGGCAGGCCGCATGGCTGAGGTCGCTGGTGCGCTGAAGGCGCAGCCTGCGGAGGTTCTGGACCGCCTCAAGGCAATGATGGAAGAGCGCAAAGCGCTGCAGAACGAGATTTCCAACCTCAAGCAGCAGATTGCCATGGGCGGCGGCTCCGGTGGCGGCGCTGAGGCCAAGGACGTCAATGGCAAGAAGTTCCTGGCCCAGGCGCTGCAGGGGGTTTCCGGCAAAGATCTCCGCGGGCTGATTGATGCGCACAAGCAGAACATCGGCTCCGGTGTGATCCTGCTGATCGCGGAGGACGACGGCAAGGTGGCCGTGGCCGCTGGCGTCACCGATGATCTGACCGGCGATATTTCTGCCGTTGACGTGCTGAAGGCCGCGGTTCCTGCTGTGGGCGGCAAGGGTGGCGGCGGCCGTCCTGATATGGCCCAGGGCGGCGGCAAGGACTTCTCCGGCGCCGAGGAAGCCATCAAGGCAGCAGAGGCTTTGCTGGCAGGCTGACCATTTGGTCAAAAAATGCTTGGTCTTTCCGGCAAACTGCCTAAGCTGCCGGAAAGATCATCACTAAGGGAGGCTCTGATGCCCGCACTCTGGATCGCACATGTGACCGTCACCGACGCCGATGCCTATGGCAAATACGCTGAGCTTGCAGGCCCGGCCATCGCCGCGCACGGTGGGGAATTCATTGCCCGAGGCGGCCGGTTCGTGCAGCTGGAGGGCAAGGAGCGCCCGCGCAACGTGGTTGCGAAATTCCCCAGTGTCGAAGCGGCGGTGGATTGCTATCACAGCCCCGAATACCAGGAAGCCCTGAACCATGCGCGCGGCGCGTCTGAGCGCGAGCTGATGGTGGTGGAAACCTCCGAGTAATGGTCACCGCATTTGCGGAAATGCTGAAACGCCACGCGGCCCCGGGCCGGGTGGCGTGGATTGGTGTGCGTCCCGGGCGCCGGGAAGAGGTTCTGACACCTGATAGTTCCGAACTGGGTTCAGCTGGTTTTACCGGCGATCACGCCAAGGCTGGGAAACGCGCCGTGACGCTGATTCAGGCTGAACATCTACCGGTCATCGCGGCCCTTGCTGGGTTGGAGACGGTGACGCCTGCCCAGCTTCGCCGAAATCTCGTGATTTCAGGTATCAACCTTGCAGCCCTGCGCAAAGCTTCGCTGCGGGTCGGCAGTGCGGTGCTGCGTGTCACCGGTCCCTGTCCACCGTGTTCGCGGATGGAGGAAGTGCTGGGCCACGGCGGTTACAATGCGATGCGCGGCCATGGCGGCTGGTATGCCGAAGTGCTGGAACCGGGCAGGGTGGCCTTGGGAGACAGGGTTACGCTTTTAACCGTCTCAGAATGAAAAACAACGGCGGCAGATGTCTCTGCCGCCGTCTTCTGTTCATTAGGCGTTTGCCTTGGACATCCGCTTGCGCTCATGCGGGTCCAGGTAACGCTTGCGCAGGCGCACGTTGTTCGGCGTCACCTCAACAAGTTCATCATCGTTGATATAGGCGATGGCCTCTTCCAGCGACAGCGTCATCGGAGTGGTCAGGCGCACGGCGTCGTCGGTGCCGGACGCCCGCACGTTGGTCAGCTTCTTGCCTTTCAGCGGGTTCACTTCCAGGTCGTTGTCGCGCGAATGCTCACCGATGATCATGCCGGTGTAGATGTCGGCCTGGGCGCCGATCATCATCTTGCCGCGCTCTTCCAGGTTCCACAGCGCGTAAGCCACGGACTGGCCGTTCTCCATCGAGATCAGCACGCCGGCGCGGCGGCCCGGGATCGCGCCCTTGTGCGGAGCCCAGCCGTGGAAAACGCGGTTCAGCACGCCGGTGCCGCGGGTGTCGGTCAGGAACTCGCCGTGATAGCCGATCAGGCCGCGCGAGGGGACGTGGGCGATGATCCGGGTCTTGCCTGCACCTGCGGGCTTCATCTCGACCAGCTCACCCTTGCGGGCGCCGGTCAGCTTCTCGATCACTGCGCCGGAGTATTCGTCATCCACGTCAATGGTGGCTTCTTCGATCGGCTCCATGCGGACGCCGTCGACTTCCTTCATGATCACCTGCGGACGGGAGATCGACAGTTCGAACCCTTCGCGGCGCATGTTTTCAATCAGGACGCCCATCTGCAGTTCGCCGCGGCCGGAGACTTCGAACGCCTCGCCGCCGGGGGTGTCCTGGATCTTGATGGCAACGTTGCTTTCGGCCTCTTTCATCAGCCGGTCGCGGATCACGCGGGACTGCACTTTCTTACCGTCGCGGCCAGCGAGAGGGCTGTCGTTGATGCCGAAGGTCACGGTGATGGTCGGCGGGTCGATCGGCTGGGCGTCCAGCGCCTCATCCACGGCGAGGGCGCAGATGGTGTCGGCCACGGTGGCCTTGGACATACCGGCGATGGAAACAATGTCGCCTGCCTGGGCCTCTTCGATGTCCTGCTGGGCTAGGCCGCGGAAGGCTTGGATGCGGGTCACGCGGAACTGTTCGATCTTCTGGCCGATGCGGGAAATCGCCTGCACGGTGGCGCCGACCTTCAGCTTGCCGGATTCGACGCGGCCGGTCAGCAGGCGGCCCACAAACGGGTCGCTGCCCAGGGTGGTGGCCAGCATCCGGAAATCTTCGTCCTGGCGCTTGATCTGCTTGGGTTCCGGCACGTGGTTCACGATCAGGTTGAACAGCGCGTGCAGGTCCTTGCGCGGGCCATCCAGTTCTGCATCGGCCCAGCCGGAACGGCCGGACGCATACATATGCGGGAAGTCCAGCTGATCCTCGGTGGCGTCCAGCGAGGCAAAGAGGTCAAAGCATTCGTCCAGCGCGCGGTCAGGCTCGGCGTCCGGTTTGTCGACCTTGTTCAGCACCACGATCGGACGCAGACCCAGGGCCAGCGCCTTGGAGGTCACGAACTTGGTCTGCGGCATCGGGCCTTCGGCGGCGTCCACCAGCAGCACCACGCCGTCGACCATCGACAGGATCCGCTCCACCTCGCCGCCAAAGTCGGCGTGGCCGGGGGTGTCGACGATGTTGATGCGGGTGCCGTTCCACTCGACCGAAGTCGGCTTGGCAAAAATGGTGATGCCGCGTTCGCGCTCCAGATCGTTGCTGTCCATGGCGCGTTCCGCCACAGCCTGGTTTTCGCGGAAGGCGCCGGATTGTTTCAGCAGCTCGTCCACAAGCGTGGTTTTGCCGTGGTCAACGTGAGCAATGATCGCAATGTTGCGCAAGTCCATGACGTTCGCCTTTGTAAGGAAGTTGGGCCGCGCATAGCCCGAACCCCGCACAAAGGCCAGAGGAAAACCGCCCGGAAGCCCCGCAAATGCGGATCAATGGCCTGAAGTCTTGGAAAACAGGTGAATGATAATGATGCCGGACATGATCAGACCCATGCCGATCACGGCAGGCAGATCCAGCTTTTGCCCGAAAACGATGAAAGCGATGACCGCGATCAGCAGAATGCCGAGACCGGACCAGATCGCATAGACAATGCCAACCGGCATGAATTTGAGCGTGAGCCCCATCATGTAGAAAGAGAAAGCGTAGGCGACCAGCACGATCAGCGAGGGGCCAAGCTTGCTGAACTGCTGGCTGGCCTGCAGGGCCGTTGTACCGATGGTTTCTGCTGCCACCGCAATGATCAGGTAGACGTAGTGAACCGGCATCTCAGCCTCCCTCAAACGCTTGCCTCAAGTAAACCCGCAGGCCTGATCTCCCGCCTATCCGATCTATGCGTGCCAGGAAAGTCCCGATGCGGCAGCGGCAGGGCGGATTCCGCAAGGAGCGCAGAATGAACACGTCATTGTGCGCAGGCACACTGGACTGTGAATTGGGAAATTCTTAGGAGCTTGTTCCAATAATTGGGATCGGATTGAAACACTGATCTGATTCCCGGAAACGGAATGGGGATTGCCATATGTGCCGCTGGGCTGCCTACACAGGTGCCGACGTCTTTCTGGAGGACATTATTTCGACGCCTGCGCATTCGCTGATTGCGCAAAGCCAAAAGGCGGTGGAGTGCAAGACTGCCACCAATGGCGACGGGTTCGGGATTGCCTGGTATGGCCAGCGGGCTGAGCCTGGGCTGTACCGTGATGTTTACCCGGCCTGGTCGGATTGCAACTTGCGGGCGCTGGTTCATCAGGTGCAATCCCGGCTATTCTTGGCGCATGTGCGGGCCTCCACCGGGTCTGCGACCAGCCGCAACAATTGCCATCCGTTTACCGCAGGCAAGTGGAGCTTTATGCATAATGGCCAGGTCGGAGGTTTCGAGAAGTTCCGCCGCCATGCCGATATGTGCATCCCGGACGAGCTGTATGAGCATCGCAGAGGCGCGACCGATAGTGAGGTTCTGTTTCTGCTGGCCCTGCGTGAGGGGCTGGACGAGGACCCCAAAGGGTCGCTGGAACGCGCGGTGGCCCGGATGGAAGGTTTGTCGCGGGCGCGGGGCACCACACCGCACATGCGGCTATCGGTGGCGATGTCGGATGGGCAGACATTGTATGCCGCGCGCTATTCCTCCGACAGTATCGCGCCATCGGTCTACTACCGATGGAGCCAGAGCATGCAGGGCTGGGCGGTGGTGTCGGAGCCGCTTGAAGACACCGGAGAGGCCTGGAACGAACTGCAGCCGGGCGAGTTTCTGACGATGACGCCCGAGGGCGCGGAAACACAGCCGTTTCAACCGTTTCTGGAGTGAAGTGCAGCCCCGCGGCGGGGCTGCGCAATTGTCTACAAGCGGCCTGCTTCGCGGAACCAGGGCTCGATCTGCGCCCGCACATAGGTCCAGACATCCGGCGCGCCACGGCTGACCTTGCCGCCGACCCGGGCATCGAGTTGCGGCAGGCTGACGTCATAATCGACCCAGCTTCCGCCGCCGTTCAGCAGGTTCAACAGCACCGGCTGCACTCGGTCGATTGATTTCGCAAATACGGCATCGGGGCTATTCGCGGCCTCGAACTCTTCCCAGACTGCCCGAATGGGCTTGCCTTGCTCCGCGGGCAGCATTCCGAACAGGCGGTCTGCGGCGGCTTCTTCCTTGGCTGCCAAAGCGGCAAGGGCTGCGGGGTCTATCACCCCGTGGATCGGCGCATCGCCTGCGTCGATCTCTACCAGATCATGCAGCAGCAGCATCTGCAGCACCCGGTCGACGTCGACGGTTCCGGTGCTGTGCTCTGACAGCACCCAAGCGTAAAGCATGATGTGCCAGCTGTGCTCCGCCGAGTTTTCATGCCTCGACCCGTCGCCGAGCTTGGAGGCACGGGTCACCAGTTTCAGCTTGTCCGCCTCATTCAGGAAGGGCAGGCGGGCGGTCAGGCGGCTGCAATCGTGCCCTGTGTCTTCCCCCAGCAGCGACAGCGCGTGGTGGAATGCCTCTGGCAGTTGTTGCTCCAGAGCTGCCGCCCGGCCGCCAAACAGGTTCTGCCGGACCACATCTACATGCCAGTCCAGCGGTGCGGCGCCATAGAGCGTCTGAAAGATCGGCTGGCAGTGATCCACCCGCTTGGCAAATTGTGCGTCGGGGCTCTCGGCGGCTTCGAACTCGTGCCACAGGGACAAGAATTCAGTGCCTTGGTCGGCTGGCAACAGTCCAAACAGCCGCTGCGCAGCAGCCTGTTCTGCCATTGCAACGGCTTCCCAGTCGACTTCATCGGTAATCGGGTGGTCGCCTGCGTCGATCTCAACCAGATCGTGCAGAAGCAGCATGCGGATGGCGCGGAATACATCCACTTCAGGCGCTGCAAAGGGAGAAAGGACCAGAGCATAAAGCGCCAAGTGCCAGCTGTGCTCGGCGGAGTTTTCGCAGCGGCTGCAATCGATGATCAGGTTCTGGCGCTCAATCCGGCGAAGCTTGTCAGCTTCCAGCAGAAAGGCAAACTGAGCCTCCAGGCGGGCACTCACGCCTCACCTTTGGCACTGACCTGTGCCTGCAGCTCGGCGACTTTCTTGTTGAGAAAGTCGCGCGCTTTGCGTTCTGCCAGGCGTACCCGGATTTCGGTTAGAAACGCTTCTTCGAGCGATTGGGAGGCGGCGCCAAGAACTTGGCCCACCTCCACGTAAAACCGCTCTTCACCACTGGCGTCCTGCACCTTGAGGGTATCGACCGCCAGTTTCTGGGCCAGCGTTTCGATGGTGCCGCTCATCAGCGGGTGTTCTCCGTCAGGCGGCGTTTCACGTAATCGGAAACAGTGCCGATCATCGTGTCCATATGCGGCTCCTGGAAGAAGTGATCCGCACCCTCCACCTCGGTGTGGGTGATGGTGATGCCCTTCTGCTCATGCAGCTTGCCGACTAGGCTGGCAGTGTCCGCGGGCGGGGCCACACGGTCGGAAGTGCCGTTGATGATCAGGCCGGAGGACGGGCAGGGTGCCAGGAAGGAGAAGTCATACATGTTGGCTGGTGGCGCAACGGAGATGAAGCCGGTGATCTCCGGGCGGCGCATCAAGAGCTGCATGCCGATCCAGGCGCCGAAGGAGAATCCCGCAACCCAGCAATGCTTGGAGTTGGAGTTCATCGACTGCAGGTAATCCAGCGCCGAGGCGGCATCGGACAGCTCACCGACGCCCTGGTCGTATTCGCCCTGGCTGCGGCCGACGCCGCGGAAATTGAACCGCAGAACCGTGAAGCCCATGTTGTAGAACGCATAGTGGAGGTTATAGACCACCTTATTGTTCATGGTGCCGCCAAACTGCGGATGCGGGTGCAGCACGATGGCGATCGGGGCGTCTTTTTCTTTTTGCGGGTGGTAGCGGCCTTCGAGGCGGCCTTCGGGTCCAGGAAAGATGACCTCGGGCATGGGCGGTTAAAATCCTACTCTCGTTGTCGGGTCTGCCGGCAGAATACTTGACGGGTTCGGTCAGGCATCTTAGAACAGTTCTAATCACGGGCGCTGGCCTCGCCATACACCGTCAGGCTGAGATACGCACAGTCGGAGGGAAGGTCAATGTTTTCGCACTCGCGCCCTGGTTTCGAGGGGTAAATTATGAAGCTTTCCACCAAAGGGCGCTATGCGATGGTTGCGCTGGCGGATATCGCGCTGCAGCCGCAGGGTGATCTGGTGCCGCTGGGCGACATTTCCAAGCGTCAGGATATCTCGCTGCCATATCTGGAGCAGTTGTTTGTCAAGCTGCGCCGCGCCGGGCTGGTCGAGTCGGTGCGCGGCCCGGGCGGCGGTTACCGGCTGGCGATGCCACCATCCGAGGTGCGGGTGGTGGATGTGCTGTCGGCTGTGGATGAAACCGTAGACGCCATGCACAAGGGGGCAGGGGCATCCGGCGCTTTGTCGGGCAGCCGCGCGCAATCGCTGACCAACCGCCTGTGGGAGGGCTTGAGCGCGCACGTCTATGTGTTCCTGCACCAGACCCGTCTGTCGGATGTGATCAAGAACGATCTGGCTCCTTGCCCGGCTGTGCCCAGCCTGTTTGCGGTGGTGGATGACTGACGTGGAGTGCGCCGTATCCGAAGCAATCAGCCCGGATAGTGTGTATTCCGCGGAAAATCTGCGCGGAAGCTTTGCCAATTGGGGCAAGGCAGCTTATGACGCGGCAGCTGCCCGCGAAAAGATGACTCTATGAAACGTGTTTACCTCGACCATAATGCCACCGCCCTGCTGCGGCCTGAGGCGAAGGCGGCGATGATTGCGGCGATGGAGGTCTGCGGCAACCCGTCCTCGGTGCATGCTGAGGGGCGGGCAGCCAAGGCATTGGTTGAGAATGCGCGGGCGCAGGTGGCTGCGGCCTTTGGTGCGGACGGGGCCGATATCGTGTTCACCTCCGGCTCAACCGAAGGCGCGGCGCTGGCGCTGGCCGGCCGCGGGTTGCATGGCGCGCCGGTGGAGCATGATGCCGTGCGCGCCTGGTCCGTCGAGGACTTGCAGGTCACTGGTGACGGTGCGGTTCAGATCAGCGATCCGGCGCAATCCACACTTCAGCTGGCCAACTCCGAAACCGGCATTGTGCAGACACTGCCAGAGGGATTGGCCGTCACCGATGCCACCCAGGCCTTTGGCAAACTGCCGGTGGCGTTCAACTGGCTGGGCGCGCAAATGGCGCTGATTTCAGCGCATAAGCTGGGTGGCCCCAAGGGCATCGGCGCCGTGGTGATGAAACGCGGCACAGATCTGCCGGCCCAGATCAAGGGCGGCGGCCAGGAAATGGGGCGCCGCTCCGGCACCGAAAATATCATTGGAATCGCGGGCTTCGGCGCCGCAGCTGAAGCAGCTGCAAAAGATTTGGCAAATGGTGTCTGGGACAGGGTTGCAGAACTTAGAAATATTCTAGAAAAGGCGCTTGTGTCTGGCGTAAGCCATACTATTTTTGTCGGGAAGGATCAGAAGCGGCTGCCGAACACCCTGTGTTTCGCAACGCCGGGCTGGAAGGGCGAAACCCAGGTCATGCAGATGGACCTTGCAGGTTTTGCCATCAGCGCCGGCAGCGCCTGCTCCAGCGGCAAGGTGCGCGCCAGCGCGGTGCTGACCGCAATGGGATATGACGAGGCCACAGCCCAAGGCGCCGTACGGGTGTCGCTGGGGCCGGAGACAACGGAAGAAGACGTGCTGCGCTTTGCCGAGGCGTGGCTTCAGAAAGAAAAGAAACATCGCGCCCGCGCGGCGTGAGTGAGGAGATGACAATGGCCGCTTTGGACCAGACCCAAGTCAAGGAAGGTGTTGACCAGGAGACCGTGGATGCCGTGCGCGAGGTCGGCGGTGCTTATAAATACGGCTGGGAAACCGATATCGAGATGGAATACGCGCCCAAGGGCGTGAACCCCGATATCGTCAAGCTGATCTCGGAAAAGAACGAAGAGCCTGAGTGGATGACCGAATGGCGCCTGCAGGCTTTCGAACGCTGGGAGCAGATGGACGAGCCGAACTGGGCGATGGTCAGCTACCCGGAAATCGACTTCCAGGACCAGTATTACTATGCCCGCCCCAAGTCGATGGAAACCAAGCCCAAATCGCTGGATGAGGTCGATCCGAAGCTGCTGGCGACCTACGAAAAGCTCGGTATCCCGCTGAAAGAACAGATGATCCTGGCTGGCGTCGAAGGCGCAGGCGAGACCCCGGAAGAAGGCCGCAAGGTTGCCGTGGACGCGGTGTTCGACTCCGTTTCCGTCGGCACCACCTTCCAGAAGGAGCTGAAAGAGGCGGGCGTTATCTTCTGCTCGATCTCCGAGGCGATCCGCGAGCATCCCGAGCTGGTGAAGAAATACCTCGGCTCCGTTGTTCCGGTCTCCGACAACTTCTATGCGACGCTGAACTCTGCCGTGTTCTCTGACGGTTCCTTTGTCTACGTGCCGCCGGGCGTGCGCTGCCCGATGGAACTGTCGACCTATTTCCGCATCAACGCGGAAAATACGGGCCAGTTCGAGCGCACCCTGATCATTGCTGACAAGGGCTCTTATGTCTCCTACCTCGAAGGCTGCACCGCACCCCAGCGCGACACCGCGCAACTGCATGCCGCGGTCGTGGAAATCATCATCGAGGAAGACGCCGAGGTGAAATACTCCACCGTCCAGAACTGGTATCCGGGCGACGAGAACGGCAAGGGCGGCATCTACAACTTCGTGACCAAGCGCGCCGACTGCCGCGGCGACCGCGCCAAGGTGATGTGGACCCAGGTGGAAACCGGCTCTGCGGTGACCTGGAAATACCCCTCCTGCATCCTGCGCGGCAACGAAAGCCAGGGCGAGTTCTACTCGATCGCCATCGCCAACAACATGCAGCAGGCTGACACCGGCACCAAGATGGTTCACCTGGGCAAAAACACCAAGTCGCGCATCGTGTCCAAGGGCATCTCTGCCGGCAAGGCGCAGAACACCTACCGCGGTCTGGTGTCGATGCACCCCAAGGCCAAGAATTCGCGCAACTACACCCAGTGCGACAGCTTGCTGATCGGCGACAAATGCGGGGCGCACACGGTTCCCTACATCGAGGTCAAGAACAACTCCTCCCGCGTGGAGCATGAGGCGACCACTTCCAAAGTGGACGACGACCAGCTGTTCTACTGCCGCCAGCGCGGCATGGACGAGGAAGAGGCGGTGGCCCTGGTGGTCAACGGCTTCTGCAAGGACGTGCTGCAGGCACTGCCGATGGAGTTCGCCATGGAGGCGCAGCAGCTGGTTGCGATCTCGCTGGAAGGGTCTGTGGGGTAATCATGACGACCGATCAATTGGCGGAAATCCTGAAAGATCGCTACCTAAATGCCGAACAGCGTGAAATGGTTACGGCCATCCACTTGTTCGGAATTGAATTTGCAGCCGAACTTCAAGGGCATTCCGCCAATGATGTTGCGGAACTTGGAACGGGAAAGCGCTCCTACGGAACTGAAGTTCGCAAAGGAATGCGTCTGTCGAAGTTTGTGCAGATTAAGTCAGGGGCATGAGCATGATCGTCACAACCACAAACTCCGTCGAAGGCTACCAGATTGCCGAATACAAGGGCATCGTGGTGGGTGAGGCGATCATGGGTGCCAATGTGGTGCGCGATGTCTTTGCCTCCATCACCGATATCGTCGGCGGCCGCTCTGGTGCTTATGAAAGCAAGCTGCAAGACGCGCGCGAAACCGCGCTGGCAGAGCTGGAAGACCGCGCCCGGGCCAAGGGCGCCAATGCCGTGGTGGGCGTTGATCTGGATTACGAAGTGGTCGGGCAGTCCATGCTGATGGTCTCGGCCAGCGGCACCGCAGTGGTGCTGGGATAAGAATGAATCGGCCCCGATGGGCCATGGGAATATCGCGGGCCGCTGGCCTGCAAGACATGTGAGACGAGGAAAAAATGCTCGAAATCAAGAACCTGCACGTCAAACTGGAAGACGAGGAAAAGCAGATCCTGAAAGGCGTCGATCTGAAGGTCGAGGCCGGCAAGGTGCATGCGATCATGGGGCCGAACGGTTCGGGCAAATCCACTCTGTCCTATGTGCTGTCGGGCCGCGACGGCTATGAAGTGACCGAAGGCTCGGCGGAGTTGGAAGGCGAAGACATTCTGGAGATGGAGCCGGAAGAGCGCGCCGCAGCGGGCATGTTCCTGGCGTTCCAGTACCCGGTGGAAATCCCCGGCGTCGGCAACATGACCTTCCTGCGCACCGCGGTGAACGCACAGCGCAAGGCGCGCGGCGAGGAAGAGCTGTCGGCCTCCGACTTCCTGAAGGAAGTGCGCGCCAAGGCGAAGACCCTCAAGATCGACGCCGAGATGCTGAAGCGCCCGGTCAACGTCGGCTTTTCCGGCGGTGAGAAGAAGCGCAACGAGATCCTGCAGATGGCGATGCTTGAGCCGAAACTCTGCATCCTGGACGAAACCGACTCCGGTCTCGACGTCGATGCGATGAAGCTGGTCGCCGAAGGCGTCAACGCCCTGCGTGACGAGGGCCGCGGTTTTCTGGTGATCACCCACTACCAGCGCCTGCTGGACCACATCAAACCCGACGTGGTGCACATCCTGGCGGGTGGCCGTATCGTCAAGACCGGCGGCCCCGAGCTGGCGCTGGAAGTCGAGAACAACGGTTACGCCGGCATCCTGGCAGAGGAGGCGTAAATGGCCCTGCCCGAAGTCAAGCAAAGCGCAACCGAGGCGCGGCTGTCGGCGCTGACCCTGCCCGAAAGCGGCTGCCTCAAGGCGGCCCGCCAGGCAGCGCTGTCGCGGGTCCAGACCATGGGCCTGCCGTCGCGCCGCGATGAATACTGGAAATACACCAAGCCGGACACGCTGGTGCAGGCGGATGCGCCCAAGGCAGCCGTGTTCCACGCAGACGAAGTGCCGATGTTCAATGCGTTTGAGCGTCTGAACATTGTCTTTGTGGACGGTTTGTTCGACGCCGAGGCCTCCGACGATCTGGCGCTGGAAGGCCTGACCATCGACCGGATCGAGGATATCTGCTGCAAGGATATCCATTGGGCCAAGGACCTGTACGGCGTTCTTGAGGCGCGCGGCCAGACCCCGGTGGAACGTCCGCTGGCGGCATTGAACACCGCCTTTGCCAGTGATGGCGTGGCGATCCGGGTGACCGGCAAGGTCTCGAAGCCCTTGAACTTCACCTATGTGCATTCGGATGAAAACTCTGACGCGATCCTGCACCATGTGATCCGCGTGGAAAGCGGTGCCGAGGTGACTGTTCTGGAGAACGGCCCGGCTGCGTCGCGCTTCAACAAATGCATGGAGATCGACATCGCCGATGGCGGCACGATGCATCTGGTGCGCGCCCAGGGCCGCGACCACGAGCGCCGTGCGGCGACCCATCTGTTTGCGCGTCTCGGCACCGAGTCGGTTTTCAAGTCCTTCACCCTGACCGTGAACGGCGTGCTGACCCGCAACGAGGCGGTGATTGAGCTGACCGGCGACGACGCTGTGGCCCATATCGCAGGCGCCTGCGTGGGCGACGGCGACTTCCACCACGACGACACCGTCTTTATCACCCATGACGCGGTGAACTGCGAAAGCCGCCAGGTGTTCAAGAAAGTGCTTCGCAACGGTGCCACCGGTGTGTTCCAGGGCAAGATCCTGGTGAAGGAAGGCGCGCAAAAGACCGACGGGTATCAGATTTCCCAGTCGCTGCTGCTGGATGACGACAGCCAGTTCCTGGCCAAGCCTGAGCTGGAAATCTATGCCGACGACGTGGCTTGCTCGCACGGGTCCACCTCTGGTGCGATTGATGAGGAAGGCCTGTTCTACCTGCGCTCCCGCGGTGTCCCGCATGCGGAGGCAACCGACCTGATGACACTGGCCTTCCTGGCTGAAGCGGTGGATGAGATCGAGGACGCGGAGATCGCCGCCGATATCGTTTCCCGCCTCGAAGGCTGGCTGGCCCGGCGCCGCTGATGTCCGTCACAACGGATATCCCGGCAACCTACAAGGGGCCGCGCAAGGTATTTGCGCGGCTTCTGAGCATGGGCGCCCGCGAGGACCGGTTGCTGGTGTTTCTGCTCGCGGGCTGCGTGCTGACCTTTGTCGCGCAGATGCCGAAACTGGCGCGCGAGGCGCATCTGACCGGCCAGGAGCTGAACATGCTGCTGGGCGGATCGCTGCTGGCGCTGGTCTTTATCGCGCCGCTGCTGCTGTATGTTCTGGCGCTGGTAGCCCATTGGATCGCCCGCGCCATGGGCGGGCAGGGAGACGCCTACCGTGCGCGGCTGGCCCTGTTCTGGGCCTTTCTGGCAGCCAGCCCGCTGATGCTGTTGAACGGGCTGGTGGCCGGATTCATCGGCCCCGGTCCGGCCCTGACCCTGGTGGGCATCCTGTGGTGCGCCGTGTTTTTCTGGTTCTGGGTGTCAGGCATGATCCAGGGCTATTGGACCAAACCATGAATGCGCTGGCCTCCTTTGCCCTCTTGACGCTCAAGTCACCGCGCGATGCTGCGCATCAGATCCTGGCGCGGGATTGGCCGCGGGAGGCACTGTGGACCGCCTTCCTGCTGTCGGTGGTGCTGAACACCTGCGTCTACACGGTTCAGAAAATCCTGTTCCCGCTGCCGCCAGAGGTTCTGCTGCCGCGTTTCTCGCCAGGCGTTTACTTCGCCATGGTGCTGATCCTGCAGCTCTGCTTTATCGCCATGCTGTCCTCGACCGGCCGCTGGCTGGGCGGGCAGGGCAATCTACCCGCGCTGTTGGCCCTTGTCACTTGGCTGCAGCTGCTGCAGGCGGGGCTGAACGGTGCCATCGTGGTTGTGTTTCTGGTGATGCCTTCCCTGGCCGCACTGCTGAATATTGCGGCCAACATTGTTGTGTTCTTCATCCTCCTGCATTTCGTAAACGCGGCGCACCGTTTTGGTTCCGTTTGGCGCTCGCTGGGGGTGGTTTTGATGGCCAGCATGATCCTGGTCTTTGCTCTTCTCTTTATCGTGGGTCTGATCGGCCCAGCCAATCTGGGACTTCCCGAAAATGTATGACCTGGAAAAAATCCGTGCCGACTTTCCGATCCTGTCGCGGGAGGTGAACGGCAAACCGCTGACTTATCTCGACAACGGTGCTTCGGCCCAGAAACCACAGGTGGTGATCGACGCTGTCACCAAAGCCTATGCGGAGGAATATTCCAACGTTCACCGCGGCTTGCACTTTCTTTCCAACCTCGCAACTGAGAAATACGAAGCTGTCCGCGGTATCATAGCGCGGTTCCTGAATGCCGGAGACGAGAACACCATTGTACTGAACTCCGGTACCACCGAGGGCATCAATCTGGTTGCCTACGGCTGGGCGATGCCACGATTTGAAGCAGGCGACGAGATCGTCCTGTCGGTGATGGAACACCACGCGAATATCGTGCCCTGGCACTTCCTGCGCGAACGTCAGGGCGTGGTGCTGAAATGGGTGGACACCGCTGCGGATGGCAGCCTCGACCCGCAGAAGGTCGTTGATGCGATTGGCTCCAAGACCAAGCTGGTGGCCGTCACCCAGTGCTCCAACGTGCTGGGCACCGTTGTGGATGTAAAGGCGATCACCCAGGGCGCCCATGCCAAGGGGGTGCCGGTTCTTGTCGATGGCTCGCAGGGCGCTGTGCATATGCCGGTCGATGTGCAGGATATCGGCTGCGATTTCTACGCGATTACCGGGCACAAGCTCTATGGCCCCTCCGGGTCTGGTGCGATCTATATCAAGCCGGAGCGCATGGCGGAGATGCGCCCCTTCATCGGCGGCGGCGATATGATCAAGGAAGTCTCTAAAGAAGGGATCATCTACAATGATCCGCCGATGAAGTTCGAGGCCGGCACGCCGGGCATCGTGCAGACCATCGGCCTGGGTGTGGCGCTGGAGTACATGATGGATCTTGGCATGGAAAATATTGCCAAGCATGAGGGCGGCCTGCGCGACTATGCGATGCAGCGGTTGACCGGCTTGAACTGGATCAACGTGCAGGGGCAAGCATCTGGCAAGGCTGCAATTTTCAGCTTCACAATGGAAGGTGCGGCACACGCCCACGATATCTCCACCATCCTCGACAAGAAGGGGGTCGCAGTGCGCGCCGGCCATCACTGTGCCGGGCCGCTGATGGACCATCTTGGGGTATCTGCCACCTGCCGTGCGTCCTTTGGCCTCTATAACACCAAGGAGGAGGTCGACACCTTGGTCGACGCGCTGGAGCTGGCGCATGAGCTATTTGCTTAGGCTTTTCACCTGACAATCAAAAAAAAAACGGCGCCCGTGGAGGTGCCGTTTTTTCTTTTTCTTTCAGGCTTTAGCCCTGGATCTTGTCTTCTCGCAGCGGGCAGGACAGGTAAACGCCGAACTCCTTGCCCACATCGCAACTGACCCGGGCGTGCACCTTGCCCTGCCGGTCGAGGAACCGCTGGCTGTCTTGCACCGGAAAGATCCCCTCGTGCCAGATATTGGGGTGGATATAGAGCCCCTTGGACCCGTCACACCAGAACGCCACGACCTTTTCAGGCTTCAGATCATCTCCCGGCAAGGCCGCGGGAATGATGAAGGGTTTGTTGTCCAGCGGATAAAACAACTGGCCGCCGTCGGGGTGATAGTTCATGTGCCATAGCAGAACCTGATCCCGTGCTGCGGTCTGAGCTTCAACCTGTGCCGTCTGCGGGTCGGTGGACCAGCCCAGAACATAGTTGCCGTTGACCGCTTCGTTTTCGCCATAGAGCACATCGCCGCGCCAGTCGCCGCGGAAAGTGCCCTCGACCCAGCCGGCCTCGTCGCCCGTGCCTTCGTCAATCGGCCGCCAGCCTTGCGCGGGCCACTGCACGATTTCGATCTCGAAATTCTCCGGATCGTCCACCAGACAGCCATAGCTCTTGACGCTTTCCTTGGTGGCCCGGATCAGCGGAACCTCATGCCAGGGCAGCGAAGGTTTGGTGCTGGCCTCGAAGATATACTCGGGCGCGCTCATTTTGCGGAACCTCCCGTTCCCATGTGCTTGTCCACCATCCGCTGGACCATCGGCGCAAAGTGCCAGTAATCCGGAGTGTCCATGTCGTCCCGCTTTCCAGCCTCGTCCAGATAGCGCACCGCGATGATCTGCTTCAGGTTCGGGTTCTTCTCAAACTCGGCAACTTCCTCTGCATTCATCGGTCCGCCCTGCAGGTTCAGGGAATGGATCGAAGCCTCTGATAAACGGTTGAAATATTCCGGCTTGGTGGCGCAGAGATAGCGCTTGGCAGCCACGTGATAACGGACGCAGTCGGTGATCACAGAGGGGAAGAACTGCTCCAGCACCTCGGCTCCGGCTTCCTCATGGTAACGGTCCTCGGTGTCGTCCATGGAGAATGTTCCGAATTCGCTGGTGAAATGGCCGATATCGTGGAGGAGCGCCCCCACGATGATCTCTTCCGGCTGGCCGTTCTGCTCAGCGATGGTGGCGCCTTGCAGCATGTGTTCGGCCATGGTGACCGGTTCGCCCAGGTATTCCTCATCGCCGCGGCGGTCAAAGATGCCGCCGATGAAGTCGACGATATTGTCCCGGTTCAGCTGGCTGACGTCTGGCTTGCTCATGTCTCAGCTCTCCAGCTGCGCGTTCAGCACGTTCAGGGTCGACAGCAGCCCGTCCTTGTCCGCGTAGCAGCCCTGCAGCCAGCGCGATCCGGAGCCGGAGTAGCCGAGGCGAGCGTGCATCACCCGGGTGTTGTCGACGATGAAGCTTTCGCCCGGCTCCAGCTTGAAGGAGACGCCCATGTCCGGATCGTCGATGAATTCACCCAGGCGCCGGTAGGCGGCGTAGTAGGCCTCCATCTTGTCAAAGGGAATGTCGACAAACGGGGCAGAGGATCGGTTGTTGAAGCGCATCCCGATCATCTCGCCATCAGGTGACAGCTCGATCATCGGTCGGCGGGAGCGCAGATGCACACCGTCGGACCCCTTGTATTCAAACCGTGCCGGGTAGCCTGCCAGCAGGGCAAAGCCTTCGGGGTTTTCCGTCTTCAGCCGTTCGGCGGCGCGGAAACCGTCCACCACAATGCTGTCACCGCCTTCTGCAGAGTTCTCTAGGCAATAGAGGATCTGCAGGCTGGGTACCGGGTCGCGATAGGGGTTGTCGGTATGTGCCTGCAGGCCCAGGCCGGTGAAGGCCAGATTGGTCGGGTTCACCTCTGTGCGGACTTCGAAGTACTTGCCGTAGTTGGTTTCGCGCACAAAACCGAACATTTCAGCGTTCTCGATGAGGGCGCCTTCTTCGACCGGACCGTTCACCAGCTTGGCGAAACCCAGACGGGCGATCGCGTTCAGCCAATCGCGTTTGACGCTTGGGTCGGACTGCACTTTGTTCCAATCGAACGTGGGGGCCGGCAGGCCACTGTTCCAGGTCTCGATGCCCGGTGCCATGCGGCCAAATTCACTTGCCTGATCAACATCATAGGTGTGTGCCTTCAACCAGGCGCCCGGGAAGGCCACGGTCTTGCCTTCCGGTGCGAAGGTCACAGTCAGTGCGCCGTCTTCTACCAGTGCGGTGCTGATCTTGGTGTCTGCGGGAATGTCACCAATGGTGATCAGCCGCTGGCCGTTGCCAGGGGCGCGTGTTTCCGGGTCAAGCGCGTTGTCGCGCAGCCAGATCGCATGAAAGCGGCTTTCGAGGCCGTCTTCGAATGTCAGGGTCAGAAAGCTGCCGGATGCGTCAGCAGTTACGGAACGGGGCATGAGAGTGTCTCCGGTTGGCCTGGTTCTTACTTGCCTTGCTACCGCTGGTGAGCCATCAAGAGAACTACGGAAATTGGGGTTTGAGAGTTAGGTTTTCTAATGCCCAAGAAAGTTACCAAACAAGGCTTGCCGCCGCTGGACTGGCTCAAAGTGTTCGAGGCTGCAGGCCGTCATGGCAGTTTCACCGCCGCTGCGGAGGAGTTTGGGGCAACTCAGGCCGCCGTGAGCCAGCGGATCCGCAACCTGGAAGCTTGGCTGGGGCGGCAATTGTTCATCCGTTCAGCACGTGGTGTGACTTTGACGGTGGATGGCGAAAGCTACCTGCCGCTGGTCCATGATTCCCTTCGCGCGCTGGAGCAGGGCACTGAAAACCTGTTTGGCCATAGTGTTCGGGAACTGCGTATCGCTGCCCAGCCATCACATCTGGAAATGATTTTGTTGCCGGGGCTTACGGCGTTTTCTGAAAGTCATCCTGAACTGCAGATTGTGACGGAAACCGTGCCGAAGCGGTTGGACTTTGAAGCGGCGGATGGTGCGCTGCATATCCGCTACGGGCGCGGCAGCTGGCAGGGCCGAGCAGGTGTCCTGCTTGCCAATGAGGTTCTTCAACCGATGGCGGCCCCGGACCATACTAAGGACTGGCGTCAATTGCCGGCCATTGAGCTGCGCGGAGAACGGCCGGGCTGGAGCGAGTGGGCGCGGGTGACCGGAGAGCCGGCGCCGGAGGCCGGGCCGGTTTCGGTGGATTCCATGGCCCATGCCCTCCGGGCCGCTCGGCTTGGAATGGGGGTGGTCCTGGGATCCAGGGCTCTGGCGGCCAATTTGCTGCTGACCGGTCAATTGATCTGTCTGCCAGCCGCCGAATTGGCCACGATTGATGGCTATTGGCTGACTTGGCCGCCGGAACTAGGGAAAACAAAGCGGCAAAGTGACGTCCTGAAGGCGCTCACCAAGGCGCTAAGCGCTGATCTGGCGTAAGAGGGGGCTGCTTTTCAGGTCGGGAACTCGCCGATCTTGGCAAAATAAGCATCCAATATTGGCCGTGCACCGCGCTTACTGAGGAACGCGAAGCCAATTCTCGTGTCCTTCCGCCAGCGGGTTCGAACCTCAAACTCTGCGATGTCTTCGATGGAGACAGATTTCAGCTCTGCCAGGCAAAAATTGTTTTGCCCCTCTGGCAGGCGGACGGCAAACCCACTGTAGCTGATGTTGTAAACAATGGCTTCCCGCACAGATCCGGACAAATTGACAGTGCAGGGCAAATTCAGACGAAGCCGGGGTTCTGTTGGTTTCGCTGTCCGGAAAATGGAGTTGGTCTGTACCATTCTGCCTCTATCGTCGCATTAGGAAGTATAGGCAGAGTAGCTAGCGGCGGACTCTTTAGATAGCTTTAAGAGCTAATAATGTTTTGAATTTAAGGTGTATATGGCGCACCTGAGAGGATTCGAACCTCTGGCCTCTGCCTTCGGAGGGCAGCGCTCTATCCAGCTGAGCTACAGGTGCGTTGTTATGCCGGGGTATACCCGCGGTTGGTTGCCTCTGCAACGGGAAAAACTGCCTGTTTCCAATTTCCTGAGGCGGTCAGGAAATTGCGGCCGCGGCCGGATGCTCAGAAAAGAAAAAAGCCTGCACCATCGGGCAGGCTTGCATTCTTGCAATGGAGGGCAGGGTTAGCCGCGCCAGGAGCGAACAACGCCGCAATCCATATGCACAAAATTTGAACGGTGGTATTTACCAACACCGCCGGCGTGGCACGCTTCAGCCGCTTGCGCCATTTGCGAGACCGAGCGGGACGCCAGGCGAAGGTCGGCAGCCTGGCCGCGCATGTGCAGCGAGTTTTTTGCAACCCCGCGCGAGCGGCTGCGCAGCATGGCGTTGGTCTTGGGGCTGCGGTAGCCGGACAGCAGCATGTAGGGCTCATTCACATCCAGAAGATTGTGGGACGCCGCCATGATGTCGATGGTGCGCAGATCCATATTCTTGACTTCATCGGTGCGCCAATCCCGCATGAAGTGGTTGATTTCCTTAACAGCGTCTTTGATGTAGTCGCCGTCGATCCAGTATACCATATCCAGGCGTTCGCCGGTGCGGCCTGAATACATGCGGATGCGCCGGATGTCTCCGCCGCCGCGAAGGAAACCTGCTGCATTGGAGAATGTTGGGGCTGCTGCCACTGCGGTTGCAGCAAATACACCCAAGAGAGAACGCCGGGAGATCCCCGTGCCCGTGGTTTTTGCCATTGTCACTGCGCCGTCCCGTACGCTTTTAGTCCTGCCTAGTCGCCCGATGTTACGGGCTCGCTAACAATTGAAGTTAACGTGCGGCATGTATGGCACACAGAGAATCCTGATCCAACATTTCTTTGCCGCGCTGTAACGGATATCCCGGTTTTCGGCGATTTCTTGCGCATAAGGGGAGGCGCATGGAACTTTTCCCCGCGACTGTTGCAGCCGGGTTTCATAGACGCGGCTTTGCTGCATCAAAGCTGACTTTTCGCAATTGTGAATGGACAACAGCGGCTGGCATTTACCAGAATTTCAGGTAGGCACTGCCAGAATTGACAAAAATCGGCGCAAGGACCGGAAATTATGACGCGTGCTTTTGCAGGAAACTTCTTGCCGGGATTCAAGGCCGGGCTGTTCGCCTTGGCACTGGGCGGACTGGCAGCCGGGGCGGTTTCCGGTTCGGCACAGGCTGAGGTTTCGGCGGCTTTCCGCCAGGCGGTCGCTGAAGCCGCCTATGGCAGCGAGGCTGTTGCGCAGTTCTATCGCGAAAACGGTTACCAGGCGATTTGGACCGGTCAGGATGAGGCCTCGCGCCAGCGCCGCAATGCATTGCTTGCGGCCCTGAACGAGACCCAGGCCCATGGGCTGCCGGACCGTTCAGCCGAAGTTGCTGCACTGATGCAGCAAATGCGCGACGTGCAGACGACCCGCGACATCGGCAATGTCGAGGCGGCGCTGAGCCAGGCACTGGTGGACTACGCCACTGACCTGCAGACCGGCCTGCTGGTTCCGTCGCGGATTGATGACGGCATGGTGCGTAAAAAGCATACGGTCGACGGGGCAAGCTTCCTGGCTGGAATCCGTGATACCCAGCCCTATGCCTATATGCGCAGCCTGGTTCCGGCATCGCCGCAGTACCGCGGTTTGATGCGGGAGAAGCTGCGGCTGGAGCAGATCATGGCAGCTGGCGGCTGGGGTCCGGCCGTGAATGCCAAGAAACTGGAGACGGGTGATCAGGGCCCGGCCGTTATTGCGCTGCGCAACCGGCTGATGCTGATGGGCTACCTGCCGCGCAGCGCCACCCGAACCTATGACGCGGCACTTGAGAAGGCGGTGCAGAGCTTCCAATCCGATCACGGCCTGGAAACCGATGGCGTGGCTGGCCCCGGCACAATTGATGAAATCAACAAGCCGGTCAGCGCGCGTCTGAAGTCCATCATCATCGCGATGGAGCGGGAGCGCTGGCTGACGCCGGATCGCGGTGAGCGGCATATTCTGGTCAACCAGACCGATTTCACCGCCAAGATCGTCGACAACGGCGACGTGACCTTTGAGACCCGTTCGGTTATCGGCAAGAACACCCACGACCGCCGCAGCCCGGAATTCTCGGACGAGATGGAGCATATGGTGATCAATCCGAGCTGGTATGTGCCGCGCTCGATCATCACCAAGGAATATCTGCCCAAGCTGCAGAGCAATCCCAATGCTGTCGGCCATATCCAGATCACTGACCGGCGCGGCCGGGTGGTGAACCGCGGTTCCGCTGATTTTTCGCAGTACACGGCACGCAACTTCCCGTTCTCCATGCGCCAGCCGCCCAGCAGCCGCAATGCCCTGGGGCTGGTCAAGTTCATGTTCCCGAACAAGTACAACATCTATCTGCATGACACTCCGCAAAAGAGCCTGTTTGCCCGCGAAGTGCGCGCCTTCTCGCATGGCTGCATCCGCTTGGCCCAGCCGTTCGAGTTTGCCTACGCGCTGCTGGCTAAGCAGACGGAAAACCCCAAGGAGTTCTTCCACCGCATTTTGAATTCGGGCAGGGAAACCAAGGTTGAGCTGGAGCAGAAAGTGCCGGTGCATATCATTTACCGCACCGCTGTTGTGTCCGGGAAAGGCCGCGCTGAATTCCGCCGCGATGTCTATGGCCGCGACGCCAAGGTCTGGGCCGCTCTGGAACGGGCAGGGGTGGTGCTGCCCAGCGTTCAGGGGTAAATGTCAGGCCCATACAGGATTATTCTGAAAGGGCCTGCCATGTTCACAATCCGCCAGATCGCCGAGTCCTTGGGCGCCGAGGCCCAGGGTGAGCTGGATCTGCAAGTTGCAGGTGCTGCTGAACCGCAGGATGCCGGGGCCGATCAGCTCGCCATGGCGATGGCGCCGAAATATGCCGACGGACTGAAGGCAGGCAAGGCACTTGCTGCGATTTTGTGGGAAGGGGCTGACTGGCAATCCTTTGGCCTTAAGGCTGCAATCTTTGCTCCACGCCCGCGGATGACCATGTCCGGCGTCACCGCAATGCTGGACCGCGGCCAGGGGTTTGCTGAAGGCATCCACCCGTCTGCCGTCATAGATCCTTCCGCAGAACTGGGAGAAGGCGTTTCGGTTGGTCCGCTGACCGTGGTTGCGGCCGGTGCCAGGATCGGTGCCCGCTCGGTGATTGGCCCGCATTGCTATGTCGGTTCTGACGCTGTGATCGGCGAAGACGCTCACCTGCGCGAGATGGTCTCGATCGGGGCCCGGGCCACCATCGGTGACCGGTTCCGCGCTCAGCCTGGTGCACGGGTTGGCGGCGATGGTTTCTCCTATGTAACCCCTGAAGTGTCCGGGGCTGAGAACGCGCGCAAGACCTTGGGTGATCAGGGCGAGGCCAAAGCACAATCCTGGGTCCGCATCCACTCATTGGGCGCTGTTACCATAGGCAATGATGTCGAAATCGGCTCCAATTGCACCATCGACAACGGCACCATCCGTGACACAGTGATCGGCGATGGCACCAAGCTCGATAACCTCGTGCATGTCGGCCACAACACCCGCGTCGGCAACGACTGCCTGCTCTGCGGGCAGACAGGTGTGTCCGGATCAGTCGATATCGGCAACAACGTTGTGCTGGGCGGCCAGTGCGGCGTGGTCGACAATATCTTCATCGGTGACGGGGTGATTGCCGGCGGCGGCACCAAGATTCTGTCCAACGTGCCTGCCGGCCGCGTGATCATGGGCTACCCTGGTGTGAAAATGGAAACCCACACCGAGATGTATAAAGCACAGCGCCGCCTGCCGCGTTTGATGCGTGACATCGAATTGTTAAAAAAGGCTGTTTTCAAGTAACCGCCGAATACCTACATCAGCCTCAGGCAGAAAATCGGGGATCCATACATGAGCACGCAGGACAAGGTCATTGCAATCATTGCAGAACAAGCGGTTCTGGAGCCTTCAGACGTGACCTTGGATAGCACGCTGGAGGATCTTGGCATCGACAGCCTGGGACTGGTCGAAAGCATATTTGCGATCGAGGAAGAGTTCGACATTTCGATTCCTTTTAATGCCAATGAGCCGGAAAAGAGTGATTTTGACATTTCCAATGTCGCGGCAATCGTCGCCGGGATCGACAAGCTGATCCTGGAAAAAGCGTAAAGCTCCATGAAACGCGTTGTCATCACCGGGGCGGGAACCATCAACGCCCTGGGTCATTCGGTGCCCGAAACTCTGGCCGCTATGCGCACGGGCCAGTGCGGGATTGGCGAACTGGATTTCCGCGATGTGGAGCGGCTGGCGATCAAGATCGGCGGCCAAGTCCGCGGCTTTGAGGCTGAGGGCCGCTTCAACCGTCAGCAGATGAGCCTGTATGACCGTTTCACCCAATTCACCCTGACCGCCGCCAAGGAAGCGATTGAGCAGTCGGGCCTGGAATTCCACGGCGAACTGTCGGCCAAGGCTGGTGTCGTCCTGGGCAATTCCGGCGGCGGAATGCAGACGCTGGATGAGAATTACCGCAGCGTCTACGAGGACGGCAAAAACCGGGTGCATCCGTTTGTGGTGCCCAAACTGATGAACAATGCCGCAGCCGGCCATGTGTCGATGCAGTTCAACCTCAAAGGCCCAAGCTTTACCGTCTCCACAGCCTGCGCGTCGTCAAATCACGCGATGGCACAGGCGTTCCAGATGGTACGCTCCGGGATGAGCCCGGTAATGGTCACCGGCGGCTCCGAATCCATGCTGTGCTTTGGCGGGGTCAAGGCCTGGGAAGGGCTGCGGGTTATGTCCAAGGACGCCTGCCGCCCGTTCAGTGCCAACCGCAACGGCATGGTTCAGGGGGAAGGCGCAGGTATCTTCGTGTTCGAAGAGTATGAGCACGCCAAGGCCCGCGGAGCAGAAATTCTCTGCGAAGTGATTGGCTTTGCCATGTCCTCGGACGCGGCGGACATTGTGATGCCCAGCAAGCAGGGCGCGGCGCGGGCCATTGCCGGCGCGCTACAGGATGCCCGCCTAGATGCCTCCGAGGTCGGTTACATCAATGCCCATGGCACTGGCACTGCAGCCAATGACAAGACCGAATGCGCCGCTGTGGCGGATGTGTTCGGCCCGCATGCTGACAGTCTGATGATTTCTTCCACCAAATCCATGCACGGTCACCTGATCGGCGGCACCGGTGCGGTGGAGCTACTGGCATGTATCATGGCGTTGCGCGACGGGGTGATTGCGCCGACCATCGGATATGAGGAACCGGACCCGGAATGCGCGCTGGATGTGGTCCCGAATGAGGCGCGCGAAGCCAGGGTCGATGTTGCCCTGTCAAACGCCTTCGCTTTTGGCGGGTTGAATGCGGTGCTTGCTCTGCGCAGGGTCTGACCGCACTTAAAGAAAAAACGCCGCGGCCCTTGGGGCGCGCGGCGTTTTCTTTCAGCTGATTGCAGAGCTTACTGCTTGACGACATCCACGACGTCATAGCCCGCGGTAAAGCCGCTCAGCGACAGCTTCATCGAAACAACCTGATCCGGTGCCGGCGCCGGACGCAGCGACAGCACGGCTTCCTTGCCCTTCTTGAAGGCGTCGATGTCGCCCTGGGTCAGGCCGATCTGCGCAACGCAGCCCAGCTGATTGCAGAAGGAATAGTTGTAGCGCTTGGCTGGCGCGCCATCGATGGAGATGGTCAGCGCGGCAGGAAGCAGGGTTTCCAGCGGCACGATCACGGTCGCGCCTGCAACGGCCTGGCCGCCTTGCTGGTCGATACGGAACATCGATACTTCTGCCATCGGGTTGCCTTGCGGGCCGTTCAGAACCTGCAGCAGCGAGCAAGGGTCGTTTTCGGCCTCGGTCCTGATGCAGGCCAGATCCCAGTCGCCATGCTTTTCTTTGGAGTAGCGTTCACCCAGCTTGGGGCCGTCATTGACCGGTTCCCCCAGGTCCAGCAGCTGGTCTGCGGTCGATTCCGCCTGGTCTGCCTGCTCTGTGGTTTCCGCCCCGGCGGCCTGTTCGGTGGTGCCGGTTTCTTCGGCGGCGGTTTCCTGCGCCGCCAGCGGCGCGGTCATCGCCAGCACCGCGGCAAGCGTGATCGGGGTCAGGGACTTCAACATGAATGCCTCATTTTTCTAAAGACGCTGCCAACGCGTTTAGCACGCTGTCCCGGCAGTGTCAGGCCAATAACAAAGGAATAGCGGGGAAATCCGCGCACAGCGCTTCAGTCTTGGAAGATGCTGATAAAATACAAAAAAGGGAACCCGATGGTTCCCTTTTCCGTATTTGTTTCTCCCCGTCGGACTGGCCGACTTAGTTATTGCGTAGGACGTTACGAAAGGGTTGGCCATCGGTCAACATGCAAGTTCAAAAAAAATAAGGACGGCCTGCAATTCATGAAAATTGCAGGCTGCGGGATGAGTTTATGGCTGAGGATGCCCGTTTTACAGGCAGTATTTGCCCAAAAAGAAGGCCGTGCGCGAGGCACGGCCCAGTCTGACAGGGAGGAATGTCCGCCACGGCAACCGCATTGTGCTGGGGCGGGCAAGATTGACTATCGCATTCAAAAGTTAACTTTGTATTGTTATCCACAGGAAAAAGAACGGGCAGGGCAGAGATGGCAGATAGCTTATTCATTGGCGGCGGCGGCGAAGAATATGGCGAGCCGCAGGGGCTGAGCCTGAAATATGCCAACCGCCATGGGCTGATTGCGGGTGCTACCGGCACCGGCAAGACCGTCACCCTGCAGATCCTGGCAGAGGGGTTTTCCAACGCGGGCGTGCCGGTGATCCTGGCGGATGTGAAGGGGGATCTGTCAGGGCTGGCAAAGGCGGGCACGGAAAGCCACAAGCTGCATGAGGCCTTCACTTCCCGCGCGGGTAAAATCGGTTTTGCCGGTTACACTTACCATGCCTGCCCGGTGACCTTCTGGGATCTCTATGGCAAGCAGGGCCATCCGGTGCGCACCACCGTAGCCGAGATGGGGCCGCTGCTGCTGGCACGGCTGCTGGAGCTGAGCGAGGCGCAGGAGGGTATTCTGAACATCGCCTTCCGGCTCGCTGACGAGGAAGGGCTGCCGCTTTTGGATCTGAAAGACCTGCAGGCGTTGCTGGTCTGGATCGGCGAAAACCGCAGCCAGCTTTCGCTGCGCTACGGCAATGTATCAACGGCCTCAATTGGGGCCATCCAGCGGCGTCTCCTGGTGCTGGAGAACCAGGGCGGCGCCGGGCTGTTCGGCGAACCGGCCCTGGCGCTCAGCGATTTGATGCGCTGCGATGCGTCCGGAAAGGGCATGGTCAACATTCTGGCCGCGGACAAGCTGATGGCAGCGCCGGGGCTTTATTCGACCTTCCTGCTATGGCTGCTCAGCGAACTGTTTGAGGAACTGCCCGAAGTTGGAGACCCCGACAAACCGCGGCTGGTCTTCTTCTTTGATGAAGCGCATCTGTTGTTTGAAGACGCGCCGAAGGCGCTGACCGACAAGGTGGAACAAGTCGCCCGGCTGATCCGCTCCAAGGGGGTTGGGATCTATTTCATCACCCAGAACCCGGCCGATGTGCCGGAGGATATACTGGGCCAGCTCGGCAACCGCATCCAGCACGCGCTGCGCGCCTTTACTGCCAAGGACCGCAAGAACCTGCGGCTGGCGGCTGAAACCTACCGAGAGAATCCCCGGTTTTCGACCGAAGACGCCATCCGCGAGGTTGGCGTCGGCGAAGCGGTGACCTCCATGCTGCAGAAAAAAGGCGTGCCCGGCGTGGTGGAGCGCACGCTGATCCGGCCGCCCAGCACGCAGTTGGGACCGATTACAGACGGCGAGCGCAAGGAGATGCTCAAAGTCTCTGACATGGCCGGGAAGTACGACAATCCGGTGGACCGGCGCTCTGCCTATGAGATCCTCGCGCAGCGGACAGCGGCTGCGGCTCAGGAAGCCGAAGCCTCAGAAGCGGCAGCAGAGGATGCCCAGGAACCAGCGGCACGCGAGTTCAACGCCGGCCGCCGTTACTCAGGCTCACGGGTCAGCCGCTCTTCTTCCCGCTC
The DNA here is from genome assembly GCF_000813785.1 of Leisingera sp. ANG-DT. NCBI lineage: Bacteria > Pseudomonadati > Pseudomonadota > Alphaproteobacteria > Rhodobacterales > Roseobacteraceae > Leisingera > Leisingera sp. ANG-DT. The sequence goes on from NZ_JWLE01000001.1 coordinate 521,664, forward strand.
GTACCGGCAAAAGGATACGTTCACTTCTGCGATGTCAGAAGCCGTGATTAAGGAGCTGAAAGGCACCACCGGGAGGCGTATTGTCCGCGGAATTCTCGGCAGCCTGTTCAAGGGGCGCTAGGGCGCAGCCGGTGCCAGAAACGGCCGCGGCGTCAGCCGCCGTCTTTCTGCCGCTGGCCTTCCTGCTTGCAGATGGCATCAGCCTCTTGCACGGACATGGTCGCGGGCCTGTCGATGGAACGGTCCCACAATACCCGCTCCTTGGTATAAAGCTGGCACGTGACAATGCCCTTGCTGGTTTGCAGCTGCACTGGGGTTGTTTCGTAATTCTCCGGGCTGACACAGCCGCTCAAGGCTACCGCAACGGCCGTAAGTTTTATTAACTTGGACTTGGTTTTCATAACTGGCTCACCTCGGTCGGTTTCCCTCCGAATATCGCGAGAGGGGAAATAAATCATTAAAACCCGCGGGTTCCACGGCAGAGCACCGAGCGCATAGGCGGGCAAGAAAACTGCCGCCCAGGGCGTCCTGAGCGGCAGTCAATTTTTCACGCAATATGCTGTTTTCCAGCAAAGCGGCGCTTATTTCTCCGGGATCAGGCCGCGCGGGCTGAACCTGAGCACCAGGAGCAATATTAGCCCCATGGTGAACAGCCGCATGTGCGAGGCGCTTTCCAAGAGATGCGCCTTCAGCGCGCTGCCTTCTGCCATGCCGGAGGTGACAAGCTCCATCAGCAGGATGCCCATCGGCTCCACCTTGATCCAGAAGAACCAGATCAGCATGCCGCCCAGCACCGCGCCGAAGTTGTTGCCGGACCCGCCAACAATCACCATCACCCAGATCAGGAAGGTGAAGCGAAGCGGGTTGTAGGTGCCCGGTGTCATCTGGCTGTCGAGCGTGGTCATCATCGCCCCGGCAATGCCGCAGATGGCGGATCCCAGCACAAAGATCTGCAGGTGGCGGCGGGTCACGTCCTTGCCCATTGCCTCTGCCGCAACCTCATTATCGCGGATCGCGCGCATCATCCGGCCCCAGGGGCTTTTCAGCGCCATCTGCGCCATCCACAGAAGCGCCAGCAGCACCACGGTGAACATCAGCGCATAGCCGGCTTTGACGTAGACGGTGGAGGCGGTGACCGGGTCCATGCCCCAGCTGGCCGCGCGCTCCACAAAGGACGGATCGCTTTGCAGATCCACCTCATAGGGCAGCGGGCGGGGCAGGCCGACCACGTTCTTCACGCCGCGCGACAGCCAGTCCTCGTTCTTGAGGACCGCAATGATGATCTCGGCAATGCCCAGCGTGGCAATCGCCAGATAGTCGGAGCGCAGGCCCAGTGCGGTCTTGCCAATCAGCCAGGCAGCACCGGCAGCCAGCAGGCCGCCTGCGGGCCAGGCCAGCAGCACCGGCAGGCCAAGGCCGCCGATATTGCCCTGCAGCGCCGGGTTGATTGCCTCGACCGAACCGACAGCGGGATCAAAGATTGCACGGTAGACAAAGAAGCCCACGATGAGCACAGCGAGCAGAACAACGGTGCGCAGTTTGCCACCTGGCATGAACTTGGTGATCATCACCGCCGACACAACTGTCAGCGCGCCCATCACCAATGCCATCACGATGCTGACACCTCCGGACGACCAGGCCGCCGGGATCACTGGGGTCGACACCAGAACCACGGCCAGCCCGCCAAGCGCGGTGAAGCCCATGATGCCGACGTTGAACAGACCGGCAAAGCCCCACTGGATGTTGACCCCGATGGCCATGATGGCCGAAATCAACCCCATGTTCAGGATCACCAGCGCCGAGTTCCAGGAGCCAGAGAAGAACAGGAAGTCGGTCATGCCTTCTGCGAGGATCATCACGCCGACAAAGACGAAAAGAAGGGTATGTTTCATGGTCTCGGTCATACCGCTTTCCCTTTGAAAAGGCCGGTAGGCTTGAACAGGAGGACGACAATCAGGATCGCGAAGGAGACCGCGAACTTGTAGTCTGTGCTGAGGAGCTGAACGAGCCCGTCAGGCGCCAGGCTGTCCGGCAGGCCGTAGGTCAGCACCTTTTTCCAGGCATAGGTGATTGTCACCTCGGAGAAGGCGATGATGAACCCGCCGGCAATGGCCCCGATCGGATTGCCAAGGCCGCCCACGATGGCGGAGGCAAAGATCGGCAGCAGAAGCTGGAAATAGGTGAAGGGTTTGAACGACTTGTCGAGACCGTAAAGCACACCCGCAATGGTCGCCAGCGCCGCGACGATCATCCAAGTGTACATTACCACCCGCTCCGGGTTGATGCCCGACAGCAGCGCCAGATCTTCGTTGTCAGAATAGGCCCGCATGGATTTGCCGGTGCGGGTCTTGTTCAGGAACCAGAACAGCACCGCCACCACGATGATCGCGGTGATCACGGTGATGCCTTGCGTGGTCTTGATTGCCAGGCCTTCGTCAAGCCCGGTCATCTGCTTGAAGGTGCGTGCCTTGATGATGAAACGCTCGCCATCGGCAAACCGCTGATCGCCGGGGCCGATGATGAAACGCACGATGCCGTTCATCATGAACATCACACCCAGCGAGACCATGACAAAGATCACCGGCTTTGCCTTCTGCTGGCGGTAGAACCGGTAAACGGTCCGGTCGGTCAGCAGCGCCAGGCCGATGGTGCCCAGGATGCCAAAGGGCAGCGCCAGCAGTGCGGTTGGCAGCGGTCCTGCGCTGATCCCCATGGACTGGAACGCCCAGGTGATCAGGATGGTGACCATCGCGCCAAACGCCATGGTGTCGCCATGGGCAAAGTTCGAGAACCGCAGGATCCCGTAGATCAGCGTCACCCCCAGCGCGCCGAGCGCAAGCTGGCTGCCATAGGCCAGCCCGGGGACAAGTACAAAGTTGGTAAGCGCCACGAGGGCGTTGAGAAGATCCATGCTTAGCCCCCCAGGAACGATTTGCGCACTTCGGGATCGGCAAGCAGTTCCTTGCCAGTGCCGGTATAGGCGTTGCGCCCCTGCACCAGAACATAGCCTTTGTCCGCGATCTCAAGCGCTTGCTTGGCGTTCTGCTCCACCATCAGGATCGGCAGCCCGGTGCGGGCGACCTCGATGATGCGGTCGAACAGCTCATCCATCACGATGGGGGAAACGCCTGCAGTCGGTTCGTCCAGCATCAGCACCTTGGGCTTGGTCATCAGCGCGCGGCCCACCGCGACCTGCTGGCGCTGGCCGCCGGACAGTTCGCCTGCGGGCTGGTTGCGCTTGTCGCGCAGGATCGGGAACAGATCATAGACCTGCTCCATCGTGTCGCGGAAATCATCGGTGCGGATGAAGGCGCCCATCTCCAGGTTCTCCTCCACCGTCATCGAGGTGAAGATGTTGCTGGTCTGCGGCACAAATCCCATGCCCTTGATCACCCGGTCCTGCGGTGTGAGCTGAGTGATGTCCTCACCGTCCAGCCGCACCGCGCCGGAGCGCACGTTCAGCATGCCGAACACCGCTTTCATCCCGGTCGACTTGCCGGCGCCGTTGGGGCCGACGATCACCGCGATCTCGCCCTTGTCGACGGCGATGGTGCAGTCATGCAGGATGTCCGGACCCTTGCCGTAGCCGCCGGTCATGGTGTCGCCGATCAGGAACGGGCCGCCCTCGACCTTATGCGTCGGGCCGCTTTTCATATGGGCGGGCTGCATCGTGCCGATGCCTTTCGTATTGGTGATCGAGGCATCCTTGTTGCCATGATCGTCCTGGTAGGGGTTGTCGCTCATGCATCCGCCTCCAGTTTGTCTTTATTTTTCAGACCGGTGCCCAAATAGGCTTCGATCACATGTTCGTTTGCCTTGATCTCATCCAGGGTGCCCTCGGCCAGCTTTTTGCCCTCGGCCATGCAGATTACCGGGTCGCACAGGCGGCCGATGAATTCCATGTCGTGCTCGATCACGACAAAGGTGTAACCGCGCTCCTCATTGAGGCGCTTGATGGCGTCAGCAATGGTATATAGCAGGGTGCGGTTCACACCGGCGCCGACCTCGTCGAGGAAGACGATCTTGGCGTCCACCATCATGGTGCGGCCCAGTTCCAGCAGCTTCTTCTGGCCGCCCGATACCTGGCCTGCCTTCAGGTCAGCGATGTGGCTGATGGTCAGGAACTCCAGCACCTCGTCGGCCTTGGCCCGAAGCGCGCGTTCCTCGTCCGCGATCCGCTTGCGGCCAAACCAGGTGTTCCAAAGAGTCTCGCCCGATTGCGCGCCCGGCACCATCATCAGGTTTTCCCGGCACGTCATCGAAGAGAACTCATGCGCAATCTGGAAGGTGCGCAAGAGCCCCTTGTGGAACAGCTCATGCGGCGGCAGGCCGGTGATATCCTCACCATCCATGGTGACCCGGCCCGAAGTTGGCTCCAGAACGCCAGCGATAACGTTGAAAAGTGTGGTCTTTCCAGCCCCGTTCGGGCCGATCAAACCGGTTATGGACCCCTTGGCGATTTCCAGCGAGGCGCCGTCAACCGCGTGGAACCCGCCGAAGTGCTTGTGCAAGTCCTCGACGACGATCATGTCATTTCATCCCCTGCCGCGTTTTCGCGGCGTTTTTAATTTAGAACAGCCCGGGAAAACCCGGGCTGGCCTATCTTGGTTGCTTTTCAGATGCTTATCAGCGGAAGCGAAGGGTTTCGTTCTTGCCGTCCTTCACTTCGATCTCGCGGTAGGAGCCTGCGCTCTCACCCGGGCCGATCAGCTCAACGCCGGTTGCGCCCTGATAATCGATGTCACCGCCAGCGGCGAGGATTTCCAGCGCCTTGCCCAGCTCACCCGGGTTGATCGGCTCGCCCGGGGCGTTTGCCACGTCCAGGATCTTGCCGACGTAATCCGCCGGGTTGGTGGAGTTGGCGGCCTGCATTGCCAGCAGGAACAGCGCCGCTGCGTCATAGGACTCGGACGCGTAGGCCGAGGTGCCGTCAAAGCCGCGCTCTTTTGCCATTTCGGCAAAGATTTCTGCGCCTTTGCTGTCGGAACCCGCGATCTGGCCGAAGGAGCCGTCGAGGTCCGCGCCAACGTTTGCAGGCAGGCTGTCGCCGATCATGCCGCCAGGCAGGCCAAAGGTGTCAAACGCACCGGAATCCAGCGAACCCTGGATGATGCCCAGGCCGCCCTGGTCCAGGTAGCCAGCAACCACCAGGATGTCGCCGCCAGCGGAGGCCAGCGCGCCGACTTCCGCGGAGTAGTCGCCTTTGCCGTCTTCATGCGCAGTCACGATGGTGACTTCGCCGCCAACTTCCTCGAACGAGGACTGGATCGCGTCCGCCAGGCCCTTGCCGTAGTCGTTGTTGGTGTAGGTCAGGGCGATCGAGTTGATGCCGCGCTCTTTCAGGATCTCGGCCATCACCTGGCCTTCGCGTGCGTCCGACGGCGAGGTGCGGAAGAACAACCCGTTGTCTTCCATGGTCGACAGGCCGGGCGAGGTTGCGGAGGGCGAGATCATCACCATGCCGTTCGGGATCGCCACGTTCTGCAGGATCGCGCCGGTCACACCGGAGCAGTCGCCGCCGATGATGCCGTTCACGCCTTCGGCTACCAGTTTCTCGCCGTTTGCCACGGCCAGGCCGTTGTCGATGCAGCCGGTGTCAGCGCGCACGGAAGTCACGGTGGCGCTGTCCAGCAGCTTGCCGGATTTGGTGACTTCTTCCATGGCCAGCTCGGCGCCGTCGCCCATGGCCGGTGCCAGCGATTCAATCGGACCGGTGAAGCCGAACAGAACGCCCAGTTTCACTTCCTTGGCATGGCCGCCGGCATATGCGGTGCCAGCCGTCAGCGCAGCGGCCGCGGTGGCCATCAGCAGTTTCTTCATTTGAGAACTCCCATTGTTGGAACAAAAATGTTCACATCGGACCCTAGGCAAGCCGTTTGGAAAAGAAAAGTCCCGTTGAGGCGTGAGATAGCAAAGAGTCCGTCCTGTTGTTCTCCGCTATTATCAGGTCATGTGGTGCGGAGCTGAGTTTAATTTAAGCTTAAAGTAACAGAAGGGGAAGCGGAAATGTTGCATTGGTTACGCATATTGACGGCTGTGCTTCTGCTGCTGCCGTTTTCTCCGACAGTTCAAGCGGATACGATGAACAGCAGACTGGGTCAGCTTCGCGTGACGAAGATGGCAGGCGGCTTCGATGTGCCCTGGGCCTTTGCGTTTCTGCCGGACGGCGCGGTTCTGGTGACGGAACGGGATGGCGCGCTTTTCCATGTGCGGGACGGAAAAAAGAATCGCATAGGCGGCACGCCTGCCGTTGTTGCCGAGGGGCAGGGCGGCCTGTTGGACGTGATGGTGCCGCGCGATTTTGCAACCAGCCGGGAGATATTCCTGACCTTCGCCAAACGGCAGGGGCGCGGCGCGGGCACTGCCCTGGCCGCAGGCCGGCTCAGCGCGGACAACAGGTCTCTGACGGACCTGCGCATCCTGTTTGAGGCAGCGCCCGGCGCCACCGGCGGCCGCCACTTCGGTTCCCGCGTGGTAGAGGCGCGGGATGGCACGTTGTTCATTTCTTTGGGCGAGCGCGGCGACCGTCCCAGCGCCCAGAACCTGCGGCTGCATCAGGGGTCAGTGGTGCGGATCAACAGGAATGGCACCATTCCAGGCAGCAATCCCTTTGTCCGCCGCAAGGACGCGCAGCCGGAAATCTGGTCCTACGGCCACCGCAACCCGCAGGGAATGGCACTGGATTTGCTGGGCAGGCTCTGGGTGTCTGAACACGGAGCCAAGGGAGGCGATGAGGTGAACCGGATCCGTAAGGGCGCCAACTACGGCTGGCCGGTGATCTCTTATGGCCGCCACTATTCCGGCGCAAAGGTCGGGCAGGGCACGTCGAAACCGGGCATGGAGCAGCCGGAATGGTACTGGGATCCTTCGATCGCGCCGTCCGGCCTGATGATCTATTCCGGCCGGATGTGGCCGGAGTGGCGGGGCGATATCTTCGTCGGCTCGCTCAAGTTCGACTATATCTCCCGCCTATCCGGATCCCCCCTTAAAGAGGTGGAGCAGATACGCAGCAGCGAAACCGGGCGCATCCGCGATGTTCAGGAAGCGCCCGATGGCAGCATCTGGTTCGCCTCAGAGAGCGAGGGGGCGGTGTTTCGCATCTCCAATTAACCGCGCCACCCGAAAACTGAGACACACGTTTAAAATAGCTAAAACAGGAAGATTGATATGAGGAAATTTCTCGCCGCGGCGCTGATTGCGCTGCTTCCAGCTACCGCTCTGGCGCAGGACAGCGTCTTCAGTTCGTATGAAGCATATGAACGCTTTGTGGATACAGTCATCAAGCAACGTGACTTCAAACAGCTGATCACCCGGCTGGGCGGCCGTGACGAATACACCCCCGAGCAGTTGCAAAGCGCGCAGCAGCAATTGGCGGCAATTTACCCGCACGGCTTTACCGGCGGCAGCGTAGCGGCACGCAAGGAATTGATGAACGGCTTCAAGAAGGAGGTTCGGATCTATTGGAATGAGGACGTGCTGAACTACTGCTACTATTATGCCTTTATTCACGACCGCGGCGATAGCATCGTGGTGCTGAAGTTTGACCTCAACACAAACTCAGATGTTGTTTTCGGGAAGCTTTGAAAGCTTCCCGAACCAGTTCCTTAGGCTCCCTAGGTCTTATACGCCGCCGCCTTGCTGCCGCGCTCGCGGTAGGGGGTGGTGTCGTAATGGGCGCGGTAGCATTTAGAGAAATGAGAGGGCGAGGCAAAGCCGCAGGCCAGCGCCACGTTGATCACGCTCATATCCGTCTGCATCAAGAGGTTGCGCGCCTTCTGCAGCCTCAGCTCCATGTAATAGCGCTTGGGGGAGCGGTTAAGGTAGCGTCGGAACAGGCGCTCCAGCTGGCGGGTGGACATGCCCACATCCTGGGCCAGGATCGACGGGCTGATCGGCTCCTCGATATTGGCTTCCATCATCTGGATAACCATCGACAGCTTGGGATGGCGGACCCCGATGCGGGTCGGGATCGACAGCCGCTGGGTATCCTGGTCGGTCCGGATCGAGGAATAGATCAGCTGATCGGCCACCGAATTGGCCAGCTCCTCGCCGTGGTCATTGGCAATCAACTTGAGCATCAGGTCGATCGAGGAGGTGCCGCCTGCGGTCGACAGCCGGTTGCCGTCGATGACGAACACAGACTTGGCCAGTTCAACCTCGTCGAATTCCTCGCTGAAGCTGTCGGCGTTCTCCCAATGAATGGTCGCCCGCTTGCCGTCCAGCAGGCCGGCCTTGGCCAGCGTGTAGGACGCCGTGCACAATCCGCCGACCATCAGTCCTTTGCGGGCTTCGCGGCGCAGCCAGGACAGGACTTTCTTGGTGGAGGCGTCCTGCACATCAATACCGCCGCACAGCATGATGGTATCGTCGCGCTGCAGCTCATCCAGGTCCGAATCGAGCTGGAAGACAGTTCCCGCGGAACATGTTACCGTCTCCCCGCCTTCACCGACCACAGACCAGCTGTACAATTCCTTGCCAGCCATCCGGTTTGCGATCCTGAGCGACTCCATGGCGGCCGAAAAGCAAAGCAGGGTGAATTTGTCGAGGAGCACAAAGACAAACCTTTTCGGCTGGCCGGTGGCTACTCCTGAAACAGCAGGCTTGCGTGGCGTCTGCATGGCGGGCGTCCTTCAAGAAACAAGTCGGGCCGCGGGAGCACGCTCCGCGGCAAGTCGGAAAACCGTGCTCACAGCTTGGACGCGGGGTCAAGTCTCCGCAATTCTAAACTGGTCTCCCCCCGGCGGATTTTGTATAGAGCACACAACATATTCTAAAGACCTCTGATGCGGAGATAAAGTCATGAGCGAATGGCAAAAATCGGACTGGCGCAACAAGCCGCGGGTGCAGATGCCGGACTACACCGATGCCGCAGCGCTGAACGCTGTCGAGGCTCAGCTGTCCAAGTATCCGCCGCTGGTCTTTGCCGGCGAAGCGCGCCGCCTGAAACAGCACCTGGGCGCGGCTGGCCGCGGCGAGGCATTCCTGCTGCAGGGCGGCGACTGTGCCGAGAGCTTTGACCAGTTCAGCGCCGACGGCATCCGCGACACTTTCAAGGTGATGCTGCAGATGGCCATGGTGCTCACCTATGGTGCCAAGGTGCCGGTGGTGAAAGTGGGCCGCATGGCGGGCCAGTTCGCCAAGCCGCGCAGCGCGCCGACCGAAACCATTGATGGCGTCGAGCTGCCCAGCTATCGCGGCGACATCATCAATGAACTGGCGTTCACACCGGATGCCCGCATCCCGAACCCGCAGAAGATGCTGCAGGCCTACACCCAGGCGGCTGCAACCCTGAACCTGCTGCGCGCTTTTTCCACCGGCGGTTTCGCCGACATGAGCCGGGTGCACTCCTGGACCCTCGGCTTCACCGATGAGCAGGAAGTCCAGAAGTACAGCGAGATCGCAACCCGCATTCAGGACACCATCGACTTCATGAGCGCCGCCGGCATCACCGCCGACACCACCCATGAATTCTCCACCGTGGAATTCTACACCAGCCACGAAGGCCTGCTGCTGGAATACGAGGAGGCGCTGACCCGCCTCGATTCGACTTCCGGCAAATGGCTGGCCGGCTCCGGCCACATGATCTGGATCGGCGACCGCACACGCCAGCCCGACGGCGCCCATGTGGAATTCTGCCGCGGCGTGCTGAACCCGATCGGCCTGAAATGCGGCCCGACCACCAGCGCCGAGGATCTGAAGGTGCTGATGTCACGCCTCAACCCGGACAACGAGGCCGGCAAGCTGACCCTGATTGCCCGTTTTGGCGCCGGTAAGGCAGGGGAGCATCTGCCGCGGCTGGTCAAGGCCGTGAAGGAAGAGGGTGCCAATGTCACCTGGGTCTGCGACCCGATGCATGGCAACACCATCAAGTCCTCCACCGGCTACAAGACCCGGCCCTTCGACAGCGTGCTGCGCGAAGTGCGCGACTTCTTCGGTGTTCACAAGGCTGAGGGCACCATCCCCGGCGGCGTGCATTTCGAAATGACCGGCCAGGACGTGACCGAATGCACCGGCGGCGTCCGCGCGGTGACCGAAGAAGACCTGAGCGACCGCTACCACACCGCCTGCGATCCGCGCCTGAATGCCAGCCAGTCGCTGGAGCTGGCCTTCCTGGTGGCAGAAGAACTGTCCGCCCTGCGCGCAGAGCAGTCTGCGCGCCAAGCGGGCTAAGGCCGCCTGCGACAGCTGCCGGCAAACAAAAAGGCGCCCCGGAGGTTCTCCTCCGGGGCGCAGTCAATTCAAGCAGCTATGACCTTGTACTTGAATTCAGAAATCTTCCAGTGCCGGCACCGGATCAGTCGCGGCTGACCACCAGCCGCAGATGCGGTGCGCCCTTGTGCTTGGCAGCGGCAGGGTCCGCCGGTTCGGCCGCTTTGCCGGCCCGGCTGCGGTCCAGCAGCGCCTTGGCCTCTTCCAGCAGCGACCGCTCCGGCTTGAAACGGGCCTGAACCTCGGCAAAGCCGGGATTGGGCTGGTTCACATCTGCATGGTCTTCCTTCGCGTCTTCCCGCGGCTTAGCCTTGAACTCCGCGGCGCCCGAAGGCTTGCCAACGGCACGCATTTCGATCGAGGTGATCGAGAACCGCTGCGATGTGACCGAAGCGGCCTCGTCTGCCACCAGAACCCCCAGCACCCGGCTGATATCACCCAGATCACTGCGCAGCGGCAGCAGCAGCATACGGGCCTCGCGCGGTTTGCTGAGGCGCGGCGCCTCGATCTGAAGCTCCAGTTCCACAACCGCGGGCGTGTCGAACATATGCTCCATCGCATTGCTCAGCTGCTTGCGTGCATCTGTGGTGAAAAACGCCGTTACCGGCATCCCGCGCACTTCCATGCCCGCCATTTCATTGACCAGCGAACCGGCCAGACGGAAACGGGCGATGCCAGGCGCAATCCGTTCCAGAATGAAGGTGTTGCTCAGGATGTTTTCCAGCCCGCGCGGGTCGATCTGCGAGCGGCTGGGCACATCGTCTCCACGGCGCAGCGCGGTCCAATAGGCTTCCGCCTGACGCAGCGGCGACAGTGCGCCGCCCTTGCGGAAACGGTTCATGGATACAACGTTTCCCTGTCCGTCAGACAGGCCATCTCCACTGCGGCTGCCAAAAATCATCTCATTATCCCCTGCAACACCGGACATCCCGTGGTCCCCGCGCAGCTCCTTGCTGCCTTAAGACTTAGGGCCGGTATGGTTACCCTGAAGTTAAGATGACACAATCTAATTCAAATTTGGACTAAATCTTAAAGCAATGGTTAACGCCTTCGCTTGCGCCCGTTTTTGCAATTGCACTTGCACCCTGTAGTTTCAAGACAGTAGAGCAGTTTAATCACCAGCGAACAGGGGGCTTTCTTATGACCATCCGCAGCATGACCGCCTTTGCCTCGGCACAGGGCAGCTCCGATCAGCACAGCTGGAGCTGGGAGCTCAGGTCGGTCAATGCCAAGGGGCTGGATATCCGGCTTAGGGTTCCGGATTGGCTGGAAGGCCTTGAAAACCTGACCCGTTCCGCCCTGTCCAAAGCGCTGGCGCGGGGCAATGTCTCGCTGACACTCCGGATCACTAGGACTGAGGACGGCGCCGGGCAGGTGCAAGTCAACGCCGCGGTTTTGAAATCCGTGGTGAAGGCACTGGGAGAGGCGCAGTCGCTCGCCAAGCAGAACCGGGTGGAGGTGCGTCCGGCATCAGCTGCAGAGCTTCTGTCCTTCAAAGGCGTGCTGGAACAGTCCGCGGGCGACGATGATCCGGCGCCGCTGGTTGCCGCGCTTGCCAAGGAACTGGAAACCCTTGTGGCGGAATTCGTGCAGATGCGCGAGGCCGAGGGCGCGGCGCTTGCCGTAATCCTTAACACCCAGCTGGAGCAGGTCGCCGCGCTGACCGCGCAAGCGGCAGAGCGCGCCGAAGAGCGCAAGGCCAAGATGGCCGAAACGCTCCGGGCCAATCTGGCGCGTGTCATGGATAACGCCGATGGCGCCGACCCTGACCGGGTGGCGCAGGAACTGGCGCTGATTGCGGTCAAAGCCGACGTGACCGAGGAACTGGACCGCCTTGGCGCCCATGTGGCTGCTGCCCGTGATCTGCTGCTGAAGGGCGGCGCTGTGGGCCGCAAACTCGATTTCCTGATGCAGGAGTTCAACCGCGAGGCCAACACTCTCTGCTCTAAAGCGCAGCATGCCGGCTTGACGGCAGTTGGGCTTGAGATGAAAACCGTGATCGACCAGATGCGCGAGCAGGTGCAGAACATTGAATAGGCAGGACAAATCCGGCTGATCAAGGGGCGCGGGCACTTCCGCGCCCCTTCATTTTTCTAGGAGTCGCTCCCCCACGCCCGGCCTTTCAAAGGATGACTACATTTTGCGTCTAAAGATGCATAACGACGCAAGAAGATGTATAGCTTTGCCCACCGAATGGCAAAGTTTGGGCAAAGTAAAATGCTTGATGTTCTAGTTTTGTTCGAAGGGCTTAAGTAAGGTGGCGGCGCTATTGGAGTCTCCTAACGATGGACGCTTTGGGCCAATCAGAGACTGTAGGTAGCTCTAGGAGATTTTGGAGCATGCATTATTTACGTTGAGCATTTGGTCATGGAAACAACTTCGACTTGTGTGCTGCGAAAAAGTCGTCCAACGTGCGTCGGACCAAATGCATTGAACATTTTGAGAAGAAATGAGTCTCCGCATCACAAAGGTCGACGTCCGGAATTTCCGGTCGGTTCGAAACCTGTCACTATCACCGGGCGAACTAGCAGTCCTCGTGGGCAAGAATGACTCCGGCAAGTCGAACGTCCTAAGGGCCCTAAACCTCTTCTTCAATGGTAGAACGATGCCCGCCGACGGTCTTGATTTTGAGATCGATCACAACGTGTTCAACAACCCAAACAGGCGGGCAAAGGAAATTTCGATCAAGCTCGAAATCACGATGCCGGAGTCGTATCGAACTACGAACGGTGACTATGTTGTCTGGGAGCGCCGCTGGCGTGCTGAGGGGCTCGTGTTTGACGAATACTCAGGGAGACGTCGAGCGGCAGGTCCACGGGGAGGAACCAGAGTCGAAACGATCGAGATTCCGACGCAGTCCAACGCTCACGCTCTGCTGCGAAACATCAACTTCGTTTACGTTCCTGCTATCAAGGACTTGGAGTATTTCTCGGTATTGCGGGCCAGCATCTATGACATCATTGCAGAGGTGGCCGACCGAGAATTCCGGAACTCAAGCCAGGACTTCGAGAAATCAATATCCTACCAGCTTGAAGACCTGACGAACCAAATCACTGCCTCCCTCGGTTTCCGATCCCGTTTGGCTCTGCCCAAGGACCTTAGCCACATCTTTGAGAGCCTCGATTTCTTGAGCGAAGGCCAAGATATTTCGCTCGATGCTCGGGGTGACGGAATTAAGGCTCGCCACATACCCTTGATCCTTAAATTTATGGCTGACAAAAAACGGGGTCTTCAGGTGCGAGGTGCACAACCACACACGTTCATTTGGGGCTACGAAGAACCGGAAAACAATCTTGAACTGTCCAGTTGTGTGGAACTCGCTGATCAGTTCTGGGGTTTCATTGACCACGGTGTTTCCCAGATTTTCCTAACCACGCATTCCCCCGTCTTCTACAACTTGCACCGAAAGCAGGAAGAAGGCGAAAGCCGGATTTCCTGTCACCATGTATTCCGGGCTGAGGATGATGAAGGAACCAAACAAATCACTGAACTTGGTGACCTTGATGATCGAAAGGGCACTACCGCCCTGTTTGCCCCTATGGTGACGGAGTTGGAAGACCGAGTTCGACGCCAGGAGAAAGCACGTGCAGAGGTCGAGCAACTTGCCCGAGCCGACCGCCGAAAAATCTTTGTTGAGGGTGACTCTGACAAACTTATTGTCGACAAGGCCTTGAGAGTATTTGCGCCAGATAGGGCTGCTGAGATCGATGTCGAAACGAAGGACGGGGCAGGGATAAACTATGTGATTGACATGCTTCAATCATGGCGGAGTAGAGCTAAGCATCACCCTGAACTTTTCAAAGCAGCAGGTCTTTTGGACCTTGATCCGGAAGCGAAGGTAGCTCTCATGAGCTGGAATGAAGTCCCCGACAACGTCAAGTCAGCCAAGTGCTTCAAGTTGCCAACGCCCCCGCATCTAGTCCCGGTGCTCCAGGCCGGGTTTCGAGTACCTATTGTTCTCGAGTGCCTCTATGACAGGGATGCATGGGGGTGGGCCGATGGTCGTGGGCATCTTAAGTTGAGAGATATCCCCAGCGTGATTTCGAACCAGCTCAACAACCAGATTGTTAACGCAGAGACAACGTTAGATGCTCACTTGCACGAAGACTGGGCGATCTTCGTAAAGAAGGAGTTTGAACAGGCGGGCAAGGGGCCGATGGCAAGGCACTATGCAAACAAAACCGACGAAGATTTCCGTGCTCGGATGCCTTTTTTGGGTGCTCTGATAGGTGAGATCGTTGCCTACGTGTTTCCAAGGGAAGTTGACGAACTGGGTGGTGGACCTGCCCAACTGGAGAATGCGGCAGAATAATAGGAAAGCTCGACCCGAAGTGTCTTCTTGCCGAACCTAATACTGTCGCGAACGAGACTGAAGCTGGATTCGAATGCAGTGAATCCGAAAGGACTAAGTAAGCTCGCCACAAGTTGGATGGCCGCCTACTTAGGCAGCACTTGTGCCAAATCGACGGCAGTGCGTAGAAGAGTAAACTGTCAAAAAATGTCCAAATGCTTGGGCAATTTATGGGCAAAGATGAAAGTTTGCTTTGCGGGGTGTTGTGTAAGATATTGAAAAATTATGATAATTGCTTTGATGGACTTCCTATTTTGGGCAGCATAATAAGTGATGCAGGAGTTCAACCGCGAGGCCAACACTCTCTGCTCTAAGGCGCAGCATGCCGGCTTGACGGCAGTTGGGCTTGAGATGAAAACCGTGATCGACCAGATGCGCGAGCAGGTGCAGAACATAGAATAAGAAAAGGAGTGCTTTGATGGCGGACCGCCGCGGCCTTTTGATCATCCTCTCATCGCCTTCGGGCGCAGGTAAATCCACCCTGGCCCGCCGCCTGATGGCCTGGGACCCGGGCCTTGCCTTCTCGGTCTCCGCCACCACCCGCGCCCCGCGCCCGGGTGAGGAGCACGGCCGCGAATACTACTTCATGTCCGAAGACGAGTTTAAGCAGAAGGTGGCTGAGGGCGGCATGCTGGAGCACGCCCACGTCTTCGGCAACTTCTACGGCTCGCCCGCTGGCCCGGTGAAGGACACCATCGAGGCCGGTCAGGACGTGCTGTTCGACGTCGACTGGCAGGGTGAGATCCAGATCCGCAACTCCGATCTGGGCAAGCACGCGCTGTCAATCTTCATCCTGCCGCCCTCGATCACCGAACTGCGCCGCCGTCTGGAAACCCGGGCGCAGGACAGCGACGAGGTGATCTCCAAGCGGATGATGAAAAGCTGGGATGAGATCAGCCACTGGGGTTATTATGACTATGTGCTGGTCAACGACGACTTGGACGAGACAGAGGCCAAGCTGAAAACCATCGTCGAGGCCGAGCGCATGCGCCGCATCCAGCAGCCCAAGCTGCAGGATCACGTCCGCGCCCTGCAAACCCAGTTCGAGGAACAGTCATGACCCTTTTTGCTCTTGGCGCTCACCGGCCGCAAATCGATGAGGACACCTGGGTCGCCCCCGATGCCAACCTGATCGGCAAGGTGGTGATGGAGGCAGGGTCCTCAGTCTGGTTCGGAGTCACCATCCGCGCCGACCACGAGGAAATCCGCATCTGCGAGGGCACCAACGTGCAGGAAAACGTGGTGATGCACATTGATGCAGGCTACCCGCTGACCATTGGCAAGAACTGCACCATTGGCCACAAGGCAATGCTGCATGGCTGCACCATTGGCGAGAACTCCCTTGTCGGCATGGGCGCCACCATCCTGAACGGTGCCAAGATCGGCAAGAACTGCCTGATCGGGGCAGGGGCCTTGATCACCGAGAACAAGGAAATTCCCGACAACTCCCTGGTGATGGGCAGCCCCGGCAAGGTAGTGCGGGAGGTGGACGCGGCGCTGGCTGAAAAGCTGACGCAAAGTGCGCTCCTTTATCAGGACAACATGCGCCGCTTCCGGGCGGAGCTGAAACCGCTGTAACCGGCGAAAACCGGGCGGTTTTGCGCTGCTTGAACGGTTGCTGCCACAACAGGTTCACACTGGGGCAGTAGGCAGGCCGGACTGGTCAACAGCGGGGAACATATGACGACCGATCTGATAGAAGGATTTCTGGCGGCCATTCCGCTGCCGGCGGTGATGGTGGACCAGACCGAACGCTTCATCGCCGTCAACAGCGGCGCCGAAGCTTTGCTGGGGCAGGGCGTCCAGGGACGCCACTTCGCCACCATCCTGCGCCAGCCCAGCGTTGCCACCGCGATCGAGGCATGCCTGCACGACAAGCAACCCCGCACCGCACGGCACCTGTCCAACGACGGCGCGCAGGACACCACTTACACGGTGACACTCCGCTATGTGCCCGGCATCGGCGCGGTGGGCGGCGGCGCGGTACTGGCCTGTTTCGACGACATCACCGAACGCGAGCAAGCCAGCCAGATGCGCCGCGATTTCGTCGGCAACGTCAGCCATGAGCTGCGCACACCGCTGACGGCGCTGATCGGCTTCATCGAAACCCTGCGCGGCCCGGCCAGGGATGATGCCGCTGCGCGCGACCGCTTCCTCACGATCATGGAGGGCGAAGCCAGCCGGATGAACCGCCTTGTCGGGGATCTTCTGTCACTCAACCGCGTGGAAAGCGAAGAACGGGTCCGCCCAAAGGAACAGGTGGATCTGACCGCGCATCTGGCCTCCACCCTTAAAACGCTGGCACCGGTCGCAGAGGCCCGCGGCGCCACAATGGTGCTGGAGGCACCGGAGGACCCGGTCTGTGTCACCGGCGACCCGGATCAGCTGCAGCAAGTGTTCACCAACCTGGTTGAAAACGCGGTGAAATACGGCGGCGATCAGGTGCGGGTTGTGCTGACCCATACTGAGCGCGACCCGTCGGTGCGCGCGCCTGCCGCGCGGGTCCAGGTGATCGACAACGGCCCCGGAATCGCTGCCGTCCACCTGCCGCGCCTGACAGAGCGCTTTTACCGCGCCGACAGCCACCGCTCCCGCGAGATGGGCGGAACCGGGCTGGGGCTGGCGATTGTAAAACACATCATCAACCGCCACCGCGGCCGTCTGCGTGTTGAAAGCGACCTCGGACAAGGGTCTGTTTTTACCGTCATTCTTCCTGAGTAGGCCGCCGCGCCGTCGACCAGGCCGTCAAAGAACGCTGCCGGTCCCACGACCGGCAGTTTTTCATTTGTGACGGAATTTTTTCGCCAAAAACCGGCTTTGTCATACGGCTGTTACACACCTGTCACAAAAGCCTCATCACCACCCCATAGGAGAGGCGGCAAGATCATCGAGGGGGTGATCGACCTATGAAACTCTTGGAGACACAAATGTCCTTTGTGAAACTGACCGCATCCACCCTGGCAATCGCCGCCGTTTCCGCAACCGCTGCTGCTGCGCGCGACCAGGTGCAGGTTGCCGGTTCGTCCACCGTTCTGCCCTACGCCTCCATCGTGGCAGAAGCCTTTGGCGAAAACTTCGACTTCCCGACCCCGGTTGTGGAATCCGGCGGCTCCTCCGCTGGCCTCAAGCGTTTCTGCGAAGGCGTGGGTGAAAATACCATCGATGTCGCGAACGCCTCGCGCAAAATCAAGGACAAGGAAATCGCCGCTTGTGCCGAAAACGGCGTGACCGACATCATCGAAGTCCGCATCGGCTATGACGGCATCGTGTTTGCTTCCGACAGCAGCGCCAACTCTTTTGAGTTCACCCCGACCGACTGGTTCCTGGCCCTGTCCGACAAGGTTCTGGTTGACGGCGAACTGGTCGACAACCCGAACACCACCTGGGCCGACGTGAACGCCGACTTCCCGGCCGTTGACATCCAAGCCTTCGTTCCGGGCACCAAGCACGGCACCCGCGAAGTGTTCGAAGACAAGGTCATCCTGGCCGGCTGCGAAGCCACCGGCGCGTTTGAGCATCTGCTGGCCCACGCCGAAGGCGACAGCGACAAAGCCAAGAAGAAAGCGGCCGAGAAAGCCTGTATCGCCCTGCGCACCGACGGCAAATCGGTCGACATCGACGGCGACTACACTGAGACCCTGGCCCGCATCGAAAGCAACAAGGACGGCATCGGCGTCTTTGGCCTGGCGTTCTACGAGAACAACACCGACAAGCTGCAGGTTGCCACCATGTCCGGCGTGGTTCCCTCGACCGAGAGCATCGCAACTGGCGAATACCCGGTCTCCCGCCCGCTGTTCTTCTACGTGAAGAAAGCCCACATCGGCGTGATCCCGGGCCTGAAGGAATACGCTGAATTCTTCGTCGCAGACGAAGTTGCCGGCGAAGACGGCCCGCTGGCCGAATACGGCCTGGTTGCCGACCCGGAACTGGCGGACACCCAGGAAACGGTTGCCAACGAAGCCGTGATGGGCGGCAACTCCTAAGCTGTCCTGCCTGTGATCTGATCCTTGCCGGGGCGGAGCCTACCTCCGCCCCGGCGCTTCTTCCGCGGCAGGGCTGCCGCACCATAAAAGACACCGCCAAAACCGGAGCTTTTCATGCCCACTTTCTGGCTTGTTGCCCTCCTGCTTGCGCTTTCTGCCGCGGGTTACTACGGCGGCCGCCGCCGTGCGATTGCCACCGCTGCGGGCAACGTCAAAGACCTTCATTCGCTGCCATCATATTACGGCTACCACGTGGCTCTTGCGGCCTTTGTTCCGGCCATCGGAGCCTTGGCGATCTGGCTGCTGGCCCAGCCGATGTTTATTGAGACCCGTGTCTCCGGCATGATCCCGGCAGAGGCGATCCCGGAAAGCTCCTCCATCGGTTTGGTGATGAGCGACGTGCGCCGCGTGGCCGAAGGCCTGGACCTGGCAGTGGACCAGGGGCTGCTGACCGCCCGTGAAGCCCGCAATGTTGCTGACAGCGGTCAGGACGTCCGCGCCCTGATGGGTGAGGTGGGCGTGGCCCTGGGCGACGACGTGCGCTCGGAAGTGCTGAATGCCGCACAGGCTTACCGCAACCTGTCGAACACCGGCCGCACCGCGATGACCGTTGTTGTCGCGCTGCTGGCGCTTGGCGGTTTTGCCTTCGCTTACAGCCGCACCCACAAGGATTTCCGCGCCCGCAACGTTGTGGAACGCGTGGTGCTGGCGCTCTTGATCCTGGCTGCCTCGCTGGCGATCCTGACCACCGTGGGCATCGTTCTGTCGATGCTGTTTGAAACCAAAAACTTCTTTGGCCTGCACAGCTGGACCGACTTCTTCTTCGGCTCCACCTGGGCGCCGAACTTCCGCGGCGGCAGTGAGCTGTCGATCCTGCCGCTCCTGTGGGGCACGCTCTATATCTCCTTCATTGCCCTGCTGGTGGCGGTTCCGGTTGGCCTGTTTGCCGCCATCTACCTGTCGGAATACGCCAGCGGCGCCGTGCGTGCCTTTGCCAAGCCGCTGCTGGAAATCCTCGCGGGCATCCCCACCATCGTCTACGGCCTGTTTGCGCTGCTGACTGTTGGCCCCGCGCTGGCGGACCTCTTTGGCAAGGGCGGCCTGCTGGGCGTCGAGTGGATGGCTGGCGCCACCTCTGTTCTGACCGCGGGACTCGTGATGGGCATCATGCTGATCCCCTTTGTCTCCTCGCTGTCCGATGACATCATCAACGCAGTGCCGCAGGCCATGCGCGACGGCTCTCTGGGCCTTGGCGCCACCAAGTCCGAGACCGTGCGCCAGGTTGTGATGCCTGCAGCCCTGCCGGGCATCGTCGGTGCGGTTCTGCTGGCCGCCTCCCGCGCCATTGGCGAGACCATGATTGTGGTGATGGGGGCGGGCGCAATTGCCAAGTTCTCCGCCAACCCGCTGGAATCGATGACCACCATCACCACCCGCATCGTCAGCCAGCTGACCGGCGACACCGACTTTGCCAGCCCCGAAACGCTGGTTGCCTTTGCCCTGGGTCTGACCCTGTTTGTCCTGACACTCGGCCTGAACGTCCTGGCGCTCTATATCGTGCGCAAATACCGGGAGCAGTACGACTAATGACTGACCTCAGCCAAAATCCCGCAGGTGCTGCGCCCCGTAAACACGGCGGCTCGCTGCTGGAGAAATCCGCACAAACCCGCAAACGCAACGCTGCTGAAACCCGGTTCAAGGCCTATGGCATTGCCGCGATTACTGCGGGCCTGATCATGCTGCTGGTGCTGGTGACCACCATCGTCAGCAAGGGCACCGGTGCCTTCCAGCAGACCTTTGTCACGCTGAATGTGGAATTGCTGGAAGCAAAGCTCGACAAGAAGGGCGAGCGCAACATCGAAGACATCAAGAAGGTCACCACCTTCGGATACGCGCCGATCATCAAGGGTGCGATGGAAGCCGCGATTGAGGACCTGGGCATCGAGACCGGCCTCAAGTCCAAGGAGCTGGCCGGCATCCTGTCCAAAGACGTCGCCGCTCAGCTGCGCGACTACGTGATCGCCAACCCGGACCAGATCGGCCAGACGGTGGAGTTCCGCTTCCTCGCATCCAGCCGTGTCGATGGCTACCTGAAGGGCCGCGTCACCCGGGAAAGCATCGTCAACGACAAGAACATCTCTGCGGAACAACTTGATCTTGTCGACGCCTTGGCCGCTGCCGGGGTGCTGGAGAAGACCTTCAACCTCGACTTCATCTTTGGCGCGGATGCCTCCGACGCCCGCCCGGAGGCAGCTGGTATCGGCGTCTCCATGCTGGGCTCGCTGTTCATGATGTTTGTGGTGCTGGCGCTGGCGCTGCCGATCGGCGTGGCCGCTTCGATCTACCTTGAGGAGTTTGCGCCGCAGAACTGGCTGACGGACATGATCGAGGTGAACATCTCCAACCTCGCAGCCGTTCCCTCAATCGTCTTCGGCATCCTGGGCCTGGCGGTCTTCATCAACTACATGCACCTGCCGACCTCGGCGCCGCTGGTGGGCGGCCTGGTGCTGACGCTGATGACGCTCCCGACCATCATCATCTCCACCCGCGCTTCGCTGAAATCGGTGCCGCCGTCGATCCGTGATGCGGCCCTGGGTGTTGGCGCGTCGAAAATGCAGGCGGTGTTCCACCACGTGCTGCCGCTGGCAGCCCCCGGCATCCTGACCGGCACCATCATCGGCCTGGCGCAGGCGCTGGGGGAAACCGCGCCGCTGCTGCTCATCGGCATGGTTGGCTTCATCGCCTCCAACGCGCCGGAAACCCTGGCCGACGGCCTGCTGGCTCCGAACTCCGCCATGCCTGCCCAGATCTACGAATGGGCGAAACGCGCCGACCCGGCGTTCTACGAACGCGCCTGGGGCGGTATCATCATCCTTCTTCTCTTCCTGGTGACCATGAACACGCTTGCCGTGATCCTGCGCCGCCGCTTTGAACGCCGCTGGTAAAAGGGGCATAGTGCAATGAACGACATGACCGTGATGGATAAGACCGTGGAAACCCAGAACATCAAAATCGCTGCCAAGGACGTGAACGTCTATTACGGCGACAGCCACGCAATCAAAGACGTGAACGTCGAGATCGAGGACAATACCGTCACCGCCTTCATCGGCCCATCGGGCTGCGGCAAGTCGACCTTCCTGCGTTGCCTGAACCGGATGAACGACACCATCGACATCTGCCGCGTGAAGGGTGACATCCTGCTGGATGGCGAAGATATCTATGACAAGCGCGTCGACCCGGTGCAACTGCGCGCCAAGGTGGGCATGGTGTTCCAGAAGCCGAACCCGTTCCCCAAGTCGATCTATGACAACGTGGCCTATGGCCCGCGCATCCACGGCCTGGCAAAGAACAAGGCGGAACTGGATGAAATCGTAGAGAAATCCCTGCGCCGCGGTGCCATCTGGGATGAGGTGAAAGACCGTCTCGATGCGCCCGGCACCGGCCTCTCCGGCGGCCAGCAGCAGCGCCTGTGCATCGCCCGCGCTGTTGCGACGGAGCCTGAGGTGCTGCTGATGGACGAACCCTGTTCGGCGCTGGACCCGATTGCCACTGCGCAGGTTGAGGAACTGATCGACGAACTGCGCAGCCAGTATTCCGTGGTGATCGTCACCCACTCGATGCAGCAGGCCGCGCGGGTCAGCCAGAAGACCGCCTTCTTCCACCTCGGAAACCTGGTTGAATTCGGCCCCACCGGCCAGATCTTCACCAACCCCGAAGATCCGCGCACCGAAAGCTATATCACCGGCCGGATCGGCTGATTTCTAGGAAAAACAAATGACTGCACAGCATATTGCATCTGCATTCGACCGCGATCTGGAGGCAATTCAAGCCCGGATCATGAAGATGGGCGGTCTGGTCGAGGACGCCATCCGCGAAGCCGCCCGGGCGCTGGAAACCCGCGACGAGGAACTGGCGCTGACAGTGCGCCAGGGCGACAAGGCCATCGACGGGCTGGAAGAGCTGATCAACGAGGAAACCGCCCGGCTGATCGCCCTGCGTGCGCCGGCGGCCTCCGACCTGCGGCTGGTGCTGTCAGTGATGAAGATTGCCGGCAACCTGGAACGCATTGGCGACTATGCCAAAAACATGGCCAAGCGCACCGGCGTTCTGGCCCAGGGACCGAACATCAGCGAAGGCACCTCCGCCCTGCGCCGCATGGCGCGCGAGGTGGAGCGGATGCTGAAGGATGCGCTGGACTCCTACATCCAGCGCGACGTGGAATTGGCGGCTGACGTAATCGCACGCGATCGCGACGTGGATCAGATGTACAACGCCCTGTTCCGCGAATTCCTGACCCACATGATGGAAGATCCGCGCAACATTTCAGCCTGTATGCACTTGCATTTCATAGCAAAAAACACCGAACGCATGGGCGACCACGTGACCGCGATCGCCGAGCAGGTGATCTATCTGGTCACTGGTGAGAAGCCGGAAGAAGACCGCAAAAAAGCCGACACCACCTCGACCACACCGCAGGAGATCTGACCGATGGCTGCCGACCAGCCCACCGTTCTGGTTGTAGAAGACGAAATGGCGCAGCGGGAAGTGCTGGCCTACAATCTCGAGGCTGACGGCTTCCGCGTGCTCAAGGCCAAGGATGGCGAAGAAGCGCTGCTGGTGGTCGAAGAGGATATGCCCGATATCATCATCCTCGACTGGATGATGCCCAACCTGAGCGGCATCGAAGTTTGCCGCCGCCTCAAGACCCGGGCCGAAACCCGCAATATCCCGGTGATCATGCTGTCCGCCCGGTCCGAGGAAGTGGACAAGGTGCGTGGCCTTGAAACAGGCGCCGATGATTACGTGGTGAAACCCTATTCGGTGGTGGAACTGATGGCCCGGGTGCGCAGCCAGCTGCGCCGGGTCCGGCCCTCCACAGTCGGGGTGCGGCTGGAATACGACGACATCGTTCTGGATGCCGAAACCCACAAGGTCAGCCGGGGCGGCAACCCGCTCAAGCTTGGGCCGACCGAATTCCGGCTGCTCTCCACCTTCATCGAGAAACCGGGCCGGGTCTGGAGCCGGGAACAGCTCTTGGACCGGGTCTGGGGCCGCGACATCTATGTCGACACCCGCACCGTCGACGTTCATATCGGCCGTTTGCGCAAGGCGCTGACCCAGCACGGCGGCGACGATCCCGTCCGAACTGTGCGTGGCGCCGGCTACGCCTTGGGCTGAATCCAGAGCTGAAACGGCACCGGGGGGTGCACAAGGGGTGTACAGGGGGTGCACGCATGTCACCCCCTGATTTTTACCGCGGCAGCGGGTCCTCTGGCTGCGCCTTGCCAGCTAGCCAGGTGCGGAATTTCATCAGCGCCGGTGCGTCTGATTTTCGCTCCGGCCAGATCAGGTAATAGGCGCCTGCAGTCTCAACCGGCTCTGGATGCAGCGCCACCAATCGGCCTGTCGCCAAGTCCTGCTCCACCAGGTAATCCGGCATCAGCGCAACACCCAGCCCATGCAGGGCAGCGTGGGTGATGGTTGCGAATTGGTCATAGATTGTACCGCTTAATCCCGCATCAACCTCGATGCCTTGCTGCTCAAACCAGTCTTTCCAAGCGGTTGTGCGCGTCTGGATATGCAGCAAGGGCAGTTTCAGGATGTCCTTAGGCTTCTCAACCCTGCGCCCCTCCAGAAGCTGCGGTGCGCAGACCGGCAGCAACTGTTCATGCTTCAGCAGCAATGACTGGGTACCCGGCCAGGATGCATCTCCAAAATGTATCGCAGCATCAAAAGGTTCAGTGGTGAAGTTGAATGGCTCCAGACGGGTCGCCATGTTGATGGTCACATCCGGATGCAGCCGGGCAAACTCTGGCAGCCGGGGCATAAGCCAGCGCATCCCGAAGGCTGGCAGGATCGCCAGGTTGAGCGTCCCGGCCAGCGGCGCGGCCTGCAAACGCAGGGTGGATTGCACGATCTGGTTCAACGCCTGGCGGATCTCAGCTGCATAATCCTGTGCTTCCGCTGTCAGGGTTAGCCGTTTCTGATCACGCTGCACTAGGTCCATCCCCAATTGCCGCTCCAGTGTTTGCAATTGGCGGCTGACCGCGCCTTGAGTCAGCGCCAGCTCATCTGCGGCGGCAGAGGCGCTGCCAAGCCGGTCCAGCGCCTCCAAGGCGCGCAGGGAGGAGATCGAGGGCAGGAATTTGCGTGGCACTGTCATGTATGAGTGTTTGTCATGCTTTGTTGCCAAAGTCTCGCTGTTTTTTCTGTTCACCGCCCGTTAGGGTTTGGCCAAATCGCGAACCACTGAGGTGACAAGATGACCGACAAACCCGCCCTGCGCGCCAAGGATGCCCCGGATCTGGGCCGTTTTAACTGGGAAGACGCCCTGCGTCTGGAGGACCAGCTGACCGAGGATGAGCGGATGATCTCCGCCTCGGCCCGTGCCTATGCTCAGGAAAAACTTCAGCCGCGTGTGCTAAGTGCTTATGAAAACGAGGAAACCGACCCGGAGATTTTCCGCGAAATGGGCGAGATGGGCCTCCTTGGCACCACCATTCCAGAGGAATACGGCGGGCTTGGCGGTGGTTATGTGTCCTATGGCCTGGTGGCCCGCGAGGTGGAGCGCGTGGACAGCGGCTACCGCTCGATGATGTCGGTGCAAAGCTCGCTGGTGATGTATCCCATCTACGCATACGGCAGCGAGGAGCAGCGCCAGAAGTACCTGCCGAAACTGGCCTCTGGTGAGTGGATCGGCTGCTTTGGCCTGACGGAACCGGATGCCGGCTCCGACCCTGCAAGCATGAAAACCCGCGCCGAAAAAATTGATGGCGGTTATAGGCTTAAGGGGTCCAAGATGTGGATCTCCAATGCACCGATTGCCGATGTGTTTGTGGTCTGGGCCAAGTCCGAAGCCCATGGCGGCAAGATCCGCGGCTTTGTCCTGGACAAGGGCCTGAAGGGCCTCAGCGCGCCGAAGATTGAAAACAAAGCTTCCCTGCGGGCGTCGATCACCGGTGAAATTGTGATGGATGGCGTTGAGGTTGGCGAGGACGCGCTGCTGCCGCATGTTGAAGGGCTGAAAGGGCCATTCGGCTGTTTGAACCGCGCACGCTATGGCATCAGCTGGGGCGCTATGGGGGCCGCGGAGGCCTGCTGGCATGCGGCCCGTCAATACGGTTTGGACCGCATTCAATTCGGCCGGCCGCTGGCGAACACGCAGCTGTTCCAGCTGAAACTGGCAAACATGCAGACCGAAATCACCCTGGGTCTGCAGGCGTCCTTGCGTGTTGGCCGGTTGATGGATGAGGCGAATGCCGCTCCGGAGATGATCTCGATCATCAAGCGAAACAATTGCGGCAAAGCGCTGGAAATTGCCCGGATGGCGCGCGACATGCACGGCGGCAACGGCATCAGCCTGGAGTTCAACGTGATCCGCCACATGGTGAACTTGGAGACCGTGAACACTTATGAGGGCACCCATGACGTCCACGCGCTGATCCTGGGCCGGGCTCAGACGGGATTGCAGGCCTTTTTCTGATTGCCAAGCAGCAGCGCGGAGTCCGCTTCGCGCTGCGTTTATGCAAGATTGCTTTGCAATATTGCCCTCAGGGGCCGGACCGTGAATTCTGCAAAGAAAAAGGCGCTGCTGCTTTCGGCTGAATGCCGATGAAGCGCCAGAAGCCTGGTTAACGTAACAACCGCCTGAGGCTTCGAATAGTCAAACTGGCTGCGCTGCGATGCCGGGTGGACAGTTAACGCATGTCTTTTGCTTTGCAGATATCGGCGACTGCGCGCATCTTTTCTGATTTTCGACATGCAAAAACGCAAATCATCACTAAGGCGGCCAACCACACCCATCGCACTGCATTATTGCAAAGCGCGCCCTGGATGGTTCTGCAAAAGTTGGCGAGCTTTGCGGGATTGCATTCCAGTATTGCGCCTTTACAGGTGTGTTTTTGCAGCCCAGATTGCCTGAGTATTCGAAGGTCTTTGCATTTATTTGCCTATTTACAATAGGTTAACTTGACAGGCTGAAACCTTCAAGGTGGAAGTTAAGAAAATTTTCAGAAACATGGGGGGCGGATTTTCCGGAACCGGCAGCCGGTTTCCAAAAGAAAACGGGCCGGAGTATCCGGCCCGCTGCAAGTTCGATCTGTGCCGCCTCAGGCGGGCAAGTGAATGTTGAATTTCTGGCGGATTGCCATATCCGTTTCCGCATCGAACCGGGCGGCGGACCGCTGCGACAGGATTTCTTCCTTCTTCGCGGTTGCCTTGGCAATCAGATCGGGTTTGTCGCGCTCCACCCATTCCTTTGGGGAGGTGCGGTCGCCGAGGGCTGGGTAGACATAGTCCACCTGCATCCGGCTGAGAGTCTGATCGGTGCCCAAGTAGTGGCCGGGTCCGCCCAGACAGGTAGCGCGCATCTGGTCCAGTGCCAGGGTTTCGTCGTTCACCTCGATGCCGCGGACGCAGCGTTGCGCCTGGCCCAGCAAATCATTGTCGAGGATCAGAGATTCCAGGCAGAAGCCGAGCAGCGAGGCATGCATTCCTGCGGCTTCATAGACCATGTTGAGGCCGGACAGGCCCGCCATAACTGCAGAGCACATCTGCTCCCAGCCGGCCTGCATGTCCGGCAATTTGGAATCCGAGGCGCCAGCAGCGGCGCCGCCAGGCAGATTGTAAAACTTGTGCATCTGCGCGCAGCCAGCGGACAGCAAGGCCTGTTCGCCGGAACCAACAGTCATCGCGCCGGTGCGCAGATCCAAGCCGAAAGGCCAAGTGCCGAAAATCGCTGGCGCACCAGGCTTTACGGCGTTTACATAAACCAGTCCGGCGAGGCATTCAGCAACCGCCTGGGTGATCGCGCCGGCAATGCTCGACGGCGCCGTAGCACCCGCCATGCCTGCCGAAAGCAGCAGCACCGGCATGCCGCCTTTGATGCATTCCTCCATCACTTCGCAGGATTCGGTTGCGAATTTCATCGGCGGAACGACGAAGCAGTTGGAGTTCGACACAAACGGCCGTTCGCGCCATTTGTCCTCGCCTCCGGCAATCATGTGCAAAAGCTCCAGGCCGGGCTTCACGAAATCAGGTTCAGTGAAGGATACGCCGACATGTTTGGTGGTCCCGGCACAGGTAGCGTAGATGGAGTTCAGGTCCATTTCGCGGTTGTCGGGAATGTCGCGGCAGACCATCGGGCGCTGCACGAAGTGGATGTTGTCCAGCTGATCGCAGATACGGGCGGCATCGTGGAGGTCCTGGACAGTGGAGTCGCGGTATTCGCGGCCATTCACGTCCACCATGCTGACTGCAGCGCCAGCGGTGCCATAGTGCACGCGGCCTCCGGACAGTTGCAAGTCCGTCTTGCCATCCCGGCTGAAGAGCGTGACAGAGCGGTTCGCCTTGGCGATGGTATCCTCAACCAGTGCGCGGGGGAACCGGATCCGGCCGTCATCCCCCAGAATGCAGCCTGCCGCGGTCAAATAGTCGACGCCGCTTGGCGGGGCGTCGGCCAGACCGATTTCTTCGAGAGCGGTGAGCGCGGCCTCATGGATTTTTTCCATGTCTGCCTGGCTGAGCAGTTTCAGCGCGGATGATTCCATGCCGGGACGGACTGGACGGAGATGCTCGGGCAGGGCTGAGGCACGGGCGGCACGGCGTGCGTTGCGGCCGCCGCTGCGGGCTGCGCGGGTGGAGGAGGCTTGGTCGTTCATTCAGGGAGCCTTTCAGGAAGTGTGAGTTGAAACGTGTGAAAATTCAACTCAGTGCGGCCGGCCCCTGGCTGCACGCCCGCGCGCCGCACCGATGGTGCGGTATATGAGGCTGACAAGGCTGCGTTCTTCCTGCATGCGGTCTCCTGTGACTTTCCGGCAGTTTGGCATGCGTTTGCGAAGTTTCTAGCACGATAACGACCTGAGTGAAATTTGCGACACTTTTTT
Organism: Leisingera sp. ANG-DT; assembly: GCF_000813785.1. Classification (NCBI taxonomy): domain Bacteria; kingdom Pseudomonadati; phylum Pseudomonadota; class Alphaproteobacteria; order Rhodobacterales; family Roseobacteraceae; genus Leisingera; species Leisingera sp. ANG-DT. The sequence goes on from NZ_JWLE01000001.1 coordinate 550,091, forward strand.
CACGGGCGTTCTTGCCGCTGATATCCGCCGTTGGAGTTTACTAAATTTCACTATTTTTAATGATGCAGAGTGCATTTTTTACGGTTTCCGCACAGCCTAGTTGTTGGCAGTCTGGGTCAGGGAACGAAATATTAAGCATTAATGCAGATACTGGGGCCATGGGGGATGGCACGCTGAATGGTGCATTGCAGGAAGGCACAGCCATATGCCGATGGTTCAGAAGACCAAACTCTGCCAAACGCTCGCCGTAGTGCTCGCCAGTACTGCTGTCCAAGGCCATTCTGCCTTTGCTGAAGAATATGGCCGCCTTCAATCCAATACCTCTTTACTTGCGGAGCACGGAACATCAGGGGGAGAAGCTCGCACCATTGAGTTCGGCTACGGACAAGGGGCGGATGGCCTGATTTTCGGCGGCAGCCTGTCAACAGGGCAGACCGGTCCGCTGACACGCGCCCTGCAGGCTGAGGAAACACACCAGCTGCGCCTTCAGGCAGGTTACGACTTTGGTCCGGCTACCGGCTTTGTAACCGTAGGCGGGCTTCAGGCCGAGGCATCCAGCGGCCGGCGCCACGGATCGCTGTTTGGCTTTGGGATGCGGGTGTCTCTGAACCGTGCGCTGCAATTGACCGGTGAGCTGTTGCATCATGAGGCCGGGCCGAAAGACGGCAGCGCCAGCCCGCGCGGCGAAACCCTGGCTGTGAGCGCTGCTTTCCGTTTCTAATAGTTCTTTGAGGCTGGATGCTTAATCGCCGCTAGTCAAAGCGGGCGGGATTTCAATAGGTTGGCAGATTTCCGCCTGCGGTTTCCGGCAAAAAGGCGCGGGCTGGAACGGGATTTAGGCCAGTCACCGCCAATTCAGGGGCTGTGAGCTGAGCAGCACTGGAAACTGCCAGCCAAAGACCTTTTGTAAGCGTCAACGGCGCACAGCTTGCGCCGGGACTGCAAAAGGAGAAGTCTGAATGACTCGTTTCGTAGCTATGACAGCCATCGCAACCGTAATGGGCAGTGCGGCCTTTGCCGGCAACCTGGTTGAGCCGGTGGTCGAACCCGCGCCGGCTCCGGCGCCGGTTGTGGTCAATGAGGGCGGCGATTGGACCGGTTTCTACCTGGGTGGCCAGGTAGGCCAGCTGGACGCGGATGCCAGCAACGGTGCCTCGGGTGATGATGCCGCATACGGTATCCACGGCGGCTACAATTATGATTTCGGCCGTTTCGTGCTGGGCGGCGAACTGGACTATGACGCAACCGACCTGGATCTGGGCGGCGGCGCAACCGTCGACTCGGTTGCCCGCGCCAAGCTGAAGGCCGGCTATGACTTTGGCCGGGTGCTGGCCTATGTGACCGGTGGTGTGGCCGAGGCCGACAGCTCACTGGGCAGCGAAACCGGCGACTTCTACGGCGTTGGCGTAGCCTACCAGGTGACCGACCAGTGGCAGGTCGGCGGTGAAGTGCTGGAGCATAATTTCGATCAGTTCGGAACCTCGGGTGTTGGTTCTGATGCGACATCCGTGTCGCTGCGTGCGTCCTTCAAATTCTAAGCTGATACAAACACCGGCGCGGCACGCTTGTTCCGCCGCGCCGCTGGCCGCCCGGACTGTACCCAAGGCAGGCGGGCGGCCTTTGCTGTTTCCGGCATCCAAAAAGCTTGGCGGCGCTTCTGGCGCGTGCTAAGCAGCCTGCATGAACCAGAATTGCACCACCATTATCTGCTGCATTACCTGCTGACATATCAGCGGGCTGGTTTCTGTCGTTTTCATTTCCCTGACAAGTTGCTAAGCCCGCGCTGCGCGCATTGGGTAGTGCCTGCCGCTAATGGCTGGGCATGCGAAAGGAACCGGGCATGGGAACCATGGACAGAGTGATCAAGCTGCAGAACACGAAGACCCGCAAGAAAGAGGTCTTTGAGCCGATCGACGCCGAAAACGTGCGGATGTATGTCTGCGGCCCCACGGTTTACGACCGGGCGCATCTGGGCAATGCCCGTCCGGTGGTGGTGTTTGATGTTCTCTACCGCCTCCTGCGCGAGGTTTATGGCGCAGATAAAGTGACTTACGCCCGGAACTTCACCGACGTTGACGACAAGATAAACGCCCGCGCGGCGGAAAGCGGACGGCCGATTGGCGACATCACAGCCGAGACGACGCAATGGTTCCTGGACGACATGGGGGAACTCGGCGCGCTGGAGCCGAACCACATGCCGCGTGCGACCCAGTACATTCCGCAGATGGTGGCGATGATCGAGGATCTGATCGCCAAAGGGCACGCCTATGCCGCTGAGGGCCATGTGCTGTTTGCTGTCGACAGCTGGAAAGAGCTTTACGGCAAACTGTCAGGCCGTTCGGTGGATGACATGATTGCAGGCGCCCGGGTTGAGGTTGCGCCCTATAAGAAGAACCCGATGGATTTTGTGCTGTGGAAGCCGTCCAGCGACGACTTGCCGGGCTGGGACAGCCCTTGGGGGCGCGGGCGGCCGGGCTGGCATATCGAATGCTCGGCGATGTCCTATGAGCTGCTGGGCGAGACATTTGACATTCACGGCGGCGGCAACGACCTGATGTTCCCGCACCACGAAAACGAAATTGCGCAAAGCTGCTGCGCAAATGGCGATGACAGCTTTGCACGCTACTGGCTGCACAACGAGATGCTGCAGGTCGAAGGCAAGAAGATGTCCAAGTCTCTGGGCAACTTCTTCACCGTGCGCGATCTGCTGGATCAAGGGTATCCTGGTGAGGTGATCCGGCTGGTGTTCCTGCAGACCCATTACCGCAAGCCGATGGACTGGACTGACAAAAAGGCCAGGGAGGCCGAGGCGACGCTGCGCAAATGGCGGGCGCTGACCGCGGGCATCGAACCCGCGTCCAGCGCTGCTGCCGCGGTCCTGGACGCGCTGGCGGATGACCTCAATTCCGCAGGCGCTATTGCTGAGCTGCACAAGCTGGCCGCAGCGGGTGATGCTGCCGGGCTTCTGGCGTCGGCGCAGATGCTGGGTTTGCTGACGGAAGAGATGGGCGCCTGGGCGTCTGCCCCCTCGGTTGACTTGTCTGCCTACGAAGAGCAGCTGTTTGATGCGCGGCAGAAGGCTATGGAAAGTAAGGATTTCTCGGAAGTTGATCAGCTGAAAGCGGCCTTTGTCGCGGCTGGCCTGGAAGTGCGCATGAGCAAGGCCGGTGTCGAACTTGTGCCGGGTGCCGGTTTTGACCCCGCCAAGCTGGAGGCGCTTTGATGGCCAAAGAACGCCTCTATCTTTACGACACAACCCTGCGGGACGGGCAGCAGACCCAGGGGGTGCAGTTTTCCACTGCAGAAAAGAAGCAAATAGCCACAGCGCTGGACACCTTGGGTATCGACTATATCGAGGGCGGCTGGCCGGGCGCCAACCCCACCGACAGTGCGTTCTTTGAGGAGGCGCCGCAAACCCGCGCCACCATGACAGCCTTTGGCATGACCAAGCGGATAGGGCGGTCGGCGGAAAACGACGATGTTCTAGCGGCGGTGATGAACGCAGGCACCAAGGCGGTTTGTCTGGTCGGCAAGAGCCACGATTACCACGTCACCCATGCGCTGGGGATCACGCTTGAGGAGAACCTCGAGAACATCCGCGCCTCGGTGGCCCATATTGTGGCACAGGGGCGCGAGGCGCTGTTTGACGCAGAGCATTTCTTTGATGGCTACAAGGACAACCCGGACTACGCACTGGCGGCTTGCCGTGCAGCGCTGGAGGCCGGTGCACGCTGGGTTGTGCTCTGCGACACCAATGGCGGCGCGCTTCCGGCGGAGGTTCATCGGATCGTCGGTGCAGTTGTGGCGGCCGGAGTTCCGGGTGAGAAACTGGGCATACATACCCATAACGACACAGAAAATGCCGTAGCGTGCTCCCTCGCGGCGGTTGATGCCGGGGCGCGGCAGATCCAGGGCACGCTGAATGGTTTGGGGGAGCGCTGCGGCAACGCCAATCTGACCGCGCTGATCCCGACGCTGCTGCTGAAAGAACCCTACGCCAGCACCTTCGCTACCGGTGTGAGCTCGGATGCCCTGGCAGGGCTGACCCGGATCAGCCGGATGCTGGACGATATCCTGAACCGGGTTCCGGTGCGTCAGGCGGCCTATGTGGGCGCTTCAGCCTTTGCCCATAAGGCTGGGTTGCATGCCAGTGCGATCCTGAAGGACCCGTCGACTTACGAACACATCGAGCCGGGCATGGTTGGCAACGCGCGGGTGATCCCGATGTCGAACCAGGCCGGGCAGTCGAACCTGCGTAAGCGGCTGACCGATGCGGGGCTGAGCGTTGAGAACGGCAACCCGGCGCTGGCGCGGATCCTGGAACGGATCAAGGAGCGGGAGGCGGAAGGCTATTCCTATGATACCGCGCAGGCCTCATTTGAGCTGTTGGCGCGCAAGGAACTGGGGCAGCTGCCGGACTTTTTCGAGGTGAAGCGCTACAAGGTTACGGTCGAGCGGCGCAAGAACAAGTATAACCGCATGGTCAGCCTGTCAGAGGCGGTGGTTGTGGTGAAGGTCGATGGCGAAAAGCGCCTGTCGGTCAGCGAGTCGCTGGATGAGACCGGCAGCGACCGTGGCCCGGTGAACGCGCTGGCACGGGCGTTGAGCAAGGACCTGGGGCGCTATTCTGCGCAGCTGGAGGACATGCGGCTGGTGGACTTCAAGGTGCGGATCACACAAGGCGGCACCGAGGCGGTCACCCGGGTCATTATCGACAGCGAGGACAGCCAGGGCCATCGCTGGTCCACCGTCGGGGTCAGCGCAAACATAATCGATGCGTCGTTCGAGGCGCTGCTGGACGCCATCCGCTGGAAGCTGATCCATGACAGCGGGGCCGGGCAGGCGGATGCAGTTTGACGCCGACCTGACGGCCTGCGCGGAGCTGGTTCAGAAGAGCGACCCGGACCGGTTTCTGTCGACCATGGCGGCGCCGGTCCAGGCGCGGCCGCTGCTGTTTGCGCTGTATGCCTTCAATATTGAGCTGGCGCGGGCGCCCTGGGCCAGCCAGGAAAGCATGATTGCCGAGATGCGGGTGCAATGGTGGCGCGATGTGGGGGCGGAGATCGCAGAGGGCAAGCCGGTCCGCCGCCACTATGTTGCGACGCCGCTCTCCAAGCTGCTGAAGCCGGAACTGGCGGCCTGTATCGACGGTATGGCCGAGGCGCGGCGTTGGGACATCTACAAGGATCCCTTTGAGGATCAGGCTGAGTTCGACTGCTATATCGACCGGACCAGCGGATCGCTGATGTGGATGGCTGCGGCTTCACTGGGGCAGGCGGATGAGGCTGTGGTCAGGGATTTCGGCTATGGTGCAGGTGTCGCAAATTGGCTGCGGGCAATCCCTGAGCTGGAAGCGCAGAAACGGATTCCGTTGCTGGACGGAACCTTGGAAGGCGTGCAAGCTTTGGCTCGTAAGGGGCTGGAAAAGATGAGTAAAGCGCGAGAGCGAAGAGCTAATGTTTCAAAAGCTTCCGGAGCTGCTCTGCTGGCGGGATGGCAGGCTGAGGCGGTTCTGAAGCAGACCGTCCGTGAACCAGAGAGGGTTGCGCAGGGCGCCCTTGGCCAAAGCGAGTTCCGGCGCCGGTCGGGGCTGATGCTCCGGGCAGTCACCGGGCGCTGGTAAAGAACTCAGGTGAAATAATAAAGGCGCCCGTCTGGGCGCCTTTATTACTCTGGCTTTCAAGCGGAAACGGTCAGGCTTCCTTGGGCCGCATCACCAGCCACATCAGTGCTCCACCTGCCAGCACCAGGAAGGGTGCCATGGCCATGTTGACCGCGTTCCAGCCGTCCACTGGATTGCCACCAGAGCAGTTCATCAACCCGCCCGAGGCCAGCGACGCCATGGTGACACCGCCAAAGACAAGCAGGTCATTCAATCCCTGCATCCGGCCTTTCTCATGGCTGTCATGGGCGCCGGCCAGCATGGTGGTTGCGCCAATGAACCCGAAGTTCCAGCCGAGACCAAGCAGCACAAGCGCGATAAAGAAGTTTTCCAGTTCAACGCCTTGCAGTGCAACTGCGCCAGCACCGGCGAGAATAATCAGGCCCGCGGCAACGATCTTTTCCACGCCGAAACGGGCAATCAGATGGCCGGTAAAGAAGGACGGCACATACATCGCCAGAACGTGGAACATCACCACATCGGAGGCATTGCCCTGAGTGAAACCGCATCCTACCACGGCCAACGGGGTCGATGTCATAACAAGGTTCATCAATGCGTAGGAAACCATTGCGCAGATGACCGAGACGGCGATAACCGGCGTCTTTAGCAGTTCAAGACGGCTGCGCCCCTTGGGGCTGTCATGGCTGGGTGCTGGTGGTTTGGGAATATCCAGAAGCAGGAACAGCGCGGCGCCGAACACGTTGACGGCAATAACCGTCAGGTAGGTTCCAAGAAAAGGAATTACAAAGGCTTGGCTGGTCAGCTTGACCAGTTGTGGGCCGATCAGGGCAGCTGCAAGGCCTCCAGCCATCACGTAGGAAATTGCCTTGGGGCGGAACGCTTCTGAAGCGGTGTCAGCCGCCGCGAACCGGTAGAAGCCATGCGCGCTCATGTAGACGCCGGTCATCAGGCTGCCGAGCAGGAAGACCGGAAAGGAGCCGAGATACAGACCGTAAGCGCCAACCAGGCCGCCCAGCGCGCCAAAAGCAGCGCCGGTGAAGAAACCGGCGCGGCGGCCCCAGCGCTGCATGATCGCTGAGATCGGCGTGGCCGCCAGCATCGAGCCGCCCACGATCAGCGAGATCGGCAGCGTCGCAAAGCAGGGGTTGGACGCCAGCGATTGGCCCGCAAGGCCGCCAATGATAAAGATCATCGGCATCTGCGCGCCGAGGATCGCCTGGGCCAGAACCAGGATGGCAACGTTTTTCTTGGCGACCGCGTCGCTGGGGGTGGTCATGGTCATGCTCATATGGGATGCGTAGCGGTGAACCGGGTGCGGGGCAAGGCGCTTGCCACGCTGGAAGGCGGCCCATTTGCCGCGGCCAAAGGGGGTGACGTGGCGTCAGATCTGCCAAAGTTTCTGCCGGGTGCGGGCCGGATCATTCAATGCGGCGATTGCGTTACTGAGGGTGCTGAATGGCTGGCAGCGCGTGACAGCCGGTTCGCCGAGGCGCTGGAACTGACCGGTCCGCTTCCCTTGCGGCGCAAGCCCGAAGGGTTCGCCGAGTTGCTGAGTGCAATTGTCAGCCAGCAGGTAAGCGTCGCTTCGGCGAATGCAATCTGGAAGCGGATGAAAGACGCCAAGCTGACAGGGCCGCGCAAGATTCTGTGGGCGAGCGACGAGGACCTGCGCGCAGCCGGCCTCAGCCGACAAAAGATCCGCTATGCCCGGGCGCTGGCTGAAGCGCGCATTGATTTCAACGCGCTGCGCAGTGCTCCTGATGCTGAAGTGATTGCCACGCTGGTTCAGGTGCCGGGCATCGGTGTCTGGACTGCAGAGATTTATGCGATGTTTTCGCTGGGCCGTGCGGATGTGTTTGCCCATGGCGATCTGGCATTGCAAGAAGCTGCACGGGTGTTGTTTGACTTGCCTGCACGCCCCAAGGAACGGGAGATGCGGCAAATTGCGGAGGCCTGGTCGCCGTGGCGTTCGGTTGCGGCGCGCATTCTGTGGGCCTATTACCGGGTGGCGAAGGACAGGGAAGGAATCCGATGACTCGTGTACTGAATGCCGGCCGCAAGGAGCCGCTCTCCGGCGACACCCGCTCTGTTGTGGTGTTCCTGCATGGCTATGGCGCCAATGGCGCGGACCTGCTGGGGCTGGCCGATCCGCTGGGCGAACATCTGCCGGATACGCTGTTTGTCGCACCCGACGCGCCCGAGGCCTGCGCCGGTGCGCCGTTTGGTTTTCAATGGTTCCCGATCCCGTGGATTGACGGTTCGTCCGAAGAAGAAAGCATGCGCGGAATGCAGGCTGCGGTCGAGGATCTGAACGCCTTTTTGGATGCGCTGATGGTCGACGAGGACGTGCTGCCAGAGCAGGTGGTTCTGTTTGGCTTCAGCCAAGGGACGATGATGAGCCTGCATGTGGCGCCGCGGCGCGAAGATGCGGTTGCCGGAATCGTGGCCTTCTCCGGCCGTCTGCTGGCGCCTGAATTGCTGAAGGATGAGGCGGTGTCCAAGATGCCGGTCCTGCTGGTGCATGGCGATCAGGACGACGTGGTGCCGGTGCAGTCACTGCCGGAGGCCGCCGAAGCGCTGCAGGAAGCCGGTTTCCAGGATGTGTTTGCACATATCCAAAAGGGCACTGCCCACGGCATCGCGCCGGACGGGTTGAGTGTCGCCTTGGCCTTCATGCGCGACAAGTTGAGCCTGTAACAGGTTGCAGCTGAATGGATTTTCGGTCTGGCCGCGGTTTAATACGACCACAAATGCGGCTCGGAAATCTCGACTGAATTTCCAGCTGGATCCCGGAAGTAAATGGACCGGGGCCCATGCGGCCAATCAAACTCCGCCTCAATGTCGACACCGGCAGCGTGCAGCCGGTCGCGCATCTCCAGCAGCTCGCTGCGGGATTGGGCGAAACAAACGTGCCCCGGACCCTGTGCACCGTGCGGAGGGACCGGCAAGCGCGGATTGCCTGGAGGCTTCGCTGTTTCCGCCGCAATGAACAGCAGCAGGACGGAACTCCCGCATCGGAAGAAAACATGGCGGCCTGCCGCTTTCTGAATGCGCTGCAAGCCTAGAATGCGCCCATAGAAATCCTCTGCAGCGTCCAGGTCATCCACGTAGAGCGCGGCTTCGAGAATGGCTTGCGGGGCAGGGGCTTGGGGAAGCATGCCCGCAGGCTATCAGCGGCGGCGGGGCCTGTCACCATTTGCCGGGCGTGGTGATGCGGCTTTTGGCCTGCGCGGCGGCTTCTGGGAAGGTTTGGGCGGTCCGGGCACGCGGGGCGGCTCCAGATCCTCCCAGGCGCCCGGTGCCAGCCCGTCCAGCGTCCAGGCGCCGATGCTGTAGCGGATCAGCCGAAGGGTCGGGTGCCCGGCTGCCGCCGTCATCCGCCGCACCTGGCGGTTGCGGCCTTCGCGGATGGTCAGCGCGATCCAGCTGTCGGGAACCGTCTTGCGCACCCGGACAGGCGGCGTGCGGGCCCAGAGGCCGGGCGGCTCCTGAATCACCTGCACCTTGGCAGGCCGGGTTTTTCCGTCCTTCAGTTCAACTCCATTTGCTAGCAGTTCAAGCGCCTCGGCGCTGGGAATTCCCTCCACCTGCACCCAATAGGTCTTGTCCATCTTGTGCTTGGGATCGGTGATCCAAGATTGCAGGCGGCCATTGTCCGTCAGCAGCATCAGCCCTTCGCTGTCGCGGTCTAGACGGCCGGCGGCATAGACGCCGGGGCAATCGATATACTGGCTAAGGGTCGCTCGCGGGCTGTCCAAACTGCCGCGGTCGGTGAACTGCGGCAGCACGTCAAACGGTTTGTTGAAACGGATCAGACGGGTCATGGCTGGGCAATAGGCGTCCAGCGGCTGCAGGGCAAGAGGCTGTCCCGGTTCCAGCCTGTGGATAACTGTCACGCGCTCGTCATGGAATCAGCGCAGCTTGCTCGCGACATATTGTGGGTCATTGGGGCTTGTCAGGTGCCAACCACGATATATAGTCAAAGTCAGGCTGGGGCGGGTTCCCCGCTCTGGTTCCGGGAAACGGAAGATCAGGGCGAGGAAGACGTTCAAAAATGGATGGCGATTTCAGGGCAGAGTTTGTCAGATCTCCAGGGGCGCTGAAGCAGCACCCCGCGCTGGTGTTGAATGCGGATTACCGGCCGCTTTCATATTACCCTTTATCTCTTTGGTCTTGGCAGGATGCGGTGAAAGCAGCCTGGCTGGACCGGGTGGCCATTGTGGCCGAGTATGACGAGGTGGTGCACAGTCCGAGCACCGAGATCCGAATACCGTCTGTGGTGGTGTTGAAAGATTATGTAAAACCTCAAAAGCGCGTGGCCTTCACGCGCTTTAATTTGTTTTTACGTGACGAATTCTGCTGCCAGTACTGCGGCAGCAAGGGCGAGCTGACGTTTGACCATGTGGTGCCGCGTGCGGCAGGCGGTGTGACCAGCTGGGAAAACGTGGTTGCGGCCTGCAGTCCCTGCAACCTTAAAAAAGGATCGAAGTCGCTGCACCGGGCGGGCATGTCGCTGCGCAAGCCGCCGCGGCGGCCGGGGGCAGAAGAGTTGCGGAATACGGGCCGGAAATTCCCGCCAAACCATCTGCACGAAAGCTGGATGGACTTCCTGTACTGGGATACCGAGCTGGACGCCTGAGAACGTTGGAATTGCGCCTTTCGGGAGAGTTTCGGCCTTCCCACCTGCAAAGGGCGTCCCGCTGAGGGAGAGCAGCGGTTCCGATCCCCAGGAATGCTGCGTGCAAGCCCAGTTAATAAGGGCAGGTGAAAAGGCCGAAGGTGCTGGCGGCCTCATTTCAACGGACCGCCTTGCATTCTGTTTGTCTGGTTTCAGTTTTTGGCGCGCTGAAGCATACCGAACAGATCGCGCGGGTCATCCGGATCCGCCAGCATGTCCAGGTCGATGAAGTAATCGGTGCCCTTGATGCGGTCGCGAATGTAGCGCAGCGCCGAGAAATCCTCGATCGCGAAGCCGACGCTGTCGAACAGGGTGATCTGGCGGTCGCCGGTACGGCCCTGTTTCTTGCCTGCAATGACTTCCCATAGTTCGGTCACGGCAAAATCTTCCGGCATCTGCTGGATCTCGCCTTCGATCCTGGTTTGCGGCGGGTATTCGACAAAGACGTCTGAGCGGCTGAGAATGCCCGCGGCCAGTTCAGTCTTGCCGGGGCAGTCGCCGCCGATGGCGTTGATATGCACACCGCTGCCAACCATGTTGTCGGTCAGGATAGTGGCATACTGTTTGTCGGCAGTGCAGGTGGTGAGAATCTGCGCGCCTTCAATGGCTTCTTCCGGTGTCTTGCAGCTGACGACCTCAATCCCCAGGCCCTGCAGGTTGCGGGCGCATTTCTCGGTCGCCGCGGCGTCCTTGTCATAAAGCCGCACGGACTTGAGGCCGATAATCGCCTTCATCGCCAGGGTCTGGAATTCAGACTGCGCACCATTGCCGATCATCGCCATGGTGGTTGCGCCCTTGGGGGCCAGATACTTGGCAGCCATTGCTGATGTTGCAGCAGTACGCAGCGCGGTCAGCATGGTCATCTCGGTCAGCAGCACCGGGTAGCCAGTGTAGACATCCGCCAGCAGGCCGAAGGCGGTGACGGTCTGCAGCCCTTCGGAAGTGTTCTTGGGGTGGCCGTTCACATATTTGAAGCCGTAGGCCTCACCATCCGAGGTTGGCATCAGCTCGATCACACCAACGTCGGAATGGCTGGCGACGCGGGGGGTCTTGTCGAACAGTTCCCAGCGCTTGAAGTCATCTTCCACATAGTCAGCAAGATCGCGCAGCATCTGTTCGATGCCAACGTGATGAACGAGGCGCATCATGTTGTCGACGCTGACAAAAGGCACCAGGGCCTTATCCGAAGGCTGTGTCATGCGGTTTTCCTTTCACGGGGGCTGAGGTGGATGCCTGCCAGCATGCAGCGCACCGACCCGCCGGCGGTTTCGATAGTGGGAATGGTGAGCGGAAGCAGTTCAGCGCTCTGTTCAATGATGGCGGTCTGGTCCGGGCGCAGCGCTTGCAATGCAGTAGCGGACAGGGCCAAAAGGCGTCCGCGGCCTGTCAGCTCCAAAGCATTGCCTGCAAAACTGGAGATCTGCGCTGGCGTCAGGTCAATGACCCGGCGCCCGGTTTCCTCCAGCCGAGCGGCAAGCTCGGCGCGGCGGGCCGGATCGGTGATCATGTCCAGGCAGATCAGCGCGTATTCGGTGCCGATGCCCATCAGAACATTGGTGTGATAGACGTCGCGGCCTGCATCATCTTTGGCTTCGAACACCATGGGTTCAAAGTTGAAATGGGTGCAGAACCGTTCCAGCAGCACCGGATCGGCGCGGTTGGATTTCACTGTGTAGGCAATCCGCCCGATATGGTCGAGCACCATTGCGCCGGTGCCCTCCAGCGACAGCCCGTCCTGTTCCAGGCCGGAATAGTCAATCACGTCTTGCACGCGGTAATCGCGCTTCAGATGTTCGATCACATCCCATCGGCGTTCCTTGCGGCGGTTTTCGGCATACATCGGGTAAACCGCAACGTGGCCGCCGGCATGGGTGGAGAACCAGTTGTTCGGAAACACGCTGTCTGGCGTTTCGGTGGTGGTGTCGTCGAACACATGCACCGTGACACCGGCGCCACGCAGGGTTTTCACGGCGCCGTCAAACTCAGCCAGCGCCTGGGCAGAGGTTGCTTCAGCCGAGGTGTTTGCCAGCGTTTGAAAGGCGTTATCGCCCTTTGTTTCCGGATTCGAGCAGAAGTGGTGGGGCCGGATCATCACCACAGCAGAGGGGGCTTGCAGGCTGCTCACTGGTAGCTCCGTGTCGGGCGGTCAAAGACGCGGCGGCCGAGTGCTGAGGCGCAGAGGTCCACCATCAGATGCGCGGTACGGCCGCGCTCGTCCAGGAAGGGGTTCAGTTCCACGAGGTCCAGCGAAGTCATCAGGCCGGAATCATGCAGGATTTCGCAGACCAGATGCGCCTCGCGCACGGTGGCACCGCCGGGTACGGTGGTGCCGACCGCAGGGGCCACCGAGGGGTCCAGGAAATCAACGTCCAGCGAGACATGCAGCATACCATTGGCCTCTGCCACCCGCTCCAGGAAACGGTTCAGCGGCCCGGCAATACCGTTTTCGTCAATATGGCGCATGTCATGGGTGAGGATGCTGCTGCCTTCCAGCGCCAGCCGCTCCTGCGTGTCGACAGAGCGCAGGCCGATCATGCAGACGTTTTCCTGCGGCACCGGGTTGGTCACTTCAGGAAAGCCATCGAAGCCATTGCGGCCAGTGAAGTATCCGACTGGAGTGCCGTGCAGGTTGCCGCTGTCTGTTGTCTGCGGGGTGTGAAAATCGGTGTGCGCGTCAAGCCACAGGACAAACAGCGGCCGGCCTGCCTTGGCGGCATGGTTTGCGGCCCCGGCAACCGATCCAAGCGACAGCGAGTGGTCGCCGCCGAGGAAGACCGGCATGCCGCACTCTAAGGCGTCTTCGGCGGCCTGCGCCAGGCGGGAGGTCCAGCCAATGGTTTCGTTGCGGGCATAGACCACCCCATCGTTCGTGTCCTTGGCGTGAGTGTCCGGAGACAGGTTGCCAAGGTCTTCGACGGTGTGGCCCAGGCTTTGCAGGGCTTCGGTGATGCCCGCGGTGCGGTAGGCGTCGGGGCCCATCAGGCAACCGGCTCTGCGTTTTCCGCTGTCTACCGGCGCGCCAATCAGGATGCAGTGTTGCGATGTCACTGTTTTGCTCTCCCAAAAATTCAGATTTAATACTAGAAACTTCCGAAACGTGATGGAATCCAGCTCTCAATTTGCCCATGATGAGGGGCAATTGATCAAAACGGGGTGAGGTATGGACAAAACGGATGAGCGGCTGGTGTCAGCCTTGCGGCACAACGCCAGGGCGTCGCTTTCGGATCTGGCGCTGGAGCTGAACCTGTCGCGGACCACCGTTCGGGCAAGGATTGAACGTCTGCAGGCGCGGGGGGATATCCTGGGGTTTACTGTCGTTCTGAAAGAGGATGTCCTGCGCGATCCGGTGCGGGGGCTGATGATGATCGGGATCGAAGGCCGCGGCACCAGCCGGATCACTAGGCAGCTGCAGGGGCTGCCGGAAGTGCGGGCTATTCATACCACCAACGGGCGCTGGGATCTGATTATTGAACTTGGTACGGAAACGCTGGAAACGCTGGATGCCGCCCTGGCCAAAATCCGGACATTTGAAGGGGTCGTGAGCAGCGAAACCAATCTGCTGCTGGCGACCAAGAAAGATACCTGAGGCCGCTGTCTTTACAATGCGGCCAGCATGTTGGCGGCCGCATTGCAGCTTACTGAACCGTTAACGCTGTTTGCGGATGTGGTTGGCCGCGGCAATCCACAACAGTGCGAGACCGAAGGATGCGATGGCGTTCCAGCTTGCCATGGAGAGCGACAGCATTTCCCAGGGAACCTCGTCGCAGCGCACCAGCGGCGCGGCCATGATCTGCTCCATCAGCTGATCCGGAGACAGCCCGCCAATAGGTCCGGACGTGCAGGTGGAGGGGCCTTCCCACCAGCCGCGCTCGACCCCGGTGTGATAGGCGCCGACTCCGGCGGTCGCCAGCGCCGCCAGCGCACCCAGATACGGCAGCAGCGCGCCGGGGATGATCAGCGCAAGGACGCCGATGCCAGCCGCAGCGGCATGGGGGTAGCGTTGCCAATAGCAGAGTTTGCAGGGGGCCATTTCGCCAATGTACTGGAACCCAAGCGCCCCCAGCAAAAGTGCAGCGGACCCGGCGGCGGCCAAAACGATCAGAAACCTGTGCATGTTCAGATGAACCTCACCATCAGGAAACCGCCGAACAGGATCACCATGAATGCGGTGAACACCAGTCCCAAGCGGCGTTCAATGAAATCGCGGACCGGGGCGCCAAATTGCCAAAGAAGACCCGCTACGATGAAAAAACGCAATGCGCGTGCAAAGATAGAGGTGGCAATGAAAGTGCCAAGCGGCATCCCGGTCCAGCCCGACATGATGGTGATCACCTTGTAGGGGAACGGTGTGACACCTGCGCCCAGCACGGCCCAAAAGCCAAAGTCGTTGAAGCGGGTGTTAAACTCCGCCATGGCATCTCCCTTGCCCATGGCTTCCAAGACCGGCTGGCCGATGCCTTCATAAAAGAAGGCGCCAATAGCGTACCCCAGAACGCCGCCGGCCACCGAGGCGATCAGAGCCACCAGTGCGACCAGCCATGCGCGTGAGGGGCGGGCCAGGATCATCGGGATCATCAGGACGTCCGGCGGGATTGGGAAAACCGAGCTTTCGACAAATGCGACAACGGCCAGGCACCATAGCGCCTTGGGATGATCGGCCAGGGCCATCGTCCGGTCGTAAAGCGGTTTCAGCATTTTGGCCCTGCGTCCTCATCAGCGTTTGCCAAGGGAGGTGGCATGCGTGCGTCGCTCCGTCAAGCTGCGCGCCGGCTGATTTTGCAGTGCGAAGGATTTTCAGCGGCGGAGTACCGTTTTGCCTCTGGACCTTGGCCGATAGCTTGGCTAGGAAAAGGGCGTGGCCCAAGTGGCGGAATGGTAGACGCAGGGGATTCAAAATCCCCCGCTGGTGACAGCGTGCCGGTTCGAGTCCGGCCTTGGGTACCAATAAAAACAAAGGCCTGCAGTGCGTTCTTGCTGCAGGTCTTTGTTTTTTGGTCGACCTCTCCTAGAGGTGATGCGCGCAAACTCAATTCGTTCTTGTTCCGTACAAAAAAATTTGCAGCAGCTATTAGCCTTGGCGTTGTTACGCCCAAGTCCGTTCCAACACACGCAACCAGTTTCCGTGGCACAGCTTTGCCATTAGCGTGTCGTCGTAGCCGTGCGCCTTCATCGCTTCCCGCAGCAGCGGCAGTCCCGCGACATTGCTGATTGCTTCAGGAACGGTTGCGCCGTCAAAGTCCGACCCTAAGCCGACCCTGTCTTCGCCAAGCTCGGCAATGAGATAGTCGAGGTGTTCAATCATCCGGCTGACCGGCGTGTCGGCGTCCATCCGGCCATCTTCGCGCAGGAAGGCGACCGCGAAGTTCAGCCCCACCAGCCCGTCGCTTTCACGGATCGCGTGCAGTTGCCGGTCGGTCAGGTTGCGGCTGTGCGGGCATAGGGCGTGGGCATTGGAATGGGTGGCGACCAGGGGGTGGCCGCTGTGGCGGGCAACATCCCAGAATCCGGCTTCGTTCAGATGAGATAGGTCGATCAGGATTTTAAGTTCATTGCATTTTTTTACCAGCCGCATGCCATCTGCTGTCAAGCCGGGACCGGTATCCGGGCTGGAGGGAAAGCGGAACGGAACACCGTGTCCATAGATTGTAGGCCGGCTCCAGACCGGACCGAGCGAGCGAAGGCCAGCGGCGTGCAAAACCTCCAGCATGTGGAAATCCGGGTCAATTGCCTCGGCGCCTTCCATATGCATTACGGCGGCCATGATGCCGTCCCGCATGGCGCCGCGGATGTCATCCGCGGTGCGGCAGATCCTGAGCGCGCCGTGTTTCTCAAGCTGTATCAGGATTGCTGCCTGGGCCAATGCGATCTGAGCCGAACGGGCCCAATCCAGGGGCGGCGGCAAGGGCAGATCATAGCTGACCGCCATCATTTCATCCATGAAGGAAGCGCTGCCTGCGTCCGGGACAAAGATCGCGAAGAACCCGCCTGCAAATCCGCCAGACTGCGCCTTTGACAAGTCGATATGATTGCCGCCAGAGCCCATAAAGCCGCGCTCGCCGCTGGCAACATTCCCGGACTGGATCTGCAGCAGAAGGTCGTTGTGCCCGTCAAAGATCAGCGGGTAGTTCATTTCAGCTCCTATTTGCGAGTGCGCAAGATCAACGGCTATCTTTCAGCCCGTAGTCAGCAAAAGCTGCAATGGCTTCTGCCATTTCAGCGTCACTCAGGATGTGCGGTTTACCTATAGTGAGGCTGACTGCGTAACTCTTTGCCAGTGCTTCCAATTCCACCATGCGCCATAGTGCCCGGGGCAGGCTGTCGCCGGTGGCAACCGCGCCATGGTTGGCCATAAGGCAGGCACTGCGTTGCTGCAGCGCGCGTAGAATATTTTCGGACAGTTGCACGCTTCCGAACAGGGCGTAACCGGCGACCGGAACATCCCTGCCGCCAAAGGCCGCGACCATGTAGTGGCAGGCCGGGATTGATTGGCGGTTCATCGCCAGCGCACTGCAATAGATGGGATGAGCGTGGACCACGGCGTTCACGCCGGGTTTTGCCTGAAGGATCGCCTGATGAAAGGGCCATTCAGTTGAGGGCTGCAATGGCCCCTTCGGTGCGCGACTGCAGTCCAGTGGCATCAGCACAAGGTCATCCGGCAGCAGAGTCTCATATGGAACGCCGGACGGTGTGATCAGCATCTGATCTTCCACCCGCACTGAGATATTGCCGGAAGTGCCCTGATTGATGCCCGCGGCGTTCATTTCCAGGCAGGCGTCAATCACCGCCTGCCTGAGTTCGGTGGAGTCGTGATACGGCGGCTTCACGGCGCGGCGTCCGGCATCAGGCGGATTTCGCCGCGGCCATCTCCGGGAACAGGCCGGCCAGGCCTTCCTCGGATGCGGCGCAGATGCCGCGCTCGGTGATCAGGCCGGTCACCAGACGGTTCGGTGTCACGTCAAATGCCGGGTTGCCGCCGGGGGTGCCGTCAGGCGTCACCTGGACAACGCCGATTGCGCCGTCTTCGGTTTTGCCCTGAACATGGGTGACCTCACGCGCGCTGCGTTCCTCAATCGGGATTTCGGCAACACCGTTGGAAACGGTCCAGTCGATAGTCGGCGAGGGCAGGGCGACGTAGAAGGGCACACCGTTGTCCTTGGCGGCCAGCGCCTTCAGATAGGTGCCGATCTTGTTGCAGACGTCGCCGCGGCGGGTGGTGCGGTCGGTGCCGGTGATCACCAGGTCAACCTGGCCATGCTGCATCAGGTGGCCGCCCGCGTTGTCGCTGATGTAGCTGTGGCTGATGCCGTGGCTGCCCAGCTCCCATGCGGTCAAGGCGCCCTGGTTGCGCGGGCGGGTTTCGTCGACCCAGACATGAACAGGAATGCCGGCCTCATGCGCGTGATACATCGGGCTGGTGGCGGTTCCCCAATCCACGGTTGCCAGCCAGCCTGCGTTGCAGTGGGTCAGCAACCGGACCGGTTCGCCCGCAGGCTTACCCGCAGCGATCTGGCGGATCAGTTCCAGCCCGTGCACACCAATGCGGCGGTTGATCTCCACATCCTCATCGGCAATTTCATGCGCCAGCCGCAGGGCTGCGGCAGCGCGTTCCGGTTCCGCCAGAGGCCGCAGGTGGGCGCGGCAGCGGTCCAGCGCCCAGCGCAGGTTAACCGCTGTTGGGCGGGTTGCGTTGAGGAAACTCCAAGCTTGGTCCATCGCTGTATCGGACGGATCCAGCCGCATCGCGAGCGCCATGCCATAGGCGGCAGTTGCACCGATCAGGGGCGCGCCGCGGACCCGCATTTCAACAATGGCATCGGCAAATTCCTGCAGAGTCTCCACCGGCTGAATGCGGAATTCATGCGGCAGCCAGCGCTGGTCGATGATCTGCAGAGCGTCCTTCTCGTGATCCCACCACAGAGACCGGTAGTGCGTCCCATCAACTTTCATAAGGCTGTCTCCCTTGGGTTGCTGTGGCACTGCGCAAGCGGCCGGAAACGGCCAGCCATGCAAGGCCGGTGCGGTGATATCTGTGCGGCTACAGAAACATCAGCCTCAAGAGATTTCAATGGCCTGCGTTCTCAAGGTGTCACAAAGAACCGGCCGAAAACGTATCGCAGGATTTCACATCACCGGATTGGAACCCGCGTGCAAACCAAGCTTGCCTCTGTGCGCTGGTGCCATGGGAAAACGTATGCGGCTGCGGTACCTGCCCGGCATTGCGTTGCAGCGTATCATCGCCGATCTGCTTGGCTGCGTTCATCGCCTCTTCAATGTCGCCGGGTTCCAGCGTGCCCAGGGCGTCCTGTGCATAGCGGGCCCAGATCCCGGAAAAGCAATCGGCCTGCAGTTCTGTGCGGACAGAAATCGCATTGGACTCCACGTCGCTCACGCGGGCCCGCACGCGCTGCGTTTCGCCCAGGATGCCAAGCTCGTTCTGGACATGATGGGCGACCTCATGGGCAACGACATAAGCTGCTGCGAAATCCCCCCGTGCGCCCAGCCGTTGGCTGAGTGTGGTGAAGAACGAGGTGTCGAGATAGACCTTTTCATCCAGCGGGCAATAGAACGGGCCGGTGGCTCCGTTTGCCCCGCCGCAAGGCGATTGTGTGAGACCCTTGTACAGCACAAGAACTGCCGGGCTGTAGCGGCGTCCGAGCTGCTGCTCGAAAATGGAGGTCCAGACCTCTTCGGTATCGGCGAGGGCAACGCTGACGAATTCCGCGGCTTCCTGGTCGGCTGCTGTGATTGGGGCCGGGCTGCTGCTGTGCGGTGCGGAGCCTTGCAGCAGCGGCGTCAGGTCCACCCCGAAAAAGGCACCCGCGACCACGACCAGCAGAAGCCCGGCGCCGCCGATGCCCGCGGTTCTGCCTGTCATCCGGCGGCCCCGCCGGTCCTCGATGTTCCGGCTTCCCCGCCGTCCTCTCCAACGCATGACAGTCTCCTTGCTTGCAAGCCAGAGGGTTTTGCTGAGTTAAAGTAATGGCCGGTCCCGGGTAATCAAATGACGTGAACCGGGTGTGACTGTCCGACCCCGTGCCATATTTTTACGCCTTCGGGCAGACTGTAGTTCCGTCACGGAACTGGCGGTCGTGCCGGGCTGGCAGCGACGGAAGTTTGCGGTCGAGGCGTGTGCAGCTTGCAGATGTGCGCTGGGAAGGTATTCAATAGGGTAACGATTTGGATACGGGGCGGCAGACCGGGAATACGGCTGCGCTGAATTTTCTGTTTAATTGAAAGGCTCAAGAATGACGTGTTTCTGGAACAGGGGCCTGACCGGCCGGACCGGGCTGGCATTTATTACTGCTGTAAGCTTGACTGCCGCAGGCTCAGCTCTGGCACAGCAGCAAGGGACCGCGCCCAAAGTGTCGGTCTCCGAGGCGGTAATCAAACCGATCAAAGACACCGCAACCTTCATTGGTAGGGGCGAGGCAATCGACAAGGCTGACATCATGGCCCGGGTCAACGGCTACCTGGAGGAGGTCCTGGTCAAGGATGGTGCCGAGGTCGAGAAAGGCGATGTTCTGTTCCGGATTGAACGCAGCGCCTATGAGGCTGTGCTGGAGAGTCGCCGGGCGGAGCTGGCGCAGGCAGAGGCCAATTTGGAGCTGGCCTCGCTGGATTTGGCGCGAAAGCAGGAACTGTTCGAGCGCGGTTCGGTTCCGGAAGCGGACCGGGATACCGCTCGCGCGAATGAACTGGTGGCCGAGGCGCAGGTGAGAGCCGCAGCAGCAGCGATCCAGCAGGCAGAGCTGGATCTGAGCTACACCGAGATCCATGCACCGTTTTCCGGCCGTGTAGGGCGTGTCGAGGTTAGCATCGGGGATGTGGTCAGCCCCAGCGGATCGCCGCTGGTGAATATTGTGCGTGAAGCGCCAGTTTATGTTTCCTTCTCGCTGAACGAAAAACAATTCGTAGAAATCCTGCAGGAGCTGGAAGCCGAGGGAATCGATCGCGGAAACACAGAAACCGCGCCGGAAGTGTTTGTTGTTCTGCCTAATGGTGCTGAGCTGGAAGAAAAGGGACGGATTGCCTTTGCAGGCAACCGGGTAGACCCGGCAACCGGGGCCGTTACTGTCCGGGCGGAGTTCAAGAACGACAACCGCCTCATTCTGGACGGTGCCTTTTTGACCGTCGGGCTCCAGTCGCAAGAGGCCGTCGACCGGATTGTAATCAGCCAGGCAGCGATCCAGCGCGACCAGCAGGGGCCGTTTGTTCTGGTTGTGGATGAAAATAACCAGGTGCAGCAGCGCTATATTGCAACCGGTGACGTGCAAGGCACTGGAATTATTGTGCTGGACGGGCTGACCAAAGGCGAGACCGTGGTGGTCGAAGGCCTGCAAAAGATCCGTCCCGGTGTCGAGGTGGATCCGGTCATGGCAGCACAGGCTGGAGAATAAGCAATGTTCTCTTCAACTTTCATCTCAAGGCCGAAGTTCGCGATCGTCATTTCCCTTGTGCTGACGGTCATGGGCGTCATCGGCTATTTCGCACTGCCGGTTGCGCAGTTCCCGGAAATCACGCCGCCAGTGGTGAATGTCACAGCCACATACACCGGCGCCAATGCGGAAACCGTTGAAAAAAGCGTCGCCGCGCCGATCGAAGCGCAGGTCAATGGCGTGGACGGCATGCTCTACATGTCCTCAACCTCAGCTGATAACGGCAGCTATTCGCTGGCGGTAACCTTCGAGGTCGGAACCGATCCCGATATCGCGTCGGTCAACGTGCAGAACCGGGTGGCACAGGCCACTGCTTCGCTGCCCGCTGAGGTCAACGCCAACGGGGTTGTCACTCAGAAAAGCTCCTCCAACATGCTGCTGGTGACGGCGCTGACATCACCCAACGGGTCCTATGACAGCGTCTTCCTGTCAAACTATGCCGCTATCAACATCAAGGATGCGCTGGCGCGTGTGAACGGCGTCGGCAAAGCGGATATCCTGACCAATTTCGAATACGCCATGCGAGTCTGGCTGGACCCGAACAAGATGGCAGGCCTGGGCATTTCGCCGGGTGATGTGGTCAGCGCAGTGCAGGAGCAGAACATTGAGGTGTCGGCAGGGCAGGTTGGGGCGCCACCGGTTCCAGGCGATCAGGTGTTCCAGTACACGATCAAGTCCAAGGGCCGGCTGACTGAGGTCAGCGAGTTCGAAGATATCGTCATTCGAACTGGCGACGGCGGCAGCACCGTGCGGCTGAGGGATATTGCCAAGGTGGAACTGGGCGCTTCGAACTACAGCTCTTCGGGCTTCTTTGACGGTGTCCCGGCCACCATTCTGGCGGTCTACCAGGCTCCGGGCGCCAACGCGCTTGCGGTGTCGGAGAATGTGCTTGCGGAAATGGAACGCCTGTCTGCGGATTTCCCCGAGGACGTTTCTTACGCGGTGCCATTCAACACCACAGATTTCGTCGAACAATCACTGAACGATGTGATTTCCACCCTGATGATGACCTTCGTGCTGGTGATTTCGGTTGTTTTCATCTTCCTGGGGTCGTTCCGCGCCACGATCATTCCGGCCGTGGCGATTCCGGTTTCCCTGATCGGCACCTTTGCCTTCTTGCTGGCGCTTGGCATGTCGCTCAACACCATCTCGCTGTTTGCGCTGGTGCTGGCGATCGGCATCGTGGTGGATGACGCCATCGTGGTGGTTGAGAACGTCGAGCGCATCATTGCCGAGGAAGGGCTGTCACCGCCCGATGCGACCCGCAAAGCGATGGGGCAGATCACCGGCCCGGTTATCGCAACCACGCTGGTGCTGCTGGCGGTGTTTGTGCCGGTCACCTTCATGCCCGGGATCACCGGCAAGCTCTATTCGCAATTTGCTGTGACGATCTCCGTTGCTGTGGTGATTTCCTCGGTCAATGCGCTCACCTTGTCGCCGGCACTTTGCGCCATTGTGCTCAAACCCCGTTCGGGCCCGCCCAAGGGCCTGCTGGCGATGTTTGAGAATGCAATCGGCGGGGTGCGCAGCGGGTACCTCAGCATCGTGACCCGGCTGCTGCGGCTGCCTGTGATCGGGCTGGCAATCATCGCTGCGGTGGCCTTGGGAACCGGCGCGGTCTTCAATTCGACCTCCAAGGGTTTTCTGCCGGCTGAGGACAACGGCTATCTGTTTGTTGATGTTCAGCTGCCTGATGCGGCGGCGCTGGGGCGGACAGAGACGGTGACGCGCCGGATCGACGAGCTGATCCGGGATATCCCTGGCGTGCAAGGCACCGTGCTTGTGAACGGTTTCAGCCTGCTGAACGGCGCCAGCGCCAATGGTGCGATGATTATCGCCAACTTGTCGCCTTGGGATGAACGGCAAGACGAGACGCTGCAGCCCAACGCAATACTCGGCCAGATCTATGGCATTGCCAACAGCGAGGCCGCGGCCAGTATCGTTGCCTTCAACCCGCCGCCGATTTCCGGCCTGGGCATGTCGGCCGGTGTCGAAATGGCGGTGCAGCAGACCGCAGGCGGTACCCCGCAAGACCTGGCGCAATCGGTCGGCTCGCTGGTTTATTCAGCCAACCAACGGCCTGAGATTGCCCAGTCCTACACCACCTTCCGGGCCAATGTGCCCCAGGTGTTTGTCGATCTGGACCGGGAAAAGGCCAAGACGCTGAACGTGCCGATTGCTGAGGTGTTCCAAACCATGCAGGCGCATCTGGGCTCCTACTACGTCAACGACTTCAACCTGTTTGGCCGCGTCTACAAGGTGATGCTGCAAGCAGAGGGGTCCTACCGCGACAAGATCGAGGATATCGGCGGCCTGTATGTTCGGGCTCAGTCGGGTGAGATGGTGCCGCTGTCGACTTTGATCGACGTAGAGAACGTACTCGGGCCGGTGCTTCTGAAGCGGCACAACATCTTCCGCTCAGCGACCGTTACCGCGGTTCCGGCACCGGGGTTGTCAACTGGCGACGCGATCCGGGTGATGCAGGAGGAGGCCGCTACCGCGCTGCCGCCGGGATATGCTTTTGAGTGGACCGGTACCGCACAGCAGCAGTTGGACTCGGCTGGGCTGGTGACAGTGATCCTGGCGATGGCGGTGCTGTTCGGCTACTTGTTCCTGGTTGGGCAATACGAAAGCTGGACGATGCCGGTTGCCATTCTGCTGTCGGTGATTGTTGCACTTTTCGGGGCCGTCGCTGCGGTGGCGATTGCTGGCAATGACATCAACCTCTACACCCAAATCGGGATGATCATGCTGATCGGCCTGGCCTCCAAAAACGCGATCCTGATAGTGGAGTTCGCGATGGAGCAGAGGGCCGCTGGCCTCAGCATCCGCGAAGCCGCGCATGAAGCAGCCAAGCAGCGCTTCCGCGCTGTCATGATGACTGCATTGTCCTTCCTGCTGGGCGTGGTGCCGCTGCTGATTGCTTCGGGTGCCGGCGCTGCCAGCCAGAAGGCAATCGGCATTGCCGTGTTTGGTGGCATGCTGGCGGCGACTGTTGTCGGCGTGATTGTTGTGCCTGTGCTTTACGCGATGATGCAAGCCATGCGTGAGCGTATCAAAGGTGAGTCCCAAACCAGCGCGGCCGAGTAACCAAAATATCCCCGGCTGCCGTCAGGTAGCCGGGGCGCCATCTCAGATTTTCACAGATCAAAGAAGTGTCAGGCTGCTTGCCGCGCTCTCAGGCCGCGCTCATGCGCTTCGGCGAGAATCAACTCCCATTTGCGAGGCGTGCACCGGAATTCGGGCTCCACATCACACGTCAGCGGGGCGCTGATTTCTCGGGGTAGCCGACGGGCCTGGGCGGAAACGCATCGTTCCAAAGCCCAAAAGTCCGTCAGGGACGGATTGCTGAAAATTACTTGGCTCAGCAGCATAGCTGCAAGCTCCCTGTCAATTGCTGGTAACGGCCCCGGCGTTTCTTAAACCGTGGCTCAAATTTTTTTATGGGCTGTTTCATAGCCAACTTGCTGCGGTTTGTCACCGGTTGATTTTACGTGCGGGTAAAGCAGCAGGAAACTTCAGCATAAGCGATTTTAAGTCTTCGGGTTCAATGGGAGGCAATTAAGAATCGCGCTCAACTGATCTTTCCCTGCAAGAAAAAACTTTGCGCTTTGACCGTGATGAAGCGCCATGCGTTTGCGGGGAAAAATCTCTAACTAGCCTCAATAAGGGGAAAAAAGGAGCCAAAGAGGGTGCGTCAATAAATAGCAGTCTTGACTTGCGACGGTGGCAGTGGAACCCTTCTGCGCGTGCAAAATAATCCGCACACAGCTTGCTTTGCGAGCCAGAACAAACGGCTGTGGGACGACCGCAGAATTGTATTTCAGGCGGACGCGAACAAGCTGCAATTCATAAGACAAGTGGGAGAGACTTGATCATGAAACACACCAAGCTGGCTATCGGTGCATTGGTGGCGGCGTCCTTTTCGGCGCCTGCAGCATTTGCTCAGGAATACATCACCATCGGCACCGGCGGCGTGACCGGCGTCTACTACCCGACCGGCGGCGCCATCTGCCGTCTGGTGAACAAGGGCCGCAAGGAGCACGGCTTCAAGTGCGCCGTCGAATCCACTGGTGGCTCGGTCTACAACATCAACACAATCCGCGAGGGCGAGCTGCAGTTCGGCGTAGCCCAATCCGACTGGCAGTATCATGCCTACAACGGGTCCTCCAAGTTCGAGGAAGCGGGTCCCTTCGAAGGTCTGCGCGCGGTGTTCTCCGTGCATCCGGAACCCTTCACCGTTGTTGCCCGTGCAGATGCAGGCATCACCACCTTTGACGACCTCAAGGGCAAGCGCGTCAACATCGGCAACCCGGGCTCCGGCCAGCGCGGCACCATGGAAGTTCTGATGGAAGCCAAGGGCTGGGGCATGGAAGATTTCGCCCTGGCAACTGAGCTGAAAGCGGCAGAACAGTCCGCAGCGCTGTGCGACAATCAGATCGACGCGATGATCTACACCGTTGGCCACCCGTCCGGTTCCATCCAGGAAGCCACCACCGCCTGTGACTCGGTTCTGGTGACCGTGGACGGCGAAGCCGTGGAAAAACTGGTGGGCGACAACTCCTTCTACCGTACCGCCACCATCCCGGGCGGCATGTACCGCGGGTCCGACAATGACACCAACACCTTTGGTGTCGGCGCGACCTTCGTGACTTCCTCCGACGTGTCTGAGGATGCGGTGTATGCAGTGGTGAGCTCTGTCTTCGAAAACTTTGAAGCCTTCCAGAAGCTGCATCCGGCGTTTGCCAACCTGAAGCCGGAAGAGATGATCGCGGACGGCCTGTCGGCGCCGCTGCATCCGGGCGCAGAGAAGTACTACAAAGAAAAAGGCTGGATCGAATAATCCGCCAGACAACAGGAACGGGGCGCATCAAGCGCCCCGTTTTTGCCTGAGGCCAAAGGCCCGGGCTTGACTATTCCGGCCCCGGAAAACGGCGGCCGCAGGGGAGATTATCCATGACATCCGATGCTCAGGGAAATCGGCCGCTCAGCGAAGAAGAGCTTCAGGAACTGGTCGCGTCCTCCGACGCCGGCGCCCGCAACCCGGTGGGAAGCGTGGGGCTGTTCCTGGCAATCGTCGCCGTTATCTGGTCCGTGTTCCAAGTCATCCTGGCCTCGCCGGTGGCCAACCTGCTGCTGCCTGGCAGCGTGGTGAACAACTCACGCCAAATCCATTTGGCCTTTGCTATTTTCCTGGCCTACGCGGCCTATCCTGCGCTGAAATCCAGCCCGCGGAATTACATCCCGTTCCAGGATTGGATTTTCGCATTGGCCGGAACTGCAATCGCGATGTACGGCTACATTTTCTATCAGAAAATCGTTGATTCCGGCGGCTTGGCCGATGACATGGACAAGTGGTTTGCCCTCGCTGGCCTGATCCTGCTGTTCGAAGCCGCCCGCCGCGCGCTTGGCCCGGCGATGGCGATCATCGCGACCATCTTCCTGGCTTATGTATTCTTCGGCTCCTCCGATTGGGTGCCCGAGGTTATCCGCTGGAAGGGCGCCAGCCTGAAAAAGGCGATGAGCCACATGTGGATCACCTCCGAGGGAGTGTTCGGCATTGCGCTGGGGGTCTCTACCAAATTCGTCTTCCTCTTTGTGCTGTTCGGCGCGCTGCTGGATAAGGCTGGGGCGGGTAACTACTTCATCAAAATGGCATTCGGGGCGCTTGGCCACCTGCGCGGCGGCCCGGCCAAGGCGGCTGTTGTAGGTTCTGCCGCAACCGGCCTGATCTCCGGCTCCTCCATCGCCAACGTGGTCACCACCGGCACCTTCACCATTCCGCTGATGAAGCGGGTGGGCTTCACCTCTGAGCAGGCAGGCTCGGTCGAGGTTGCATCCTCTGTGAACGGCCAGATCATGCCGCCGGTGATGGGGGCTGCGGCCTTCCTGATGGTGGAATACGTGGGCATCTCCTATGTCGAGGTGATCACCCATGCCTTCCTGCCGGCAGCGATTTCCTACATCGCGCTGGTCTATATCGTGCATCTGGAAGCGGTGAAGCGGAACATGCCGACGCTGGGCAACCGCGTCGTCTCCATGGGCCGCACTATTGGCGGCATGGCGCTGTTCTTCGCAGGCTTTGCGGCGCTGTGCTATGGCGTTCAGTATCCGGTGAAGTGGATTGTTTCTGCGATACCGGGCGCCTCCGGTCTTACCCTGTCTGCGCTTGTTGTCGCCGCTTATATTGCGCTGCTGTGGCTGGCCTCCGGCGTTGATGATCTGGTGCCGGATGACCCAAATGCGCAAGAGGTGGAACTGCCGGTTGTCGCCGAGATTTACAAGGCAGGCCTGCATTACCTGCTGCCGATCATTGTGCTGGTCTACTTCCTGATGATTGAGCAGAAGTCGCCTGGGTTGTCGGCCTTCTGGGCCACCGCACTGCTGTTTGTGATCCTTCTGACCCAGAAGCCGCTCAAGGCGATCTTCCGCGGCCAAAGCAACATGGCAAACGCCTTTGTCGAAGGGGTTCATGATCTCTGGAACGGCCTGATCGACGGTGCCCGCAACATGATTGGCATTGCGCTGGCAACCGCCACCGCAGGCGTGATCGTAGGCACCGTGACGCTGACTGGTGTGGGACAGGTGATGGCTGATCTGGTCGAGTTCGTATCTGGCGGCAATCTGATCCTGATGCTGGTGATGGTCGGCCTCTTGTCCCTTGTTCTGGGTATGGGCCTGCCTACCACCGCAAACTACATCGTCGTTAGCTCGCTGATGGCCGGTGTGGTGGTGGAATTGGGCGCGCAGTCCGGCCTGATCGTGCCGCTGATCGCCGTGCACCTGTTTGTGTTCTACTTCGGGATCATGGCCGATGTGACACCGCCTGTGGGGCTTGCCAGCTTTGCGGCGGCGGCCGTGTCGGGCGGCGATGCGATCCGCACCGGTTTTACCGCTTTCTTCTACAGCTTGCGGACTGTGGCACTGCCGTTTGTGTTCATCTTCAATACAGATCTGCTGCTGATTGATGTGAACTGGATGCAAGGCATACTCGTTGCCATATCAGCCACTATCGCCATCCTGGTCTTTACTGCTGGCACCATGGGCTATTTCGTCAGCCGCAACCGGATCTATGAAAGCATCCTGCTGATCTTTGCAGCCTTTGCGCTGTTCAGGCCGGACTTCTTCATGGACCGGGTGATGCCGCCCTATGCGCAGGTGCCGCCGGCCCAGCTGGCGCAAGCGTTGAGTGACGCGGAACCGGGAGCAGAGCTGCGGATCACCGTGGAGGGGCCTGATTTCGATACCTCTGAAATCAAGAGCACCACGATGATCATGACTGCTGATGGTTCGGACGGGCAGGCGGCGGTGGATGCCTATGGCCTGCTGCTGCTGGAGGAGGACAGTGTGGTCAAGGTAGAGGAGCCGATGTTCGGCACCCCGGCAGCGCCAAACCTGGAAAGCTTTGATTTCTACGCCGACGAGCCGGTGCAGATCGTAGCGATCCAGGCGCCTGCCAGCCAGTTGCCGAAGGAGCTGATGTTCCTGCCGGCGCTGCTGCTGGTGGCGCTGGTTGCCCTGATGCAGCGCGGCCGCGCGCGTGAAGAGGAAGGAGTAACAGCATGAGCAAACCCGTTCTTTGCGCTCTGGAGCTGAACGATCAGAATCTGGACGAAAAGGTCCTGTCCCAGGCTGCCCGACTGGCCGAACTGGACGGGGCCCAGCTGGATGTTGTCAACGTGCTGCCTGACTTTGGCGAGAGCTGGGTCTCGGGCTTTTTCGAGGAGCATCACCACGAAAAGGCGGTCAAGGACACAACGCAACGGCTGACCGACCTGTGCGATAGCGTTCTTGGTAAGGAGCGCAATGCCAAGGTCCGCCATCTGGTGGCGACCGGGACGGCTTATCAGGAGATTCTGAAGGTCGCGGAAACTGCAGGCAGCGGGCTGATCGTGATCGGCGCGCATAAGCCGGATCTGAAGGATTACCTGCTTGGGCCAAACGCGGCCCGGGTGATCCGCCACTCGGACTGTTCGGTCTTTGTGGTCCGATAAGCTGAATAAGGGCGCCTGCGGGCGCCCTTACTCATAACCCGTCATCTCAAGGTAGCCCTTGCCGCTGTGACTGCCTGTCACCGTGACCGGCCCTTCCCAATAGGAAAACGAGGTACCCATCCAGCTTTGCGGATTAAGCGCTTGTACTTCAACGGAAACCCTCTTGGCAGGCAGGCTTACTTGCCAGCGTGTGGGAATCTCTCGCCCCTTAACATGGCTGGTTTTCAAGGGGGTCGCCTTAAATGATCCCGGTGTCAGCGGCTCAGCCGTGCCGTCAGCAGAAATCCAAGTGCCGGATGTAAAATCACGGGTTTCGCTGCGCAGAACAAACCCCATCAACTTCTCACCGTTGCCAAAGCTGAGCGAGAACCAGTCCCAGCCGCTTTGATCTTCTGCCAGCGGCTGACTTGACCATTCCCGGTCCAGCCAGCCATGGCCTGTGATCTTCACAGGTCCGTCGGGCAGCTCAATTGTGCCAGAAACCTGGTAGTGGGGCTGGGAATAGTAATGACTCGCCTGTCCGCTGGCGGATTTGACCGAGTACCCGTGATCTCCATGCAGGATCAGCGGCCCGTCAGCGCTAAGAGCCAGATCGTAGGAAAAATTCCGCCCGTCAGCAGAAAGAGAAATCTTTTCAATCGTTTCATCGGAGGAGCGCATCACCCAGTTATCGATCCAGGCTTCAAAAGGCATAGATTGAACACCTGCCTGACCCACGCCGCCACGGGCAATGCGTTCCGCAAATAAATGCTGATCCTCGCTGGTCACTGCGGCGTGCGCCATCCAGATTTGCGGGCTTTGCCAGCTTTCCGCCTCGCCAGGAGCCAAGGCTGATCTGAACAGCGTCCACTGGATGCCGTAGTCGGCTCCATCTTCCCCCATAAGGTTTGCGGTCAAGTACCACCACTCAATACGAAAGTCCGGGTGGGGGCCGTGATCGAGAGGAAATTCCAACCGGGTTTCCTGTTGCGGAAAGGCAAAACCCTCCGCGACTGTTCCCAGCCCGGCATAACCCTGCGGCAAAGCAGACGTGGCCCAGACGCAAATCAGCGCAGACAAGGCAATCCTAGCGTTCATTGGTAAATACCCTGAGCAGTTCCGCCGGATCGATCCGGCTGAGCCACCGGGCTGGCAGTGCTGCGGCAATCACTGCAGCGAGAAGCGCCAGCAGGAACAGGCGCAGCCAATCCAGAGGAAACAGATACATCGGCAGCTTCCAGCCAAAAGCTTCTACATTAATAACCGACAGGAGGGCCCAGGCCAGCACCAGTCCCAGCGGAAGGGCCAGGACTGCTGTGACAGCCGCCAGAAGCAGGCTGCGCAGGATTTCCGCAGAAGCCAGCTGACGGCGGGTGAGCCCCATCGCCCAGACCGGCGCGAGCTGCGGCAGGCGCTGGTTCCAAAGGGTTAGCAGGCTGGTCAGAAGGGCAAATCCTGCCACTCCAAGCGTCAACAGGTTCAACGCAGCGGTGATCACAAAGGTCCTGTCGAACACGGCGAGTGACCGGGCTTTTGCAGTGGCCTGATCGGTGATGTTTTTTCTTGGGATATCAAACTCTTCCCGAATTGAGTTGATCAGTCCAGAGATGTCATGCGAAGCAACGCGCAGTCCGAATTGGCGGTTGGGAATGTCTGGTGCATGCTCCAGAAGAGATGGCATGGAAACCATTGCCTGCCCGTGGGGATTGCCATAATCGGAGTAAACCCCGGCGATGGGCAGCTGCCATCCCGGTTCAAGTTCAAAGCGGTCGCCTGGGGCCAGCCCATGGCGGCGCGCAAGCTGTTCGTTGACCAGCACGGCCTGCCCGCTGACAGCCTGATCCCATACGTCCGGCAGCGCGTCCAGCAGCGGCCAGTTGCTGCGGTAGGCAGTATCGTCTTCAAATCCGTAAATGCGTAAGGGCGCCCCTTTGAAACGGGTGTCATGGTAACGGCGTGACAAAGCTTTGATGCCCCGCGCATCCAGCCAACTTGCCAGTTCAGTACCCTGAACATCACTTGCGGTGGTGACGTAGACCTCTGCAAACAGGCGCTGATCCAACCAGCCAGTAAAGGTTAAACGAAAACTGGATACCATGGTGCCAACGCCAATGTTTGCAGCCAGCGCCAGCAGAAGTGCCATCAGAGCCAGTGACATACCGGGCAGTTGCGCCCGGGTGTCCGCCCATAACCATTCAGCGAAGGGGCGCTTTGCTAAGCGCGCCCCAAGCGATAGCCCGGTTGAAACCAGCAGCGGCAGCAGCAACGCGGCGCCTAGCATGAGGGCGCCAAGAAATGCAAAACCGGAAATAAGCCCTTGAAACATTGTGAGTATCAATACGCCACCGGCGATTGAAGCCACTCCGCACACAGCTCCGGCCAAGTGCGAACGGCGGGCATTCTGACCCCGGGCATGAGTTGCGGGGGCTGCTAGCAACGGCATGCGCCAAAGCGCAAAGAGGGATTGCGCACCAGCCAGGAATGTGCCGCCAAGTGTCATTGCCAAACCTGAAAGAACCCAGCCCGGACGCAGGGAGAGGCTGCCATCCACAGGCGCGCCATACAGCCCGGCCAGGGTGGCATTGACGCCGGGCAGCAATACGGCTGCCACCAGATAGCCGCCTGCATGCCCGGCAATGCCCGCGGCCAGCGCGAGGAAGGCCAGTTCCGCAGCAATAAGGCCGGACACGAGCCGCATCGGTACTCCAAGGCTTCGCAGCGTCCGGATCATACCGCGACGCTGTTCAAGGCTCAGCGCGATGGTGCCCTGGACGATGAACAGGCCAACGGCAAAGGACAGCAGGCCGAAGGCGGTGAGGTTCAGATGGAAACTGTCCGTCAGCCGCGCCGTCTCCGAGGCAGCTGTGCTGGCAGGGACAAGAGTCAAGCCGGGCGCCAGGTTGCTCAGAGGTTTCAGCCCCTGGGCCTGGTCCGGTAGAACCAACAGGTAGCTCAGGCTGTCGGGGCGCCGCAGCAGCCGGCTGGCAAGGCTGAGATCCGCTAAGGCCACTCCTGGCGGCAGAGCCTCCGTTTCAGTGACCGGGTGGACATTCTGAGATGCGGCCAATTGCGTTGCCGTTTCGGGGTGTGCAAAAATTCGTCCGGGCGGCAGCAATGCCTCCAGCGGAGAAACAGCCTCTGCTTCCGCGGCCTTGGTTAGGGCCGGGGCCAGCGGGTGCTGCAGAAGATCAACTCCCATGATATCAAAGTTTTGCCGCTCAAACCTAATAACGCCTTCCAGTACCGGGGCCAGCTGCCAACCGGAACGGCGCAGGCTGGCGTAGCGGGCAACGGAGATGGTTCCAGATTCAGGGATCAGCCGGGCGACACCCGCGGTGCCAAGCTGTTCCGCTGCCCGGGCGTAGCTCGCGCGGGCTTCGGCGTTGATGGCTTGGACTGCCGACCATAAGCCAGCCGCAAGCGCCAGGCCAGCGATCAGAGTTGCCAGCTGCAGCGGATGGCGCCGCCAATGTGACAGAATGGCCAGAAACGCCGCGGCTGTCATTTGGCCATGCCGTGGTGCAGATGCAGACGCCGGTCCAGCAACTGCGCGATGGCTGCAGAATGGGTGACAAGAAACAGTGCGGTACCGCTTTCGCGCACCAGGTCCAGCATCAGTTCCATTACGGCGGCACTGGCGGCTTCATCCAGATTGCCGGTCGGTTCATCCGCCAGCAGCAGCCTGGGCCGCACAGCAAGAGCGCGGGCGATGGCCACACGCTGCTGCTGTCCGCCGGACAATTGCTCAGGATAGCGTTCCAGAAGACCGGACAGGCCCAGGCGGTCTGTCAGCCGCATCCCCCAGCCCTCGTCCCACGTGCCACCCAGCCGGGCGTGCAGCGCGATATTCTTTCCGGTGTCAAGTGAAGGTATCAGATTAAATTGCTGAAAAACAATAGAAACATCGTTCCGGCGCAGCGCCGCCCGCTGGCTGTCGCTCAGCCCGGACAGGCGGGTTCCGGCAATTTCAATCTCTCCGCTGTCGAACTGATCCAGCGCCCCGGCCAGATGCAGAAGGGTGCTTTTGCCGGAGCCGCTTTCCCCGGTCAAAGCCAGGCTGCTGCCCGCTGCCAGATCCAAGGACACGCCGCGCAGCACAGCTGTTTCCTCCGTTTGTCCCGGATAGCATTTGGTTACATCTCGGATTGTCAGAACCATATGCGGCAACCTTTGCATCTTGGGCCTTCACATGCTGCTAAGGCACTCAATACCCTAGCGACAAGGATGTCCAGACCGCTGCTCGTGCCGCGCGGTCAGCGCTTCAGGCTGGTATGATGCAATTGCCAATTGCGGGCAGGATTTCTATGGTGCAGCCAAGCGTTGCCAAAGCGAATTCACAACAGGAGGTCCGGCGTGACGCTGTGGAACCAGCTACTGTGGGGATCAATCTACCTCAGCACTTGCCTGATCCTGGAAATCACCATCCTGGTCTGGTGCGCCTCGGTTCTGAACCGGTTGTCCAGCCGGTTTTCCAAACCCTATAGGCCCTGGCAATTGGGTCTTATGCTCGTTGTGGCGATTTTCATCATTCTAGGCAGCCACACCGCTCAAGTTTGGATCTGGTCCGCTGCCTTTGTCATGGTTGGTGCGATTGAGGATTGGAATACCTCCGTCTATTTTTCACTGGTGACCTATACCACGCTGGGCTACGGCGATGTGGTTCTGGGCCCGGCGCTCAGGATTTTTGCTGCCCTTGCTGCGGTTACAGGGCTGTTCGGCTTCGGCATAAGCACCGCCTTCCTTGTCAGCGCAATGGGGCGGTTGTTTTCCTTTAATGGGCAACACACTGGCGGCAGGGATTAAAGCACCGGTGCCAGCAGGCGGGCCATCGGAGCCAGCAGG
Organism: Leisingera sp. ANG-DT; assembly: GCF_000813785.1. Lineage (NCBI taxonomy): Bacteria > Pseudomonadati > Pseudomonadota > Alphaproteobacteria > Rhodobacterales > Roseobacteraceae > Leisingera > Leisingera sp. ANG-DT. The sequence continues at coordinate 583,643 of NZ_JWLE01000001.1, forward strand.
CGGATCCGCTGATTTTGCTGGCCGAGTCCAACGGCGAGTTCCTTTGCATTCCGAAAGTCCTTGGCAAGCATGTTTGCAACCTTGCCGGCCGTCTCTTGATCGAAAAACAAGGCCATGGTTTCAAAATTCAGCCGGAAAGACCGGTTGTCCAGATTTGCGGTTCCGATTCCGGCAATGGTGTCGTCGACGACAAAACACTTTTGATGCATGAAACCGCCCTGATAGCGCAGGATGCGGACACCGGCTTCGCGAAGTTCATCAAAAAATGCAAAGCTGGCAAGCCACGGCAGATGGTGATCGATGGTCTCCGGCAGCAGCACCCTGACATCGATGCCTCGCAGACCAGCGTGTTTCAGAGCTGCAAAAACGTCTTGGTCAGGAACAAAATACGGGGACGCCAGCCACACTCTGCGCTGCGCCGCAGTGATGGCAGAAAAATAGAGCATTGAACCGTTTCCGGTCGTGTCTCCGGGGCCGGTGGAGGCGATCAGCGCGGGCAGATTCTGAGGCGACGGCTCGGGTTCCCAGTTGAGAAGATCCAGGATCGGCTCCTGGGTGCGCCAGTGCCAATCTTCGGCAAAGGACAGTTGAAGCTGCAGCACCACAGGCCCAACCAGCCGTACATGCGTATCCCGCCACGGTCCAAACTCCGGGTTCTGTCCCAGATATTCAATCCCGACGTTCAGCCCTCCGGTGAAACCTGTGTGACCGTCGACAATCACAGTTTTCCGGTGATTGCGGAAATTAATCCGTAACCGGTGCCAGGGACCGCGCTGAACCGCTGGATCAACCATGTTGATGCCAGCAGCCACCAGCGCGTGTTTGTAGTCCTGGGGTAACTTGCGGCTGCCAATGCTGTCCGTCATGAACCAGACCGTTACGCCGCGCTCTGCTGCGGCGATCAGCCGGGACTGCAATTGCATTCCTAGGTTATCGGCACGCAGTATGTAATACTGGAGCAGGATGTAGTCTTGCGCATTTTCAATGGCTTCGAAGATAGTTTTGAAAGTCTCGGTGCCGTTGACCAGGAGATCCACCCCATTTCCGCGGCAAATGTTCAGACCTGCGATCGCCTCAAACGGCGCTGTGTTGACAGCCAGTGCTGATGCATCCTTTGATTGGGCGCTGGTGTAGTTCCGCTTTGGGATGACGGCCTGTTCCGCGGCCTCGCGGGCTGTCCAGTATCCTTTGAACCGGTGGTGCCCAAAGATCATATAAGCGGGCAGGGCAAGGACCGGCGCAGCCAGCAGGAAAACAACCCAGCCAATGGCTCCTTGAGGTGTCCGCGCGGTGCGCGCCGCACTGAGCGCAGCCAGGCCGGCAGCCGTCCAGGTTGCAGCAAGTACAGCGGTGCTGAGAACAATCCAGAACATTGCGGGCTCCAAAAACTGTCTATGTGTCAGACTAATACTGAACCTGGCTTGCCGCCATACCCGGACGGGGCAGCACTTAGGTTGTCACGGAACAGACCACGCATTGCGGCTGGCGTTTGCCCTGAAGTTGTGGGACGTTACCGGTATGCCGATCCTTCCGCCAATCCGCATGTGGCCAGCCGCCTTGATGACCGCCGCCGGCCGGTTCAACAGAAAAAACGGCTGGGTGATGAGCAGCCACATCGCGATGTCGATGATGCTGGCGCTGTTTCCTTTTGTGCTGTTCACCGTCGCGCTTGCGGGCACGGTTGCGGGCCTGCTGTCACAGGAGGTTGAGGTGGAGGCGATGACTGAACAGGTGTTCAGCGTTTGGCCCGATGCGGTGGCCCGGCCCATTTTGACTGAACTTAAGGCGGTACTGCGGACATCAAACACCCAATTGGTCACTCTGGGCGGATTGTTCGCGCTGTATTTTGCCTCAAACGGGGTTGATGCCGTTCGCACGGCCATGGTCCAAGCTTATCACGATACGGATACCCGGCCTTACTGGAGGTCGCGGGCACTGTGCATCGCACTGGTTATTCTTGGCGGGGCAGGCATTCTGGCAGTCACCGTATTCGAAGTCATCATGCCCCTGTATGTTCGCCACATTACCAAACTCCTGCCTTTTGCGACCGTGCCGCAAGGCTGGGAGCAGGGGTTGAGAGGGCTTCTGGCCCTGGCGCTACCAGCAGGCGCGGTGCTGGCATTTCATTTGCTGCTGCCGGGACGGGTGCACCGAATCCGGCGAATCTTGCCGGGTGCGATCCTGACATTGCTGCTGTGGCTGATCTGCGGCAGCGGCTTTGCCGTCTATGTTGGGTCTTTTGCCCAATACTCTGCCACCTACGCGGGCCTTGCAGGCGCCATGGCAGCGATGATCTTTCTGTATCTGAACTCTGCCATTCTGATTCTAGGCGCGGAATTCAATGGCGCCCTGATTGACATGGCAAACAGCATGGGCCGGACATAGCGCCTGCGGTTTTGCTGCAACTGTTTCCATTTATTCAACAATAAGGCAGATTCGCCTCAATTACGCCCCGATCTCAGCCCGATCGGTCTCTAGAACTGCAGAAAAGCAGCGGAACCAGAAGGGGCCATCATGACAAAATTGCAAAACAAACTGCGCCGCATGCGTCTGTTTGAGCTGATGCGGCAGCGCGGGATGGGCAGCAATGCCGGCTGCAAGCTGCGGGTGTCCCGCCTGACTGATGAAGAAGGCGAAGAGGCCATTCTGCTGCGCACCTTGGCCGCGCGGTCGCTGACCACGCCTCATAATCGCCGGGTCTGACCCGGTTCAGCCGCGGAAACCCGTGGCCACCACAAATTTCTCAGAGCTGTCCGACCGCGAGGAGGGCGGCTTGATGTTCATCACTTTGGTGAATTTCTGTTTCAGAAGCTTTTGCAGTTCGCCCTCGGCGCCACCAGCCAGAACCTTGGCGACAAAGGTGCCGCCTTCCTCCAGCACGTCAAAGGCAAAATAGGCCGCGGTTTCACAGAGAGAAATGATCCGCAAATGGTCGGTCTGCTTGTGGCCGGAACTGGCAGCCGCCATGTCTGACATTACAACGTCGGCCTTTCCGCCCAGCCATTCCTTGACCTGCTCGTCAGCTCCGTCATCCATGAAATCGAGCTGATGGAACTCAGCACCTGCCAGTGGCTCGACCTCTTGCAGGTCGATACCAATAATGCGGCCGACGGCCTTGCCTTGTTTCTCACCCAGCGAATTGATCCGCTTCACTGCCACCTGTGCCCAGCCTCCCGGTGCGCAGCCTAGGTCGACAACCCGGGCGCCATTCACCAGGAAGCGGTACTTGTCGTCCAGTTCCATGATCTTGTAGGCTGCACGCCCGCGGTAGCCTTCAGCCTGTGCGCGTTTCACATAGGGGTCGTTCAACTGCCGCTGCAGCCAGCGGGTTGAACTGAGCTTGCGCCCGCGCGCTGTCTTCACATTGACCTTCAGATCCCGCTGCCCGCGGCCGGAAGTGTTTTTACCAGTGGGGGTCTTTGCCATGTGCGTTTTCTCCGACAGTGAGGGCTGCAGATAACCTCTTGGCCCGTCTGGATCAAGGCGATGCTTTTTTCTTGGGTAGCGCAAGTTCCTGCCATGGGGCGGATACACCGAATATCAGGTATCCTAGAAGGTTTGCAGCCTTGCCCCAAAAACTAATCTTCACGACCGGCTCGGGCGGGTCTTCGTCTATGGTGTCTTCGGTGGCCAATGACGTCAGATGACCACACTGAATTGCGTGAAGATACTCCGAAGCCTCCGCTGCATTTTCAGACGGAACCCTGATAGGAACCCCGCCAAACGCCAGGCTGTGATGCGGTAGCAGAGTAATTGTGTTGAGCCCTGGGCAAAACACCCGGAAACCCGCAGCCTCCAGTGCCGAAACCGCCACTGAAACGGTGCTTAGCCGGTAAGCTATGGCGATGGTCGAATACATGTGAGGCGCCCTGAAACTTCTGTTGAGCGGTTAGTAAGGGCCGTCCTCCAGAACACCATCTGCGCTCATCTGCGCATAAAGCAGGCCTTCGCGCAGGCCGCGGTCGGCGACGGACAGCCGGTCGGTTGGCCAGCAACGCAGCAACGCCTGAAGGATCGCCGAGCCGGACATAATCAGGGCTTGCCGGTCCTCTCCGATGCGGGGGTCGCGGCGGCGGCCCTGAGGGCCGAGCTCCAAATACCCCCGGATCACCTTGTCAATCTGATCGCTGGTCATCCGCAGCCCGTCCACCTTTGTCCGGTCATAGCGTTTGAGACCCAGATGCGAGGCTGCAACCGTAGTTACCGTGCCGGAGGTGCCGACGATCTGGAAGCCGGCGCGTGCCTGCTCATCTTTGTAGGGGGCGAAATCGGCGAGGTTTTCTTCAAAGAACCAGCTCATGAGGGCAAACCGCGCAGCATCGTCCTCCACATCGTTGAACTGGTCGCGCAGCGTGGCGACACCCAGCGGGACTGAAATCCAGTCCACCACTTTGGCGGCGGGGAAGGGGCCCTCAGCCGGGCGGAACCCGTTGTGCAGCCGCATGATGGCTGCCGGGCGGTCGCGCCGCGGCACTGAGGAGACGTCGATCCAAACCAGCTCGGTCGAGCCGCCGCCGATATCAACAACCAAGAGTTGTTCGGTCTTGGTGGAGACCAGCGGCGCGCAGGAGATAACGGCCAGACGCGCTTCTTCCTCCGGCTGAATGATTTCCAGCGTCAGGCCGGTTTCCCGCTTTACCTGGCGGATGAAATCGCGTGCGTTCTTGGCCCGGCGGCAGGCTTCGGTCGCCACCAGCCGCATCCGTTTGACCTTGTTGCGTTTGAGTTTCTGCTGGCAGATCCGCAGCGCCTGGATGGTACGCGCCATCGAGGACCGCGACAGCCGTCCGGTCCGCTCCAGCCCGGCGCCGAGCTGCACCGACTTGGAGAAACTGTCAACCACATGGATACCGCTGCCCTTGGGCTGGGCGATCAGCATGCGGCAGCTATTTGTACCCAGATCCAGCGCTGCGTAGAGCGCATCAGGATCGGGACGGGCCGGTGCAGGGGTCTCAACCGCTTTGGGAAACGCGCCCGCACCTTTCGAGCGCCTGGGCGCCATGATTCACGCCCTCCGATTATCGTGTTAAGAATGACAATAGGTGCGCAAATGCGGCGGCGCAAGCGCCGTGCGGCCAGAAGTGAAGCAATTTCCGCCGCTTCCCGGAAATCTCATAATCCACATGAATATTTTGGCGGTTCCAGGCTGTGGCATTCACAGGTGCACAAAGCTAGTGTCGCGGCAGCAAAACGTCGCTCAATCCCATCGTGTTGTCGAAAATCGACCAACCTGCGGCGCGCCACCGCACTAGATAGTGGTCTATCCAGGCTAGGAGGAAAGCAAGGCATGCCCGACGTTACGATCGTATACTGGCGCGATATCCCCGCGCAGGTCATCGTTGGCAAAGGCCGCCGCGGCGCCAAGCGTCAGCTCGAAGAACGGTTCGAGCAGGCAATTGACCGCGCAGCCATGAAGGTGAACGCGAAAGACGCGGACGCTTATCTGGCTGAATGGCGCAAGGCTGCTCCTTTCTCTGCTGAGGGCGAGGCCGCTGAGGTTGCCGAAGCCGAAGCCAAGCGCTTGGAGACTGAGTATGATCAGGACCGCTTGAAGGCGCTGATCGCGAATGACGGATGGGCATGACCCGCAGACCACTTTGGGAGGCCGTGATGGCTTTGCTGAACTTTAAAAAACGCGACTCTGGCGCAGGCCAATCCGCTACCCCTGAGATGGAGGCCTTCCTGAAAGGGTATTCCATCGAGGTGATGCCCCGTACCGCTGCCAAGGTGGAAGACTTCCGCGACCTGCTGCCCGTCGGCACCCGTGTCTACATCGCGCACATCGAAGGCACCCCGATCGAGGATATGGTCGAGACCGCCAAGCGCATTGCTGGCGAAGGCTACGATGTGATGCCGCACTTCCCGGCGCGGATCATCAAGGACAAAGCAACCCTGGGTGACTGGATCAACCGCTATCAGGGTGAAGCCGGCGTCAAGCAAGGCCTGATTCTGGCGGGCGGCGTTGCCAAGCCGCACGGCGAATTCGACAGTTCGATGCAGCTTTTGGAAACCGGCCTGTTTGACCAGGCGGGTTTCACCAACCTGCACGTTGCTGGCCACCCGGAACCCAACCTGGATATCGACCCCAACGGCGGCCGCGCCAACACCTACGCGGCGCTGGACTGGAAACAGGAATTCTCCAAGCGCACCGATGCACAGATGGCGCTGGCGACCCAGTTCTGCTTCGAGGCGCAACCGGTGATCGACTGGGTGAACGAGCTGAACGAGCGCGGCATGAACCTGCCGGTCCACATCGGTATCGCTGGTCCGGCCAAGCTGCAGACCATGATCAAATTCGCCATCGCCTGCGGTGTCGGTCCGTCGCTGAAAGTTCTGCAGAAGCGTGCCAAGGACGTTTCCAAGCTGCTGCTGCCGCACGAGCCGGGTGAGGTTCTGGCGGATCTGGCGGCGCACAAGGCGGCCAACCCCGACTTTGCAATCGAGAAGGTTCACTTCTTCCCGCTGGGCGGCATCAAGACCAATGCCACCTGGGCCATCAACAACGGCGGCGATTCCGCCAAGCCGGTTAACTCCTAAGGATCCACAATGACCCGTACAGTCGTAGAATCAAAAACAAAAACCGCGGTCCTGGGCTTTGATGAGCCGTTCTGTGTGATTGGTGAGCGCATCAACCCGACCGGCCGCAAGAAACTGGCGGCCGAGCTGGAAGCCGGCGATTTCTCCACCGTTGAAAAAGACGCCGTGGCTCAGGTTCTGGCCGGTGCCACCGTTCTCGATATCAACGCGGGCGTGGTTTACAACTCCAACCCGAACCCGAACGAGACCGAGCCGCCGCTGATGCGGAAGATCGTTGAACTGGTTCAAGGGCTGGTCGACGTGCCGCTGTGCATCGACTCCTCGGTTCCCGGCGCGCTCGAGGCCGGTCTGGAAATCTGCGAAGGCCGTCCGCTGCTGAACTCGGTCACAGGCGAAGAAGAGCGTCTGGAGCAGATCCTGCCGCTGGTCAAGAAGTACAACGTGCCGGTTGTGGCGATCTCCAACGATGACACCGGCATCTCGGAAGATCCCGATGTGCGTTTTGCCGTCGCTAAGAAAATCGTCGAGCGTGCTGCTGATTTCGGCATCCCGGCGCATGACATCGTGGTTGACCCGCTGGTGATGCCGGTTGGCGCCATGGCGACTGCAGGTCTGCAGGTGTTTGCCCTGGTCCGCCGTCTGCGCGAAGAACTGGGTGTGAACACCACTTGCGGTGCGTCCAACATCTCCTTCGGCCTGCCGAACCGTCACGGGATCAACAACGCTTTCCTGCCGATGGCAATGGGTGCCGGCATGACCTCTGCGATTATGAACCCGGTGGCGCTGCCAGTGACACAGAAGGCTATTGCCGAGAAGAAAGCCGCTGTCGAAGCTGCTGGCATCATCCTGCCGGAAGCCATGGACGACGAGGCGTTTGTCACCATGTTCGGCCTGGGTTCCACCAAGCCGCGCGCCGGTAAGGAAATGGAGGCCATCCGCGCTGCCAACTTCCTGACCAACAACGACCCGCATGGCGGTGAGTGGATCAAATTCAACAAGGCGCCTGCTGCTGAGGGCGAAGAAGGCCGTGGCCGTGGCGGCCGCGCCGGCGGACGCCGCCGCCGCGCCTGATCCGAACTGGCAATTAAACACGAAGGCCGGGCAGAAATGCCCGGTCTTTTTTGTTTTCGCGGTTGTAAGGCGAATGAAGCTGCACAAGCGGCTTGATGGTGCCTGGGTTTGCCGGAAACAGGAGGGTTAGACGCATCATACCGCATGTTCTCGGTCTGACTTGGAAGCGGTCTGAAGGGTAATGGCGGAGAGACAGGGATTCGAACCCTGGGTGGGCTTGCACCCACAACGGTTTTCGAGACCGCCCCGTTCGACCACTCCGGCACCTCTCCGCGGGGGTCTGGTGGGGCAGCGTTTAAGGTTGATTCCGGACCGGCGCAAGGGGCGATTTGCGCCTTTGGCAAAAAAAGCCGGATTTCCGTTGCCAGCCAAAGGTTTTTGCTTAGATTTGCACTATGCAGATGATCCTTCCGCTCCCCGCTTTCCTGATGCGTTTTCTGGCCGCGATGTGGCTTGGCTGCTGGGTTGTCACCCAGCCCGCTGCTGCTGCGGACCGTGCCCGGGTGGAGGCGTTTCTGGAGGTCACCGGCTTTGACGTGGCGCTTGACAGCATCGCGCTGTCTGCCTCCAGCGCTCCGGACATGCTGGGCGTTGATGCCGGCGCCTTTGGCAGCCAGTGGACCGAAATGTCGGAAGAAGTCTTTGATACCGCAGAGATGCGCGGCTTGGCCTTGGATATCTTGGAAAACACTCTGGACGATGAGGCTCTGGATCACGCCTCCGAGTTTTATGCCAGTGATCTGGGGAAACGGCTGGTGCGGGCGGAGAATTCCTCGCATCTGATCGAGGATGACGAGGTGAAGCAATTGGCTGGCAACCGCATCATCTCTGATTTGGTCAAGGCAGGCAGCAAGCGGGTGGCGATGTACCAGCGTATGGGCAGTGCAATTGACGCTGCTGGCAATGGTGTAAAGGCGCTGCAGCAGATCCAGTTCCGCTTCCTGATGGCAGCGTCCGCGGCTGGCGTGATCGACCTGGATCTCGACGCCGACGAACTGCGCGCGCTGATGAAAGAGCAGGAGGGCGACTTGCGCCTCAGCCTGCAGGCCTCCAGCCTGGCGGCCTCTGCCTATACCTATCAGGAGTTCTCGGATGCAGAAGTGCAGGCCTATGTCGAGGCGCTGGAGGAGGAGCCAATGCAGCGGGTCTACGAACTGCTGAATGCGGTCCAGTACGAGATCACTGCCAACCGGTTCGAGGAACTTGCCCACCGCATGGCGGAGCTGACACCGGGACAGGACATCTGATTTCCGCAGAGCGCCTGAAAAGCCTGTGGAAAACGGTTGACATACATGCCGATCCGAACCATAAGCCCGCATCCCGGCCCGGAATCCGTGCGCCGGGGTTTATTTGTCATACGCCCATTCAAGGGCGCGCTGTTCGAGGCGGCATATGCCGAAACGCCCGTAAGGGGGCCGTAGGACGCGGTTAGAAAAGGAAAGACGCACATGTTTGCGGTCCTCAAGACTGGCGGCAAGCAGTACAAGGTTCAGGCGGGCGACGTGCTCCGCGTTGAGAAACTTGCTGCAGATGCCGGCGACACCATCCAATTCGACGAAGTTCTGATGCTGGGCGGCGACGCTCCGGTTGTCGGTGCTCCGCTGGTTGACGGCGCTGCCGTCAAAGCAGAAGTGATCGAGCAGATCAAAGGTGAGAAGCTGATCCACTTCGTCAAGCGCCGCCGGAAGCACTCCTCCAAGCGCACCAAAGGCCACCGTCAGAAGCTGACCCTCGTCCGGATCACCGAGATCCTGGCATCGGGCGCAACCAAAGCCGCACCGAAAGCTGCTGCCAAAGCCAAAGCTGCTCCGGCCGCTGAAGCTGCCGCAGGTTCGGACGACCTGACCGCCCTGACAGGTGTTGGTCCCGCAGCTGCCAAGAAACTGGCAGAAGCAGGCCTGACCACTTTCGCTCAGATCGCAGCCTTGTCCGAAGACGACATTGCTGGTATCGAGGCGATCAAAGTGAAGCCCGAGTGGGTTGAGCAGGCCAAAGAACTGGCTAAAGGCTAAGGAGAGAGAGAATGGCACATAAAAAAGCTGGCGGTTCCTCCCGTAACGGCCGCGACTCTGCTGGTCGCCGCCTTGGCGTGAAACTCTACGGTGGCCAGGCTGCCATCGCAGGCAACATCATCGTGCGTCAGCGCGGCACCAAATTCTGGGCCGGCGAAGGCGTGGGCATGGGCAAAGACCACACTCTCTTTGCAACTGCTGACGGTGCTGTGAGCTTCCGCAAGGGCCTGAAAGGCCGCACCTTTGTATCGGTTCTCCCAGTGGCGGAGGCCGCTGAGTAAGCCGACCCGAAGGGTAGAGAAATCTTTAGGGGGATCGGCTACACAGCCGGTCCCCTTTGCTGTTTTTGTATGTGAGAATGTGATGAGTTCGCCCGGAATTACCGACGTTCGGATACGAGCAAGGATTGCTCACAACCGGCCAACGGGAAATTTTGCACAATTTGAACGCGGTATCTATTGCCGTGGTAGCTGTGCAGGCACATTTCAAACTTGCAGCTGCAAGAACAAGGGCTGAGGAGGAGCAGTTCCATGAACCTGGAGCAAATCGTGAACCAGCAGGCGATTGAGACAGACCGATTTATTCTGCGCCCGCTGCGCAAGTCAGACGCCGGGCTGATTGAGCATTATGTCAGCGACGAACGCGTCGCCCGCATGACCCGCTCGGTGCCGCATCCGCTGCCGCCCGGCGCGGCTGAGGCCTTTGTTACCCGAGCCATGGCTGAAGAGCGGGATGAGGACGTCTGGGTGATCGACGGCACCATCGAGGGTGACTCCGAGCTGAAGGGCGTGATCGGGCTCAAGCGGATGGACCGCAATCAGTCCGAGGTCTCCTATTGGACTGCGCCGCCGTTCTGGAATACCGGGCTGGCCTCTGCTGCGCTCAAGGCGCTGGTCGATGCCAATCCGCAGAAGAACGACGCGATGTTTGCCTCTGTGTTTCAGGATAACCCGGCCTCGGCCCGGGTGCTGATCCATTGCGGCTTTGACTATCTGGGCGACGCCGAAAGCTATTCGGTGGCGCGCGACGCCTCTGTCCCGACCTGGACCTACAGCCGAAAACTGTGATTGGCGCGGCACGCGCTTTGCGGTAAGGCAATCGAAACAGTCCCGCCATGGCTCCGGGCCTTGGCGGGACACTTATACTGCGCGGACGGGCAGGGGCCTGCCGTATTAAGGAGCTGACATGAAATTCCTCGATCTGGCAAAGGTCTACATCCGCTCGGGCGCCGGCGGGAACGGCTGCGTCAGCTTCCGCCGCGAAAAATACATCGAATACGGCGGTCCGGACGGGGGCGACGGCGGCAAGGGCGGCTCGGTCTGGGCAGAGGTCACCGAGGGGCTGAACACTCTGATCGACTTCCGCTATCAGCAGCACTTCTTCGCCAAGAACGGCCAGTCCGGCATGGGCCGCCAGCGCACCGGTAAGGACGGCGACGATATTATTCTGCGTGTTCCCGTGGGGACGGAGATCCTGGACGAGGATCAGGAAACTGTTCTGGCGGACCTGACAGTTCCGGGTGAGCGTGTGCTGCTGGCCAAGGGCGGCAACGGCGGTTTCGGCAACCTGCATTTCAAATCCGCCACCAACCAGGCGCCGCGGCGCGCCAATCCGGGGCAGGAAGGCGTTGACCGCACAATCTGGCTGCGGCTCAAGCTGATCGCGGATGCGGGTCTTCTGGGCCTGCCGAACGCGGGCAAGTCGACTTTCCTGTCGGCCACCTCCAACGCCCGCCCCAAGATCGCGGATTACCCGTTCACCACGCTGCACCCGAACCTGGGTGTGGTCGGCATCGACAACACCGAGTTTGTGGTTGCAGACATTCCGGGCCTCATTGAAGGCGCGCATGAGGGCAAGGGGATCGGCGATCGGTTCCTGGGCCATGTGGAGCGCTGTGCGGTGCTGCTGCACCTGATCGACGGCACCTCCGAAACTGTGGTTGAGGATTACGAGACCATCATCGGCGAGCTGGAGGCCTATGGCGGCGTGCTGGCCACCAAGACCCGGATCACGGCACTCAACAAGGTCGACGCCATCAATCCGGAGGAACTGGACGAGAAACGCAAGGCCCTGGAAGCAGCCGTTGGCGGTCCGGTTTATCTGATGTCCGGCGTTAGCCGTCAGGGCGTGAACGAGGTCTTGCGCGCTCTGCGCAACGAGATTGACGATGACCGCTTGCGGATGAAACCCGCCGAGGAGGAAGAAACTTGGCAGCCCTGACGTCGGCAAAACGCATTGTCGTCAAGATCGGCTCGGCGCTGCTGGTGGACCGGGAAACCGGCGAGCTGCGCGCCGGCTGGCTGCATTCGCTGGCCAATGACGTCGCCTGGCTGAAGTTCCGCGGCACAGACGTGGTGCTGGTGTCTTCCGGGTCTATCGCCCTGGGGCGTGGTGTGCTGGGTCTGCCGCGAGCCGACCTGCCTCTGGAGCAATCCCAGGCTGCCGCTGCGGTTGGCCAGATCCGGCTGGCCCGCGCGTACGAAGAGGCATTGGCGCCGCACCGGATCACCACCGCGCAAGTGCTGGTGACGCTGGAAGACAGCGAAAACCGCCGCCGTTACCTCAACTCCCGCGCGACATTGGAAACGCTGCTAGGAATGGGTGCGGTGCCCATCGTCAACGAAAACGACACGATCGCCACGGATGAGATCCGCTATGGCGACAACGACCGTTTGGCGGCGCAGGTTGCAGTGACGGTCGGGGCTGACGCTCTGATCCTGCTGTCCGATGTGGATGGTTTTTACAGTGCCAACCCGGCGCTGGACCCGGATGCCAAGCGCTACGACCGCATTGATGAGATCACACCTGAGATCGAGGCGATGGCGGGCGATGGCGTCTCCGGTCTCTCGAAGGGCGGGATGATCACCAAGCTGCTGGCTGCCAAGATGGCAACCGCCGCTGGCTGTGCTATGGCGATCACTGAAGGTTCGCCGTTGAACCCTCTGAAAACACTTCAAGAAGGTGCGCCTTGCACTTGGTTCACGGGGCAGGGTGACCCGCAGGCCGCACGCAAGCGCTGGATCGCGGCGATGAAGACCCGCGGTGTTCTGACCATCGACGAAGGCGCGGCCCGCGCGCTGATGTCCGGCAAAAGCCTGCTGCCCGCAGGCGTCCGTCATGTGGAGGGTGACTTTGGCCGCGGCGATCCGCTGGCCATCCTTGGCCCAGACGGGCGCAAACTGGGGCAAGGGCTGTCGCGCTATACCGCCGAAGAGGCCCGTGCCATCCAGGGACGCCAGTCACAGGAGATCGAGTCGACGCTGGGCTATCCCGGCCGCGCCGCGCTGATCCACCGCGATGATATGGCGCTTTGACGGTACCACCTGATAGTTTATTCCAGCCGGGACGGCACCCAGTGCCAGACAGGGACCGGCAAGGGCACGAGACATATGAAAGACAATGAAAATATTCCCGCCGTAATGGCGGAGCTTGGCAAACGTGCAAAGCAAGCGGCGCAAGTCCTGGCGACGGCCAACGCTGAACGCAAACATGCAGCGCTGATTGGTGCAGCAGAAGCGGTCTGGAGCCGCCGGGCAGAGATCATCGCGGCCAACGCCAAGGATCTTGAGTTTGGCCGAAACAAGGGCCTGTCGGACGCGATGATGGACCGGCTGATGCTGGACGAGACACGCATTCAGGGCATCGTCGATGGCCTGCGTGCTGTGGCGGAGCAGCGCGATCCGGTTGGCGAGGTGATGGAAGAGTGGGAACAGCCCACCGGCTTGAAAATCCAACGCGTTCGCACCCCGCTGGGTGTGATTGGTGTGATCTATGAAAGCCGCCCTAATGTGACAGCTGATGCCGGCGCGCTCTGCCTGAAATCGGGCAACGCGGTGATCCTGCGCGGCGGCTCTGAAAGCTTCCATTCGTCGCAAGCCATCCATGCCTGCCTGGCAGAGGGGCTGAAGTCGGCAGGTCTGCCTGAAGACGCCGTGCAACTGGTCCCGACCCGCGACCGCGCTGCGGTGCAGGAACTGCTGACTATGACGGACTATGTGGACGTCATCGTGCCGCGCGGCGGCAAGGGGCTGGTCGGGCTTGTCCAGCGCGAGGCACGGGTGCCGGTCTTTGCCCATCTTGAGGGCATCGTGCACATCTACCTCGACAAGGCTGCCGATCCGCAGAAAGCACTGGATGTGGTCTTGAACGCCAAGACCCGCCGCACCGGTATCTGCGGTGCTGCCGAGTGCCTGCTGATTCATCAGGACATTGCGCCGACGCTGGGCAAGATGGTTCTGGACGCGCTGGCCTCTGCCGGCGTTGAAATCCGCGCCGAGGCAGGGCTGCCCGGACCGGACGGCATGATCTCCGCTACGGCCGATGACTGGGGTAAGGAATACCTGGATTCTATCATTGCTGCAAAGCAGGTAGCGGGCATAGATGAAGCGATCCAGCACATCCGCACGCATCACTCGCAGCACACCGATTGTATCATTACAGAGGATGAAGAGGCGGTTCAGACGTTCTTTGCTGAACTCGACAGCGCAATTCTGATGCACAACGCCTCAACCCAATTTGCCGACGGTGGCGAGTTCGGGATGGGGGCAGAGATTGGAATTGCCACCGGAAAGATGCATGCCCGCGGACCCGTCGGCGCCACCCAACTCACCAGCTTCAAATACCTGGTACGGGGCAACGGAACGACACGCGCCTGACCCTCAGAAATGCAAAACGCCGGGCGGATTGCCCGGCGTTTCTTTGGTCACAATGCAGTGTTCAGAACTGCATTGTGATATTTTCCAGGTTCAATTCCAGCCGCACCGTGCGGCCTGCTTCCTTGGCGGCCTCCGGCAGCAAGGCGAACTGAACCAATGCCGGGGTAATCTCGGCGTTTGAGCTGCCGCCGCTCACGCGGGCCCACAGCTCATCATCAACCGTGACCTTGCGGCCTTCGCCCACCACCGTCCATTTGCCGTCGGCACAGAATATCTTGACCGTGCCGCCATAGGGCAGGGCGCTTTCCAGGCACAGCGCCGACAAGAACGCCAGCCGTGCCTCGCTGCGGGTGCAGCCCTCCAGCGGCGCCCATTGGTATTTGATGCGCCCGCCTTTGCTGACGTCCTCGAGCACGGAAACGACTTCGGCCCGTGGTGTTTGCTGGTCGCCGGCGGCTCCAAAAGCGATGCGGAAGAAGCGGATGCGCGCATTGGCATTGGCGACGCTATCGGAAATCAATTCCAGCTCCGGCCCCGACATGCTGCCGGCCATGCCCAGCAGTTCCAGACCGTTGTTGATGGCGCCGACCGGGCTGATCAAATCATGACAGATCCGCGACCCTACCAATGCGGCCAGATTGGCGTTATCTACACCCATAACTATTACTTCCTCCGAACTGGGCCATCCCCCTATGAATGACCTCAACGCTATTTTAGCCCCCGGCATGTTTGTCCGGCACCCGGACCACCCTGAATGGGGTGTCGGCCAAGTGCAGTCGAACGCGGGCGGCAAGATCACGGTGAACTTTCCCGATCAGGGCAAGCTTGTGATTGACGGAGCGCGTGTCTCCCTTATTCCCGTCTTTGATCCATAACGGTTTATGAAGGGTTAACGTAATCCCTCAAATTCTCTCCAATTCCTGCGCGCTCTTTGCCTTATTGGCGAGTAGCGCTCAAGCCTGAACGACGCGAAGGTGAGTGAATGTCCGACACCGCACCGGAATTTTCCGTAAAGATCGCCGAAACCGAGAGTGAACTGCGCGCCGCGCAGGCCCTGCGCTATGACGTGTTCGTTCGCGAATTGGGCGGCGGCGGCGAGATGGTCGATCATCAGGAAGGGCTGGAGCGGGACAGGTTCGACCAGTTCTTCGACCACATGCTGGTGACAGATAAGGCCACAGGCACGGTGGCCGGGGTTTACCGGCTGCTGCGGGATGACCAGGCGGCAAGGGCGGGGCAGTTTTATTCTGAGGATGAATATGACCTGACCTTATTGAAGGCCTCGGGCCGCCGGCTGCTGGAACTGGGTCGTTCCTGCCTGCACCCGGACTACCGTGGCGGTATGGCGATGTTTCACCTTTGGTCCGGCTTGGCGGATTACGTCGAACAGCACGGTATAGAGGTGTTGTTCGGTGTTGCCAGTTTTCATGGAACGGATCCGCAGGCCCTGGCCAATCCGTTGGCCATGCTGCATCACAACCATCTGGCACCTCCGGATCTGCGCGTGCGTTCAAAAGCATTTCAAAGCATGGACTTAGTTGTCATTGATGATCTCGATCGCAAGCGCGCCATGGTCGAAACTCCAGCGCTGATAAAAGCCTATCTGCGGCTCGGAGGTTTTGTCGGAGAAGGCGCCTACATTGATAGGGCATTCAACACAACTGACGTTTGCCTGGTGCTTGACACGGCAAGGATGAACGAGCGGCAGCGCCGGATCTATGCCGGAGGCCGCGGATGAGCATCAGTTGGCACAGTGAGGACACCCCCGACCCCATCCGTATCGGCCCTTCCGGCTGGATGCTGGTGGCGCTGCGCGGCCTGCCGCTGGCACTGCTGGTCTTCGGAGGGCTGCTGGTACTGCTGCTTCTGCGGCTGGCAGAGCGGCCGCTGTTCGGGCTCCAGCGGCCGGTCACGCCGTTTATAACCCAGTTTGTTTGCCGCAATGCGTTCCGGATTATGGGGATCCGCTATCAGACCCGCGGCACGCTGATGCGGCAGCGCGGGCCGGTTGTTGCCAACCACTCCTCCTGGCTGGACATTTTTGCCCTGAACGCGCGCAAGCGGATTTATTTCGTGTCCAAGGCCGAGGTTGCCGGATGGCCCGGCATCGGCTGGCTGGCGCGGGCCACCGGCACCGTATTTATCGAACGGAACCCCAAGAAAGCCAGAGAGCAGGCGGAACTGTTCGAGCATCGGCTGCAGGCCGGGCATAAGCTGCTGTTCTTCCCGGAAGGCACGTCGACTGACGGGTTGCGCGTTCTGCGTTTCAAAACAACACTTTTTGCCGCGTTTTTCACCGATCAGCTCCGCAACGGCCTGTACGTTCAGCCGGTTTCGGTGGTGTATCACGCCCCCAAAGGCGCCCCCGCCCGCTTTTATGGCTGGTGGGGCGACATGGACTTCGGGCCGCACCTTCTTAAAGTTCTGGCCGCCGCGCGCCAGGGCACGGTTGAGCTGATCTATCACCCACCTCTGAAAGTAGCGGACTTTCCGGACCGCAAGGCGCTGGCGGCCCGGGCTGAGGAAATGGTGCGCAAAGGCCATCAGGACGCCTTGAAAGCCTGAAATCCGGGGTAGGGCGCCGATTTCTGCGGGACGCCTCTTGCCAGCTGGCGGTTTCTGATCTATAGGCGCGCCTACGAACCCGCAGGCGGGGTTTGGCCTGATCAGGGGAGACATCCCTGACGGACCCCCGGTTGGAGCATCCGCTCTGAACCCCCGCCGAGGATAGAAACCGGAAAGGATATAATAGCATGGCTCTTCCTGAGTTCACCATGCGTCAGCTGCTGGAAGCTGGCGTTCACTTCGGCCACCAGACTCAGCGCTGGAACCCGCGCATGTCGCCCTTCATCTATGGCGCACGCAACGGCATCCACATCATGGACCTGACCCAGACTGTTCCGATGCTGGACCAGGCGCTGCAAGTCGTCCGTGACACCGTTGCCAAAGGCGGCCGCATCCTGTTCGTCGGCACCAAGCGCCAGGCAGCTGCACCGATTGCCGAAGCTGCTGAGAAGTCTGCTCAGTACTTCATGAACCACCGCTGGCTCGGCGGCACCCTGACCAACTGGAAAACCGTTTCCCAGTCGATCAACCGCCTGAAGGAAATCGACGAGAAGATGGCTGGCGGCGCCGAAGGCCTGACCAAGAAAGAGCGTCTGGGCATGGAACGCGACCAGGAGAAGCTGCAGGCCTCCCTGGGCGGCATCCGCGAAATGGGCGGTGTGCCGGACCTGCTGTTCGTCATCGACGTGAAAAAAGAAGCACTGGCCATCGCCGAAGCCAAGAAACTGGGCATCCCGGTTGTGGCTGTTGTCGACACCAACTGCTCCCCCGATGGCGTTGACTACATCATCCCGGGCAACGACGACGCTTCGCGCGCCATCTCGCTGTACTGCGACCTGGTTGCCCGCGCCGCTCTGGACGGCATGTCGGCTCAGCTGGGCGCTGCAGGCGTTGACCTGGGCGCGCTGGAAGAAGCACCGGCAGAAGAAGCCGTTGCTGAAGAAGCAGCAGCCGAAGCCTGATCCGTCCTGTCACGGAACTGACATGCGGGGCAGGGTATCACCTGCCCCAAATCTGTTTTTGAATTGAGGAGAGCCAAGAGATGGCAATCACTGCAGCAATGGTGAAAGAACTGCGCGAATCCACCGGCGCAGGCATGATGGACGCGAAGAAAGCGCTGGTCGAAAACGACGGCAACATGGAAGCCGCTGTTGACTGGCTGCGCACCAAAGGCCTGGCGAAAGCCGCCAAGAAATCCGGCCGCACCGCCGCAGAAGGCCTGGTGGCCGTTGTCGTCGAAGGCGGCAAAGGTGTTGCTGTTGAAGTGAACTCCGAAACCGACTTCGTTGCGAAAAACGGCGAGTTCCAGGAAATGGTTGGCAAAATCGCCACCGCAGCTCTGGGCGCTGCAGACATCGAAGGCCTGGCCGCAGCAGATCTGGGCGGCAAGTCCGTTGCCGACACCCTGACCGACAAGATCGCCACCATCGGCGAAAACATGTCTCTGCGCCGCATGGAAGCGCTGGAAGGCGAGACCGTTGTGTCCTACGTCCACAACGCGGCCACCGCAGGCATGGGCAAGATCGGTGTTCTGGTTGCGATGAACGGCGGCGACGAAGCCATCGGCAAGCAGGTTGCGATGCACATCGCAGCTGTGAACCCGGCTGCGCTGTCCGAGGCTGACCTGGATGCTTCCATCGTTGAGAAGGAAAAGCAGGTTCAGATCGACATCGCACGTGAATCCGGCAAGCCGGAGCAGGTGATCGAAAAGATGATCGAAGGCCGCATGAAGAAATTCGTGGCGGAATCCACTCTGCTGAACCAGCAGTTCGTGGTGAACCCGGACCTGACCGTCGAAGCCGCCGCCAAGGAAGCTGGCGCCACCATCACCGGCTTTGTCCGGGTTGAAGTCGGCGAAGGCATCGAAGTTGAGAAGGAAGACTTCGCAGCCGAAGTTGCAAAGGCAGCTCAGGGCTGATCAGCCCTCCAGTCTGAAAATAGAAACCGGCAGGAACTCCTGCCGGTTTTTTTGTGCCTGGTGCAATGGCTGAGCCTGGCAGCGCGCGTCGGGACGCGCCAGTAATGGTTTGGTCTGGTCTGGTCTGTTGGTCCAGGAGAAGGTGCGAGGGGCCCCGCTGATGGGGATGGGCAGGACCCCTCAGATATCGGGGCAGGACACGGATCTATACGTGCCTGCCCCCGATCAGGTAGGAGAGCCCTGTAATCGCAAGGTTCAATACCCAAAGTTCCTTGGCCAAAGCCACCACTCACGGAACATGTGCAAATTGCAATGAATTATCCTTTAACGGTAGTACTGAATACCATACTTCTTGACGCTAATTGGCGTCGTGTGGACATTGCAGCCGGAGGCAGCCACGCTAAAGCGTTTTACTGAAACCAAATTTTGGAAGAAGATCCAGATTTATAAGCCCGTGAAGTTTGGGCCGTGCCCAGTGTGCCCGCCTGCCAGGTTCAGGTGTCCATCACATACATCTGGTTATGCAAGGCTGCCTTCAGAACTGCTTGCGCAGTGGTCTCCACAGAAAGGGATTCCCTGGCGAGCCGCAGGTGTTTTTCAATTGTTGCAGGGGTCAGCCCCATCAGCAGGGCAATATCCTGAGTAGTTTTGCCGTCGCCAACCCATTGCAGCACCTCCCGTTGCCGTTTGGTCAGGCTCCGGTTCGGGGCCGTATAGGGCAGAGTGAGGATCTTCAGGTGCGCAACGTTGTTCATCAGCACGATATCTTCGCCCAGCTCCTGCCACAGGGCATCCACCTGATCCTGAGAAAGGCCCGGCCGCGCCGCCAGCGAAATTGCCCCCTTATAGCGCGGGGAAGTGGAATAGAAGCTGACAGTATAGCCTGCCGTCATGTCCAGTTCCTGATTGAACGCATGCACCTTTCGGGCTTCAGGCCCCAGCGTTCCATTGGCGGCCATTTCTTGCACAATCCGCCAGCTGCCGGCGCCTTCATTCTCCAGCGCCCAGCGAAGCATCGGCGCGTGAAAATAGAGCCCCCTGTGCAAAAAACCCTCAAGATACGCGTTGTTGTGGTTCGACAGGATGACAAAGTCGTCAGGATCGCCAAGCGAAGTTTCAGTTTTATAGCGGGTGTATCCATAGATCAGCCGGTCAAAACCATATTCCGCCATCTGCTGGACGTGCCCATGCCATAGCTCCTCCAGGCTCTGCGCACCGCAGAGGAAATTCAGATACTTTTGGAGCTTCATGCCGTGCCGGCCTCTTTCAAACGCGCGGCCAATGCGTCCAGCGCCAGCAAGTAGCCCTGGGCGCCAAAACCGCAGATTTGCCCCTGAGCTGCCTTGGAGATGTAAGAGGTATGGCGGAAGTCTTCGCGCGCATGAATGTTGGAGAGATGAACTTCAACTGCCGGAATTTCCACGGAAATCAGCGCATCCATAAGCGCTATCGACGTGTGCGTATAGGCTCCGGCATTCAGGATGATACCCTGGTGCTTGCCTCTTGCGTCATGAATGGCGTCAATCAGCGCGCCCTCATGGTTTGACTGCAGGCAGGAAACTTCCAGCCCCAGCTTTTGCGCGTGGGCGGTGCAGGCGTCTTCTACCATCGCCAGAGTAACAGAACCATAGACTTCCGGCTGGCGGGTGCCAAGCAGGTTCAAATTGGGTCCGTTCAATACCAGAATACTCGCCATAAGATTTATGTCCTTACCGTCTTTCCCTTTGAACTTCTAAGACAAATTTGTTTCGAAAGCGAATAGGCAAACGTCTTTGGAGGAAAAAAACTTGGCGTAACCAGCTTAGGGTTGAACGTTTGCAGTGAATTGGATGGCGGACTGCCTTTGCGCTGCCGCTGGCCGAACTCCCAGCACCGTTACCACGTATTTCGCTCGACCCTGTCTGCGCGGCAGCGCATATTCCGGAGAACCCGAGACGGCTGGCCGGCCGCAAAGAAGAGAGGGGCAGCAATGAAATCCGACCGCAGTCACAGGATCAGATCCTGGCAGCAACGCTATGTAGATCAAAGGAAATATCCAGGCAGCGCCTTGTTGATCCGGCGCGGCGGCGAAGAAATTTATTTCCATGCAGCCGGACAGCGCAATGTCGAAGAAAACCTGCCGTTCACGCGTGATACCCTGGTGCGGCTCTATTCGATGACCAAGCCGGTGACATCAGTTGCCGTTATGAAACTTCTTGAGCAGGGCCTGTTTCACCTGGATGCCCCCGTAAGCGACTTTCTCCCGGAATTCAACACCATGCGGGCGTTGGTGCCGGGGGCAACTGACTTAGATCAGACTGAACCGTGCCAGACTCCGACGCTGCATCAGCTGCTGACACATACCAGCGGATTGAGCTATCCGTTCAACCCCGGACTGCTGCCGGAGGCAATGGAGCAAGAGGATCTTCTGTTCAAACCGGACCACGGACCGCTGTCCGCCATGGTGGCACGTCTGGCGGAGCTGCCGCTGGCGTTCAAGCCCGGAAGCCGCTGGGAATACTCTGTGGCAACTGACGTGTTGGGCCGGGTTGTTGAGGTTGTGTCCGGCAAGCCCCTGGGCGACTTTCTGGCTGCTGAAATCTTTGAGTCGTTGGGCATGACTGAAACCGCGTTTCAGGTGCCTGAAGGGGCAGGGAACCGCTTTGCCTCTCTCTACACCCCGCTGGCAGGTGACGCGATGGCGCTCAATTCAGCTGATGCCGGCATTGACAGCCTGCGCCTGACCGACAGCTACGGCAGTTCGCCGTTTGAACAGGTAACTATGCATTCCGGCGGCGGCGGGCTGATCGGAACAATTGACGATTACATGAAATTCGCTGAGATGCTCCGCCGCCGCGGGCGCGGTGGAGATGGGTTCATTATCAGCCCTCAAGCCGCTGATTTTATGATGCAAAACCATCTTGATGGCGACATCGCTTCAATGGGGCCAAGCAGTTTCGCTGAACAGCCGATGGAGGGTATGGGCTTCGGCCTTGGCGGTGCTGTAGTGCTCAATCCGGCGCGCGCGCGCTGTCCAGGCTCCATCGGTGATTTCAGCTGGGGCGGGATTGCATCGACCTTTTTCTGGGTCGACCGGCAGCTTGAAACCTCGGTGGTATTCCTGACCCAGCTCGCGCCATCCAGCTCCTATCCGTCACGGCCAGAGCTCAAGGCGCTGGTGCATGGAGCCTTCACAGAATAGCGTCCGGGCGCAAACCCTGCCAAAATGACGGCCGGTCAAAGGAAAACCTTGTAAATGTCTAATACTGCCAAAACCCTGCTGGATCTTCTGGACCTCGAAACGCTGGACACCAATCTCTACCGCGGGTCGGGATCCGGCGGCGAAACTCCGACACGCATTTACGGCGGCCAGGTGATCGCCCAGGCGCTGGCAGCAGCATACGCCAGTGTTTCCGGAAGGTTATGCCACTCTCTTCACGCATATTTCATCCGGCCTGGGGATCCTTCAAGACCAGTGATCTATGAAGTCGATCCAGCCCGCGATGGCCGCAGCTTCACCACACGGCGGGTGGTGGCTATGCAGAACGGCAAACAGATCCTCAACCTTGCGGCGTCGTTTCATGCTGAAGAAGACGGCTGGGACTTTCAGCACGCTATGCCGGATGTTCCGGAGCCGGGCAGTTTGGAGCCGCGGCACGAGATCCTCAAGCGGAACGCCAGCCGGTTTGTACTGGAGCGGCAGGCTGAACTGCTGCGGGCACGGCCGTTTGAGATCCGGGAGGTTGAGCCGCGCGATCCTTTGTCACCGGAAGAAACCAGTGATGCCAACCAGATGTGGATCCGGATGGAAGCGGCACAGGGCGCAGGGCCTGAACTGCAGCACATTTTGCTGGCGTATGTGTCGGACTTCGGGCTGCTGGGATCCTCGATGCGTCCGCACGGGCTGACGTTTCACAATCCGAAAGCGATGACCGCCAGCCTGGACCATGCAATGTGGTTCCATGCACCGGTGCAGTTGCAGAACTGGCATTTGTATTCGATGGACGCGCCATTTACAGGCAAAGCTCGCGGGTTCAATCGCGGTTCTATCTTTTCCGAGGATGGACAATTGGTGGCCAGTGTTGCCCAGGAGGGTTTACTGCGGCCTATAAGGTGTTGATCTTATTTGAAAGTGATTGGCTTTCGTGTCTTGTCTTCCGCCATATTTACCATAATTCTGATTATAAGATATCCAGATCAGCGAATAGCAACGGTTCCTAACGAGAAACCAAAAAGAAAATGGCTCCCTCTGTTTCAGAGGAAGCCAGTTGTCACCGGTCAGGCTCCTTCATTGACTGCCCGAAAGTTTTTTCTTACCTGGGCCATCCCGGTGTTCAGAACGGGCGCACCCGTTCCTGATGTCGTCACAAGCAGCCCTCAGCCTGCCTGCAGTGTTTGGGTGCGGCGCCGTCGGGGGTAAGACCGGCGCCGCAAGCGAAGGTCCTCAGCTGCAGCCGGAGGTTCCCCCGCAGGTGTTGCATTTCATGCAGGTCCCGTTGCGCACCAGCGTGTAATTGCCGCATTCGCCGCAGGCTTCGCCTTCATAGCCTTGCATTTTTGCCTTGGTACGCGCGTCCATGCCGCTAGTATTTTGCGCCGGTGCTGCACTGGTCTCCGGAACCAGGGTTTGCAGCGCCGCCACCGGATCAGTTCCAGTTCCCAGCACGCCGGCGTCGGTCTGGCCGCCCTGCAGCACCACCAAATCCTGCGGCAGACGCTTGCGCAGATAACCGGTTGAGGAAATTTGCTTCAGAACTTCCAGCGACCGGGTCGCGGCGCTTTCGCTCAGCTCTGACAGGTTCGACACGCCTTCTTCCTCGCCCCGGCCCAGATCGTCAAAGGTGGCACCTTCCGGTTTCACATGCGCCAGATCAGTGCGGTCCAGATAGGACACCGCCAGTTCGCGGAACACATAGTCGAGGATCGAGGTCGCGTTCTTGATCGAGTCGTTGCCCTGGACCATGCCCGCGGGCTCAAACTTGGTGAAGGTGAAAGCGTCGACAAACTCCTCCAGCGGCACGCCGTACTGCAGGCCGACCGACACCGCGATGGCGAAGTTGTTCATCATCGCCCGGAAGCCTGCGCCTTCCTTGTGCATGTCGATGAAGATCTCGCCGAGGTTGCCGTCCTCATATTCGCCGGTGCGCAGGTACACCTTGTGGCCGCCGACAACTGCCTTCTGGGTATAGCCCTTGCGCCGCTGCGGCATCTTGGTGCGGTGCGATTTCAGCACCTCCTTGATGACCACTTTCTCGACGATCTTCTCGGCCAGAACCGCCGCCTTTTCCTGCGGCGCGCCGCTTTCCAGCACCTCAGCCGCATCGTCGTCATCCTCGACCAGCGCCGCTGCCAGCGGCTGGCTCAGCTTGGAGCCGTCGCGGTAGAGCGCGTTCGCCTTGATGCCCAGGCTCCAGCTCAGCTCATAGGCTTTCTGGCAGTCCTCGATAGTGGCCGAGTTCGGCATGTTGATGGTCTTGGAGATCGCGCCGGAGATGAAGCTTTGGGCCGCCGCCATCATGCAGATATGGCTGTCAACACTCAGGAAACGCTTGCCTTTCTTGCCGCACGGATTGGCGCAGTCAAAGATCGCATAGTGTTCTTCCTGCAGATGCGGTGCGCCTTCCAGGGTCATGGTGCCGCAGACGTGATCGTTGGCAGCCTCGATGTCCTTCTTGGTGAAGCCCAAGTGGCGCAGCAGATCGAAGGTTGGATCGTTCAGCTTGGTTGCCGGGATGCCCAGCACGCCGGTGCAGAAATCCTCACCCAGGGTCCACTGGTTGAACACGAAGCGGATGTCAAAGGCCGATTCCAGCGCCGCATCCACCTTGGACAGCTCGTTCGGGCCAAAACCGTGGCCTGCCAGCGAGGTGTGGTTGATGCCCGGCGCGTTGCCGATGGAGCCATGGCCCACCGCATAAGACACGATTTCCTCGATCTGCGAGGAGCTGTAGCCCAGACCCTCCAGCGCCGACGGAACCGAACGGTTGATGATCTTGAAGTAGCCGCCGCCAGCGAGCTTCTTGAACTTCACCAGGGCAAAATCCGGCTCGATCCCTGTGGTGTCGCAGTCCATCACCAGGCCAATGGTGCCGGTCGGTGCAATCACCGTGGTCTGGGCGTTGCGGTAGCCGTGCTTTTCGCCCAGTTCCAGTGCTTCGTCCCAGGCGCTGGCGGCCAGATCGGTCAGCAGCGCATCCGGGCAGCTGGCGATATCCAGCGGCACCGGTTTCACGGACAGCGCCTCATATCCGTCAGCATTGCCCTTTGCAGCATTGCGGTGATTGCGGATCACACGCAGCATGTGGTCTGCGTTTTTCGCGTAGCCCGGGAAGGCACCCAGTTCCGATGCGATCTCGGCGGAGGTCGCATAGGCCACACCGGTCATCAGCGCGGTCAGCGCACCGCAAAGCGCCCTGCCCTCATCCGAGTCGTAGCTGTAGCCCATGTTCATCAGCAGGCCGCCGATATTGGCATAGCCCAGACCCAGGGTGCGGAAGTCATAGGAGCGCTGTGCGATTTCCTTGGACGGGAACTGGGCCATCATCACCGAAATTTCCAGCGTCAGCGTCCACAGGCGGCAGCAATGCATGTAGTCATCTGCCTGGAACTGGCCATCCTTCAGGAAGCTCAGCAGGTTCAGAGATGCCAGGTTGCAGGCGGTGTCGTCCAGGAACATGTATTCCGAACAAGGGTTTGAGCCGCGAATCTCACCGTCTTCCGGGCAGGTGTGCCACTCGTTCACGGTGTCGTGGAACTGGATGCCGGGATCGGCACAGGCCCAGGCTGCGTGGCCGACTTTCTCCCACAGGTCGCGCGCCCGGATCACCTTGGCAACCTTGCCGTCGGTGCGGTTGAACAGCTCCCAGTCGGCGTCTTTTTCGACCGCATGCAGGAAGGCGTTGGTCACCCGAATCGAGTTGTTGGAGTTCTGCCCGGAGACAGAGCTGTAGGCCTCGGAATCCCAGTCGGTGTCATAGGTCGGGAACTCGATCGAGGTGTGGCCCTGCTTGGCGTAATCCAGCACCCGCTTGATGTAGGTTTCCGGGATCGCCACCTTCTTGGCCTCTCGGATGGCCGATTTCAGCCCGCCGTTGACCGCAGGGTCGTAGGCGTCGGCCTCAGCCCCGTCCCAGCTGCGGATCGCCTCGAAAATGCCGTTCAGCATCTTCTCGTGCATCTTGGAGCCCGCGACGATGGACGCGACCTTCTGCTCCTCGATCACCTTCCACTGGATGAAGTCTTCGATATCCGGGTGATCGGCGTCAACGATCACCATTTTTGCTGCCCGACGGGTTGTGCCGCCTGATTTGATGGCGCCCGCTGCGCGGTCGCCGATTTTGAGGAAGCCCATAAGGCCGGAGGATTTGCCGCCGCCGGACAGCGGCTCGCCCTCGGCGCGCAGATGGGAGAAATTGGTGCCGGTGCCGGAGCCGTATTTGAACAGACGCGCCTCACGCACCCACAGGTCCATGATACCGCCATCCTTCACCAGGTCATCGGAGACCGACTGAATGAAGCAGGCATGCGGCTGAGGGTGTTCATAAGCGCTGTCAGACTTGGTCAGTTTGCCGGTCTTGTAGTCGACGTAGTGGTGGCCCTGCGCCGGGCCGTCGATGCCATAGGCCCAGTGCAGGCCGGTGTTGAACCACTGGGGCGAGTTCGGGGCCGAGCGCTGGGTCGCCAGCATGTAGCGCATCTCGTCGTAGTAAGCGCGCGCATCCTCCTCGGAGGAGAAATAGCCGCCCTTCCAGCCCCAGTAGGCCCAGGCGCCCGCCAGACGGTCGAAAACCTGCTTGGAGGACGTCTCACCGCCAAATTCCGCGCCCTTATCGGGGACAGAGCGCCACAGGAACTCGGGCACGTCTTTTTCACGGACTTTCTTCAGCCGGGACGGCACACCGGCCTTGCGGAAATACTTCTGAGCAATGACGTCGCTTGCGACCTGGCTCCAAGAAGACGGGATTTCGATGTTATCGAGCCGGAAAACAATGGTCCCGTCCGGGTTACGGATCTCCGAGGTGGCGGAGACAAAAGCCAGATCGGCATAAGCATCCTGCCCGGGTTTGGTGAATTTCCGTTCGATCTTCATGCTCTGCCCCTTCTCAAGCACACATCGGTCAAGTGTCACGGTGCCCCCGCACCAAATGTCCCGGCCACGCAACACGCAGATACCCAGCGCACGCCGCATACGGCGCACTTGCGGCCCTCGCCGGCCATTCTACAAAGGACTGTCTGCTGTCTTCAGCGTTGTTGCTGTGGCCCCTTAACCCACCAGATTTAGTGCCATCGCAACCGGTGTCCACAATTTGGCGTATTCACACACAAAGGGTCAACGTTAAATTTACCCCTTGGCAACGATCTTTGCTGTTGACGCTATTCGCGGTTTCAAGGGTCCGGCGACGGCCATTGATTCATCCACAGGCTGCCACGTCCGGCGGTGTAAAAATCCAGTTTGCGGGCAACCCGGATTTCTTATGCCAAGCAAGTAACTTGCCGCGTCGCAGAGGCGCCGGAGCGGCAGCTCATTCGGGCAATGATTCACATCCCTTGAGCGGCCAGCGGCAAGTGGCATGCACAAACAACTTTACGGTGATCTTCCGATGGTATCATGGCGCTGCAGCATTGGACCCCGTGGCGTCCTTAACAAACTGATGCGGTTCAGCGGCAGTTGGTTAAGGGAGTGTTAACAGTGCATTAAGAAAGTATTAACACTCATGATTGCATCAAGTCGATTACCCTCCCCAAAAGCGGGAACCGAATCCTTCAGGCGGTTTTACCTGGCAAAGATTCGCTGCAATTTTATGGAGAGAAGTGGTCGGGGCGGCGAGATTCGAACTCACGACCCCCTGTACCCAAAACAGGTGCGCTACCAGACTGCGCCACGCCCCGGACCGTGCGCCTTCCTATCTCCGGCGAAGTGATTTGAAAACCCCTAACAGGGCCAAACTGCGCCTCTGGCGGAAAAAATTTCATGCCGCATCTGACTGCCCGGGGCGATACCGTAGCGGCGGGCCAGTCCACCGTTTATTTCGAGAACGGCAAACACTTCATCACCGCCTGGGATTGGCGTCAGATCGCCGGGTTTGGCATTTTCATGAACCGAAGTGACCCGTCCGCTTTCATCCAGGAAAATGATGTCCAGCGGGATCAGCGTGTTCTTCATCCAGAACGCCGCCGGCTGGGGGTGCTCATAGACGAACAGCATCCCTGCCCCGCGCGGCATCGTTTCGCGGAACATCAGCCCTTGGGCGCGCTCCTGCTCGTCATCGGCAATTTCAACAGAGAACCCGGTCTGCCCCCAGCTGCCGCGCAGGTCTACCCTGCCGGGCTTGCAATCCCCGGCAAAGACTGGGGCGGCAATCACGGAAAATGCGGCGGCGGCGAAACTCCAGCTAAGAAGACGCCGCGGCACCAGATCAGACCTGGCTGCCGGCCGCCAATGCGGCTTCCCATGCAAGAACTTCGACCGCCATGCGGCCGCGCTTGCCGTCAATCACCCGCATCGCCAGTGCTTCGCCCGGCTGCAGGTCCGCCAAGCCGGACTGGCGCAGAACCTCAACATGCAGGAACACATCTTCATCCCGGCCAAACACATTGGCAAAGCCGAAACCCTTGCCCTTGTCGAACCACTTGACCCGCGCAGGCTCCAGCGGTTCGTTCTGCAGGCTGACCATGTCCAATTCGGCAAAGTCGCTCAGCACCGGGGTGTCTTCGCGTTCCGGCGGCTGGATCGAGATGACCTCAACCGCTTGAACGCCGCGGCCGGTCTGATGCGTTACGATTTCAATCCGGGCGCCGTCCGCGACAGAGCTTTGCCCGAAATTACGCAGTACATTCACGTGCAGAAGGATATCCGGGCCGCCAGCGTCGGAAACGACAAAGCCATACCCTTTCGCCGGGTCGAACCACTTCACCAGCCCCTGAACTTGCTGCAAGCTGCTGAGATCTTCTGCCACTGGATTTTCCCTACCGCGTTTCTTGTTTTTTTGATGCTGCCCTGATGCGCCAAACTGACCTTGGAATTCAAGCTAAAAAGTCTTGAAAATGTCACGAAAGACGACTTGACCCAAGGTAAACTGACGATTCCTGTCAGGGATTAAGGCGATTGATATTCCATGCTGCAGATGCGTCATCGCGGCGCCAGCGGAACCGGTCGTGCAACCGGAAGGCGCCATCGGCCCAAAACTCGATTTCCAAAGGTACCAGACGGTAGCCGCCCCAGAACGGCGGCCGTTCCGGATTCGGTCCCTTCATCGCTGTCACTTTTGCGACCTCCGCCATTAGCGTGCCGCGGCTGTCCAGCGGCTGCGACTGTTTTGAGGCCCAAGCCCCCAGCCTGCTCTTGAGCGAGCGGGACCTGTAGTATTCGTCTGCCTGCGGCCCGTCCTCGCGGGTGATGGTGCCGCGCACGCGGATCTGACGGCGCAGGGATTTCCAGTGCATCACAAAGGCTGCCTTGCCCGCATGGTCCAGCTCCTGCGCTTTGGCGCTCTCATAGTTGGTATAAAAGACAAAGGCGCCGTCCTCTATTTCCTTGAGCAGCACCATGCGGCTGTTGGGCAGCCCAGTCGCATCCACCGTGGCCAGCGCGATGGCGTTCGGGTCGTTGGGTTCGGACCGTTCTGCCTCTTCGAGCCAGGACCTGGCTATGGCAAAGGGGTCGTCGCCTGCGAATATACCTGTGCGGTCGGACATGAGCACCTCAAACGGGAATTTGAACGCAACCTAGGCAGCTTCGTTTCTGCCTACAAGGGTAAGCACCCTTGAAGCGCCCCGCGCGGCATTATAAACACCGCTAAATTATCAGATCACAGGCGGAGAACCTGCATGTCTAGTCAACTGATGGCCGGTAAGCGCGGCCTCATCATGGGCCTGGCCAACGACAAATCCATTGCGTGGGGCATTGCCAAGGCCTGCGCCGATGCCGGGGCCGAGCTTGCCTTTTCCTATCAGGGCGATGCGCTGAAGAAGCGGGTCGACCCGCTGGCAGAGCAACTGGGCAGCAACATTGTCCTGCCTTGCGACGTCTCGGACGAAGCATCGATCGACGCGCTGTTTGCCGAACTGGAAGCAAAATGGGGCAAGCTGGACTTCGTCGTTCACGCCATCGGCTTCTCCGACAAGAATGAACTGCGCGGCCGTTACGTCGACACCAGCCGCAGCAACTTCCAGATGACCATGGACATCTCGGTATTCTCCTTCACCGCCGTGGCAAACCGCGCCGAGAAGATGATGAAGGACGGCGGCTCGCTGCTGACCCTGACCTATTACGGTGCCGAGCAAGTGATGCCGCATTACAACGTGATGGGTGTTGCCAAGGCCGCGCTCGAGGCCTCCGTCAAATACCTGGCCGAGGACCTGGGCAAGGACGGAATCCGCGTCAACGCGATCTCTGCCGGCCCGATCAAGACCCTGGCTGCATCGGGTATCGGCGATTTCCGCTACATCATGAAGTGGAACGAGTACAACTCGCCGCTGCGCCGCAACGTGACCATCGACGATGTGGGCAAGTCCGCGCTCTACCTGTTGTCCGACCTCAGCTCCGGCGTCACCGGCGAAAACCTGCATGTGGATGCGGGTTATCATGTCGTCGGCATGAAGGCGGTGGATGCACCGGATATCTCCAAGTAACTGAAAACACGGAGGCCCGGGCATCGGTCCGGGCTCCGGCAAGCTGACGCGATACCGCGGGGAGCACATAAAATGACTGATCGTCTGCCGCACGAAAAAGGCTTTCACATCAGCTGGGACCAGATCCACCGCGACAGCCGTGCCCTGGCCTGGCGCCTGGACGGGCAAGGCCCCGACGATGGCGCATGGCGCGCCGTTGTGGCGATCACCCGCGGCGGCATGGCGCCGGCGATGATCGTCAGTCGCGAGCTGGACATCCGCACCGTCGACACCATTTCTGTCCGCTCCTACCATCACCAGGCCCAGGGCGAGGCCGAGGTGCTGAAGGCGCCGGATGCAGCCCTGATGGGTGACGGCGAGGGCGTGCTGATCATTGACGATCTGGTCGACAGCGGCAAAACCCTTGAACTGGTGCGCCAGATGTACCCCAAGGCGCATTTCGCAACTGTCTATGCCAAGCCCAAGGGCCGGCCGATGGTGGACACCTTTATCACTGAGGTGAGCCAGGACACTTGGATTTTCTTCCCCTGGGATATGGCCCTGCAGTACGTTGAACCCTATCGCGGCACTGATTGAAGCGGTCCAGCCTGCAGAATTCCAAAGGCGCGCGTCACAGCGCGCCTTTTTCGTTGGTTGGACCGGCCTTAGGGCAAACCCGTGCGCCCTTCCCGCTTGAGCCGCAACGGGCGCCGTGCCAGACATATCCCGGTGCGCATCAGGATGCGCCTGAACTTTCGCTGCAGCCCGGAGCCGCCCATGCCCCTGACCCGCACCCAAGCCACCTTTGTCTCGCCCATCGTCGAATCGCGCCGCTGGCTGGCCGGGGCGGATTTCCCGCCGGACCGCCCGCTGTTGAATGTGAGCCAGGCCGCCCCGGCAGAGGCGCCGCCAGAAGGTTTGCGCCAGGCGCTGGCGGAGGCCGCTCTCAATGACGTCTCCGCGCATCTCTATGGTCCCGTCCTCGGCAACGACCCGTTGCGCCGGGCACAGGCGCAGCAGATGTGCCGCCACTATCAGGCAGAGGTCCTCTCGGAACAGGTCGGCATCACTTCCGGATGCAACCAGGCTTTTGCTGCCGCCATTGCCGCCCTTTGCGGTGAAGGCGATGAGGTGATCATCCCGGTCCCCTGGTACTTCAACCACAAAATGTGGCTGGACATGGCGGGCGTCACCGCCGTGCCGCTGCATGTGGGCGCGGGGATGCTGCCGGATCTGGCCGCGGCTGAGGCCCTTATCACCGACCGCACCCGCGCCATCGTGCTGGTCACGCCCAACAACCCTTGCGGCGTGGAATACCCCAGCGGCCTGGTCCAGTCATTCTTCAGCCTCGCCCGCAGCCGCGGCTTGGCGCTGATCGTAGATGAAACCTATCGCGACTTCGACAGCCGCGGCGGCGCCCCGCATGGGCTGTTTCAGATGCCGGATTGGGACAGCACCCTGATCCACCTCTATTCCTTCTCCAAGGCCTACCGGCTGACCGGCCACCGCGTCGGCGCCATCGCCGCCTCAACGGACCGCCTGTTTGAGATGGAGAAGTTTCTGGACACCGTCACCATCTGCCCCTCGCAATTGGGGCAGGCCGGCGCGCTGTGGGGCATTGAAAACCTGCATCACTGGCTGGCAGGCGAACGCCAGGAAATCCTCAACCGCCGCCTCGCGATTGAGGAAGGCTTTCCGGTGCTGGCCGAAAAAGGCTGGAAACTGCTCGGCTGCGGCGCCTATTTCGCCTATGTCGAACACCCCTTCACTCAGCCCTCGGAACAGATCGCGCGCAAGCTGGTCGAGGAGGCGTCCATCCTGATGCTGCCCGGCTCCATGTTCATGCCCGAGAACGACCCGGACGGCGCCCGCCAGTTCCGGATTGCTTTTGCCAATGTGGACCGCGCAGGCATTCACACGCTGTTTGAACGCCTAGCTGCCTTTAATCCCTGATCATCCAGCAGTTTGCGCTGCAATCATCTTGCCCCTCTGCGGGCAGCCGCGTATTCAGTCAGCGGCATTTCCCGCTGCAAGACACTCCCTTGCGCGGCAGAACAATAAAGAGGGCATCATGGCCGCAGGCATGAAACATCTATCCAAAACCTTCGTCTGGATCCTGATGGGGATGCTGATCGTCGGCCTTGCCGGCTTTGGAGCCGTGAACTTCTCCAGTTCCTCTTCCTCCGTCGCCCAGGTCGGTGACGAGGATGTCAGCATCGGCACCTACGTGCGCGAGTTGCAGCGCGAACAGCGCGCTCTGCAGGCACAGACCGGCCAGGCGATGTCCATGGCACAGATGACCGCTTTCGGCCTCGACCGGGTGGTTCTGGGCCGCTTGATTTCCCTGGCGGCACTGGATCACGAGGCCAAAAGCCTCGGCCTGTCGCTGGGTGATGAAAACCTGATTGAGGAACTGGCTGCCATCGACGCCTTCCAGGGTGTGAACGGACAGTTCGACCGCGAGGCCTACAGCTTTGCTCTGCGCAATGCCGGCCTCACGGAAAAGGAATTCGAAGAAGACCTGCGTCGCGAGGCCGCCCGCACCATCGTGCAAAGTGCGGTACTGTCCGGCGCAAAAATGCCCGATACCCTGACCGAAACCCTGACCAGCTACATCGGCGCCCGCCGCAGCTTCTCCTATGTGCAGATCAATGCCGCGGAAATCGCCCTGACAGCTGAGGTGCCATCGGACGCGGACCTGGAAGCTTTCTACGAGGCCAATCAGGACCAGTTCATGCTGCCGGAAACCAAGGTCATCACCTATGCCGCCCTGCGCCCCTCCATGCTGCTGGATGAGATCGAAGTGGACGAAGCCCAGCTGCAGCGCCTGTTCGAGGACCGCTCTGATCAGTATCAGGTTCCCGAACGCCGTCTGGTCGAACGTCTGGTGTTTGGCGATGAGGAAGCCGCGGCCAGCGCCAAGGCTCAGCTG
This sequence comes from Leisingera sp. ANG-DT, assembly GCF_000813785.1. Lineage (NCBI taxonomy): Bacteria > Pseudomonadati > Pseudomonadota > Alphaproteobacteria > Rhodobacterales > Roseobacteraceae > Leisingera > Leisingera sp. ANG-DT. Next base: position 616,922 of record NZ_JWLE01000001.1, read on the forward strand.
GAAACCGGCGGCGCCACCTTTGAAAGCCTGGTCGAGACCCGCGGCCTGACGCTGCAGGACATCGACATGGGCGACGTCACCATGGGCGACCTCGGCGCAGCCGGCACTGATGTCTTTGCTGCTGAAGTTGGCACCGTGGCAGGCCCCCTGCCCTCGGACCTTGGCCCGGCGCTCTACCGTGTGAACGGCCGGCTTGAGGCTCAGATCACCACCTTTGATGACGCCAAGCCGGAACTGGTGGAGGAACTGGCCTCCGACCGCGCCCGCCGCCTGGTGGAAACCCAGGCCGAGGACATTGACGACATGCTGGCCGGCGGCGCCACGCTGGAGGAGCTGGCAACCGACAGCGGCCTGGAGCTGGCCCAGATCAATTGGACCGAGGACAGCAGCGATGACATTGCAGCCTATGAGGGCTTCCGCACCGCCGCCGCTGCCGTCACCGCAGACGACTTCCCCGAGGTTGGCTTCCTGGAGGACGGCAGCCTGTTTGCCCTCCGCCTGGATGACACCCTGCCGGAACGCCCGGAACCCTTTGGTGATGCCAAGGACAAGATCTTGACCGCCTGGCAGGCGGACCGGCTTGCTGCGGCGCTGAAGGATCAGGGCGAAGCGTTGCTGGCGCAGGCAGAGGCAGCAGATGGATTTGCTGAGGACGCCGAAGTGAAAACAGAAACCGGCCTCACCCGCACCGCCTATATCGACACCGTGCCGGCCGGTCTGGTCGCAGGTGCCTTTGAAATGGAGCTTGGCGATTTCCGCCTGGTGCAGGATGCAGAATCCGCCGTGGTTGTCCGCCTCGATGCCATCCTGCCGCCGGAGGCAAGCGACGACATGACCCTGCTCACCCAGGCGCTGCAGGCGCAGCTGGACCAAGCGCTGGCGCAGGAGCTGTTCCAGGCCTATACGCAGGACGTCCAGACCCGCGCCGAACCCCGTGTAGACCAGCAGGCGCTGAACGCAGCGCAGGCGAACTTCCAGTAATCAAGGCACCAGATCCATGGCCCTGACCCCCGATTTCGACACGTTCGCCAAAGCCTATGAGGCCGGCGAAAACCAAGTCGTCTACACCCGCCTTGCTGCAGATCTCGACACGCCGGTGTCACTGATGCTCAAGCTGACCGGCGCCCAGAAGGACGCCTTCATGCTGGAGTCCGTCACCGGCGGCGAGGTGCGCGGGCGCTACTCAATCATCGGAATGAAACCGGATCTGGTCTGGCGCTGCCACGGGGAGCAGTCGGCCCTGAACCGCTCGGCGCGGTTTGATTCGGATGACTTCACGCCCCAGGACGGCAACCCGATGGACAATCTGCGGGCCCTGATTGCCGAGAGCAAGATTGACCTGCCCGATGATCTGCCTCAGGCCGCGGCCGGGCTGTTCGGCTACCTCGGTTATGACATGATCCGCCTGGTGGAACATCTGCCGGACGTGAACCCCGACCCGCTCGGCCTGCCCGATGCGCTGATGCTGCGCCCCTCGGTCATTGCGGTTCTGGACGGCGTCAAGGGTGAGGTCACCGTGGTATCCCCCGTCTGGTCCAGCGACGGCCAGACCGCCAAGGCGGCTTACGCCCAGGCGGCCGAACGGGTGATGGACGCGGTGCGCGATCTGGAACGCGCCATGCCCGCCGAAAGCCGCGACCTCGGCGACGCGCACGAAGTCTCCCCGCCGGTCTCAAACTTCACCAAAGAGGGCTATATGGCCGCGGTGGAGAAGGCCAAGGAATATATCCGCGCGGGCGACATCTTTCAGGTCGTTCCGGCACAGCGCTGGACCCAGGAATTCCGCCAGCCGCCGTTTGCACTTTACCGCTCGCTGCGCCGCACCAATCCGTCGCCTTTCATGTTCTATTTCAACTTCGGCGGCTTTCAGGTGGTCGGCGCCAGCCCCGAAATCCTGGTCCGGGTCTTCGGGCAGGAGGTCACCATCCGCCCGATCGCCGGCACCCGCCCGCGCGGCGCCACACCCGAAGAAGATAAGGCGCTGGAAGCGGATTTGCTGGCCGACAAGAAGGAACTGGCCGAACACCTGATGCTGTTGGATCTGGGCCGCAACGACACCGGCCGGGTCGCCAAGATCGGCACCGTGCGCCCGACCGAGAAGTTCATCATCGAGCGCTACAGCCACGTCATGCACATCGTCTCCAACGTCGTGGGCGAGCTGGCAGCGGACAAGGACGCGCTGGATGCTTTCTTCGCGGGCATGCCCGCAGGCACTGTTTCCGGCGCCCCCAAGGTTCGGGCGATGGAGATCATCGACGAACTGGAGCCGGAAAAGCGCGGCATCTACGGCGGCGGCGTCGGCTATTTCTCGGCTGGCGGCGACATGGACATGTGCATCGCCCTGCGCACCGCCATCGTCAAGGATCAGAACCTCTATATCCAGGCCGGCGGCGGCGTTGTGTACGACAGCGACCCGGAGGCGGAATATATGGAGACCGTCCATAAATCCAACGCCATCCGCCGCGCAGCCGCCGATGCCGCACGCTTTACTGGCAGCGGCAATAGCTGATGCACAGGCTTGCCGCGCTGCGGCTTCTTTCTGGTTGAAAATACCCCCGCCGGAGGCAGCGGCGCCCTTTCAGGGCGCCGTTTTCATTTGGTAGAACTCACTTGCCGGGCAGCAGCGACTCAAGGCTGGCCGAGACCGGCGCAAGTGCCACCCGCTCCGCCCGGTCCTGCAGCCCCCACAACAGCAAAGCTGAGATCGTATCCGGGCGCAGACGGCCCAGCATGATGACTGCACCTTCCTGCCCGGCCCGGAACGCCGCCTGATCCAGGAACCGCCGGATTGCCCGCGGATCCTGACCCGCGCCGTCAAAGTCGCGGAACACCACCCCGGCCGGCACGCCATCGCGCAGTGCCAGTTTCTGCACGGTATTGAGACCGCTGTCCTGGGTCAGCAGCCCATAGCCGGCAGCGGCGGCATATGCCGCCACCTGATCCGCCAGCGCCCGGTTGCCCTGCACGCCGGTCTCCACCCCTTCCAGGATTGCCATGGCCTCGGGCAGCTTGCTCCTCCAGACCTCAAATGCCGTTTCCGCGTCCTGCGGCGAGGCTTCGCGCGGCAGGTCGGCCAGCATCAGAACTTCAAACCCGGCAGCCCGGCGCGCCGCCATTTTCCCGGCGGCCTCCGGGTCTTCGGGATCAATGGCAAAGCTCAGGGGATAGGGGAACTCCGCCAGCGCCTCCGATCCGACAGCGCCCGCATCGTCAATCAGCACGATCGACATCAGGGGCCGGTCCTCGGGATTGAAGAACGGTTCGGAATTGGCCGAAAAGGGGGTGGCGTCTGGTCCGCCTGCAGCAGAAACTGCTTCCTGCTCGTCCCGCTCAGTAAGCGGCACAACCGGTGTTCCGATGCTCGGTGTCAGCGAAGCAGGTTCTGCGGCTTCTGCGGCAGCTTCCGGCTCATTTGCGCCGGGTTCAGCCGCACCGCTGCCGTTCTCTGATGCGTCTGGCACAGCAGGGGCTGCGCTGATAACCGGCAATGTGGTCGCCTGCGGAGCGGAACCGATATCCGGGGTCTGAACGGTACGGGTATCCGGTGCTCCAACTGTCTTGGGCGCCGTTTCAGGTTCCTGGGCCCCAATCGTCGCAGTTACCACCGTTTCACCGTTGCCTTCCGGTTCCGGCGCAGGCTCCGTCGCGGCCACAACCGCGCTTTCGCTGCGCGGTGCTTCAGGCACCGCAGGCAGCACAGCCTGCGGCTGGGGTACAGACGCAGTGTCCGCCGTGACCGGTGCTTCGGCCAATGCCAGGCTTTCCGAGCCTTCTGCGGAGGTGGACAGCCCAACTGCTGGTTTCTGCGCCGGCGCGGTATCAGCACCCGCAAGGGCGCTCAGATCATCCTGTTCAGTCCCGCTGATGGGCACTTCTGGCTGGACTTCTGCCAGGTCTGCGTCCCGTCCTTGGCCATTGCCGGGAACGTCTGCTTCGCCGCTTCCGCCATTGGGCATCTGCGGCGCATCGCCGGGGTCATGCGAAACCGCTTCAAGTTCCGTTGAACCTGTATTTTCCGCTGGTTCAGATGTGCCGCCTGCGGTCTCTTCGGCGGGCTCTGGCGCTTGTTCCGGCTTGGCCGCCATCTGCGGCAAAGGCACTGACAATGACAGCATCGCCAGCCCGCCAGCCGCCAGTAATGCCCCGACACTCACGCCGCCCAGAAATCCACGCATGCCTGTTTTGCCTCTCAATCTTTCTGAGGTGCTGCGCCGTATCAGCCTGCCTGCGCGATCCTTGTGCCGGTTCGCCCCTGCATTCGCCTTTCCTGCCCTTGACGCTGCCCCGTATCCCTGAACAAGTATGTTGCAACCACTATACTGCGGCGCGCACCCCGCCCGCCACCCTTAAAAGAGCCCGCAAGATGCTGCTGCTGATCGATAACTACGATTCCTTCACCTACAACCTCGTCCATTACCTCGGCGAGCTTGGCGCCGAAATGGAAGTGCACCGCAACGACGCCATCAACGTGCAGGAAGCGATGGCGATGAAGCCCGCAGGCATTCTGCTGTCGCCCGGCCCGTGCGACCCGGATCAGGCCGGCATTTGCCTCGCCCTGACAGAAGCCGCGGCGGAGACCAAGACGCCCCTGATGGGTGTCTGCCTTGGCCACCAGACCATCGGCCAGGCCTTTGGCGGTAATGTCGTGCGCTGCCACGAGATCGTGCACGGCAAGATGGGCATGATGCACCACAAGGACACCGGCGTTTTCAAGGGCTTACCGACACCTTTTGAGGCAACCCGCTACCACTCCCTGGTGGTGGAGCGCGAAAGCCTGCCTGATTGCCTGGAAATCACCGCTGAACTGGAAGACGGCACCATCATGGGCCTTCAGCACAAGGAGCTGCCGATTCACGGCGTCCAGTTCCACCCGGAATCAATTGCCTCCGAACACGGCCATGCGCTGCTGAAAAACTTCCTCGACGTGATGCAGGTGCCGGCATGAGCGACCAGCTGAAGCCGCTGATCGGTGCAGCCGCCGAGCGTTCCCTGAGCCGCGAAGAAGCCGAGAAGGCCTTCACCCTGCTGTTTGAGGGCGAGGCGACGCCCAGCCAGATCGGCGGCCTGCTGATGGCGATGCGCACCCGCGGTGAAAGCGTTGATGAATACGCTGCTGCCGCCGCCGTGATGCGCGCCAAGTGCAACCCGGTTAAGGCGCCTGCAGGCGCCATGGACATCGTCGGCACCGGCGGCGACGGCAAAAATACCCTAAACATCTCCACCGCAACTGCCTTTGTCGCAGCGGGCGCCGGTGTTGTGGTTGCCAAGCATGGCAACCGCAACCTCAGCTCGAAATCCGGCACTGCCGACATGCAGTCCCAGATGGGCATCAACGTGATGGTCGGCCCGGAAGTGGTTGAAAAGGCAATTAATGAGGCCGGGATCGGGTTCATGATGGCACCGATGCACCATCCGGCAGTCGCGCATGTGATGCCAACCCGCCAGGAGCTTGGCACCCGCACCATCTTCAACATCCTCGGCCCGCTCACCAACCCGGCAGGCGTCAAACGGCAGCTGACCGGCGCCTTCAGCCGCGAGATGATCCGCCCGATGGCGGAAACCCTCAAGGCGCTTGGCTCAGATCGCGCTTGGCTGGTCCACGGCTCCGACGGCACCGATGAGCTGACCATCACCGGCGTCAGCTGGGTCTCCGCGCTGGAGGAGGACGGCAGCATCCGTGACGTGGAGCTGCACCCCGAAGACGCGGGCCTGCCGGTGCATTCTTTTGACAAGATTATCGGCGGCACGCCGGAGGAAAACGCCATGGCCTTCCGTGTGCTCCTCCAGGGCACGCCCTCGGCCTACCGCGACGCGGTGCTGCTGAACGCCGCCGCCGCACTGGTCGTCGCAGGCAAGGCCGCAGACCTCAAAGAAGGCGCTGCGCTGGCCGCCGAGTCGATCGACAGCGGCGCCGCCAAGGCCAAGGTCGAGGCGCTGGCCCGGATTACCTCAGCCGCATGACCGGTCTGCCCGCAGGGCTGGGCGCCTGGTCCAGCCTGCCGTTCTTTCAGGATCAATGGCCGGGCATTGCCGCCGCGATCGCAGCGGACGCCCGGGACATTCTGCCGCCCGCGCACCAGCAGTTTGCGGCGCTGGAACTGACCCAGCCGCAGGACACCCGCGTGGTGATCCTGGGCCAGGACCCCTATCCCACACCCGGCCACGCTCACGGACTGGCCTTCTCGGCAGAACCGCATGTGCGCCCCCTTCCCCGCTCTTTGTCCAATATTTACAAGGAGCTGCAGGAGGACCTTGGCGTCACCCGCCCCAACGCGGACCTGCGCCCATGGGCGCAACAGGGTGTGCTTTTGCTGAACACCGCTCTCTCGGTCCCAGCGGGTGAAGCGAACGGCCACAAGCATCTCGGCTGGCACCACCTGGTTCACCAGGTACTGGAGCAGACCTCGGAAACCCCGACGGCCTACATTCTCTGGGGAAATGCGGCGCAAAAGCTTGAAAAACATATCAAACCGGGCGATCACCTGATCCTGAAAACCGCCCATCCCTCGCCCCTGTCGGCGCGGCGCGGTTTCTTCGGGTCCCGGCCCTTTTCAAAAGTGAACAATTGGCTTACCGCCCGCGGCGAGGATGCCATAGACTGGAACGCAGGAACGGAGGCCCAGGCATGAGTGGAACTGGAATGACCGAAAACGTGCTCGACAAGATCAAGGCCTACAAGCTCGAGGAAGTGGCCGCGGACAAGGCCGCCAAACCGCTTGAGGCGGTCGAGGCCGAGGCGAAGAATGCCTCCCCGGTGCGCGGTTTCGCCAAAAGCCTGATGCAAGCTAACCGCTCCGGCTACGGCCTGATTGCCGAGATCAAGAAGGCGAGTCCTTCCAAGGGCCTGATCCGCCCCGATTTTGAACCTGCGGAACTCGCCAAGGCTTATGAAGACGGCGGCGCCACCTGCCTGTCGGTGCTGACGGACACTCCCAGTTTCCAGGGCGCCAAGGAGTTCCTTACCCAGGCCCGCACCGCCTGCTCCCTGCCCGCATTGCGCAAGGATTTCATGTACGACACCTATCAGGTCGCCGAAGCCCGCGCGCTGGGGGCTGACTGCATCCTGATCATCCTTGCCTCGGTTTCCGACGCCCAGGCGCAGGAGTTGGAGGAAAGTGCCTTTGAGTGGGGCATGGATGTGCTCTTGGAAGTGCATGACGCGGAAGAACTGGAACGTGCCTGCAACCTGAAATCACCGCTGATGGGCATCAACAACCGCAACCTCAAAACCTTTGAGACCACGCTGGACACCACCCGCACGCTGTCCCGCATGGTGCCTGCCGATCGCACCATCGTCTGCGAAAGCGGGTTGTTCACCCCTGCGGACCTCAGCGATATGGCCCGCTACGGCGCCCGCACCTTCCTGATCGGCGAGAGCCTGATGCGGCAGGATGATGTGGCCGGCGCCACCCGTGCGCTGCTCGCCAACCCGCTGATGCCGGGCATGATGTAAGGAGAGCCTCATGAGCCTCACCCATTTCGACACCAAGGGCGACGCCCATATGGTCGACGTCTCGGACAAGGCAGTGACCTCGCGCATCGCCACCGCCGAGGGCCACATCACCATGGCGCAGGAAACCTTTGATATCATTGCCGAAGGCCGCGCCAAAAAGGGTGACGTGCTGTCGGTGGCGCGCCTGGCCGGTATCATGGGGGCCAAGAAGACGCCCGATCTGATCCCGCTCTGCCACCCGCTGCCGGTGACCAAGGTCGCGGTGGAACTGACGCTGGACCCGGACCTGCCCGGCGTGCGGGTCGAGGCCACTGTCAAAACCACCGGCCAGACCGGGGTCGAGATGGAAGCGCTCACCGCCGTCTCCACTGCCGCGCTCACGGTCTATGACATGGCCAAGGCCGTGGACAAGGCAATGCAGATCGGTGGAATCCGCGTGACTCTGAAAGATGGCGGAAAATCAGGCCGGTACGAGGCGTAAATGATACCTGTCAGCGAAGCCCGTGCGCATCTTCTGGCGCTTGTCAGCCAGCTGGAAACCGAGGAAGTTCCGCTGGACCAGGCCGCAGGCCGGGTGCTTGCCCGCGATCTCCAGGCCCGCCGCGACCAGCCGCCGTTCTCCGCCTCCGCCATGGATGGCTACGCAGTAAACGCCGCCGAAGTTGAGCTGCACGCCATGTTCAAGGTGATCGGCGAGGCCGCAGCCGGCCACGCTTTCGCTGGCCGTGTGGGCGCAGGCCAGGCGGTGCGGATCTTCACCGGTGCCCCGGTACCGGAAGGCGCAAGTTTCGTTGTGATACAAGAGGATGTGACCCGCAGCGGCGACCTCATCACCATCACCGATGAACCCGGCAGCAACCACAATATCCGCCCCCGCGGCGGTGATTTCACCGATGGCCAGACCGTCAGCGCGCCGCGGCTGCTGACGCCTGCAGACATTGCCCTGCTGGCCGCGATGAACATCCCCGCGGTCCCCGTCACACGCCGCCCGGAGGTTGCGCTGATCTCCACCGGCGACGAACTGGTGATGCCCGGGGATGCGCCCGGACCGGATCAGATCATCGCCTCCAACACCTTCGGCCTCAAGGCGATGCTCGAGGAACTGGGCGCCCGCGCCCGCATCCTGCCGATCGCCCGAGACACCGAAAGCTCCCTGCGCACCGCGTTTGAACTGGCAGAGGGCGCCGACCTGGTTGTCACCATCGGCGGCGCCTCGGTCGGTGATCACGATCTGGTCGGCAAGGTGGCGCAGGACCTCGGGATGGAGCGCAGCTTCTACAAGGTCGTCATGCGCCCCGGCAAACCGCTTATGGCTGGCCGCATGGGCAGTGCCGCGATGGTCGGCCTGCCGGGCAACCCGGTTTCGGCCATGGTTTGCGGCCATGTCTTCCTGGCGCCAATGATCCGCGCCATGCTGGGATTGCCTTCTGAAGCCCCGCAACTGCAGGACGCAACCCTTGCAGAGCCGCTCGGCGAGAACGGCCCGCGGGAGCATTACATGCGGGCAAAGGTCGAAAACGGCCAGCTGACCGCCTTTGAAAATCAGGACAGCTCTCTCCTCACCATTCTGGCAGAGGCCAATGCCCTCCTGGTGCGTGCCCCAGATGACAGCGCCCGTGCGGTAGGCGAAGCGGTGCAATACCTCCCCGTCTGACCCCGCTTCTTCTTTGCACAAATACTCAAACCGGTGGCGGCAGCCTCCGGGCCTGCCGCTGCCATTCTTCAGATACAGCCATGTTGACACAAAACGTGAACATGCGTAGAACAAAAGAAAACCTGAGGCACGGAGGGAGCGGCGATGCTCACAAAGAAGCAACTTCAACTGCTGGAATTCATTCACAAACGCCTGCAGCGCGACGGCGTGCCCCCCAGTTTTGACGAAATGAAGACGGAACTGGATCTCAGGTCGAAATCGGGCATCCACCGGCTGATCACGGCGCTGGAGGAACGCGGCTTCATCCGCCGCCTGCCTCACCGTGCGCGTGCCATCGAAATCATCCGCCTGCCAGAAAGCCTTGGCGGCACTGGCGAACCGCAGGGGTTTGCCCCCAAGGTGATTGACGGCGGTCAGGCCAAAACCACCGCTCCTGCCCGCGCTTCGGCGGACCCGCTGCGCCAAGCGGCGGTTGAACTGCCGGTGATGGGCCGCATCGCTGCCGGCGTGCCGATTGAGGCAATCAGCCAGGTCTCGCATCAGGTCGCAGTGCCAGGGGGCATGATTGCCACAGGCGGCCAGCACTACGCGCTGGAAGTGAAGGGCGATTCCATGATTGAGGCCGGTATCAACGATGGCGACATCGTGGTGATCCGCGAAAGCGCTGCCGCCGACAACGGCGACATCGTGGTGGCGCTGGTCGAAGGCCAGGAGGCAACGCTGAAACGCTACTATCGCGAGGGGTCGATGATCGCGCTGGAAGCCGCCAACCCGGCCTATGAGACCCGCCGCTATCCCGAAGACATGGTTCAGGTGCAGGGTCGCCTGGTCGGCCTGATCCGCACCTACTGACCTCCAGCTCCACTCAGCAGCTGCCGAAGGCGGCGGATTTCCCGCCCCTCCGGCTGCCAGCCGGTCCAGGGCCGCTCGCCTGCAGCCTCCCGCGCTGTCAGGATCTCACCTTCGCGTGTCATGGCAATACTGCCGGTCTGCCGCATCACCTCCGGTGTTAGCAGCAGGCAATTGCCGTCGTCCGGCACAGTGGAAATGATTATGTCCCTTTCGTTGCAGCCGCTTACAGCCGCCAGCTTATGCTTTCCCGGCGCGTGCAGCAGACGGTAGCCCGCGCCCTGCCAAACCGGAATCCGGTCCAGCCCTTCCTCCCAGCGGGCAGCGGCAACAGGCTGAGGTGCCGGATCGCCGTCGTTCTCCAGCCAGATCCCGGCGGTGAACGCCTGCCCCTTGGCGCGCGACAGCGCACGGCCATCCGCTTCCATTACCCCGATCAGCCCGCCGGAGTCGGCAATCAGGATGTCGGGACGCCCGGATGAGGTCCAGAGAGCAAAAGCTGCTGCGGCTGGCAGCAGACCTGCCAGCCGCAACCGCCCCTGCCAGGCCACCGCAAAGACGAACCCTCCAGCAAGCAGAGGCAGCACCCAGGGCACCGGCGCCGCCACATGCGACACTGCACCGTCAAAGCCGGATACGGTACTGGCCACCATCAGGATCCAGTCCAAGCCCCATTGCATCACTGTCAGTCCGATCCACTCCAGCCCCAGCGGCGCCAGGCACAGCGCCAGCACCGCAGCGGGGATCACAATCGTGCCCATCACCGGCACCGACAGAAGGTTTGCCAGCAGGCCGTAATGCGGAATGGTGTTGAAATGCGCCGCCGCAAAGGGGGCCGTTGCCGCCCCGGCCACCGCGGAGGAGACAACCAGCGCCAAGACAGGCCGCAGCCAGCGCGGCCCCAGCGGCACCTGCCCGTCCCGCAGCGCGGCAAACACGGCCACCAGCGCTGCGGTGGCGGCAAAGCTCATCTGGAAACCAGGGCTCAGCAGGCTTTCCGGCCGCCTCAGCAACACGATCACCGCCGCCACCGCGACCGCGCGCAGGGTGATCGCCCGGCGGTTCAAGAGCACCGCGCCGAACATCACCGCCACCATGACAAAGGCGCGCTCTGTCGCGACATTGCCGCCCGACAGTAGCAGATACCCGGCCCCCGCGGACAGCGCAGCAACTGCGGCCAGTTTCTTGACCGGCCAGCGCAACGCAACCCATGGTACCAGGCACATCAGAGTTCGAAGCGCGGCGAAAACAAACCCGGTCAGCAAACCCATATGCAGGCCTGAAATTGCCAGCAGATGCGCCAAGTTGCTCTGCCGCAGCGCGGTCAGTGTTTCCTCACCCACGCCGCTGCGGTCGCCGGCTGTCACAGCCGCGGCAAACCCGCCGGCCTCGCCCGGCAGCTGTTTTTGCAAATACTGCGCCAGCGATCTGCGCAGCTGCTCAACTGGTTTGTCTTCACCGGGGGCTTCGGCCAGCAGCACCGGCACGCGGGTATATCCCAGCCCGCCCAGCTGTTTGAACCATGCATGGCGGCGGAAGTCGAAACCGCCCGGTTCCGTCGGCCCCTGCGGCGGCAAGAGATGCGCGGTGGTCATCACCCGCGCGCCGGGCGGCGGTATTTCCGCTTGCCCCTTCAGTGAAACCCTGACCTGCGCGGGTGTATCCTCCGGCGCAGCCAGATCCAGCCGCACCTGATCCAGCGTAAGCCGCAGCGCATCGGTGGGAGAGCGGTCGACAGTCACCACCCGACCCTCAACCGGTCCGTAATAGCGGAAGTCCAGTACCGGAGCGGCCACCAGATGGGTGCGTGCAAACGCCAGGCAAATCCCCGCCGCCAGAAGCGCTGGAACCCAGCACAGAAAGGCCATAGGCCGCCGCAACAGCGCGCAAGCCCCCAGCAGCAGCGACGCACAGCCCAACGCGGTTATTGCCGCGGTGCCCGGTTCGGTTTTCAGGCTGAAATAGGCTCCGATCCCGGCACCCAGAAACACCGGCACCCAGGGAAACAGGTTGCCGCGCTGGCCTTGCAGAACGTCGCTGACTGCAGTTCCAAGCCCCATGCTTGCCCCCCGCCTTCTGGCCCGGTAGACAGGCGGAAACTCTACGCCTCACATGGTTTCCAAAAGGTAAATCCTGCACATGACCCAACCGGTTGTCACCCGCTTCGCGCCCTCTCCCACCGGCTATCTGCACATCGGCGGCGCCCGCACCGCGCTGTTCAACTGGCTCTATGCCCGCGGCCGTGGCGGTAAGTTCCTGCTGCGGATCGAGGATACCGACCGCGAACGCTCCACGCCGGAGGCCACCGCGGCCATCCTCCAGGGCATGGAATGGCTGGGATTGGACCATGACGGCGAGGTGATCAGCCAGTTTGAACGCGCGGACCGCCACGCCGAAGTGGCGAAACAGCTGCTGGCCGAAGGCAAGGCGTATAAGTGCTTTGCCACCCAGGAAGAAATCGCCGCCTTCCGCGATCAGGCCAAGGCTGAGGGCAAATCGACGCTCTATCGCTCTCCCTGGCGCGACGCGGACGCGTCCAGCCACCCGGACGCGCCTTATGTGATCCGCATCAAGGCGCCGCAGGACGGCGCCACCGTGATCCAGGATGAGGTGCAGGGCGACGTTACCATCCGCAACGACCAGCTGGATGACATGATTCTGCTGCGCTCCGACGGCACCCCGGTCTATATGCTGGCGGTGGTGGTCGACGACCACGACATGGGCGTGACCCATGTGATCCGCGGCGACGACCACCTGAACAACGCCGCCCGCCAGATGATGATCTATCAGGCGATGGGCTGGGACGTGCCGGTCTGGGCGCATATCCCGCTGATCCATGGTGCCGATGGCAAAAAGCTCTCCAAACGCCACGGTGCGCTCGGCGCGCAGGAATATCAGGCAATGGGCTATCCGGCGGCCGGCATGCGCAACTACCTGGCTCGTCTCGGCTGGTCCCACGGCGATGACGAGTTTTTTACGGACGCGCAGGCCAAAGAGTGGTTTAATCTCGGCGGCATCGGCAAAAGCCCGGCCCGGTTCGACACCAAGAAGCTGGAGAATCTCTGCGGCCAGCACATTGCCATCGGCGATGATGCCGCACTGCGGCAGGAAATCTGCGCCTATTTGGCGGCTGCCGGGGAACCCGCCCTGACTGACGCGCAGTCACAAGGTCTCGAGCGTGCGATGTATTGCCTCAAGGACCGCGCGCGCACCTTCCCTGAACTGCTTGAAAAAGCGCATTTTATCCTTGCTTCACGGCCTCTTGACCGGGACGCGAAGGCAGAAAAGGCTCTGACTTCTGTATCCGATGGTATACTGGGAGAATTGACGCCGCAGTTGCAAAATGCTAGCTGGGTCCGTGACGATCTGGAGGCGCTTCTGAACGGATTTGCAGAAGCCCATGATACCAAGTTCGGCAAACTGGCAGGCCCCTTGCGGGCGGTGCTGGCCGGCCGGGCGGTAACGCCTTCGGTGTTCGACATGATGCTGATTCTAGGCCGCGAGGAAACCCTCGCCCGGCTCAAGGACGCAACAGGCTGACTGCGGTCTTAACACCCGGGAAAGCCTGTTTTGATACGACAACCCCTGCGCGAAACCGCGCAGGCGCTGCCCGCATGAATGCACCCGGACCGGGCGGTATTCGTGCCTGCAACAGGAAGGGACATTTATGACCGACACACAGAAATCAGCCACGCTCACGCTGGATGGCGAAAGCTTTGAGCTGCCCATTTTCTCGCCGACGGCCGGGCCCGATGTTGTCGACATCCGCAAGCTCTACGCGCAGGCAGGTGTGTTCACCTACGACCCGGGCTTCACTTCCACCGCCAGCTGCGACAGCACCATCACCTATATTGATGGCGACAAAGGCGAGCTGCTGCACCGCGGCTACCCGATCGACCAGCTGGCGTCCAAATCGCATTACCTCGAGGTCTGCTACCTGCTGCTCTACGGTGAACTGCCGACCGCAGCCCAGCTCGAGGATTTCGAGACCCGTGTGACCCGTCACACCATGGTGCATGAGCAGATGCACAACTTCTTCCGCGGCTTCCGCCGCGATGCGCACCCGATGGCAACTCTGGTGGGTGTTGTCGGCGCAATGTCGGCCTTCTATCACGACTCGCTGGATGTGACCGATCCCTGGCAGCGCGAAGTTGCCGCCGTGCGCCTGATCGCCAAGCTGCCGACCATCGCCGCAATGGCCTACAAGTATTCGATCGGCCAGCCGTTTGTGTATCCGCGCAACGATCTGGATTACGCGGCCAACTTCCTGCACATGTGCTTCTCTGTTCCGGCCGAGGAATACCATGTGAACCCGATCCTCAGCCGGGCGATGGACCGTATCCTGACCCTGCACGCAGATCACGAGCAGAACGCCTCCACCTCCACCGTTCGCCTGGCGTCTTCCTCCGGGGCGAACCCGTTCGCCTGCATCGCAGCCGGCATCGCCTGCCTCTGGGGGCCGGCCCACGGCGGCGCCAACCAGGCCTGCCTGGAGATGCTCAAGGAAATCGGCACCGTCGACCGCATTCCGGAATACATCGCCCGCGCCAAGGACAAGAACGACCCGTTCCGCCTGATGGGCTTTGGCCACCGCGTCTACAAGAACACCGACCCGCGCGCGACCGTGCTGAAACAGTCCGCCGATGAAGTGCTGGAGCTCCTGGGCGTCGATGACAACCCGCTCTTGCAGGTCGCCAAGGAGCTGGAGCAGACCGCGCTCAACGACCCCTACTTCATCGAAAAGAAGCTGTTCCCGAACGTCGACTTCTACTCCGGCATCATCCTGGAGGCGATGGGCTTCCCGACTTCGATGTTCACTCCGATCTTCGCGCTGTCGCGCACCGTCGGCTGGATCTCGCAGTGGAAGGAAATGATCGCCGATCCGCAGAACAAGATCGGCCGCCCGCGCCAGCTGTATCTGGGCGAAACCCTGCGCGACTACGTCGACATCGAACAGCGCTGAGCGCCGGTTCAAAACATTTCAAACGCCCCGCTGACTGCGGGGCGTTTTCTTTTGTGCTCACTCCGCACACGGCCGCCCCGAACGCTGCGGGACAGACCGCGGAAAGGGTGGCGATCCGGGACAATAACCGGTTTCCAGCCAGACTGTTTCTTCTGAAAATTCAATATTTAAGAGTATTTGACTAAACTCACACAACCTCATATCGAACTGAGGAGTTTATTCAATTCTGGCAGAGCGCCTCCCCGCGCGCGGTACTGCAGAACGCCGTCTGCCAGCTGACTACGGGATTGATGACATGGAATTTTTGATCTTGCTCGGCATCGGCCTCACCATCGGCGGTGTGGCGATTGCGCTGGATGACGACGATGATGAGGTGCAGGCCTCCTCCAGTGAACCGACTGATGGGGATGACAGGCTGTCAGGCTCCACCGGCGACGACCTTATCCTGGCAGGCGAAGGCGATGACGCCGTGCTGGGCAACGAAGGCGATGATCGGCTTTTTGGCGCTGAAGGTGTGGACATTCTGCTCGGCGGCGAAGGCGATGATTTCATGCGGGGCGGTGATGCTGCCGACCTGCTGATTGACGGCGATGGCTCCGATACGCTCATGGGGGACGCCGGAGACGACGTTATCATTGCCAGCGGCTTCTTGAATGACGAGGCAACGTCCGACCTGCTAGCCAACCCTCCTGCAGGCATCACTGAATCAGAAATTCTGGAACTTCTGGAAATTGATTTCTCACAGGACACTGACACCGCTGGGGACGAGGTCTCTGGCGGAGCCGGCGACGACATCATCTATTTTGGCAGTGATGATACCGTTACAGGCGGAGGTGACGGCGACACATTCGTAACCGGCCATTGGATTGAAGGAAACGGCGGCGCAGTAATCACCGACTTCAATCCGGACGAAGACCAGATCGTCTATGGCTACGACCAGAACGAGGGTTTCCCGTCCTTGACCTTTGAAACCCGCGAAGCGGAAGACGGCAGCATGGATGCGGTGCTGCTTCACAACGGAAACGAAATCCTGACCGTTATAGGACAGGGCAATTCATTCAGCCTGTTCCAGAATATCAGCTTCGAAGCGATCTGAAAAAGGGCAGCGGATTCCGATCCGCTGCCCCTTGGCATTTCAGTCAATTGACTGCCTCAGCGCCTCTCGAATTTTGCGGGCCGTTTTATGCCGCAGAGGAATCGGCTGCCGGTTAGGTAATACACTCACTGCGCTCTTACTCCCGGGTAGTTGTCCACATTTTCCGATTTCCGAACAACCAGGTCTTTCAATGATGATTGTCCTGAATTTGCCTGCCAAACAAGTTCACGAACCGCAAACCTAGCGTTGTCCGGCCTGTGGATATCGGCAATTTTAGACAAAGAGTTCTTAAGATGGGGGGCTGCGATGATTTGGCTCGTGGCATTAGGGGCAACGATTGCTGTGGGCAGCATCATTGCCGGATCAGATGATGATGATGCTGTCTTCGGCACCGAAGACGGGGATGAGACCGGCGGTATGGATGCCGGCGGAACAGACAGTGGCGATCTAGGAATACCTGGTGTTGATGACGAGCCTGACACCGGAACGGATGGCGGCGATGCTGGCTCCACTGGTGACAGGGACGGCAACAGTCCGGAAGGAGACGGAGACAGCGCAGGTTCCACAGGGGATGATGCTATTGTCTACTTCGAAGGCGAAGACGATGCCTTTGACGGAACCGAAGGCAACGACACAGCCTATGGCGGTTACGGCAATGATGCTCTGAATGGCCAAAGCGGTGCTGACGGGCTGGACGGGGAGGACGGTGACGATACGCTCTCCGGTGGTGCAGGTAACGATGTGCTGCAAGGCGGTTACGGAAATGATTCCCTGTCGGGCGGCGCGGGTAACGATTTCCTGCAATCGGAATCCAATGACGATATCCTGCAGGGAGGCCGAGGCGATGATGGGCTTCATGGCGGAAATGGCGCCGACACGCTGACAGGCGGCGATGGCAACGACCTGCTGAATGGCGCTTCGCTGGAAATTCCTGATCAATTGCTTGAGGACTGGCTCGCGGACTTTGAGGCCGGGCAGGAACCAAACAGCTTTGGCGGAAACGGTGATGCTATTGTCGATGACTTCATCGGCGACAGCTTGGACGGCGGCAGCGGTCAGGACACACTAATCGGCAGCGCCTTTGACACGCTGACCGGCGGTGAGGATGCTGATGTGTTCGTGACCGGCGACTGGAACACCAGTTTCTTCACGTCACTGGTGACCGATTTCAACACTGCCGAGGACATGATCGTCTACCGCTATGACGAAACCGGCAGCGAACCGGTCATGACGATGGAGACCGTGGCCAATGACGACGGCACCATGGATGTCCGGATCCTTGCTGATGGTCTAGCAGTCATGGACCTGCAGGACGTTGCATCAGATTTTGATCTGGCAACCCATGTGACGCTTGTTGCAGCGCCAATGGCTGCTCCGCCGGCCTGACAACGAAAATCCGCCGCGCTGCTTTGGCAGGGCGGCGGTCGATAACAGGCTTCGCCGACTCAGCGTCCCTCGAATTTCGCGGGGCGCTTTTCCATGAAGGCGGTGACCCCTTCCAGGAAATCCCGCGTCTTGCCGCACTGCCCCTGAAGATGCGCTTCCTCCGACAGCTGCTCTGCCAGGGTGCGGGTATAGCTGTCACGCAGGGCGGTTTTGGTTGCCGCCAGCGCCTTGGTCGGGCCTTCGGCCAGATAGGCCGCCCGCGCGCGCCAGTGGGCGTCGAATTCCGCGTCCGGCACGGCTTCCCAGATCATGCCCCAGTCGCTCGCCTGCTGCGCGCTGATGCGGTCGGCAAACAGCGCCGCACCCGTCGCCTTGGCCAGGCCGATCTGGCGCGGCAGGAACCAGGTGCCGCCGGCATCGGGGATCAGTCCGATCTTGGTAAAGGCCTGCATGAAGAACGCGCTTTCGCAGGCGATCACCACATCCGCCGCCAGCGCCAGGTTGGCCCCTGCCCCGGCTGCGGCGCCATTGACTGCGGCAATCACCGGCACCGGGCAATCATAGATCGCCTGCAGCATCGGCAGATACTCATCCCGCAGGGTGCGTTCCAGGTCCAGCTTGCCCTGGCTGCCGGCATCGCTCAGGTCCTGACCAGAGCAGAAGGCATCGCCCGCGCCCGTCAGCACCACTGCCCGTGCCTCAGCTGCGGCCAGCCGCATCGCATGGGTAATCTCCGACCGCATCCGGCTGGTCAGCGCGTTCTTGCGCGCTTCCCGGTTCAGCGTGATCACCGCCAGCCCGTCCTGCAGCGTAAACAGGATTTCTTTGTATTCCATCGGATTGCCCTATCTAACAAAAACCTTGGGCCGCGCGATCTGTCCGCCTGCGCAGCCGGTTGGCAGGTATGGTGACGCAAAGCGCGCGGGCCGGAAAGCCAGACCCGGCGTCAATCCTCCAGGATTTTCTTGAGCCGTTCCTGCTCTTCGGCGCTCAGGGATTGCTCTGCCGCCTTTGGCGTGCGCGCCCGGCCCCGGACATAGAAGATCCCGATCACCAGCGCTGCCAGCAGCATCAATGGACCCGCAGCCCAAAGCAGGAGGTTGGCGCCCTGCGCCGTGGGATTCAGCAGCACATACTCGCCATAGCGGTCGACGATGAAATCCATCGCCTCCCGGTCGCTGTCCCCCGCCACCAGCCGCTCGCGCAGCAGCACGCGCAAATCACGGGCCAGTTCGGCGTTGGAGTCATCGATGCTTTCATTGCGGCAAACCAGGCAGCGCAGATCTTCGGACAGCTCGCGGGCCCGGGCCTCCAGCGCCGGGTCCTCCAGCACCTCATCCGGCTCCACCGCCAGCACCGGGGCCGGAACGAAGACTGCAACAGCCACCAGCGCCGCCAGGGCAAGGATCAGGAAACGCATCTGTTTCATTCCGCTGGCACTCCCGCCGATGGTGTCTTGCGCGCGCCGGCGGCCACCCGGAACCGCCGGTCGCTGAGGCTGAGGAGCCCGCCAAGCGACATCAGGATGCAGCCTACCCAGATCCAGTTGGCAAAGGGCTTGATGTAGGTCCGCATGGTCCAGCTGCCGTCCGCCTGCTGGTCGCCCAGCACCACATAGAGGTCACGGGTCACGCGATAGTCGATGGCTGCTTCGGTGGTGGGCATCTTGGCAACCGGGTAGTCGCGTTTTTCCGGGAACATGACCGCCTCGGGGCGGCCGTTGCGGGTGACTTCGACGCGGCCCTTGGTGGTGAAATAGTTCGGCCCCTGCTCGCGGCTGACATCCGTCAGCTTCAGGGTGAAGGCCCCGACATCAAACGGCTCTCCCAGCTGGGCAACACGGATGTCTTCCTGCTCCCAGGCTGTCAGGCCCGCGATGGCAAAGATGGTGATACCCAGTCCGCCATGGGCCACCGCCTTGCCCCAGTCCGCCCGCGGCAGCCGCAGCATCCGGCCAAGGCGGTTCGCCTTGCCGCTGCGCAGCCACAGGTCGGCCAGCGCGCCAAAGACCATCCAGGAGCCAAGGAACAGCCCCACCGGCCCCAGCGCGGATTTTCCGGTCTGCATCGCCCAGGCCAGCGCGCCCAGCGACACCGCCAGCACAAACACATAGCGCAGCTGCCAGGCCACCTTACCGATCCGCCCGCGCTTCCACGGCAGCATGGCGCCAATCGGCATGATCAGCCCCAGCACCACCATGAACGGCGTGAAGGCGGAATTGAAGAACGGCGGGCCGACGCTCAACTTGCGGGCAAAGACCATCTCCGCGATGATCGGCCAGACGGTGCCGAAGAACACCACAAAGCAGCTGACGGCCAGCAGGATGTTGTTGGCCACCAGTGCGGTTTCGCGGCTGACCATGCCAAACAGCCCCTTGGCCTCCATCGCCTGGGCGCGGGCGGCAAACAGCGTCAGCGCGCCGCCGGTGAAGAAGGCCAGGATGAACAGGATGAACACGCCGCGCTCCGGGTCGTTGGCGAAGGCGTGCACGCTGGTAATGATGCCGGAGCGCACAATGAAGGTGCCGATCAGCGAGAAGCCGAACGCCAGGATCGCCAGCAGGATGGTCCAGCTCTTCAGCGCCTCGCGCTTCTCAACCACGATGGCGGAGTGCAGCAGAGCGGCGGCCAGCAGCCAGGGCATGAAGGATGCGTTTTCAACCGGGTCCCAGAACCAGAAACCGCCCCAGCCAAGCTCGTAGTAGGCCCACCAGGACCCCAGCGCGATGCCGATGGTCAGGAACACCCAGGCCGCCAGCGTCCAGGGCCGCACCCAGCGGCCCCACGCGGCATCAATCCGGCCTTCGATCAAAGCGGCCACGGCAAAGGAGAACGCCATGCTGAGGCCCACATAGCCGAGGTAGAGGAATGGCGGGTGGAAGGCGAGGCCCGGGTCCTGCAGCAGCGGGTTCAGGTCCTGGCCGTCGAACGGCGGCACCGTCAGCCGCAGGAACGGGTTGGAGGTGAACAGGATGAAGGCAAAGAAGGCCACGCCAATCGCGGCCTGAACCGACAGCACGCGGGCTTTCAAGGTGGGCGGCAGCCCGCCGCCAAAGACGGAGGCCATGGCGCCGAACAGGCTGACAATCAGCACCCACAACAGCATCGAACCC
The DNA here is from genome assembly GCF_000813785.1 of Leisingera sp. ANG-DT. Lineage (NCBI taxonomy): Bacteria > Pseudomonadati > Pseudomonadota > Alphaproteobacteria > Rhodobacterales > Roseobacteraceae > Leisingera > Leisingera sp. ANG-DT. Next base: position 637,435 of record NZ_JWLE01000001.1, read on the forward strand.
TCGTGGTTGCCCCAGGTGCCGGAGATTTTATAGAGCATCGGCTTGGCCGAATGGCTGTTCAGCGTCACCAGCTTCAGCGAGAAGTCCGAGGTGATGAAGGCCCACATCAGCGCGCCGAAAGAGAACGCGGTGAACAGGAACTGCGCCTGTGCTGCGGGCTCTGCCACAGCCATCCAGCCGGGCCAGCGTTTATGGGCGCCGATCAAGGGGATAACGGCCTGCACGATGGCAATCATGAAGGCGAGAATTAGGGCGAAATGTCCGAGTTCTGTGATCATGTGCCGGTCTGTCCATGCATGGTCTTCAGGGATGGGTTTCCTATACGCCTGTCTGCCGGGAGGGCCAATGGCAAACGCCGCGCCACGCCGCCGCAGAAGGCAAATTGTGATCAGCCGCGGCTGGTTTTCCAAGCTCTCAGGGCTGGGTTGACCTCTAATTCGGTGGCATCCAGCCGGGCAGCGGCATCGGTGCCGGTCGATGCTGCCGCGGGTGAGTCTGCCCTGAGGCGTTCCAGCACGGCGATGTTGCCGGCCACCTGTGGCACCCGCGCCATGCTGGCGGCCAGTCCCTGCTGGAATTCCTGGCTTTTCATCTGATGGCGCGCGCCGAAGTAGAAGGAGACGATGACGCCCAAAAGCCACCACAGCGGCTCCGGCACCAGCGCCAATCCTTGCATACGGGCGGCAAACCAAACCGGATCACTGAGCGCGGAAATCATCAGCGCCAGGGTTCCCAGCGCCAGTAATGGCCGGGGCAGCCGGTTGACACCGTCCATGAACCGGTCGAACCGGCTTTTGCCGCCGTACTGGAATTCGGCGGCCAGCTGGCCGAGTGCCGCGGACTGCATCTGATGCGCCCGCGCCGCACCGGCCTCGGCATTCTCGCGGAACACCTCAGCAGTTTCGCGCAACACATTGCGCCGGCTTCCGAAAATCAGCCCCAGAACATCCGTGATCAGCCCCATTCTGCTGTCCTCCGCTGAAATGCCTGCCGGCTCATGTGGTACTGGGCTGAGATGAACTCCTCCGCCCGTTTGATCCAGCCGCCCTTGGTGCCGTCGCGGGCGCGGGCGAATTTGCGGCTGGCCGCGCGGCGGTCAGCAAGGCGGAAGTAATAGTTGCGCCGGGCAATGCCGTAGGCGTCGCGCAGGGCATCCGCGTCGACCAGAGCCGCCTGCTCTGCCGCGGCGGCGGTCTGCGGGCCGATGACGCCGTCCACAACCACGCCAAATCCCATTTCGTTCAGCAGCCGCTGCAGAATGCGCACCGCATTGCTGCCTGCATTCACATACATGTCAAAGACAGTCGCCTGCAGGCCGGCTGGCAAGCTGGCGATGCGGGGCGCCTCGTAATAATGGCGGATGAAAATCTCCACCGCCTGCGCCCGGCTGAGCGCCTGCACATCCGCAACTCCCACCCGCCCGTCGCCGGTCAGGTCCAGCCCCAGCCGCCGCATCGTGCCGATGGTCACACCGTATTTGGTTGCGCCGCCCGGGTCAGCCGGGTCATTCACAAAGCCGCCTTCGCGCGCCACGATCTGTTCTGCAATCTCAGTCACTGTTTGCATGTCGCCTCACCATTCTTCGGTTTGGGTCATACTGCCGCACAGGGCCTAAGATCTCCTGACACCACCGTACGCAGGATACGCAACACCTGCCCAGGGCGCTGCCGCGCCGCGCATCGCGCGGCGCCCGGCCCAACGCAAAAACGCCCCCCGGAAGGGAGGCGTCTTTGGGGCGGGAGGTCTCCGTTCCGGAGCCGGGATCAGGTTTCGGGTTCCTGATAAACCCCTTGTTCCTTCAGCGCATCCATGACTTCCTTGGGCATATAGGTTTCGTCATGTTTCGCCAGTATTTCAGTGGCTTCGAACACGCCGTTCACGTAGCTGCCGGTGCCAACCATGCCCTGGTTCTCTTCAAAGAGGTCCGGCAGCACGCCGGTATAGGCGACGGGCACCGTAGCGCCGCCGTCGGTCACGTCAAAGCGCACGGTCATGCCCTGGCCGCGCTGCAAAGAGCCTTCGGCCACCAGCCCGCCGATGCGGAACACCTCGGAGGGTTTCGGCGGTTCCTCCGCCACCTGGCTGGGCGAACGGAAATAGTTGATCCCGTCCTGCAGGGCATAGCCGATCAAGGCGGTGGCTACGATCAGGGCCACCGCGGCAATGGCGATGACCTGGATACGGCGCTGTTTCTTCAGGTTCTTCATGGTGTCCTCAATTCAAGCCCAAGCCAGCGCCGCCCCCGGATCAGGGGAACAGCGGCGCCATCATCAGGCCTTCGGTCTCTTCCTCACCTAACATCAGGTTGGCGTTCTGCAAGGCCTGGCCACTGCTTCCTTTTGTCAGGTTATCCAGTGCTGCGATGACGATAGCGCGGCCTTCGATCCGGTCCTGCGCCACGCCGATATGGCAGAAGTTGGAGCCGCGCACGTGGTGGGTGCTCGGCGCCTCGCCAAAGGGCAGCAGTTCGATGAAGGGTTCATCGGCGTAAGCCTTGGCAAAGGTGTCATGGATCGCCTTCGCGTCACCCTTCACATAGACGGTCGCCAGGATGCCGCGGTTCACCGGCAGCAGATGCGGGGTGAACTGCACTTTGACCGGGCGGCCTGCGATCTTGCTGAACTCCTGGTCAAATTCGCCCAGGTGCCGGTGGGTGCCGCCGATGGCATAGGCGTTGTAGCCCTCGCTCAGCTCTGCGTGCAGCAGGTTTTCCTTGAGCGAGCGGCCAGCGCCGGAGACGGCGCATTTCAGGTCCAGGATGATCTCGTCCAGGTCGATGACGCCCGCGGCGATCAGCGGCCGCAGGGCGAACTGGCCGGTGGCGGCATTGCACCCCGTTCCGGCAACCAGCCGTGCGGATTTGATCTCTTCCCGGTAGAACTCGGTGAGGCCATAGACCGCCTCTTCCTGCTGCGCCAGCGCGGCGTGCGGGTTGCCGTACCACTTCTCATACTCCGCGGGGTCGCGTAGCCGGAAGTCTGCCGACAGGTCGACGATCTTCAGGTCCTTGGGCAGGCCTGCGATCACTTCCTGGCTGGTTTTATGCGGCAGCGCGCAGAAGCAGAGGTCGATGCCCGCAAAGTCGATCTCGTCGATCTTGCACAGCACCGGCAGCTCCATATGACGCAGGTGCGGGAACACTTCGGCCATGGTCATGCCGGCCTTGCGGTCAGCGGAGAGCGCCGCGATGTCGATGTTCGGGTGCTGGGCAATCAGCCGCACCAGTTCGGCGCCGGTGTAGCCGGAAGCGCCAAGGATAGCCACTTTATGGGTCATGTCAGACCTCGTCTTTCGATGTGATATGCCGGTTCCGCAGCCATCTGCGGAGAGAAATAGGGAAAACTGCGCCCGCGCACTTTGACCTGGAACAAGGTTCCAGGGCGTTTGCGGTCAGGCCGCCTGAAAGGAGATTTCCCGTCGGAGAAACTGGGTCGCGCGGTCGCTGACGCGCCCGGGGTTTCCGGTGGTATAGAACCCGCCCGCACCGTTGCCGTACATGTTCGGGTGGCGGGTCAGATAGTCCGACAGGCTGTCGGCCACCAAGTTGCCTTGGCTGAAGACCTTGACGTCCGGACCCAGTGCTTCCTGAAAAGTCTTCTCCATCAGCGGGTAATGGGTACAGCCAAGGATCGCAGCCTGCGGATGCGGCATCTTGCGTTTCAGCGCATCGACGTGGGAGCGCACCAGCGCCTCCGCCAGGATCATGTCGCCGTCCTCGATCGCATCGACAACACCGCCGCAGGCCTGGGCCTCGACATCCACACCAATGGCGCGGAAGGCCAGTTCCCGCTGAAAGGCGCGGCTGGCGACGGTGGCGGGTGTTGCGAACAGCGCGACGTGCTTCACCTCAACCTCGCGCGGGGGGGAATTGTCGCCCCACTGCCGCTCGGTCAACGCCTCAATCAGCGGCACAAAGACGCCCAGCACCCGCTTGCCCTGGGGCAGGCCGCCCTCCTGCATCCGGCGCAAGGCGGCGGCAGAGGCGGTGTTGCAGGCGAGGATCACCAGATCGCAGCCCTTGTCCCACATGTCGGCCACGGCGGCTTTGGTCAGCTGATAGACGTCCTCCGCATCGCGCACGCCATAGGGCGCGCGGGCGTTGTCGCCGTAATAGAGGAAATCCACATCCGGCAGGCGCTTTTGCGCCGCGTCCAGGACGGTCAGCCCGCCCAGGCCTGAATCAAAGATGCCTACAGCCATGTCGCCTTCTCACGCGCGGTGTTTCTCTTCGAACTCAAACCCGTACGCATAGGATTTGAGAGGTTCTGGAGAAAGCTCATACGTCGCTTTGCGCAAGAAATCCATAAGGGCTTTTGTATCACCTGCCAAAGGCGCCAGAACGTCGCGGCCAATTGGTTCACCGATCACCACACGGACAGGTGTGCCGACCCGCTTGCGGAACTCCTGGATCAACAGCCCCATGCGCAGGGTTGCGTGCAGATGGCTGGCGATCTGGAACAGGCGCGAGGTGTGGCCGTCAAAGTACACCGGAACCACCACCGCCTCCGACTTGGCGATCATCCGGGCCGTGAATCCGCGCCAGCCCGGGTCCATCGGATGGCCCATAGGACGCGCCGCGGTGGAGACGGTGCCGCCTGGGAAGATGCCGATGGCGCCGCCCTGCCCCAGATAGCTGAGCGCCTCCTTGCGGGTTTGCAGGTTGGTTTGCATTGCTTCCCGGGTCTCGGCAAAGTCCACCGGCAGGATCACCTTGTACAGATCCTCCGCCTTGCGGAAAACGTGATTGGCGAGAATGCGGAAATCGCCGCGGGTCTGGGCCAGGATATGCCCCATCATCAGCCCGTCGAGAATGCCGTAGGGGTGGTTGGCTATCAGGATCACCGGCTTGTCTTGCGGGATGTTCGCCAGCGCGCCGCCAGCGATATCCAGCGTCAGCCCGTAGCGTTCGGCCATGACGGTCCAGAAACTGCGCCCGGCGGCGACCTCCTGCTCATAGCCGGCAGCGCGGCGGATCAGGTTCAGCCGGCCTGTGGAGTTCTCCATCAGCCGGATGACCGCGCGGCCCGCGCGGGTAGACGCCGAATGGGCATAGGAAATGTCACGGGCGAAATGGCGCTGCGCCTGCATCTGGGTGGATCTCCGTTTGGTGATACCGGCCAGATAAGGCCGGCAGCGCTCTATGCAACAGGTCTGTGACAGGGATGTGACGCTTTGCAGTAAACCGCTGGCCGGGGCTGATACCGGGTCAGGCTGCGGCTTCCCGGTTGCTGCCCATCAGAGGCAGGCCCTCCAACCCGGCGCCGCGCCACAGCACATATGTCAGGATCGGCTCTGCGCCCGTGTTCATCGCATGCGGCTGCCAGCCGCTGTGCAGGCGTGTATCGCCAGCGCCCAGCCAGCTCTCGTTCTCTTCTGTCAGGAACTGCGCGCCGCCGCCCAGAACCACATACAGCTCCTCTGCCTCGTGGCTGTGCCAGTCGTAATTCAGCCCGGCGCCCCAATAGGCGATATAGCCGCGCAGCTGGGTGCTGCGGAAATGGCCGGTTGGTCCGAACAGCTCGAAATAGCCGTAGTTCTGCAGGAAATGCGCGCCGACTTCTTCCTCGGTGTAGGTCTGGGTCCAATGCGCTTGGGAGGCCGAGGTGCGCAGAGCATTGATCAGCGGCTGGGTCGCGGCAGTGCCAGGCTGCTCGAACCCGGCCACCTGATCCAGCGCGGGCATTGCTGCGGGCGCAAGCGCGGCCGGCTGCAAATCACCGGGCCAAGGCGCAAAATCGCGCAGAGCAGGCAGTTGGCTGTGCAGTTCGCGGGCGGCCTGCAAGGCCTGAGAGAGGGACATCGGGCGGCTCCTTTCCGGTGCAGCAGAAACATGCAATCCGGGCCGAGCCTAGCTGCGGCGCGTCAAGCCGCGCGCTGCATTTGCAGGAAAATTGACCAAAAGCGACCGCCGCAGCAAAAATTTTCAAGCGGATTGGTCCCAGAAGGCGGAACGGCAAACGCCGCGCATCAGCGCGGCGCCGGGCCCAACTGTCTTGGGCCTTTCTTCGAAAGGATCAAGGCGGGCGGGTGTGCCCCGCCCTGCCCCGGTATTATTCTGCCGCCTGTTTCAGCGGCACGCCGCCCTGGCGCAGCGCGGCCAGCAGCTCCTCGCGGCGCTTGGCAGCCTTCTGCTCGTTCGCCATCTTCACCGGGCCGAAACCGCGGATCTGCAGCGGCAGTTCGGCCAGCGCCACCAGCGGCTCCATGATTTCAGGCGCAGCCTTCGGCAGCCATTCCTTCATGTCAGCCTCATACTGCTTGATCAGCGCCCGCTCCATCTTGCGCTCTTCGGTGTAGCCGAAGACGTCCAGCGGTGTGCCGCGCAAGGATTTCAGCTTGGCCAGCAGGCGGAACCCGCGTTCCATGCCGGCGCCGAACTTACGCTTCTTCGGACGGCCGTTGGGATCGGTGCCGCCCAGCATCGGCGGGGCCAGGTGATAGGAGAGCTTGATGTCGCCCTCGAACGCCTCTTCCGCCTTGGCACGGCTGTCGAGCAGCAGGCGGGCCACCTCGTATTCGTCCTTGTACGACAACAGCTTGTGATAGCCCTTCGCCACCGCTTCTTTCAGCGCGGGGTCGCTGATGCCGTCCAGCAGCCTGCCGTAGCGCTTGGCCAGGCCCTTGCCCTGGTAGGCCACCAGATGATCGGCGCGGAAAGCGATCTTCTCATCCAATGTCTTGGGCTTGTCCACCACCTTGGGCTCAATCAGCCTGGCGGCTTCCTGCGGGTGCAGCACCGCCCAGCGGCCGATGTCGAAAGCGCGCTTGTTGCGGTCCACCGCGGCGCCGTTCATCTCGATCGCCTGTGCGATGGCTTCAAAGCTGACGGGGATCAGCCCCTTCTGCCAGGCGCCGCCGAACACCATCATGTTCGAGAAAATCGAGTCGCCCATGGTCACGCGGGCCAGCTCGGACGCATCAAACAGGTCCAGCTGGTCGCGCAGGCGCGCCTGCAGGGCCAGTTCCAGACGGTCGGAGGGCACCTTGAACTCAGTGTTCTTGGTGAACTCGCCGGTGATAATCTCATGGCTGTTCACCACCGCGCCGGTCTTGCCGGTGGTAGTCAGGCCCAGGGTCTTGGCGCCCGCACTCACCACCAGGTCGCCGCCGATCAGCGCGTGCGCCTCGCCAGTGGCCACACGGATGGCGGAGATGTCCTCGGGGTTGTTGGCAATCCGGCAGTGGATATGCACCGCGCCGCCCTTCTGGGCGAGGCCGGCCATTTCCATCAGGCCCGCGCCCTTGCCGTCGATCTGCGCCGCCTGCGCCAGAACCGCGCCGATGGTCACCACGCCGGTGCCGCCGACGCCGGTTATCACCACATTATGGGTGCCGTCGATTGCAGGCAGCTCCGGTTTCGGCAAGTCCGGCAGGTCGAGGCCCGCGGTTGCTTCCTTGCGGATCTTGGCGCCTTCGACGGTCACGAAGGACGGGCAGAAGCCGTTCAGGCAAGAGAAGTCCTTGTTGCAGGACGACTGGTCAATGGCGCGCTTGCGCCCCAGCTCGGTTTCCTTGGGCACGATGGAGACGCAGTTCGACTGCACCCCGCAATCACCGCAGCCTTCGCAAACGTCGGAGTTGATGAACACCCGCTGGTCCGGGTCCGGGAACTGCCCCCGCTTGCGGCGGCGGCGTTTTTCGGCGGCGCAGGTCTGGATGTAGATGATGGCAGAGACGCCCTCGACCTGTTCGAACTCGCGCTGGATCTTCATCATCTCGGCGCGTTCATGCATCCGCATGCCAGCCGGGAACAGCGCAGCGTCCACGTCCTCTTTCTCGTCATAGACCACGGCTATGGTCTTGACGCCCATCGCCTTCAGCTCATGCGCGATCTGCTGGGCAGTGAGGCCGCCCTCGGCCTGCTGGCCGCCGGTCATCGCCACCGCGTCATTGTATAGGATCTTGTAGGTGATGTTGGTGCCTTCGGCGAGTGCTGCGCGGATCGCCTGCACCCCGGAGTGGTTGTAGGTGCCGTCGCCCAAGTTCTGGAACACATGCTTGCGGGTGGAGAACGGCGCCTCGCCGACCCAGTTGACGCCTTCGCCGCCCATATGGGTGAAGCCAGTGGTTTCGCGGTCCATCCACTGCACCATGAAGTGGCAGCCGATGCCGGCATAGGCGCGGGAGCCGTCGGGCAGCTTGGTTGAGCTGTTATGCGGGCAGCCGGAGCAGAAATAGGGCAGACGGGTGGCGATTTCCTCGGCGTTGTCGGCGCGGCGCGCCTCTGCCAGCGCTTCCATCCCGGCCTTGATTGCCTCGGTCTCGCGGCCTTCCTCGATCAGGATGCCGCCCAGTTTCTCGGCGATCATGATCGGGTCGAGGGCGTATTTGGTCGGGAACAGCTCCTCGCGGTGCATGCCGCCGGCGCCGCCTTTATACCAGCCGTAAACCCGGCGGCCGCGGCGGTTGTCAAAGATCGCTTCCTTGATCTGGATTTCGATCAGCTTGCGCTTTTCCTCGACCACGACGATCAGGTCCAGCCCCTCGGCCCAGTCGTTGAAGCCCTTCATGTCCATCGGCCAGGTCTGGCCCACCTTGTAGGTGGTGATGCCGAGCCGTTCCGCCATGTTCTCGTCGATGTTCAAGAGCTTCAGCGCATGCACCAGGTCGAGCCAGTTCTTGCCCGCGGCGACAAAGCCGATCTTGGCGCCGGGTTTGCCCCACATGCGCTTGTCCATTTTGTTGGCATGGCTGAATGCCTCTGCCGCAAAACGCTTGTAATCGATGATGCGGTTTTCCTGGCGGAAACGGTCGTCATCCAGGCGGATGTTGAGGCCGTCGGCCGGCATGTCAAATTCCGGGGTGACGATTTCCATCCGTTCCGGGCGGGCATCGACAACCGAGGTGACCTCAATGGTATCCTTCATGGTCTTTAGGCCGGTCCAGAGGCCGGAAAAACGGCTGAGCGCATAGCCGTAGATGCCGTAGTCCAGGATTTCCTGCACGCCGGCCGGGCTGACGATCGGCAGGTAGCAGTCCAAGAGCGACCATTCCGACTGGTGCAGCACGGTGGAGCTTTCGCCGGTGTGGTCGTCGCCCATCGCCAGCAGAACGCCGCCGTATTTGGAGGAGCCGGCCATATTGGCGTGCCGGATCGCGTCGCCGGAGCGGTCAACGCCCGGACCCTTGCCGTACCAGAGGCCGAAGACGCCGTCGTATTTGCCTTCGCCGCGCACCTCTGCCTGTTGCGCGCCCCAGAGCGCGGTGACAGCCAGGTCCTCGTTCAGACCGAACTGAAAGGTGACATCCGCCTCTTTCAGCTGCTTTTCGGCGCGGGACATCTGCAGGTCAACGGCCCCCAAGGGCGAACCGCGGTAACCGGTGACAAGCCCGGCGGTGTTGAGACCTGCAGCCTTGTCGCGGTGCTTCTGCATCAGCATCAGGCGAACCAGCGCCTGGGTGCCGTTCAGCAGCACCGGGGATTTGGTCAGATCGTATTTGTCGTTCAGCGTGATTTTCGGCGTGCTCATCGTGGCCTCCTCAACCGGGATTAGCTTGCACTTTCTGCCGGGAAGAATAGGTCATAAATGCTGACCTGAATAGCCGCATTTTTTTCGTTTTTGCTCGCTTGCGCCGGGGAAACTGATACATAACTAAGATTTCATACAGTCGGCCCCGAACGGACAGAAAGTAACACATATGGATTGGGACAAGCTCAGAATATTTCACGCAGTGGCCGATGCGGGCAGCCTGACCCATGCGGGCGACAAGCTGAATCTGTCGCAATCGGCGGTCAGCCGCCAGATCCGGGCGCTGGAGGAGAGCCTCAATGCGACGCTTTTCCACCGTCATGCGCGCGGACTGATTCTCACCGAGCAGGGCGAGCTGCTGTTTGACGCCACACAATCCATGTCCGCGCGGCTGGAGGCGGCCTCTGCCCGCATCCGCGACAGTGAAGAGGAAGTGTTCGGGGAACTCAGGGTCACCACCACTGTGGGGTTCGGAACCCTGTGGCTGGCGCCGCGGCTGACAAAGCTCTACGAACAGTATCCCAACCTCAAGATTGACTTGATGCTGGAGGAACGGGTGCTGGACCTGCCGATGCGCGAGGCCGACGTGGCAATCCGCATGAAGGAGCCGAGCCAGGCCGATCTGGTGCGCAAGCGTCTGATGACAGTGCGGATGGGGCTCTATGCCACTCCGTCCTACCTGGAGAAGCACGGCGAGTTGGAAACTTCTGCAGATATTTCCAATCACCGGCTGATCTGCCAGAACCAGCACTCTGCCCAGGTTGGGTCTGCAGCTGTTCTCAGCAAGAAGCTGATGGCGATGGACCCTGGCTCGCTGCTGACTGTGAATAACTATTTTGGCGTTATGCAAGGGGTTCTGCACAATCTTGGGATCGGCATTCTGCCTGATTATGTGACGGAAGAATTCCCGCATCTGGTCGAGGTGCTGCCGGAAGAGACCCAGAACGAGGTTCCGGTTTACCTCGCCTATCCGGAGGAACTGCGTCATTCCCAGCGTGTCGGCGCCTTCCGCGATTTCGTGCAAAGTGAAATCATGGCCCACCGCAAACATATGAAAGAACTGGGCAAGCTCTGAAGTCCGCAGCCGCCGTGCCAGCCGGAAAATTCCGCCGTTCAGCGGCGGGTTACTTATTCTGCAGGGCAAAACGCCGCCAACCGCTGCGCCAGCCATGCAAAAACCGCATAGCAGCATTGACGCTGATTTGGCGTTAATCCCCTTGAAGGGTAGGCGTCATCACCCTAAATGAAACTCATGAAGGCGGCGGCTTCGCCCCCCTTCATACCTCCCTGTTGGACTTCGGCCGAGCTTAGTGCTCGGCCTTTTTTTTGGCCTAACGTCACCCCGCAGCCAGCTGCCGCGGATTAACATCCTGCAACAAAAACCCTTTTTTCTTTGACCTGAATACAACTCATCGGTTCAACTGAGCCAGAGGTTACCCGCACCCGGCCCGAATTTCTGGCACAGGAGGTTCCGATGATGTTTTATTTTCAGCACTTCGCCCGCATTTTGAGCGTTTTTTTGACAGTTCTGGTTCTTGGAACAGTCCTGCAAGCGCCAGCCATTGCTCAGACCAGCGAGGCGCCTGCCCTGCCCGATCCGCTGACGGAGGACGCCGTACATGAGATGGTCGCCCGGATGTCCGACGATCAGGTGCGGGCGCTGCTGCTTGAAAGGCTGGATGCCGTGGCGGCCCGGCAGCAGGCCGAAGCCCCGCCCCCGACCCTGACCGGGCGGGTGGTGCAGCTGTGGACAGCCTTTACGCTGCCGGTCACGGATGCGGTGCGGAAACTGCCGGTCCTGCCGGAGGGCCAGTCGCGCGCAATTGGCAATTTTGTGCAAAAGCACGGCGGCCTGGGCGGCGTGCTGAAGATGCTGGGGCTGATTGCCCTGACACTCGCCATCGGCCTGGCTGCGGAATTTGCGGTTCGCAAGCTGATCGCGCGCTGGCGCAACCTTGAAGCCGTCAGCGGCGATGCGGACACATTGGCAGGCGCGCTGAGCTTTCTGGGCCGGCGGTTCCTGCGTGAGATGATCGGCCTGGTGGTGTTCTATATCGTGATCCGCACGGTGGGCCGGGCGCTGCTCGATGCGCAGATGCTGCAGTTTGCGGCACCGATGGTCACCTATCTGATCTGGATGCCGCGCGTTGGGGCGGCCGTGTCCCGTTTCATCATGGCTCCGGAACGGCCGGACCGGCGGCTGGTTAACGCCAGCGACCGCTGGGCCGATTTCCTGTACCTGCACACCATTGGCCTGGTTTTTCTGGCCGGTCTTACGATCTTTTCCGTTGGGTTCAACACGGCAAACGGGGTTCCGCCTGAATCGATCCGCCTGGCCTATTGGCTGGATACCCTGGTCTATGTCTACATCATCTGGATTGCCTGGACCGCGCGCGAAGGGCTGACCGAAATGATGCGCGGCACGGACCCGGACCGCACCCGCTATGACGAGGTTGCGGCGCATTACTACCCGTTCTTCGCCATGGCAGTGGCGGCGCTGACCTGGGTCGCCGTCGGCACCTTGGTTGGGCTGGGCAAAGTGGCGCAGCTGATCCACGGCGCCCATTACGTCACCATGTTCTGGCTGCTGGCCGCGCCGGCGCTGGACACCGCCATCCGCGGGCTGGTCAAGCATCTGGTGCCGCCGATGTCCGGCGAGGGCCATCTGGCCGAAGCCGCCTATATCTCCACCAAGCGCAGCTATATCCGGATCGGCCGGGTGCTGGTCGCGGGTATCGTGCTGATGATCATCTCCAATGCCTGGGATGTGGACCTGATGGCCATTGCCTCTGGTGCGGAAGGCATCGCCGGCAACATCATCGGCTGCCTGATGACCATCGCGGTGGGCTATGTGGTCTATGAGGGCGTGTCGCTGTGGATCAACCGTCGGCTCGCCAAGGAGCAGACCTCCGGCGAGGAGGCAGAGGTCGGCGGCGAAGGCGGCGGCGCGGGCGGCTCGCGGCTGGCGACGGTGCTGCCGCTGTTGCTGGTCACCGCGCAGATCGCCATTACGGTGATCTTTGGCCTGCTTGCGGTTGGGGCGCTGGGCATCGACATCACGCCGCTGCTGGCCGGCGCCGGGATTCTTGGCCTTGCCATCGGCTTTGGCGCGCAGAAGCTGGTGTCGGACGTGGTGTCCGGCATCTTCTTCCTGGTCGATGATGCCTTCCGCGTTGGCGAATATGTCGAGGTCGAAGGCACCCGCGGCACGGTGGAGAAGATTTCGATCCGCTCGATGCAGCTGCGCCATCACCGCGGGCCGATCAACACCATCCCTTATGGCGAGATCCCCAAGCTGACCAACTACAGCCGCGACTGGGTGATCATGAAGCTGCGCTTCACGGTGCCGTTTGATACCGATCCCAACAAGGTCAAGAAGATCTTCAAGAAGATCGGTGCCTCGATGCTGGAGGATGAACTGTATAAGGACGACTTCCTGCAGCCGTTCAAAAGCCAGGGTGTGTTTGATTTCGACGACGTCGGCATGATCATGCGCGGCAAGTTCATGGCCAAGCCGGGCACCCAGTTCACCATCCGCAAGGAGATCTACAACCGGGTCAAGGCAGCCTTTGCTGAAAACGGCATCGACTTTGCCCGCCGCGAAGTCCGGGTCGCGATCCCGGGGCTGGAGGATACGGATCAGTTGAACGACTCCGAAAAGGCCGCTGTGGCTGCTGCCGCGGGCAGTGCAGCGCAGCAACAGGCGGCTGAGGGGGAAGCTGGTGCTGCCGGGCAGAAAAAGTAACTCCTTTGGCTGCGCTGTCAGGTTCGCGGCTTTGGTCGCTGGTTTGGCGGCGCTTGCCACGGCCGGGCTGGCTGCAGGGCCGGAGCAGACGGAGCGGCAGCTGGACCATATTGAGACGGCGCAGAAGGCAGAGGGTTATGGCTTCCGCAACGGCTCTGTCGTGGTGGCGCCGGTGCCGTTTTCCAGCCCGATGATCGGCTCCGGTCTTGCGATGGGGGCCGGGTATCTGTTCAAGACCAGCCCGGATGCCAATACTTCTGTGATCGGGCTGGGTGGTCTCAGATCCGATAACGGCAGTCAGGCGGCGGCAGCCATGGTGAACCTCGCCTTTCCCGGCAACCGCTGGCAGGTCAAGGCCTTCGCGGCACGGGCGGATGCGGTCTATGACCTTTATACCGGCCTTGGGGTGCTGCCGGTCAGCCAGGAAGGGTCGCTGGTGCGGATCAACGCGGCGTATGGGGTGACGCCGGAGCTGTCTGCCGGGATCCTGCTGCGCTACTTGGAGACGAGCATCACGCCAAACGCGGGGCTGCTGCCGTCCAGCCTGCAGCCGGACGCCGATCTGGAAATCGGCACCTTCGGCCTCAGCCTCGACTGGGACCGGCGCGATGACAGCGACTATCCCACGCAAGGCACACGGCTCACTGCCTTTGCCACCCGGTCCCACACACTGGGCGGGCTCAGCCGCCGGTATGACAAGGGTTATGCCATTCTTGACGGCTACCGCCCGCTGGGGCGGCGCGGTGTGCTTGCCCTGCGCGGCACCCTTTGCGCTGCCTCCGGCAATACGCCGTTCTTCGACCAATGCTCCATCGGGGCAACCGACAACATGCGGGGCTTCAACAGCACGCAGTTCATCGGCGCGCGCTCTGCCTCGGTGCAGGCCGAATACCGCCGACGGTTTTCCAAGCGCTGGGGTGGCGTGGTCTTTGCCGGCACCGGCTGGACGGGGCCGGAGTTCGGCGATTTGACGCAGGGCGGCAGCCACAGTGCCGCCGGCGGAGGCCTGCGCTACCGGGTGTCCAGGAAATTTCCGGTGGATTTCTCCATTGATGTCAGCCGCAACAACGCGCAGGAAACCCAGTTGTATGTCTATGTCGGGCAGCGGTTCTGACACTGCGGCCACGCGGCGTGCATCCGTTTGCGCAACCCCTCTTTCCCAATGGCAAAGCTTGCTCTAAAAGGCGCGCAATCGCAGCCATTGGGGACGTTTACGGATGCAGGAACCCGCCATCACGCCTGAACTGATCGCAAACCACGGGCTGAAGCCCGATGAGTACGATCTGATCCTCGAAATCATCGGGCGGGAGCCGACCTTCACCGAGCTGGGCATCTTCTCGGCGATGTGGAATGAGCACTGCTCCTACAAGTCCTCCAAGAAATGGCTGCGCACCCTGCCGACCGACGGCCCGCAGGTGATCTGCGGCCCCGGCGAGAACGCGGGCATCGTGGACATCGGCGACGGCGATGCCGTTGTTTTCAAAATGGAAAGCCACAACCACCCCTCCTACATCGAACCCTATCAGGGCGCGGCAACCGGGGTTGGCGGCATTCTGCGTGACGTGTTCACCATGGGCGCGCGCCCCATCGCCTCGATGAACTCGCTGTCCTTCGGCGAGCCCGGCCACCACAAGACCCGCCAGCTGGTCAACGGTGTGGTTGAGGGCATCGGCGGCTACGGCAACTGCTTTGGCGTTCCGTGTGCAGGCGGCGAGGTTCGCTTCCACCCGGCCTACAACGGCAACTGCCTGGTGAACGCCTTTGCGGCCGGCCTCGCACGCACCGACTCGATCTTCTACTCCGCCGCGTCGGGCGTTGGCATGCCGGTTGTGTACCTTGGCGCCAAGACCGGCCGTGACGGCGTTGGCGGTGCAACCATGGCATCCGCCGAGTTCGACGATACCATCGAGGAAAAGCGCCCCACCGTTCAGGTCGGCGACCCCTTCACCGAAAAGCGCCTGATGGAAGCCACGCTGGAGCTGATGCAGACCGGCGCGGTGATCTCGATCCAGGACATGGGTGCCGCGGGCCTCACCTGCTCTGCCGTGGAAATGGGCGACAAGGGCAAGCTGGGCGTGCGCCTGGACCTGGAAAAGGTGCCCCAGCGCGAAGAGAACATGACCGCCTACGAGATGATGCTGTCGGAATCCCAGGAGCGGATGCTGATGGTTCTGAAGCCGGAGCTGGAAGCTGAGGCGCGCGCAGTGTTCGAAAAGTGGGACTTGGACTTTGCCATCGTCGGCGAGACCATCGCCGAAGACCGCTTTCTGATCATGCACAACGGCGACGTGAAAGCTGATCTGGTGCTGTCGAAACTGTCCTCCACCGCGCCGGAATACGACCGCCCGTGGGTGGAAACCCCGGCTGCCGAGCCGCTGACTGACGCGGATGTGCCCTCCATCGACCCGATTGACGGCCTGAAGGCGCTGCTGTCCTCGCCGAACTACGCGGGCAAGCAGTGGGTCTATGAGCAGTATGACACCACCGTGATGGGCGACACCCAGCGCCGTCCGGGCGCAGGCTCCGGCATTGTCCGGGTGCATGGCACCGGCAAGAAGCTGGCATTCACCTCCGACGTGACTCCGCGCTACGTCAAGGCGAACCCCATCGAGGGCGGCAAACAGGCGGTGGCCGAGGCCTACCGCAACCTGACCGCTGTCGGGGCCAAGCCGCTGGCGACCACTGACAACCTGAACTTCGGCAACCCCGAAAAGCCGGAAATCATGGGTCAGTTCGTCGGCGCCATCAAAGGCATCGGCGAGGCTGTGGCCGCGCTGGACATGCCGATCGTCTCCGGCAACGTGTCGCTGTATAACGAAACTGACGGCAAGGGCATCCTGCCGACCCCGACCATCGGCGCCGTGGGCCTGATTGCCGCGGGTGAAGAGCCGATCATCGGCGAGGCGCGCGACGGCCATGTTGCCCTTCTGGTGGGTGAAACCACTGGCCACCTGGGCCAATCAGCACTGCTGGCAGAGGTCTTCAACCGCGAGGACGGCGACGCCCCGGCGGTGGATCTGGCAGCCGAGAAGCGCAACGGCGAATTCATCCGCGCCAACCGCGATTTCATCAAGGCCTGCACCGACCTGGGCGACGGCGGCCTGGCGCTGGCGGCGTTCGAGATGGCCGAAGAGGCAGGCGTCGGCGTGCAGATCGACGCGGGCGACACCCAAACCGTGTTCGGCGAGGACCAGGCGCGCTACCTGATTGCCTGCAACTTCGATCAGGCTGAGGCGCTGATGCTGGCCGCGGGACAGGCGGGCGTGCCGCTGACTTCCGTCGGCAAATTCGGCGGCGACATGGTGAAGATCGGCGCTTCCGAGGCCCCGCTGGCAGAGCTGAAGGACATCTTCCGCTCCAGCTTTGCCGCCGCCGTGGCTTGATCTGCAGCGCAAAGCGTTGACATTTAACGGGCGGGATGGCGCAGCTGTCCCGCCCTTATTCATGACGGGGGTTCCCGCTTGCCGCTTCCTGAACTCACCGAGGATTGCAGCCGCTGCGCGGGCCTTTGCTGCGTGGCCTATCCGTTTGAGGCGCATGAGGATTTCGGCCTGTTGAAGGCGGCAGACACCCCCTGCCCCAACCTCGCCCCGGATTTCCGCTGCTCCATTCATTCCGACCTGGCCAAATGCGGCTTTGGCGGCTGCGTTGCCTATTCCTGCGCCGGTGCCGGTCAGCGGGTGACGCAAGTGTTGTTTGACGGCGAAACCTGGAGCGACGACCCGGATCTGCTGTCCCATATGACCTATGCCCTGCGGGTGCTGCGCCCGATTCACGAGGCGCTTCTGGTGCTGCAAGAGGCCGCCGCGCTGCCGCTGCCAAAGGATCTGCAGGAGCGCTGCGCGGGGCTGACGCGCGCGCTCTGCCCGGAGGCACCGTCGTCGGTCTGGGATTTCGAGGAGGACAGCGTGCAGAACGCCCTGGCGGCGCTGCCTGATTTCGTTGAAACCATTGCCCCTTATACGCAGCACCGCAGCTAATCCGGGTTGCACAGCCCCAAGCGGACACTTACATTTTTGTCAAATCAGACAAAGGACTCCCCCAGATGCCTATGCAAGCCCATGAAATTGAAGAATTGCTGCGCCAGGCCTTCCCGGACGCCGACATCCAGGTCGGCGGCACCGATGGCGTGCATATGTCGGCAATGGTTGTCGACGAGAGCTTCCGCGGCAAGAACCGCGTCCAGCAGCAGCGCGCTGTCTATGCCGCGCTGAAAGGCAAGATGGACGGCCCCGACGGCGAGCTGCACGCGCTGGCGCTGACCACCAAGGCGCCGGAATAATCTGAATGTCTTCGGGCTGGTGGTTCATGATCGGCCTTCTGGGCCTCGCTGCAGGTATCTATGCCATTGATACGCAGTTGAAGAAACGACGCCGCAAGCGTCCTTTATCGCGCAGCCAGCCAGATTACGAATACCATCCCCTAACGCCGGACAGCGACTTGGGTCTGGAAGCGGTCGACCTGAAGATGGTGGACAGCGTAAACAAAGAAAACGAGCGGCTTGAGAAACTGAACGGCAAAATGCGCAGACCTCTCAGAAGAATGCGGGCGCCGGCACGCACCGCCAAGGCACCGGAGTAACCCGGGATGTCGCTGTTCTCCTCCATTCTGGTGATTGGCATTGTGATCATGACCGCTGTTGTGGCGGTTGTGTCCCAGCGCCGGCGCCCACTGGAAGACGATGACGACGACCCCGATTACCACACCCTGCGCTCTGACTATCAGTCGGGCATGGGCGGCGGTTCCGCCCGGACCTGGAAAGTCCCAAAAGACCCGCAGGAATACGCCCGGTTCTTTGTTCCGAAGCGCAAACTGAAGTAGCACAGGTGAGCAAAAAATGAGCGGTATTCCTACTCTTTGGCTCGTTTGTGGAGGTTTTCTACTTTGGTTTGGAGCAGTCCTGTCTGCCTTGCTGTATTTGAAACGGCATGTCAAACCACAGCCGCGCGCAATGCCCTTTGTGCCGCTTGACGGAAAGCATCCTGAGCTGGAGGCAGAACTGAAGCACGAGAAGCAAGAGCGAATGATTGAAATGGGAACAAACGTCGTGAGTAAGTACCTTGACCGCTTTTGAACCTGTTTTCAGCCTTTATCCAGCCATCGCAGCAATTGCCTTGATTGCGGGACTTACTTTTCTGAAGCTTCTCCCCTATATCCGAACCGAACGCGACCGGCGGAAGCGCCAAGAGGAAATGGATTAATGACCGACGCAAAGACCCGCATCGACGAAACCGTCAAAGCCAATGACGTGGTGCTCTTCATGAAAGGCACCAAGGAAATGCCGCAGTGCGGCTTCTCTTCGCGCGTGGCAGCCGTGCTGAATTACATCGGTGTCGACTACACCGATGTGAACGTGCTGGCCGACGAAGACCTCCGTTCGGGCATCAAGGAATACTCCGACTGGCCGACCATCCCGCAGCTTTATGTGAAGGGCGAGTTTGTCGGCGGCTGCGACATCATCACCGAGATGGCCCTGTCGTCGGAGCTGGACACCTTGTTCGAGGACAACGGCATCACCTTCAACAAGGAAGCCGCAGACAAGATCCGCGAAGCCAACGCCTGATTTCAGGCGGAATCGGCAGCAAAAAAAAGGCGCCTCTAGGGCGCCTTTTCCTTTTTTTGCAGTGGCTTAGGATCCCCCCCCTCAGCCCGCTGCCTGTTCCTCAATCTGCTGGGCCAGCGCCTCGGTGCGGGCGGCCAGTTCGGCCAGGCTCTCGTTCACCTGCGGCGGCACGATGGGAATTTCGATCCTCTCAGGCTCCGGCGGGGGCGCGTTTTTCAGCGCTTCCAGCTCCTGCATTCGCTCGGCAAGTTCGGCCTCCACTTCCTTGATCCGGTCCTCGACCGCGGCAGTCTTGTCCGCCAGCATCAGCCCGGCCATCAAGAGCATCCGCGCCTCCGGCATACGGCCGATCTGGTCGGACAGCACTTGCGCCTCGTCGTCCAGCATCTTGGCGGCAGAGTGCAGATAGCTTTCCTCGCCTTCCTGGCAGGAGACCTCAAAGCCGCGGCCGCCGATCATTATGGTTACTTCAGGCATCAGACTTCCTCTCCCTCAGGCAGGTTGCGGGCATTGGCCAGAAGCGGCTCCAGCTTGGCCAGCACGGCGTTGACCTGGGCCTGATCGCTGGCCTGGGCTGCGCGCAGCCCTTCGATTTCGGCTTCCATCGCGGTGTTGATCAGCCCGGCATCGCCCAGGCTTTGCGCGTTGGCTTCGCGCAGGGAGACGTTGGAGGCACGCAGTTCCTCATTGGCCTGGCGCAGCTGCTGCAGCTCCATATCGAGCCGCACCAGCGCTTCGTTCTGACGTTCCAGTTCGGCGCTCATGTCCGGTGCGTCCGCCGGCTCTGCAGGCGTGTTCTCCGCCGCAGGGGCTGCCTCCAGCTGTGCCTTCAGCGCGTCATTGGCCGCCTTGGCCTCTGCCAGCTCATCTTCAAGCGCTTCCTTGTCGCTGGCGGCAGTATTGGCCGCCGCTTCCAACTCGCCTTTCAGACGGGCAACCTCCGAACGCAGCGCCTGTTTCTCAGCCGGATCCCCGGCCTCGTTGCGCAAGAGCTCCAGTTCTGCCTGCATCGCGGCCACGTCTTCGTCGCTGGCAGAACCAGCCGGCGCGCTGCCCTCAATTTCCTTCAGGCGGGCGTGCAGGACCCGCACCCGCTCTTCCAGTTGGGCGTTGGCCGTCTTTTCCTCGTCAAGCGCCTGTTCAAGCTCAGCATTGGCGGCACCGGCAGCGGCGGCCTCGGCGGCCTGCACCGCTTCTGCCGCGGCTTCCTCGGCCCTGACCTTATCCGCCGCGCGCGCCTCCTGCAGCGCGGCTGTGCCTTCGCTGATACGCTCCAGCGCAGCCTGGATGCGGCCCTGCAATTCTTCAATCTGGTTCATGCCCGTCCCTCACCCGCGCCCTGCCGTTCCTTTGTCGTTCTGCGGCCTGCCCGAATCGAGCACGCGCGGCCGGCATGGGCCAATTCTTCCCTTTCAGGGATAAATCACCCCCCTTTGCGTTTCAACCACTTGCCGCGCCTAGTTCGCGCAGATTGGCCGCAATAGGCGCAACCACGCTTGATCTTTGGCGCATCGCTGTTATTGAGCGCAGCAAATGCCTGTTAACGCCAAAGGACAATCCAAGTGGACCTGACAGCCCTGCGCACCGCCAATCCCGAACATTGGAACAAGGCCGCCGCCATCCGCGCGCTGGCACTGGACGCCGTCGCCGCCGCCAATTCCGGCCATACCGGCATGCCGATCGGCATGGCCGATGTCGCCACCGTACTGTTTGAAAAGCACCTGAAGTTCGACGCATCCAACCCGCAGTGGCCGGACCGCGACCGGTTCATCCTGTCGGCAGGCCACGGCTCGATGCTGATCTATTCGCTGCTGTACCTCACCGGCGACAAACAGGTCACTCTGGATCAGATCAAGAATTTCCGCCAGTCCGGCGCGCTGACCGCGGGCCACCCGGAAAACTTCCTGCTGGACGCGGTTGAAGTCACCACCGGCCCGCTGGGCCAGGGCATCTCCAACGCTGTCGGCTTTGCCATGGCAGAGGAAATGCAGCGCGCCCACTACGGCAAGAAAGTTGTCGATCACCACACCTATGTGATCGCCGGCGACGGTTGCCTGATGGAGGGCATCAGCCAGGAGGCCATCGGTCTCGCAGGCCGCCACCAGCTGGGCAAGCTGATTGTCTTCTGGGACAACAACAACATCACCATCGACGGCACCGTCGACCTGTCCGATCGCACCAACCAGGTGCAGCGCTTCAAGGCGTCGGGCTGGCAGGTGATCGAAATCGACGGCCACGACCCGGTTGCCATCGACGAGGCCATCACCGCGGCGAAGAAATCGAAGAAACCTTCGATGATCGCCTGCAAGACCCATATTGCCCTGGGCCACGCGGCGCAGGATACGTCCAAGGGCCACGGCGCCCTGACCGACCCCGACCAGCTGAAAGCAGCCAAGGACGCCTATGGCTGGACCGGCGGCGCGTTTGAGGTGCCGGCAGAGATCAAATCCCAGTGGGAAGAAATCGGCGCCCGCGGCAAGTCCGAGCGCGCTGCCTGGGAAGCCCGCTTTGCAGAACTCTCGCAGCAGAAGCAGGACCGTTTCAACCGCGCCTACGCTCTGGACGCGCCCAAGAAACTGTCGGCTGCCATCAAGGCGCTGAAAAAGCAGGTGAGCGAAGAGCAGCCCAAGGTTGCCACCCGTAAATCCTCGGAAATGGCGCTGGCCGTCATCAACCCGCTAATGCCGGAAACCGTGGGCGGTTCTGCCGACCTCACTGGCTCCAACAACACCAAGACCGGCGACCTGGGCGTGTTTGACACCGACAACCGCAAGGGCCGCTATGTCTACTGGGGCATCCGCGAGCACGGCATGGCAGCCGCGATGAACGGCATGGCGCTGCACGGCGGCATGCGCCCCTACGGCGGCACCTTCTTCTGCTTCACCGACTATGCCCGTCCGGCGATGCGTCTGGCGGCCCTGTCGAAAATCCCATCGGTGTTTGTGATGACCCACGACTCGATCGGCGTTGGCGAAGACGGCCCGACCCACCAGCCGGTGGAGCATCTGGCGATCTGCCGCGCCACCCCGAACACCTATGTGTTCCGCCCCGCCGACACCGTGGAAACCGCCGAGGCCTGGGAAATTGCCCTGACCGCCAAGGAAACCCCCTCGGTGATGACGCTCACCCGTCAGAACCTGCCAACCGTCCGGACCGAGCACAAGCTGACCAACATGGTCGAAAAAGGCGCCTATGTGCTGGCCGAGGCCGAGAACAAGCGCCAGGTGATCCTGATCGCCACTGGCTCCGAAGTGTCCGTTGCAATGGAAGCCAAGGCCAAGCTGGAGGCCGAAGGCATCGGCACCCGCGTCGTCTCCATGCCCTGCATGGAGCTGTTTGCACAGCAGGACGAGGCCTACCGCCGCAAGGTCCTGCCCGCAGGTCCGATCCGCGTCGGCATCGAGGCAGCCGTGCGCGACGGCGGCTGGGACCGCTGGCTGCTGGGCGAACGCGGCCAGGAGAAGAAAGCCGGTTTCGTCGGCATGGACCGCTTCGGCGCGTCTGCTCCGGCAGGCGAGCTGTTCGAGCGTTTCGGCATTACGGCTGAGGGCACAGTGGCCACGGTGAAAGAGCTGCTGGGCTAAAGCCTTGGATGAACTTGCTAAGCAAAAAGGCACCAGATTTGGTGCCTTTTTGTGCTTACACTAGTAGGCTGTGAGGCGTTTGTAGTGCTTATTTTAGGAATGAAGGCCCTAGTTCGCTCAAATCCCAGGCCTTGTTAAGCGCCACAAGTTGCTTGTGAGGAAAGCTGCTTCTGCCTTTTTGGTAAGACGGCTGTTGAAGGCTTACATGAGCCTTCCAAAGTTCTGCCATAAGCATTCCCACTAGCCGTTGCCTTCGAATACGCAAGGCGAACACCTGCTTGCCTTGTGTTTCGACACCAGTCCCGTCGACTTCGAAGATAGACAGCACCATTGTGTGCTGTTGTTTTTTATCAGGTTCCAGTGTGCAAACGGCACCGCCCGGCTCATCGTACAAAGCAATTCGCAGCGCGGAATTTTCAATTGCAAACCGGCAAATCTCCAGCAGCGCCGCTGGGAAGTCCGTAAAAACATCGCTCACCCGAAAGGACCGTAGATTGCCTTTGCTGGCGACAATCAGATCACTCCAACCATGTCGCCCAATATCGCAAAACAATTGCGTCTCATCGTCTAGATCAAGTGCTTTTGAAAACAACCGCGCATCCTTTGAAATGGAATACTTCAACTATTCGAGTACAATCCTAGGCGATTGGACTGCCTGTCAATGGCCAAGCTGGAGGCCGAAGGCATCGGCTCCTGCGTCGTCTCCATGCCCAGCATGGAGCTGTTTGCGCATCGGGACGAGGCCTACCGCCGCAAGGTCCTGCCCGTGCTTTGCACGGGCATTCTGGTCAGTGGCTAGCCTTCTTCCCAGAAATCGCCGCAATCACCGGCCCCACTACCTTGGTCGCCAACGGGATCAGCAGCAGCCCCAGCGCGACGCCGAACACCCCGTCCATTGCGGCCTTGGCCGTCCACTCAGCAAAGCCCGTCCAGCCTGCAGGCACAGCGTGGCCTACGGCATAGGCCCAGTCATGGATCAGATGTCCTAGCCAGCCAAAGCCTAGCACCTCCAGCCCGTGGATGATGATGGAGCCACCGACCCACAGCATCGCCGCGGTGCCGACCACTGACAGGATCCACATCAGCACCGGCATGAACTTGACCAGCCCGCGGCCCAGCCCCCGGCCGACCGGCGTCGGCGCGTTGCCAGCAAGGTACAGGCCGACGTCGTCCATCTTCACGATCACCGCAACCGAGCCATAGACGGCCACGGTCACGCCAATGGCCACCACCGCCAGCGTTGCCGCCTGCATCCAGACGTTCGGCGCCTCAATGGCGGCCAGCGCAATGGTCATGATCTCTGCTGACAGGATGAAGTCGGTCTTGATCGCCCCCTTGATCTTCTGTTCCTCCAGATGACCGGGATCCTTGATGCTCATATCCTCTTCGATCTCGTGGCTGGCATGGGGAAACAGCACGTGAAAAACCTTTTCGGCACCTTCAAAACACAGGTAGGACCCGCCCAGCATCAGTAAGGGCGTAATCAGCCAGGGCGCGAAATTGGCCAGCAGCATCGCCACCGGCAGCAAAAGGATCAGCTTGTTGAACAAGGAGCCGCGGGTGATGCGCCAGATGATCGGCAGTTCGCGCGCGGGCGCAAACCCCTGCAGATACTTCGGCGTCACTGCGGCGTCGTCGATAATCACGCCCGCGGTCTTGGCCCCGGCCTTGCCCGCCGCTGCCGCCACATCATCAACCGAAGCCGCCGCAACCTTGGCAATCCCCGCCACATCATCCAGCAGCGCCAGCAATCCGCTCATGCCAAATCCCTCAAACCTGTTCGCGTTTGGGGGCAATCTGCCCGGTTCCGCGCCGCAGCACAAGCGTTAGCGCCACCGCACGCGGGGCGCGGATTTCCGTTACCGCCACCGCCGCAAACCGTTATCGCCAACATCATGATTTTGCGCTAACAGTTTCATTTAATGACGCTTTTACCCCTTTAGACCACATCCGCCCCGGTCTATATGGCGGCCAAAGGTTTTGCTCGCTTGGAGACGTACTCATGACCATCAAAGTCGGGATCAACGGTTTTGGCCGCATCGGCCGCTGCACCCTGTCGCACATCGCCGCCTCGGGCCGCGACGACATCGAAGTGATCAAGGTGAACGCCACCGGCCCGCTGGAAACCGCAGCGCATCTGATCAAATACGACTCCGTGCATGGCCGTTTCCCGGGTGAAGTGACCATCGGCGACGGCACCATGAACCTGGGCCGCGGCGACATGCAGATGTTCTCCACCTACGACATGAACGAGCTGGACTGGTCGGGCTGCGACGTGGTTCTGGAATGCACCGGCAAATTCAACGACGGCGAGAAGGCCAAGGCGCACCTGGAGCGCGGCGCCAAGAAAGTGCTGCTGTCTGCCCCCGGCAAAAACGTCGACAAGACCATCGTGTTCGGCGTCAATGATGACCAGTTGCAAGCCGGCGACACCATGATCTCCAACGGCTCCTGCACCACCAACTGCCTGGCGCCGCTGGCCAAGGTGCTGGACGAGGCGTTCGGCATCGAGCACGGCATCATGACCACCATCCACGCCTACACCGGCGACCAGCCGACCCTGGACCGCCGCCACAAGGACCTGTACCGCGCCCGCGCTGCCGCCATGTCGATGATCCCGACCTCGACCGGCGCGGCCAAGGCCCTGGGCGAAGTGCTGCCGAACCTGAAAGGCCGCCTGGACGGCTCCGCCATCCGCGTGCCGACGCCCAACGTCTCTGCAGTGGACCTGACCTTCCGCGCCGGCCGCGACGTAACCGCCGAGCAGGTCAACGCCGCCGTCAAAGAGGCTGCTGAGGGCCCGATGAGGGGCGTGCTGGGCTATGAGCCGGCGCCGCTGGTCTCCACCGACTTCAACCACACCCCGGAGAGCTCGATCTTCGCACCGGACCAGACCCGCGTGGTCGAGGACCGCATGGTGCGCGTCCTGGCCTGGTACGACAACGAATGGGGCTTCTCGGTCCGCATGGCCGATGTAGCCGTTGCCATGGGCAAGCTGGGCTAAACGCCCCTAGACCCTTGAGAATTCGCGCCCGCTCAGGTTATCTGGGCGGGCGTTTTCATTTGCGGCGGAGCTTTCATGACAAACCGGATTGCCATTTACCTCGGGCTGTTCCTGATTGCCGCCGCCGTGATTGACATCGCCCTGTTCGGCGACACGCACATGATCTTTCTCGGCAAGAAGCTGTTTGCGCTGATCGACTGGGCTGCTTTCTGGCGCTGACGTCCCGCACAGTCCCGCAGCGTTCCACAGATAGCACAAAGCCGGGCGTCAGCCCGGCTTTGCCTGCGTCCAAACCTGTAAACGGTGTCAGCCGGTTTTGCCCAACCGCTCCATCAGCTTGTCATTGACAAGCGGCGTGACGAATTTCGACACGTCGCCATCCAGCCGGGCGATTTCCTTGACCAGTTTCGATGCAATCGCCTGATGCCGCGCCTCGGCCATCAGGAACACGGTCTCGATCGAGCTGTCCAGCGCCCGGTTCATTCCAACCATCTGGAACTCGTACTCGAAATCGGCAACCGCCCGCAGGCCGCGCACGATGATCTGTGCACCCACGTCGCGGGCGCAGTCGATCAGCAGGTTTTCGAACGGATGCGCAATGATCTCGGTGCCGGTCTCATCGCTCAGCTTGGCGCATTCCGCTTCGATCATCGCCACCCGCTCCTCCAGCGGGAACAGCGGCCCCTTGTCGCGGTTGATGGCAACGCCGATCACCAGCTTGTCCACCAGCGCGCTGGCGCGGCGGATGATGTCGATATGCCCGATGGTGATCGGATCAAAGGTGCCGGGATACAGACCAACGCGCATGGGCGGCCTCCTGCCTTGTCAGAAATTTCTGCACACGCAAACATATTTGCAGCCGCCATTGCAAGGGGGCAGAAATACGGAAGCGCAGCCTGCGGCCAAGTGCCCCGCGCGCCGGCTTGCGGGCTCAGTGGCCCATGATCATGTCCTGCAGCGCGTCCTTCTCCATCGCTACCTGGGCCAGCTGCGCCTTGACGGCATCGCCAAGGGTGATGATCCCGATGAGCTTTCCGTCTTCCTCAACCACCGGCATGTGGCGGAACCGGCCGTCGGTCATCTGCTGCAGAACTTCGCCGACGTTTGACTGGCTGGTGCAGGTGACCAGTTCCTTGGTCATATAGCCGCTGACAGGCTCCGTCAGGCAGCCTGCGCCGTCCTTGGCCAGTTCCCGCACGATATCCCGCTCCGACAGAATGCCATCCGGGTATTCGCCGTCTGCGGATACCACAACGGTGCCGAAACGGTTGTCTGCCATCACTTTTGCAGCTTCGGCGACACTCGCAAACAGGCTGACGGTAACAACACCCGAGCCGGCCTTGGACTTTAAAATCTCTTGAACGAGCACGCTGGGGACCTCCGGAAATAACTTCTCAATAAATTAAGTGTGCCGCAACGCAGCTTTAAGTCAAGGCTTCCAGCCGGGCCACCTCGTCGCGGATGCCCTTGGACAAGGCATGGGCAAATCGGTTCAGCCGCTCGCTGCGCTGGTCGCCCTGGTGCCGCACGAGGTGGAAACTGCGGGTGAGGCTCACCTTGTCGGTCAGGATCTTGCGCAGCATCCGGTGGGCCGGCAGGCTGAAATCATGCGCAATGCAGACCGCCGTTCCTTGCGCCGCCATCTTGATCTGCACCGAGACAGAGTTGGACGCCAGCGCCACCCGCTCAATGCCGATGTCGTTCAGGTAGTCCAGTTCCTTGTCGAAGATCATGTCCGGGATATAGCCGATCATCTTGTGACCCTTCAGGTCTTCCAGCTTTTCGATCGGCGGGTGTTCCTTCAGGTAATGGCGCGAGGCCACAAGGTGCAGCTTATAGTCGCAGATCTTCTGCACCAGCAGCTTGCCCGCGGTGGGGGCGCTGACCGTGACTGCCATGTCGGCTTCGCGGCGGCTGAGGTTGATGACGCGCGGCAGTGCCACGATCTGGATGTCCAGATCCGGGTTGTCCTCTGCGATCTGGGCGCAGACCTGCGGCAATATATAGTTGGCGCTGCCATCGGGCGCGCCGATGCGGATCTGGCCGGACATGGTGTCGCTCGGGCCGCTCAAGGCTTCCGTCCCGGCCCGCATTGCCTGTTCTGCCGCTTCGGCATGGACCAGCAGACGGTCGCCAGCTGCGCTGAGGGCATAGCCCTGCGGCGATTTCACGAACAGCGGGGTTTCCAGCGCCGCCTCGAACCGGGCGATGCGGCGGCCGACGGTGGCGGGGTCCATCTTGAGGATGCGGCCGGCGCCGGACAGGCTCGCCTCCCGCGCCACCGCCAAAAACACTTTCATATCATCCCACTGCGGATCCATTGGCCCCGGGTCCTCCGTTTATCTGCTAACCTGGCGTTAACCTTTTGCGTTCCTGCAAAGCCTCTTTGAAATGTTTCCTCTTTTCCAGTGTTTTTTGCAAGCCTACGATAAGGGCAACATGAACAGAGGAGGATCCGATGAAAGAACTCGGCCACTTTATCAACGGCAAACTGGTCTCCGGCACCTCGGGCCGCTTTGACGATGTCTTCAACCCCGCAACCGGCGAAGTGCAGTACCAGTGCCCGATGGCCAGCGCTGCTGAGACCACCGATGCGATCGAAAAAGCTGCCGCTGCGCAGCCCGCATGGGGCGCCACCAACCCGCAGAAACGCGCCCGCGTGATGATGGCGATGGTTGGCCTGATGAACCGCGACATGGACAAGCTGGCAGAGGCCCTGTCCCGCGAGCACGGCAAGACCATCCCGGACGCCAAGGGCGACCTGCAGCGCGGCCTGGAAGTGATCGAATACTGCGTCGGCGCGCCGCAAATGCTGAAGGGTGAATTCACCGACAGCGCAGGCCCCGGCATCGACATGTACTCCATGCGCCAGCCGCTGGGTGTTGTCGGCTCGATCATGCCGTTCAACTTCCCGGCCATGATGCCCCTGTGGCACGTCGGCCCGGCGCTGGCCTGCGGCAACGCCGTGGTGCTGAAACCGTCCGAGCGCGACCCCTCCGTGCCGCTGATGCTGGCGGAACTGTTTGTCGAGGCCGGCCTGCCCGAAGGTGTGTTCCAGGTGGTGAACGGCGACCGCGAGGCGGTTGATACCATCCTGGACAGCGAAATCATCCAGGGCGTGTCCTTCGTGGGCTCCACCCCGATTGCGCAGTACATCTATTCCCGCGCCACCGCCAACGGCAAGCGCGCCCAGTGCTTCGGCGGTGCCAAGAACCACATGATCATCATGCCCGACGCTGATTTGGACCAGGCCGCAGACGCGCTGGTCGGCGCAGGCTTCGGCGCCGCCGGCGAACGCTGCATGGCGATCTCCGTTGCGGTTCCGGTTGGCGAAGAAACCGCCGACAAGCTGATCGAAAAGCTGATCCCGCGCATCGAGACCCTGAAAGTTGGCCCCTACACCGCCGGCGACGACGTCGACCTGGGCCCGGTTGTGACCGCAGCCGCCAAGGAGCGTATCCTTGGCCTGATCCAGTCCGGTGTCGATCAGGGCGCCAAGCTGGTTGTCGACAACCGCGACTTTAAACTGCAGGGCTACGAGGACGGTTTCTTTGTCGGCGCCCACCTGTTCGACCATGTCACCCCCGACATGGACATCTACAAGCAGGAAATCTTCGGCCCCGTGCTTTCCACTGTACGTGCAGGCACTTACGAGGAAGCGTTGAAGCTGGCGATGGACCACGAGTACGGCAACGGCACCGCGATCTTCACCCGTGACGGCGACACCGCGCGTGACTTCGCCTCCCGTGTGAACATCGGCATGGTGGGTATCAA
The DNA here is from genome assembly GCF_000813785.1 of Leisingera sp. ANG-DT. Lineage (NCBI taxonomy): Bacteria > Pseudomonadati > Pseudomonadota > Alphaproteobacteria > Rhodobacterales > Roseobacteraceae > Leisingera > Leisingera sp. ANG-DT. The sequence goes on from NZ_JWLE01000001.1 coordinate 666,575, forward strand.
CGTGCCGATCCCGGTGCCGCTGGCCTATCACACCTTCGGTGGCTGGAAGAAATCCATGTTCGGTGACCTGAACCAGCACGGCCCGGACAGCTTCAAGTTCTACACCCGCACCAAGACCGTGACCTCCCGCTGGCCCTCGGGCATCAAGGAAGGCGGCGAGTTCAACTTCAAGGCAATGGACTAAACCACTGCTGACTAACAGGAAAAGGCCCCGAAAACTTCGGGGCCTTTTTCCTTTTCAGACATCTGGGGCAGATGCACCGCCGGTTTCCGCGGCGCTTTTGACGGCACGGTGTAAGTTAAAATAGGCTTTTCAGCCAGTTTTTGCTTGTTCCGCCGCGTAACTCGTCTATCCGGGCAGGAACAGACAGACAAACGGCAGGCGCATGAGCAAGACAGAAGTACCGGACCAGCCTCAGGCGGCTGCAAAGACCGCCCGCGACTGGGTCAAGATCCTGGCCCAATACCGCGACCCCAACCCCCTGCGCAGCAGCTTTGAGCTGGCCGTGACGGTGGTGCCCTTCCTGCTGCTCTGGGCGCTGGCCTGGTGGTCGCTGTCTGTCAGCTACTGGCTGACTCTGGCCATTTCCGTGCTGATCGCCGCATTCCTGTTGCGCCTGTTCACCATCCAGCACGACTGCGGTCATGGGTCCTTCTTTTCCAACCGGCATGTCAGCGACTGGGTCGGCCGCATCATCGGCGTACTGACCCTGACACCTTATGACGTCTGGCGCCGCACCCATTCGATCCATCACAGCACCCATGGCAACCTGGACAAGCGCGGCATGGGCGACATCCACACAATGACGGTGGCCGAATATCGCGCCGCCAGCCGCTGGGACCGTTTGGTCTACCGGTTGTACCGCCACCCGGTGACACTGTTCGCCATTGGTCCCGGCTACCTGTTCTTCCTGCAAAACCGCATCCCCTACGGCCTGACCGGCCAGGCCCGCTACTGGATCAGCGCGATGGGCACCAATGCCTCTATCCTGGCCGCTCTGGGACTGATCTGGTACTTCGGCGGGCTGATGCCGCTGGTGCTGATCTTCCTTCCAGCCACCCTGATCGCCGCTACCGCAGGCCTGTGGCTGTTCTATGTGCAACACCAGTTCGAGACCACCCAGTGGGAGCAGGAAGAGGACTGGCAGCTGCATGACGCCGCGCTGCACGGCAGTTCGCATTACGTGCTGCCGCCGGTGCTGCAATGGCTCAGCGCCAATATCGGCATCCACCATGTGCACCACCTCTACAGCCGCATCCCCTTCTACCGCCTGCCCGAGGTTCTGCGCGACCATGCCGAATTGGCCGAGGGCAACCGGATGACAATTCGTGAAAGCCTGGCCAACGCCCGGCTGCACCTGTGGGACGAGGACAGCAAGCGCCTGTTGTCCTTTGCCCAGGCCCGCAGCCTGTCAGCCTGACTGTTGTTTGATGCCAGGGCGGCAATCTTCCGCCGCCCGGCACAACACAAGCTTGTGAGGCTGGGAAATTCCGCTATGCCGCCCCTAGGAAAACTCGTTGGCATGCTTATCTTGCGGCGGAGTTTTCGAGCAGCACGGTAGAGGAAATATGACCAAACTCCGCATCACCCGCCGCGCAACCCTGATGGGTCTTGGCGCAACCCTGGCCACCCCGGCCCTTCTGCGCGCCCAATCCACAGACGCCTTTCCGCAAAACGAACCGGCGATCCGCGAGGAAGTGCCGGTGCAGCGCAACACCTCCGCCTTTACCCAGCAGAACTGGCAGGACCATTTCGAGACCCTGGGCGTTGGCTGCCTGCTGGCCGACATCAGCTCCCGCGCGCTGCATTACTGGGGCGCAGACGGCGAAACTTACCGGCTGTTCCCCTCTTCGGTGCCTATGACAGAGGACCTGACCAAGCGCGGCTACACCGAAGTGGTGCGCAAGAAGGAAAACCCGAGCTGGACCCCGACCGCGTCGATGCGCGAGCGCGACCCGTCGCTGCCGGTGACAATCGAAGGCGGGGTTCCGAACAACCCGCTGGGCACCCGTGCCATGTATCTGGACTGGCCGGCCTATCTGGTGCACGGCACCCATGACACCCGCAAGATCGGACGGCAAAGCTCCTCCGGCTGTATCGGCCTTTACAACCAGCACGTCGAAGACCTGTATGAGCTGGTGCAGATCGGCACCCAGGTGCGCTTGCTCTGACCTACGTGGCGGCAGCGGCAGGCTGAATAGAAAAGGGCGCGGAAAACTCCGCGCCCTGTTTTTGTTTTGGCCGGCTGTCAGGACAGGCTGATATGGTCCGGCTTCAGCCCGGCGTTGAAACGCTCCAGCGACTTTTCCAGCAATGCCTCGAAGTTGCGGGTGAACTTTTCAGTGTCATAGAGCGGGCCATCCTCGATCCCCTGTTTCACCCGTGCCTTCACATCCGCCAGGTATTCCCGGTCGCGGGCCAGCTTCAGCGCCAGCGCCTGGTATTGCTGCGGTGTGGTTGCGGTCAGCTCATCCAGCCCGACGGAGTGCAGCAGGCTGGCGGCAACCCGGGCCGCGAACTGCTTGCCGATCTTGGTGACAACCGGCACGCCGGCCCACAGTGCGTCACTGGCAGTGGTGTGGGCGTTGACAAAGAAAGTGTCCAGAAAAATATCCGCCAGCGGCAGGCGAGCCAGGTGTTCCTCTTGTTTGACCTGGGCCGCAAATACGATCCGTTCCGGGCCGACACCGCGCCGCTTCGCCTCCGCAAGGATATTTTCGCGGATGCCGTCCCTGGACGCGTAGAACCACAGAACACTGTCCGGCACCAGCTTCAGCAGTTTCATCCAGATATCGAATTCATCCGGCGACACCTTGTAGGAACTGTTGAAGGAACAGAACACCAGCGCATCCTCCGGAAGGCCCACATCCGCTCGCGTGGGCTTCGTCTCAGCGGCCTTACGCTGGTCATCATTGGACTGGTAGCAGTCCGGCATATAGAGGACTTTTTCCGTGTAGTATTTCCGGTACTTCGGCGGCACGACAATTGGGTCTGCCACCATGTAGTCGATGGAGTCCACTCCGGAGGTTCCAGGGTAGCCCAGATACGACACCTGAACCGGCGCCATGCGGTGGTCAAACAGGTTGACCCGGTTGCCCTTTGTGTGCCCCTTGAGGTCGACGGCAATGTCCAGGCCATCCACCCGCGCTTGATCGACGATTATCTCGCTCGCCATACCGCCGACATGCCGGTAGACATCAGCGGAGTCTTCTGCCCGCTGCCGGCCTTCATTGTCGTTCATGGCGCCGTAGTCGTAGATGTAAATCTCGAACTTCTCCCGGTTATGCAATTCGAACATCCGGCCAATCAGGAACATGGTCGCGTGGTTCAGGAAGTCACAGGAAAAATAGCCGATCCGGATCTTGTCTTTCTTTGCCAGCGGTGCTGTGAATGTGGCGGTCTCGCTCTTGCAGACCCTGTTGACGTTGGCTGCAAGGATCGAAAACTTCATTTGCATTTCGGGATCGTCGACAAGGCTCAGGAACGAAAACGGGTCAATCGCCGTCATAGCCTTGGTGCTGTTCCTGATCTTCCGGCGTGTCTTGTCAAAGTCGGACCAGTCGCATTTATGCCGTTTCAGGTGCATCATGCGGGCAAAGACAACGTCGTTATTCGGGGCGAACTTCAGGCAGTCCTGAAAGTAATTGATGGCTTCCTCTTCCTGACCGATCCGCATCAGAAAACTGCCAATGTAGGACAGGCATTCCGGGTTCCGCGGCTCAAGCCGCAGTGCCTCAACATGGCAAAGGATCGCCTTGTCGCGCTTTTCCATCAGTTCGTACACCTCGCCAAGCGCGGTGTGCACCCCCCGGTTCTTGGGGTCGAGTTCCAGCGCCTGCTGCATCAGGTAAACCGCATCGTCGAAACTGCGCTCAATCGCCTTGCGGCGGGCCAGCTTCATCAAACGCACGACCTGCTCCCTGACCGGCGCATCGGTCGACTTGATCATGCCATGCTTCATTGCCATGGCGAAATTTGCCCGTTCGTTGCTGGCCACGGCGCCCGGGAAATTCAGAGTTTTGCCCGCTCCCTTTGCGGGCCCGCTGAGGTTGGTTGCCAGAAAATGCTGCGCCCCAGAATTTGACACTTCGCCTGCTCCTTTTGGAATGCGTTAGGCAGGATTCACCTGCACTTGACCGGTTTGAGACAGAGTTTCGCCGAAGTTTCTTAATTTTCTCCTGACCGCGGGGCGGGAAGCCGCGGCATTGCTGCACGGCGGCTTTGCATTTGCGCAGCTTGCCTCAGCGTCCGCTGGCCGCTATTAAATAAACAACTGTTCAATTCATCTGAGCGACGGGAGGAACGGCGCATGGATTTCGCACTGTCAGAGGAACAGCAGGCCATTTTCGACATGGCTCTTGCATTCGGCCAGGACAACATCGCCCCGCATTCCCGCGAATGGGAGAAAGCAGGCACCATCCCGAAAACCCTGTGGCCGCAGCTGGCAGAGCTGGGTTTCGGCGGGCTTTACGTGTCCGAGGAATACGGCGGCTCCGGCCTGTCGCGCCTGGACGCCACCTTGGTGTTCGAAGCATTGGCGATGGCCGATCCCGCAATTGGCTCCTTCCTGTCGATCCACAACATGTGCGGCGGCATGATCGACAAGTTCGGCTCAGAAGAGACCAAGCAGAAATGGCTGCCGAGCCTCTGCACCATGGAGAAAATCTTCTCCTACTGCCTGACCGAACCAGGTTCCGGCTCTGACGCGGCGGCGCTGAAAACCCGCGCCGAGCGCAGCAATGAGGGCTACATCCTGAACGGCACCAAGGCGTTCATCTCCGGCGGCTCCTACTCCGACGCCTATGTCGTGATGTGCCGCACCGGCGAGGATGGCCCCAAGGGCATCTCCACCGTGGTGGTCGAGGACGGCAACTCGGGCCTGTCTTTTGGCGCGCTGGAGGACAAGATGGGCTGGAAGGCGCAGCCCACCTCGCAGGTGCAGTTTGACGATTGCGCGATCCCGGCGGACAATCTGATCGGCGAGGAGGGCAAGGGCTTCTCTTACGCAATGGCGGGCCTCGACGGCGGCCGCCTGAACATCTCGGCCGGCGCACTTGGCGGCGCACAGGCGGCGCTGGATCAGACCGTGCAGTACATGTCGGAGCGCAAGGCCTTCGGCAAATCCATCAACCAGTTCCAGGCGCTGCAGTTCCGGCTGGCGGAATACGAAACCCGCCTGCAGGCCGCCCGCACTTTCCTGCGCCAGGCCGCGTGGAAGCTGGACACCGGCGCCCATGACGCCACCAAGTTCTGCGCCATGGCCAAGCTGATGGTCACCGACACCGCCTTTGACGTTGCAAACGGCTGCCTGCAGCTCCACGGCGGCTACGGCTACCTTGCTGACTACGGCGTCGAGAAGATCGTGCGCGACCTGCGGGTGCACCAGATCCTGGAAGGCACCAACGAGATCATGCGCCTGATCGTCTCGCGCCAGCTGATTGCAGGCTGATCTATGTTGCCGTTCGTTCCCAGATGGATACGTCGGATGCTCTTAGGCCGGGAAATCTCATTCTTGGAAAGAACAATCCGTCTACCGTTTTTGGGCATGTTCTTTCTCGGTTGGGCCGTTGTTTTACCATTATTTTTGCTAGCGTTTCCCGGATTTCCTTTGATATTTGGGTTGATCAGCTCATTTGAAAGTTCGGCAATATCGTTGGCATTTGCTGTTGCGGTTTGCGTGTACGCACTAGCCGTTCTGTCATTGATATCCCCGATGTTCTTCGGCGGCTACCTTCGTGCGCTTCAGGCGTTTTTGGGTAACATCAAACCCTGTGAACAACGCTTGAAAGAAACTCGCCAAGCCTATGCAGACCTAAAAACTGAGGCGTCATGACTGACATCCATATCCGCAAGTCCGGCCAGGCCGGCCGCATCACTTTCACCCGGCCCAAGGCGCTCAATGCGATGAGCTATGACATGTGCATGGCGATCGACGCCGCGATGCGCGAGTGGGCTGAAGATGATGCCGTGAATCTGGTGGTGATCGACGCTGAGGGCGACAAGGCTTTCTGTGCCGGCGGCGACATCGCCGAGCTGTATGACACCGGCACCAAGGGCGACTATTCCTATGGCCGCACCTTCTGGCGCGATGAATACCGTCTGAACGCGCGGATCTTTGAATACAAGAAGCCGGTGATCAGCTTCATGCAGGGTTTCACCATGGGCGGCGGCGTCGGCATAGGCTGCCACGGCACCCACCGGGTGGTCGGCGAAAGCAGCCAGATCGCCATGCCCGAAGTCGGCATCGGCCTGGTGCCGGATGTGGGCGGCTCGCTGATGCTGGCGCTGGCGCCGGATCACCTGGGCGAATACCTCGGCATGACGGCGGCGCGGATGGGCGCCGATGATGCCATCCTCGCAGGCTTTGCCGACTATTTCATCCCTGAAGGCGATTGGCCCGCGCTGATCGCCGCGCTGGAGGAGACCGGCAGCGCCAAGCTGGTGGAGGACGCCGCCAAGCCCGCGCCGGAGGGCAAGCTGCGCACGGTCCGCGAAGACACTGCCCGGCATTTCGGCAAGGACAGCCTGGAAGACATCCTTGCGGGGCTTGAGTCAGTGGACAGCGAATTTGCCGCAAGCGCGCTGAAGTCGCTCAAGCGCAACTCGCCGCTGTCGATGGCCTGCACGCTGGAAATGCTGCGCCGCCTGCGCGCCGACGGCCCCGCCATCCGCCGGGCGCTGGACCTGGAATACCGCTATACCTTCCGCGCGATGGAGCAGAGCGATTTCCTGGAGGGCATCCGGGCCCAGATCATTGACAAGGACCGCAATCCGCAATGGCAATATGCAGGCCAGCCGGTTCCGGCACAGGCGGTTGACGACTTGCTGGCGCCGCTCGGCGCCGATGCGCTGACATTTGAGGAGGAACTCGCATGAAGATCGGATTTATCGGGCTGGGCAACATGGGCGGGCCGATGGCCGCCAACCTGGCCAAGGCCGGCCATGAGGTCACCGGTTTCGACATGGCTGATGTCAGCATCGAAGGTGTCAAAATGGCGGCCTCCGGCCCTGAGGCTGCGGCAGGCGCCGATGCGGTGATCACCATGCTGCCCAACGGTGCTATCCTGCGCCTGGTCGCGGCAGAGATGATCCCGGCCATGGCCAAGGGCGCGGCCCTTATTGACTGCTCCACCGTCGACGTAGATTCCGCCCGCGCGGTCGCGGAACAGGCTGAGGCCGCTGGCCTCCTGTCCGTCGACGCGCCGGTCTCCGGCGGCATCGGCGGCGCGGCCGGCGGCACGCTGACCTTCATGGCCGGCGGCTCGGCAGAGGCCTTTGCCGCAGCAGAACCGCTGTTCGGCATCATGGGCCAGAAAGCCGTGCATTGCGGCGAGGCCGGCGCCGGCCAGGCTGCCAAGATCTGCAACAACATGATCCTGGGCGTCACCATGATCGCCACCTGCGAGGCCTTTGCCCTGGCTGACAAGCTGGGCCTTGACCGGCAGAAGATGTTCGATGTGGTCTCCACCTCCTCCGGCTACAGCTGGACCATGAACGCCTATTGCCCGGCCCCCGGTGTCGGCCCGCAATCACCCGCCGACAACAATTACCAGCCAGGCTTTGCGGCTGAACTGATGCTCAAGGACCTGGGCCTCAGCCAGCAGGCGGCTGAGAGCGCCGATGCCGATACCCCGATGGGCGAACTGGCAATGGCGCTCTACAAGAAGTTCGTCGAGGACGAAGACGGCAAGGGCATGGACTTCTCTGCCATGCTGCCCCGCTTTGAGAAACGCAGCCGGGAGGGCTGACACGCCCGGCCGCCTCCACGCGGTTTCCTCCCAAACCGGTATTGCGTCAGGCCGGCCCTTCAACGGGCCGGCCTCAATCTTTGGGAGTTCCTGAAAATACCCCTAAAATTCGAATAAACTCCCGGATTTTGGCCCCAACCCGCCACAGTTCCGTCTCAATTCAGCAGCATTCCGGTAAGCGACCGTAAAGCCGAGCACCAGGATCGAGACGCCCGTCATGGCCACCGCAACCGAACTGAATATCGACTCCACCGCTACCGCCATTCAAATGGCGGAGGAGATTTTCGGCGACGGCGTGACCGTGACCAGCGCCAGCTACAGCGGCGATGCCCTGTCGTCCGGCATCTACTCCGGCGCGGACACCACCACGCCGGGTGTCGCACCCGCCGACTCGGGCGTCATTCTGTCCACCGGCTACGTGCGTGATTTCACCAACAGCGACGGCTCAACCAATACCAACCAGAACACCAACACAACCACCAATACCAGCGGCGCGAACGGGGATGCCGACTTTGATTCCCTGGCCGGAGCCAGCACGTTTGACGCGTCCTTCCTGGAGATCGATTTTGTCCCGGACGGTGATACGCTGACCATCGACTTCGTGCTGTCCTCCGAAGAATACCCGGAGTTCGCCAACTCCCAGTACAACGATGTCATTGGCGTCTGGGTGAACGGTGTGGAGGCCCAGGTCACCATCGGCGACGGCACCGCCTCGATCGGCAACATCAACGACGGCACCGAGAACGTCTACGTCGACAACACCGGTGACCAGTACAACACGGAGATGGACGGGTTCACCATCACCCTGACCTTTGTTGCCCCGGTGAATGCAGGTGAAATCAATACACTCAAGATCGGCGTCGCCGATACTGCCGACAGCAGCTACGACACCAACCTTCTGATTGCCGGCGGCTCGGTGCAAACGGCTGTGGTTGCGCAGGACGATCAGGAAGACATCGCCATCAACAAGACGCGGGTGATCGACGTTCTGGAGAACGACACCACCACCTCCGGCACGCTGACCATTACCCATATCAACGATCAGGCGGTCACCGCCGGCGATACCGTCACTCTGGCGACGGGGCAGCAGATCACCCTGAACGCCGATGGCACCCTGACCGTGGTCACCGACGGCGATCTGGAGACCGTCTACTTCAACTACACCGCGGACAACGGCCAGGGAAATTCCGATACTGGTCTGGTGGAAATCAACCAGACCGTGCCTTGCTTCCTGCGCGGCACCCTGATCCGCACCCCGGACGGCGAGATCCCGGTCGAGGATCTGCGCCCGGGCATGGAAGTGCTGACCTACGACAACGGCCCGCAGGTCCTGCAATGGACCGGCAGCCGCCGCACGGCATGCACGGCCGAAACCGCTCCGATCCGTTTTGCCAAGGGCAGCTGCGGCAACACGCGCGACCTCTATGTCTCCCCCCAGCACCGGATGGTTGTCTCCGGCCCGCTGGCCGAACTGCTGTTCGGTGAGGAAGAGGTTCTGGTCAAGGCCAAGGACCTGGTCAACGACAGGACTGTGCGCCCGGCACTGGAGCTGCAGGAGGCCGAGTATTTCCACCTGCTGTTCGGCCGTCATCAGATTCTCTGGGCCAACGGTGCGCTCAGCGAAAGCTATCAGCCCGGGCCGGAATCAGCCTCTGGCTTTGATGCCGGAACACAGGCGGAAATCCGCGACTTGTTCCCCGAGCTGTGCGCTGAAACCGGCCGCGGCTACGGAAACGCCGCCCGGCTGTCCTTGCGCAGCTTCGAAGCGCGGGTTCTTGCCGCCGCCTAAGCAGCAACTGGCGGCGCGCCGCCGCCCCTTTTCAGCTCCCTTGGCTTTGCCGCGCAGCTCTTTATGACAAGGGCAGCGAAGAAAGGATCCGCTGTAAATGGTACGCCGTCATCTTGTTCCGATCACCGTTCTTGCCGCGGCCTGCGCGCTGGCGATTCCGCTGGCGGCAGGCAATGGCGGCATCGAAAAGGCCTCACTCGATTGCCCTCAGGGCCTGGCCCTGAAGGCCTCGCACTGCACGCCGGCACGGTTAACCAAGAAGTTCTACCGCCGCGGCGACCATATCCTGGATGACTACACCTGGATCGGCGAACCGGGCCAATGGGCGCCCGATCCTTATGGAACCTATGTGCAAGCCGGCGGCTATGTCTACCAGGTGAATCGCGAGACCCAGAAGGTGCTGCGCCTGATCGGCGCCGCGGACAATCTCCCCCAATAGACGCTGTGCGGCCCGGTCAGGGCCAGGCCATCGCCTCCATCACCTGGCGCGTTGCCTCATCTGCCGGAAACAGCATCTCGATCCGCAGCTCCGACATCGCCAGATCACCGGTGCCGCCGAACTGGGTGATGGTTGAGAAGAACGCCAGCACCTGCCCGCCCATCCGGTAGCGGGCCGGGATCACAGCGGGCAACACGCCCTCCTGCGGTGTTTCATGGGCGGCCGCATTTGCCTGCAGCCGCGCCACCGCCTGTTCCAGAACCGGGTCAGCCCCGAAATGCGCCAGTTCGGTCCTGAGGCGCGCCAGGCTGTGCCGTTCGACCTCCTCCAGGTTATCCAACGCATCCCGCAGCGCCGCATTGCCCAGCAGCGCCTTGATCAGGCTGCTGCCCCTGCTGATGCCGGCACCGCTCAGCATCATTTCCATTGGGCGGTTCAGATCCAGCAGGGTCCAGTGCCGGTCGATCAGCATCGCCGGATAGGGCGCATGCGCCGCCAGCATCTGCGCCGCCGCCTGCCGCAGCGGCACCAGCGCTGCATCATCCAGATCCCGGCTTGCATAGGCCGGCGCCAGCCCCGCCGCCGTCAGCATCTGGTTCTGCGCCCCGCCCGGCAGCTGCAGTTCCTCGCAAAGGCGCAGCACCATGCCCCGGCTGGGGCGCGACCGCCCGCTCTCCAGGAACGACAGATGCCGGGCTGACACTCCGGCCTCCAGCGCCAGCTGCATCTGGCTCATCCGCCGCAGCCCGCGCCATTTCTTCAGAACCGCACCAAATGCCTCTGCCATGTTCGGCCTCCGTTTGCTGCAGCATAGGCGGTCGTGTCCGGAACTTCACTTACCTCCCAGGTAATTGTTTCGCCTCTGTGTTCCGCTGCACCCTGCCCTCAGAAATCTTCAGGAGCTTCCAATGACCCACACTGCCTCGATCCGCATGCTAAAGACCGTCTCGATCCTCTCCGCCGCCTTCGGCCTCGCCATGGTGCTGGCGCTGGCCACCCCGCTGGGCGCAGCGCTTGGCCTGTTCATCGACCTAGCCTTCCTGCCGGTGGACGGTGCCCAGATGCTCACCCCCGGCGCGGCGTCGCTGATGACCGCCATCAGCGGCGGGCTGATGTGCGGCTTCTGCGTACTGATCTATCTGCTGACTGAACTTGTCTACAGCACCGACCCCGCCCTTGGCCGCCGCCTGCTGATCCCGGCACTGCTGGCCTGGTATATTCCCGACAGCCTCGGCTCCCTCGCCGCAGGCGCCTGGTTCAACGTGGTGATGAACACCGCCTTCCTGGCCCTGTTCCTGGTTCCGCTGCTGCTGGCCCGCCCAACTGCCGTGCAAGCGGCATAAGAAAGGGGGCGCCACCGCCCCCTGTTCACCTTTGCAGAAATACTCCGGGGTGAATTGGCCATCGGCCAAGAGGGGCAGCACCCCTCTTTCCCGCGTCAGCAGGCCAGCGCCGCTCTCTCTTATTCCGCAGCGACCTTCCGCGCCGCCAGAATGTCCTTCAGATAGCGCCCGGTGTGGCTGCGCGGCTCATCGGCAACTGCCTCCGGCGTGCCGGCCGCAACAATCTCGCCGCCGCCGTCGCCGCCCTCGGGGCCGATGTCGATGATCCAATCGGCAGTCTTGACCACGTCCAGATTGTGTTCGATCACCACTACCGAATTGCCCTGCTCCACCAGTTCGTGCAGCACTTCCAGAAGTTTCTTCACATCCTCGAAATGCAGGCCGGTGGTCGGTTCGTCCAGGATATACAGCGTCCGCCCGGTGGAGCGTTTCGACAGCTCCTTGGACAGCTTCACCCGCTGCGCCTCGCCGCCCGACAGCGTCGTCGCCTGCTGGCCTACCTTGATATAGCCCAGGCCCACCCGCATCAGCGCATCCATCTTGTCGCGGATCGCGGGCACCGCCTGGAAGAAGCCCTGCGCGTCTTCAACCGTCATATCAAGCACATCGGCAATGCTCTTACCCTTGAACTTGATCTCCAGCGTTTCCCGGTTATAGCGCGCGCCCTTGCAGGTTTCGCAGGTGACATAGACGTCGGGCAGGAAATGCATCTCGATCTTGATGACGCCGTCGCCCTGGCACGCCTCGCAGCGCCCGCCCTTGACGTTGAAGGAGAACCGCCCGGGCTTGTAGCCGCGCGCCTTGGCCTCCGGCAGGCCGGCAAACCAGTCCCGGATCGGGGTGAAGGCGCCGGTGTATGTGGCCGGGTTCGACCGCGGCGTGCGGCCGATCGGGCGCTGATCGATATCGATCACCTTGTCCAGATGCTCCAGCCCCTTGATGCTCTCGCAGGGCGCCGGTGTCTGGCGTGCACCATTCAGCCGCATCGAGGCGGTCTTGAACAGCGTCTCAATGGTCAGCGTCGACTTGCCGCCGCCCGACACGCCGGTCACGCAGACGAACTTGCCCAGCGGAAACTCTGCCGTCACCTCTTTCAGGTTGTTGCCGGTGGCCTTGACTACCTTGATCTTCTTCTTGTTGCCCTTGCGCCGCTTCGTGGGCACCGCGATCTCCCGCGTGCCCGCCAGATACTGGCCGGTGATCGAGTTGGTGTCAGACGCAATCATCTGCGGCGTGCCGTGGCTCACCACCTCGCCGCCGTGCACCCCGGCGCCGGGGCCGATGTCGAACACATAGTCCGCCTGGCGGATCATGTCCTCGTCATGCTCAACCACGATCACCGTGTTGCCCTGGTCGCGCAGATTCTTCAGCGTGCCGATCAGCCGGTCATTGTCGCGCTGGTGCAAGCCAATCGAGGGCTCATCCAGCACATAGAGAACCCCGGTCAGGCCGGACCCGATCTGGCTCGCCAGCCGGATCCGCTGGCTCTCGCCGCCAGACAGGGTGCCGGAATTGCGGCTCAGGGTCAGATACTCCAGACCCACGTTATTCAGGAAACCAAGCCGCTCGCGGATCTCCTTGACGATGGCGCGGGCGATCTCCTGCTTCTGCTGGGTCAGATGGTTCGGCACATCCTCGATCCAGGCCAGCGCCTCGCGGATCGACAGCTGCACCACCTGCCCCACATGCACGCCCGCGATCTTCACCGCCAGCGCCTCTTCCCGCAGCCGGTAACCCTCGCAGTGATGGCAGTGGCGGTTGTTCTGGTAGCGCTCGAACTCCTCGCGGATCCAGTTGGAATCGGTCTCGCGGTAACGCCGCTCCATGTTCGGAATGACGCCCTCGAAGGTGCGCTCCACCTGGTAGACCCGCCCGCCCTCGTCATAGCGGAACATGATCTCCTCGTCGCCGGACCCGTACAGGAACACTTTCTGCACCTTCTCCGGCAAGTCCTTCCAGACGGTGTTCTTGTCGAACTCGTAGTGCCGTGCGATGGCCTCGATGGTCTGCAGGAAATAGGGCGACTTACCCTTGCGCCAGGGTGCCAAAGCGCCGTCATAGACTTTCAGGCTCTGGTCCGGCACCACCAGCCGCTCGTCAAAGAACAGCTCAACCCCCAGCCCGTCACATTCCGGGCAGGCCCCGAACGGCGCGTTGAAGGAAAACAGCCGCGGTTCGATCTCCGGGATGGTGAAGCCGCTGACCGGGCAGGCAAAGTTTTCGCTGAAGGTGATCCGCTCCGGCTCGCCCTCCTTGGGCGCGGTCTCCAGAATGGCGATGCCGTCGGCCAGATCCAGCGCAGTACGCAAGCTGTCCGCCAGCCGCGTCTCCATGCCTTCGCGCACCACCAGACGGTCGACCACCACGTCGATGTCATGACGGAACTTCTTGTCCAGAGTGGGCGGCTCGTCGAGCTCGTAAAACTCGCCGTCCACCTTCAACCGCTGGAAGCCCTGCTTGCGCAGCTCCAGGAATTCCTTCTTGTACTCGCCCTTGCGGTCGCGGACGATCGGCGCCAGCAGGTAGCCGCGGGTGCCCTCCTCCATCTCCATGATCCGGTCGACCATGTCCTGCACCTGCTGCGCCTCAATCGGCTTGCCGGTGGCCGGGCTGTAGGGCGTGCCTGCGCGGGCAAACAAAAGACGCAGATAGTCATAGATCTCCGTCACCGTGCCCACGGTGGAGCGCGGGTTCTTCGACGTTGTCTTCTGCTCGATGGAGATCGCAGGGGACAGACCGCTGATGTGATCCACGTCCGGCTTTTCCATCATGTCGAGGAACTGGCGCGCGTAGGCCGACAGGCTCTCGACATAGCGGCGCTGGCCCTCGGCATAGATGGTGTCAAACGCCAGAGAGGACTTGCCTGAACCCGAAAGACCGGTAATCACCACCAGCTCATCGCGCGGAATATCCACGTCGATGCTCTTCAGATTGTGCTCGCGCGCGCCGCGCACTTCGATGGATTTCAGCTCAGCCATAATGCCCCCGTACCCGCGCCGCCGAACCCCTGGCGGACGCCCGCCCTACAGATAGGGAATGCTGTGGAAAACGCCAAGCCCTAAAAGAGAACATAGAGCGAACAGGTTGAAACTTGCTGACAGCAGCTGGCAGCAGGCGGAAGCCACAGGTTTTCCGGCCCGGACTCCGGCGCGTCTAGGCCCAGGCGCGCCGCCGCGCGGCCAGCAGCTGGTGCACCAGAATGCCCGCCAGGAACAGGGCGCAGACCACCAGCATCATGCCGCCGTAACCCGCCACCCCCAGCGACGCCAGCAGCAGCGGTGTGCCGATCACATTGCCGGCATTGCCCGCCTGCGACATTGCGCCGTTTGCCTCAGCCTGATCCGCAGCCGTGGTGTTCAGCTGCGGAACACAGGCAAAGCTGCCGCTCTGCACCAGGCCAAAGGCCGCAGCCAGTGCAAAACACGCCAGCCAGTCCCCCGGCATGGCCCATAGCCACAGCCCGCCCGCCGCACAAAGGCCAAAGCCCAGCTGGATCAGCTGCACCGCCGGCATCACCCGCAACAGGGCCACCCCGATCACCATAGACGACGCGATGGATATCAGCGGAAACGCCCCCATCACAAAGGCCCGCTGTTCCGTTGGCAGATGCGGCGGCAGCACCGTCAGCAGCGCCACGAAACAGGTGGTATAAAACAGCCAGCCCGCCGCTGGCGCCAGCTTGAAGGGGGAACGGTAGATCTTCACGTGCAGCGCAGGCAGGTCGGCCAGCTGCGGCATCACCTGGCGCGGCGGCACTGGCAGATCGCGCATTGCCCAATGGAGCAATACCGCCAGCGCCGCCATCAGCGCGGCATGGGCGGCAAACAGCGCCAGCAGGCCATGGGAGGCGACCAGCGGCAGCCCCAGCCAGTTCAAGAGCGCAAAGGCAACGCCGAAAAACGTGCTCCACACCGTCAGCGCCGCGCCCCGCTGGCGGTCATCAGCCAGCAGCGCCATTAGCGTCGGACCGGCAACCACGATACCCAGATGCGACAGGCCTTCCACCGCGCGGGTCACCAGAAACAGCCCATAGGGCAGATGCAGCACCTGCAGCGCCGACATCACCGCGCCGGTCCACAGCGCCCAAACCAGCGTTCGCCGGTAGCCGAAGGCAGAGACAAACAGCCCGGCCACCGCGCCCATCAGAATGCCCAGCACGCCGGTCATCGACACGCTCAGGCTCAGGCCCGCGCCAGCCTCCGGATACAGCGCGCCAAGCTGGTCAAAAACAACGGAAACCTTGCCGTATTGCGCGGCAGCGCCAAGGCCCGCAGCCCAGACCGCAAGGATCGCGCCCCAGCGGGTTTTCCCGGTTGTGCTCATGTCCGCTGCCCCTTTGTTCTTAATTTGCCTCTGGTTACCCCGGCCCGGTCCGGGAGGCCATAGCGCACAGACAAACCGACGCAGCGCCCCCCCCCAGCGCGGAACCAGGCCGCAAGGCCGCCGCGCATCGCCGGCGCGCCCCCATGCGGCGGCGATGCGCGGCTCCAGAAAAAAAGGCGGCCTGTTACAGACCGCCTTTCATAACGTCCACTGCCGTAGGCAGCTTACATATGGATCACCCGGTCGTAGGCATCGAGCACGCTCTCATGCATCATCTCGGACAGCGTCGGGTGCGGGAAGACGGTGTTCATCAGGTCTTCCTCGGTGGTCTCCAGCTGGCGGCCCACCACATAGCCCTGGATCATCTCGGTCACCTCGGCGCCGACCATATGGGCACCCAGCAGTTCGCCGGTCTTGGCGTCAAAGATGGTCTTGACCATGCCTTCGGCCTCTCCCAGGGCAATCGCCTTGCCGTTGCCGATGAAGGGGAAGCGGCCGACCTTGATGTCGTAGCCCAGTTCCTTGGCCTTCGCCTCGGTATAGCCGACGGAGGCGACCTGCGGCTGGCAGTAGGTGCATCCGGCAATGCTTTCAGGCTTTACCGGGTGTGCGTGCTTGCCCGCAATCAGCTCCGCCACCATGACGCCCTCGTGCGACGCCTTATGCGCCAGCCAGGGCGCGCCGGCGATGTCGCCGATGGCATACAGGCCGTCGACGCCGGTGCGGCAGAATTCGTCCGTGATCACATGGGTCCGGTCGACCTTGACGCCCAGCTCTTCCAGGCCCAGGCCCTCGACATTGCCGACGATGCCAACGGCAGAGATTACAGTGTCGAACTCCTGTTTCTCCACCTTGCCGCCGACCTCGATATGGGCGGTCACCTTACCCTTGCCGCGGTCCAGCTGCTTGACCATGGCTTTCTCCATGATCTTCATGCCCTGTTTGACAAAGGCCTTCTTGGCAAAGGCCGAAATCTCGGCGTCTTCCACCGGCAGCACCCGGTCCATCACCTCAACCACCGTGGTTTCGGCGCCCAGCGTGTTGTAGAAGCTGGCAAATTCGATGCCAATGGCGCCAGAACCGATCACCAGCAGCTTCTTCGGCATGCGGACCGGCTGCAGCGCGTGCTTGTAGGTCCAGACCAGATCGCCGTCCGCTTCCAGCCCCGGCAGTTCGCGGGCGCGGGCGCCGGTGGCCAGCACGATGTTCTTCGCGGTCAGATCCTGCGTGCCTTTGTCGGTCTTGACCGAAACCTTGCCTTTGGCCGGAATCGACGCCTCGCCCATCACCACGTCGATCTTGTTCTTCTTCATCAGATGGCCGATGCCGGAGGAGAGCTGTTTCGCCACCCCGCGCGAGCGTTTGACCACCGCATCGAGGTCATAGCCGATGTTCTCCGCCTTCAGGCCGAAATCCTTGGCGCGCTCCATCAGGTGGAACACTTCCGACGAGCGCAGCAGCGCCTTGGTCGGGATGCAGCCCCAGTTCAGGCAAATGCCGCCCAGATGCTCGCGTTCGACCACGCAGGTCTTAAGGCCCAGCTGCGCCGCACGGATGGCGGCAACATAGCCCCCCGGCCCGGCGCCGATTACGATCACGTCATAAGATTGTGCGGCCATGTTGCTCCCTCGCCCTCGAACAGGTTCCAAAAACTAGTTTACCGTTAAACTAGTTTTTGCTGCACTGCAATCATCCTCTGCTGCGGCATAGCGGCCATGCATTTTCCGGCAGGTTTCCGCTTGGCAGCAGGGGCAGCTCCGGGTCAGCATAGGCCGGAAGCTTTCGGCAATCCACAACCCTGGACCGCATGCATATGACAAAAACCCTTTTCGACCTCGCCAAGGCGCTTGTGAACGCCACCCTGATCCTGCTGGCACTGTGCCTGTTCCTGGGTTGGAAACTGATGGCCGCAGCCGAAGGCGTCACCGCCAATGCTGCCGCCATTGCTGATCAGGCCGCACCGCTGCGCACCGCCATAACCGGGCTGCAGTCAGACGTTGCCGCTCTCCGCAGTTCTATGCAGGACGGCTCCGTGTCCAGCGCCCGGCTCACCCAGCTGGAGGCGCGCGTGGCTAAGGTGCAAGACAGCCTCGCGGAGATGCGCACGCTGCCGCAGCAGGTCGTGGCAGAGGCCGCCCGTGCCGGAGCCGCAGAACTTGCCGGCCGGATCATCCGCGCCGCGCCCCTGTTGAAGGACGGCAGCGCCTGCGGTTCAGGGTAAAGCTGACCCCGGCTCAGCCTTTTGCGGCGTAGGCTGCCAGCAGCCCGCCGAACTCTTCCATCGTGGGGAAATGCGCAAAGCTGTGCTCAGTTGTGACCTGCACAAACGGATGTTTGGCCGCTGTCCAGGTTTCGATAAACGGCCGGAACCAGCTGCTGTCCTCGAACATCGTCGGACGCACGTTCACAAACCCCTCCACGCCGGTAATGCGGGTGAACATCCAAGTCTGGCACTCCGGGCAGCAGAAATGGCTCAATTCCTCCCCCTTGGCACCTCCAACCACAGGGGCGCCCTGCGTCACCCGGAACGCCTCAGCCGGGAACATCGCGGTCAGGGAAAAGGCGCTGGAACTCATCTTCTGGCAGCCCCTGCAGTGGCAGGCGGCTGTCAGGGCCGGCGGTGCTAACACTTCAATTCCTGTGGCGCCGCAGCGGCAGCTTCCGGTCATGGGAAAGGAGGATTCAGTCATGCTCTGTCTTTCAAAGATTTTTCTGAAATGCGGGAGCACCTCCCTGCCGCAGTGCCGTGCTGCGCGCAAGGGAGCGGCAACAGAAAAACGCCGCGCCCTTTTTCAGGACGCGGCGTTGAATTCTTCCAGCAAAACCGGCGTCAGCCAGCCGCTTGCATCTGCCGCACGGTCTCACCATAGCCGCCGGCCTGAACATAGGCCCGTTCCGGCGTGGTGCTGGCGCGGTGCAGCGCCTCGTTGCGGTAGGGGAAGCGGCCGAACTGCCGGATCACTTCGCGATGCGCACGGGCGTGCAGCAGGTTGCCGCCGCCGGTCTCCGGCATCCGCTCCATCATCAGCCGGATGCAGCGCTCCTGGTCGCACAGGTTTTCCGAATGCATCAGCGGCAGGTAAAAGAACTGCCGGGCCGGTTCATTGATCTTGAGGTCCCAGTTCTTGTTGATCGCGATCTTCGCCGCAGACAGCGCCGCCCGGTCCGAGGCAAAGGCCCGGGCATCACCGCGGAACATGTTGCGCGGGAACTGGTCCATCAGGATGATGTAGGCCAGCGTGCCGCTCGGGTAGGTGAGCCAGAAGGAGAACCGGCCTTCGCAGGCCGCCTCCCAGGTGCTTTGGAACTTTTCGCGGATCTCCTGATCCAGCGCGTCATCCTGCAGATACCATCCCTTCTCCCCGACTTTGTCGAGCCAGAATGAAAGTATCTCTTCGGGACCAGTCATCGGTCGTAACTCCAAGTTTTTCCTGACCCTATCTCAGGCCATTTTACATTACCTTTACAAGTAACCTTGGGTCACAAATTACGTCAGACAAGCCCTCTGTGTGAAATAATCCTCACAATTCCGGCTGGTTAGCGCAATCAGACTGTTTCTTGGGCAGTTTCCTGCTCCTCCAGCTCCGACTCGATGGCGTATTCCTGGGCAAATTCCACAGCCACAGGCGTAGCCGTCGGCGACATCGCGGCAAAGCTGCCGGTTTCATCGACAGGCACCGCCGCACGCTGCGTCGCGCGGTAGGCGGCATAGGCGGCCATCGCAAACATCAGCGCACCGATGAAGGTAAAGAAGCCCGCCGGACCAAACACCGCATCCTCCATCAGCCAGCCGGTGATCAGCGGCCCGGCAATGGCGCCCAGCCCGTTGATGAAAATCAGCCCGCCGGAAGCCGCCGCCATGTCGTCATGTTCCAGGTAGTCGTTGGTATAGGCGATCAGCAGCGAATAGAGCGGGTTGGAAAGGCCGCCGATGAAGAAGGCCGCCACCAGCAGCATCTTGAACTCCATCCCGAACAGGAAGCCCAGGACAGCACCGACGCCGCCCGCGAGGGCCGCACCCAGGATCAGGAAACGGCGGTCCATGCGGTCCGACAGCCAGCCCAGCGGGTACTGCAGCAGCATCGCCCCTACATAGAAGGTGGAGACAAAGACCGACAGCTGCCACAGCGTCAGCCCGGCGGCTGAGCCGTAAACCGCGCTCATGCCGAACTGGGCCGAGAACACGCCGCCCAAAAGGAACATGCCGACACAGCCCAAGGGCGAGGTTTCAAACAGCTTGCGCAGGGTCATCGGCTTGGTGGTGTCAAAGGCCGGCGTCGGCGAGATCGACAAGAGGATCGGCCCAAAGGAGACCGAAACAAGGATCGACGCGATGATGAACGCCTCATAGCCGGCCGGGTCGCCGATCTGGATCATCATCTGGGCGGCGATAATGCCGATGGTCTGCACGATCATATAGAGCGACAGCGCCTTGCCGCGGTTGGTGTTGTCGGCAGCATTGTTCAGCCAGCTTTCCGCGGTCACATACACGCCCGAGAAGCAGAAGCCGATGATCATCCGCCCCAGCGCCCAGGCAACTGTGTTGGGCAGCAGCGGATAGAGGATCATCACCGCAGAGATAAACGAGGCCAGTGCCGCAAACACCCGCACATGGCCGACGCGGCGGATCATCTCCGGCGCCAGCCGCGAGCCGCCCAGGAAGCCCACAAAATAGGCCGCCATCACGATCGACATCTGGAAGGTCGAAAAACCCTCAAGCTCGCCGCGCACACCCAGCATGGTGCCCTGCAGGCCGTTGCCCACCATCAGCAAGCAAACCCCCAAAAGCAGCGCCCATGCGCTCGACAGCACCTGCAGCATTTTAATGCCTCCTTCGAAAGCAAAGCAGCCCTCCACAACGGGACGGGCTGCCAACACCTTTGTTTGTTATGTCCGGGCGATCAAGCCCGCCGGGCCGGTATCGCCGATTCCGATTTCAGTTTGATGAACCCTATGCGCGCGTGCGGGGTTCCACAGTTGCGGCGCTTATCTAGGATTTCCTGCCGCTTTTCTGAGATGTATTCGCCTAAGCCGGGATCAAAAGCGACGCGTCGCCGTAGGAGAAGAACCGGTAGCGGTTCTCAACGGCGTGGGCATAGATCTTGCGGATTTCCTCCTGCCCCATCAGCGCCGAAACCAGCATCAGGAGCGTCGATTTCGGCAGGTGGAAGTTGGTCATCAGCGCATCCGCCACCTGGAATTCAAACCCGGGGTAGATGAAGATGTCAGTGTCACCTTCCCAGGCATGGATCCGGCCGTCCTTGGCAGCACTCTCGATCAGCCGCAGCGCCGTGGTGCCGACCGGGATCACCCGTCCGCCCGCGGCCTTGGTAGCCGCGATTTCCGTTGCCGCTTGCTCGCTGACCTTGCCCCATTCCGCGTGCATCCGGTGGGTGGTCACGTCTTCCACCTTCACCGGCAGAAAGGTGCCCGCCCCCACATGCAGGGTGACATAGGAAATCTCCACGCCCTGCTCCTTCAGCGCCGCCAGCAGCGGCGCGTCGAAATGCAAAGAGGCCGTCGGCGCCGCCACCGCGCCTGAATTCCTGGCCCAGACGGTCTGGTAATCCGTCTTGTCCTGTTCATCCGCCGCGCGCTTGGCGGCGATATAGGGCGGCAGCGGCATCGCGCCGGCCTCGGCCAGGGCGGCGTCGAAATCGGTGCCGCTCAGGTTAAAGCGCAGATGCCCCTGACCGTCCTCGACGGTGTCCAGCGTCGCGCTCAGCGCATCGGAGAAGATGATCTCTTCCCCTGCCTTGATCTTCTTCAGCGGTTTCAGCAGCGCCGCCCAGCTTCCATCGGCGCGCGGCTCCAGCAGGGTCGCCTCGATCTTCGCCGCCACCGGCCCTTGCGCACTGTCGCGGTGGCGCAGCCCGCTCAGACGCGCAGGGATCACCTTGGTGTCGTTCAGCACCAGCCGGTCACCGGGCTGCAGCCAGCCGACCAGATCGGTCACCTTCCCGTCGTGCAGTGCACCGCCCTCGGCCACCAGCAAGCGGGCCGAGCTGCGCGGATTGGCAGGCCGGGTGGCAATCAGATCGTCGGGCAGGTCAAAGTCGAAATCGCTGAGTTTCATGGCGCGCGCTATATGATGTGCAGCGGGGAAGTTCCATGGCGATTTTCGCCCCGCGCAGGGTTTCCTTCAAGGACTACTTGTCACTGCCCCGCGGTTCGCGAACCAGTTCCTCGCCGTCTTCCAGCACCTCGCCGTCGGCACTGAACGCCCGGTTGTCGCCTGGAACCTTGGGGGCCGGCCCGCGGAAAATCTCCCGCAGGAACCCCGGCGCCAGACCGGCCAGCGGGTTGACAGCAACCGACGGATCATCGGCAGTGCCGCGCAAGGTAAAGGTAAAGCCGAACAGACCCTCACCGTCACGCGGCGACAATACTCGCCCGATCGCGTTCAGCAGGTAGACCGGAGAAATAACCCCCCGCATGTTCAAGCGGCTGCTGTTCAGGTTGTAGTTTCCGTCCAGCGACAGCCCCATCGACGGGCCCACCGCGCTGCTCTGGTGCAGGATCAGATGCGAATCCCCCAGCCGGAACCGCCCGTCCATGCTGGTGAACAGGATGCCCTGCCCCGTCATCTCATCCAGCAGCCCGACCAGGCTGATCGCGTTCAGGATCGCCGCCATCGACGGCGCGTTCCGCACCCGGATGTTGCGGACGTTGACCTTGCCGTCATATTCACCCGGCGCACCGGCGGCGGGCACCAGCGTCATGTCGAAACTGCCGCCGCGGCCATGTTCGAACACGCCGGCGGACCGGAACACCCCGCCCGCATCATTTGAGCGGATGCGCGAGGCGGTTCCCCCGTTCTGCGGCACCACGGTGCCCGCCACCGGCGTCTGCCCGTTCAGCCGTGCGGTGAACTCCCCGTTCATGCCGCCGCGGGTGGAAAACCGCCCCTGGAAATTCTGCAGCCCGATGCTGTCAGTCACCTGCAGGTTCTGCAGCCGCAGGGTGATCGGCACATCGCCGCCGCTGCTGCCGCTGCTGCCGCTTGCGCTGTCGGAGAATGGCGACCGGTTCAGGTCCAGCCGCCCGCCGGTCACCTCGATCGCGGGCGCCGCCGCGCCACGGCCGGTGAAGGTCACGGCGCCGCGGAACCAATTGCCGGCCTGCGCGGAGGAGAACACCGCCTGATCCAGCCCGCCGCTCTTGCGCGTCGTGACCCGGCCCGTGGCAGACAGTCCGGGCGCTTGCAGCTCCAGACGGTCCACCCTGGCTGGCTCGGCCAGCGTTGCAGTGAGCGACAGCTTGCCTTTTGCTGCCGCGCCCTTGCGCCAGCTGATTTCCGGTATGCGCAGCCCCACTCCGCTAAGGTCCGAGTCCAGCTGCAGCCGCGGTGGCACGCCCGGCTTCAGGTCCACTGCATAGCGCCCCTGCGCCTTGCCGGATACCGCACCGCGCGGCAGGCCGATGTTGAAAGCCTCAACCGCAGCCGGGGACAGTTCGATCACCCCGGCGACCCGGCTGTCCGGCGGTGCATCCTTGCCGATCTTCTGCTGCCAGCTGGCACTCAGCGGCACGCCGGACAGGCTGCCATTACCGCTGATCCGAACCTGCCCCTGATCGCCCTCAACCTGCAGCAGCGGTGCCGCCGCCACATGGCCCGGCACCAGCTTTGCGCTTTCCACCGCCCGCACCGTGCCGCGGTAGTGATAGAGGATCTGTTCCACCGGCACCTCTTTCTGCAAGGGCAGCGACAGGGTGCCTTCGGCCTCCACCAGCCCTTCCGCCAGGTCCACCGGCAGGCTGGCCTTATCCATCACCCGCAAGGGTTCCCGGTTCAGCAGCGACAGCGCGGCAGTGGCAGAGCCCTTCGCCTTGATCCGGGCAATCCCCGGCGTTCCATCCTTGGCCGAGACATCCGGGATGATGAAGGACGTGCCCGCCACCTCCACTTCGCCGCCCTGATCCGCCGTGACGGTCCCGCCAGAGGAAGTGACCACAAACCGGTTGCCGTAAAGGCTCAGCTGGCCAGAGCCGCCAACCACCGGCGGCATGAATTTCTGAAACAGCACTTCGGCGCCCTCAAACGCCAGGTCCAGGCTGACAAACGGCTTGCCGCTGCCGCGCCCGCGCATGTGGAAGCCGACATCGCGCACCAGACCGGCCCGCAGGTTTTCGTGCACCCACTCCCGCGGCTTCGGGGCCAGAACTGAGGGCCACAATTCCTTGACCCGCGCGGCGCGCACCTGATCGACGCTGCCGTTCAGATCGTAGTCCCAGCCGTCGCTGCCTGCCCCGACAGTGCCGTCGAAATGGATGCGGCTGTCGCCGTCCCGCACCAGCATCTCGCCCAGCCGCAGCCGGAACGGTTTCAGCCGCAGATCGAAATCCGCGTCCACCGCCGGGAATTTCACCGGTGTCTCGAACAGCCGGCGCGGGTTCAGCTCCAGGTCGGAGAACCGCAGCTGGCCCACCAGCCCGGCCAGCTGGCCGTTCTGCACTCCGGCCAGACTCGCCTGCCCCTGCATCACGCCTGAACCCCAGCCGCTTTCCACGCTCAACTCCGAGAACGCCAGCCGCTGGCGCGCGGGATCATAGGTGAAGTAACTGCGCGCGCCGGTGATCGGCACCGGGCGGGTCTGCGCGGCCGGCTGGATCACACCCTCGCCGATGCGCAGGCTGGCCTGCACCGGCTGCACCACGCCATCCGCCGCCACACCACCGCGCAGCGATCCGGAAATCGGTGCCCGCAGCACCCCCAGCCAGCCCAAGGCCGGGCTTTGCACCGCGATATCCTCACTGGCGATCTCCGACACAAGCACCCCGAATTCCGCTTCGGGGCTGCCAATCTCGGACGCATAGCTGGCCTCTACCGTGCCCACCTCGCCGCGGCCGCTGAGGACAGAGAACGCCGCCGACAGCGACACCGAACTGCCCTGCCGCTGCAGCCCGATCCGGCCGCCGTCCAGCGTCCAGCCGCGGCCCAGCCGGTCGTCGGTATAGGAGAGGGTCAGCTCGCTGGTTTCCACTTCGGTCAGCGCCGCCAGCACCGGCTTCTGCAGCTGACTGTCCCATTGCTCGATCAGCTCCACCAGGGTTGCAGCCCGCCGCGATGGTGCCGCGCCGCTGGCAAAACTCAGCGCCAGGCTGCCATCCTCATTACGCCTGAGCGCCGCAAACAGCCCGCTCAGGGCGATCCGCTTGGGCTGGATCCGGCCCTGCAGCAGGGGCCGCATCGCCAGGCTTGCCTGGGCATCGGCCAGCTGGGCAAAGACACTTCCGTCCGGGTGCCGCAGCACCACGTCCTGCAGGCTCACCCGCGGCCGCCAGCCCTTGTTCACCACCACATGGATGGCGCCGAATTCGACTTGCAGCCCGTTCAGATGCTGCTCGATCCGCGCCTCCACCCGGGTGCGCACCCAGTCCGGCGCATCCAGCCGGGTGCCGATCCCGAAATAGACCGCGCCTGCGCCCAGAAACGACAGCAGCGCCAGCACCCAGACCAGCCCGCGCAGCAGCCGCCAGCGGCGGCGCCGCCGCGGCGCCGCTGCGGCGGCCGCATCCGCTTCCGGCTCGGGGCCGGGCACGGGCACCGCCTCTGCGGCGGCGCGGATATTCTCGCCGTCGGGTTTGATCTCAGCTTTCCCTTCGCTGTTCATCGGTTATGGTCGCCGCGCAGTGAGTTGCGCAAATGACAGGAGACAGGCCAATGCTCGACGTTTCAGATCCCGCCCCTTCCTTTACCCTGCCCCGCGGCGGCGGCGGAGAGGTCACTTTGTCCAGCCTTCAGGGCGCGCCCGTGGTGCTGTTCTTCTACCCCCGCGATAATACCCCCGGCTGCACCAAAGAATCCATCGCCTTTTCAGAGGCTTTGCAGGCATTCGCCGATGCCGGCGCTCACGTTTTCGGGATTTCCAAGGACAGCCTCAAGAAGCATGAGAATTTCACCGCAAAACACGGGCTGACCACGCCGCTTCTGTCGGATGCCGAGGGCACCGTGTGCGAGGATTACGGTGTCTGGAAAGAGAAAAGCATGTACGGCAAGAAACACTGGGGCATCGAGCGCTCCACCTTCCTGATCGGTGCCGATGGGAACATCGCCCGGGTCTGGCGCAAGGTGAAAGTAGATGGCCATGCCGAGGAAGTGCTGGAAGCCGTCCGCGCGCTTTAGGCGAAGTGCTCCCGCCAGCCCTGCCCGCGCCCTGAGGGGCACGAGCCGCGGCTGTTGGGCCCGGCGCCGCCCCATGGGGCGGCGCGCGGCACGCGCGCTGCCATGCCCAAGCCGGCCAGGATGATCAGCCTGCTGATCCCCCGCAGGCGCGGGAGTGCGCCGGTTTCGGCTCTGGACTCTGCCGCCCAAATCAGGTGAACCGGCTTCCGCAATGGCCCAGCCGCCCCGCCGCAACAGGAGACCCGCATGACCGATCAGCCCCTTTCGCTTGCCGAACGTGCCGCCGAGGTGCTGACCACCGCCGACGGGCGTGCCAAGACCGCCCTGTCGCGCCGCCATGCCGCCGCGTGGTTTGCCAGCCGCAAGGGCGAGGCACCGCAGATCCCCACCGGCACCGCCAGCCCGCCGATGCACCCGGCACGGCCTGATCAGCCCGCACTCCTGAACCCGCGCGACGTGCCCAAGCGCAAGCCGGGCTCCGAAGAGGGCCGCATCGCGCTTTTGCACGCGGTTGCCCATATCGAGCTGAACGCCGTTGACCTGCACTGGGACATCATCGCCCGCTTCTCCCATGTGCCGATGCCACTGGGGTTCTTCGACGACTGGGTGCAGGCCGCGGATGAAGAAAGCAAGCATTTCAACCTGATGTGCGACTGCCTTGAATCTTTGGGCAGCCACTACGGCGCCCTGCCCGCGCACGCCGGCATGTGGCGCGCTGCAGAGGACACGGCAGACGATCTGATGGGCCGCCTCGCCGTGGTGCCGATGGTGCTGGAGGCCCGCGGCCTCGATGTGACCCCCGGCATGATCGAGGTGTTCCGCAAGGCAAACCTCCCCCAGGCGGTAGAGGCGCTGGAACTGATCTATGCCGAGGAAGTCAGCCACGTTGCCTATGGCTCCAAATGGTTCAACTTCCTGTGCGGACGGGACAATCTGGACCCAAAGGAGGAATTCCATGCGCTGGTGCGCAAGTATTTCCGCGGCGCGCTGAAACCGCCCTTCAACGAGGAAAAACGCGCCGATGCCGGCCTGCCGCCGGATTTCTACTGGCCGCTGGCCGACCAGGTGAAACCGCTGCCGGGCTGGTAAACCGGGCCGGTGAGCCAGCCGCCTGAGCACCCCGGTCCGGCCTTTACCCGGAGGCCGCACAGGCGTAGACTGCAAAGGCCCGGAACCGCGGCTGCAGCCATGTTCGAAAACGACTTTCCACTGCTGAGCACAGCCAGCCTTGTTGCCCTGATCCTGCACAAGGCCGGGACCGGTCCGGTGACGCTCGAGAGCTGCGAAACCGCCCTTGCCGCCCTGTTCCGCCAGGCCAATGAGACGCCAGGCCTGCCGCCGGAGGAGCTTCGGGAACGGCTGGCGGGCCATCTGGCAGACCTTCAAACAGCCCGTATTCTGGAACAGGAAGCGGACGGCAGCTGGCAGCTGACCCGCCGCGGCCGCCGGGCGCTGGAACAGCACCCGGAGGGCCTCGACCAGACCGACCTGGCCCGCTACCCGGAATTTGCCGCCCATCTTCGCGACACCGCCCATCAGCCTTGCGGCATGGACCCGCGGGGCGCGCATTTTGACGAAGGCTTCCGCGCCGGCCTGAACGGCCAGCCCCTGACCGCCAACCCCTATGCCTTTGACAACGCCGACCATCAGGCCTGGGAAAGCGGCTGGAGCGAAGCGAGAGACGAACGCCAGGGCTGACGGGACGTTCACCGGCAAACCGCACCTGCGGCCTGGCCTTGCAAGGCCCTTTCCGCGCTTCTTAGCCCTCTTTTCAAGGCTTTCCATGACACTCTTCCCCTGAAACGGTGGTTTACCAGTCGTGCCGGATACCGGGTAAACACACCTGGGATGCGTACCCTCCACCGCTGCAAGGGTATCCTGCTTGCGCTGCCGCGCCAGCCTGCGCGCTGACAAAGCCAAGGGGGAACCGGCATGAACCCCACGGACATGGAATTCATTCCCAACGACATGCTCGAGACCGAAGACCGCACGGTCATGCACTCGGGCCTCACCAACTTGTTCCACCTGGACGGCGGTGCCGGCGGCAGCGCCGGCGGCAACAACGGCACCGTCTATGGCGCCAGCACCGTGGCCGGCAAGGATGGCGGCGCGCTCAGCTTTGACGAGACGGACGATTACGTCGCCATTCCTGATGTCGAGATGAACGACACCTTCACCATCACCTTCCAGTTCAAGGCCGATGATAACGACGGCTCGCTGTTCCAGCACCTCTACAGCCACGGTGACATCAACGGAACCAACAGCATCAACGTTTTCATGACGGAAAACGGCCACGGCACCGACCCGAATATGATGCGCACGGTGATCCGGGACGAGATCGATACCCTCAGCAACACCGATTTGGAATTCGACATCAGCGGCATCATCGGCGACGGCCAGTGTCATACCTATACGCTGACGGTGGATTTCTCCGGCTCCAAGGTCTACCTCGACGGGGTCGAACAAAACAGCAGCACCGCCGGCGGCGATCCGATCAACCCCACCGGCGATGTGATCCTCGGCAGCCGCAGCGGCTTCAACGCCGACCGATATTACGGCGGCGAGATGGATACCCTGCAGATCTACGACCGCGCCCTCACCCAGTCGGAGGTGACAGAAACCCACACCACCACCACCCCGACAATTGCCGCAGGCACCGTGATTGCCTCGGTCGACGAGGTGACCGACACGGACAACCCAACGGGCCATACCTTTTCCTTGACCGAAGATGCCGGCGGCAAATTCGTGATTGACCCGAACACGGGCGATATTTCCCTGACCGCCGACCACGCTGCAGACACCCTGTTCAGCGACACCGTCACGGTCAAGGTCACCGACCCGGACACCAACACCTATACCGAGACCCTGGGCGTCGCCATCGGCACCGAGGACGGCGATGACACCATGACCGGCCCGCACGACCAGAACGTGATGTACGGGCTGGGCGGCGACGATGACCTCACGGGCGGCAGCGGCGATGACGTTTCCGCCGCCTCCACAGGCCATGACACCATCAGCGATTTCAACACTGGCAATACCGGCGCGCTGGATGATGGCGACAGCAGCAACAATGACTACGTCGACCTCTCCGGTCATTATGACCACCTGTCCGAGCTGTACGCCGACCAGGCCGATGACGGCATTCTGAACCAGTCGAACACAACCGGCACCTTCGGCAACACCGTTGACTACAGCGACAACACACAATTCGGCGCCGGCGACAGCCTCACCTTCTCCGGCGCCTCCGCCGACAGGTCCTCCTTCACCACGGAAAATACCGGCGTTGTCTGTTTCACCGCGGGCACCGCCATCCGCACGCCCCAAGGTGATAAGCCCATTGAGACGCTGCGCCCCGGCGATCTGGTCTGCACCCTCGACAACGGTCCCCAGCCCATTTGCTGGATCGGCACACGGCGCCTGACCCGGGCGGAGCTTGCGGCGCTGTTTCCGCAGCGGTTCCGGCCCGGCGCAGCGGCACCGCAGGCCTATGGGGGGCTTGCCCGGCCCGTAGCTGCAAAACCTGAGCAAGCCGGACGGCCAGCTCCGCACATGCTGCCCACCGCCTTCCTCGCGCAGCACCTGCCAGTCTGACCGCCGCCGCTGCGCTGACCCTGCGTCACCCCGGGATCAGCCAGGTGCCGTCTCGGCAAATTTCCGCCGACTTCCCCGTCTGACCAGCACCTTGCCCCCCCAATGGGTCAACAGGCTTGCCCAAATGCGCAGCCCTGTCTATTGACTTCGGCCAAGGTCCCGGACCTGCCCCTAGACGGCACAAGGGCACCGGACGACGAGACAGACAGGGAAGACACATTGCGCACACGGCTCGCGATCAGAATTCACAGTTTTCTCGAACGCCGCTTCCCGGAGCGGCGGGTGTTCCTGAAGTCCGATACCGACACAAGGTTCATCCGGCTGCGCTCTGAAACCCAGCTGATCGCCATGGCTGGCGTCACCCTGTTTGTGGCCTGGTCGATTGTCGCCACCGCCATCGTGCTGATGGACAGTATCGGCTCCGGCAACTTCCGCGAGCTGGCCAAGCGCGACCAGCAGACCTACCGCGCCCGCCTGAATGCGATTTCCGATGAACGCGACGCCCGCGCCGAAGAAGCGCTGGCCGCGCAGGAGCGGTTCAACGCCGCACTGGCGCAGATCTCCGTCATGCAGTCGGAACTGCTGGCGTCCGAGACCCGCCGCCGCGAGCTGGAAACCGGCATCGAGGTGATCCAGTCCACCCTGCGCGACACCATGACCCAGCGCGACGGCGCCCGCAAAGCCCTGGCGCAGCTGAAAGAGGATACCGAGGGCGGTGCCAGCCCCCACGCGGTGATGGCCAGCGCCGAGGCGCAGATGGGCCTTCTGGCAAGTGTTCTGTCCGACACTGCAACAGAACGCGACCAGATCCTGGCCGACGCCCAGGGCGCGCTGGAGCAGCGCGACGAGCTGGAGCTGGAACTGCAGCTGATGAATGAGCGCAACAGCCAGATCTTCCGCCAGCTGGAAGAGGCGGTTGCGGTCTCCGTCACCCCGCTCGACAAGATGTTCCGCAACGCCGGCATGCCGCCCGACCGCATCCTCGAACAGGTGCGCCGCGGCTACAGCGGCCAGGGCGGCCCGCTTGAGCCGCTGGCGATGTCGACCCGGGGCGAGGAACCCAGCCCCGAAGCGCTGCGCGCCAATGCCATCCTGGCCAAGCTGGACCAGCTTAACCTCTACCGGCTGGCCGCCCAGCAGGCGCCCTTTGCCACCCCGGTGAACCTCGGCCACGTGCGCCAGACCTCCGGCTACGGCTACCGCCGCGACCCCAAAACCGGCGGCCGACGCCTGCACAAAGGGTCCGATTTCGCCGGCAGCACCGGCACCGATATCTTTGCCACCGCCGACGGCGTGGTCACCCATGCCGGCTGGCAATCCGGCTACGGCAAGATGGTCACCATCCGCCACGCCTTCGGCATCGAAACCAGATATGCCCATAACTCCAGGATCCGCGTGACAAAGGGCCAAAGGGTCTCGCGCGGGGATCACATTGCTGATATGGGTAACACCGGACGGTCCACCGGGACCCACCTCCACTACGAGGTCAGGGTCAACGGGCAAGCTGTTAACCCCATGATCTATATCAAGGCTGCGAGAAATGTTTTCTAAGAGCAAAATCAACGAGCCCGGGCCGAAGCAGGCCGAAGCAACCCCGGCACCCGCGGCAGCACCGGCAGCTGCGCCTGCGGCCAGCGACTACACCTCCAGCATGCCCAAGGCCAAGCCCGCCGCATCGCTGCTGAGCTCGGACCTGCACATCACCGGCAACGTCAAGACCACCGGCGACATCCAGGTCGAAGGCACGGTTGAGGGCGACATCCGCGCGCATCTGCTGACCGTCGGCGAAACCGCCACCATCAAGGGTGAAATCACTGCCGATGACGTGGTCATCAACGGCCGCATCGTCGGCCGTGTGCGCGGCCTCAAGGTGCGCCTGACCTCCACCGCGCGGGTCGAGGGCGACATCATCCACAAGACCATCGCCATTGAGTCCGGCGCCCACTTCGAAGGCTCCGTGCAGCGCCAGGACGACCCGCTGAACCCGGGCGGCCGCAAGTCCGCTCCGGCGGCAGCCGCAGCTCCGGCCGCAGCCCCGGCTCCGGCACCGTCGGCCGCGGTTCAGGCCGCAACCAAGGCACATAAAGCAGAAAGCTGAGCCGCCATCCGGCAAGCCTTCTGCACGGCCGGGTCTGACAGGGACCACCAGAACGCCGCGGGGCCACCCGCGGCGTTTTCTGTTGCATCACCCTGGCTTTACGCAACGTACAGCAGTCCGGCCTTTACCATTTTCGCTTAAAGATTTATCAACCGCCAAAACAACCCCGGCCTGCAAAGCCCCACGTTTCAGGACACATAATGGCGAATATTGTTGTTACGGACGCATCCAATACCGTCCCGGAATATGATCTTTCCAATTTTGACATCAGCAACGTCACCGTCGTTTCCGCCACTGGCTCAACTTTCACGGTGCGCTACGAAGGTATCACTGCCGTCTTCAAAGGCACCTTTGCCTACAACGGCGCAGGCGTGCCTGCGGACGGCAGCACCATCCAGTCCATTTCCCTGCGCTATGACGGAACCGAGTTCACCTCCATAACCGGTCTCAGCCTGACCTATCAGGACCTGGCACAGGGCGATCTCGAGAGCGTGCTGGAGACCGCACTGGGCGGCAATGACAGCTACACCTCTGCTTACAATGGCGGCGAGTACATCCGAACCTACGGCGGTAATGACACAATCAAGGCCGGCAGCGGACAGGACACCATCAATGGCGGCAGCGGACACGACACCTATGTCATCAGCAACCCGGCTGATGGCCTCGGTTACGGCTTTGACTCGACCTTCGGCTTTAGAATCTACGACGCCCAGGGCCAGGTTCTGGACTATTTATACAACGTTGAAACGGTCAAGGTCGGCAGCAAAACCCTCCGGGTCCAGGAGGGCGGCGACGGCGCCGATCTGCTGACTGCCAAAAACCCCAGCGGAACGTCCAGCCGGGATATCATCAATGGCCGCGAAGGCAATGACACGATACGCGGCGGGCATAAGTCCGACGTGCTTCTGGGCTGGACCGGCGAGGACAACATCCACGGCGGCGCCCAGTATGACTTCATTGCAGGCGGTTTTGACAACGACCACCTGTCCGGCGGCAGCGGCAGTGACAAGGTTTGGGGCGAATACGGCAGCGACAAGGTGTACGGCGGTACCGGCAACGACACCCTTGTCGGCGGACAAGGCAGCGACTCCCTGTATGGCGGATTGGACAACGACACCCTCAAAGGCGACGACACCTATTCCTCACACGGCCATGACCAGCTTTACGGCGGCCGCGGCAATGACCGGCTGGAGGGCCATGGCGGCAACGACAGCCTGTATGGCGGCAAGAACCACGATACCATTTACGGCGGTTCCGGCGATGATGTGCTCTATGGCGAAACCGGCCATGACACCCTGCAAGGCGGCACCGGCAACGACACCCTGCGCGCCAACGGCGGCGACGACTACCTGTCGGGCGGCTCCGGCAACGACCTGATCGAGGGCGGCGTCGGCCATGACACCCTGTACGGACGCTCCGGCAGCGACACGCTGCGCGGCCAGGCCGGCGATGACCAGCTGCACGGCGGCACCGGCGCGGATGTCTTCATCTTCCACCGCGGCTACGGCAATGACACCATCCAGGATTTCACCGCCGGGCAGGATCACATCAAGATCGGCGTCGGCGCCAACGGCATGGATGATCTGGAGTTTCAGACCCGCGGCGATGACGTGCTGGTGTCCTTCTCCAACGTGACCATCCTGGTCGAGGACATCACCCTGGCGCAGCTGCAGGACGCGGACAACTTCCTGTTCTAACGGCGGTGGAGCGTTGCAACACCCAAAGGCGCGCCCGAGCCGGCGCGCCTGTTTCGCCCGTTAAAGCTGCAAAAACATCACGTTTACCCTACGGAAAGCAATTCCCCGCCTTGAACCTTTCAGGCCAATCGGGCAACAGGCATTTAGATTGCATTAACCCTCCGGGTTTCAACCCAAGCATTGCTAAGACCGAGAGGCTGTTTCCATGGCGACTTTTACCGTAAATGACTCCAGCTACAATTGGAGTGTGGGCGCGCTCAAAGACTACCGGATCTATAACTACTCTGCTGGAACCGTCACCAGCAGTGTTGTCGTGGTGAATGGCAGCACCTATTCCGGCCAGTCCGTAACCGTAACCTACACTGGCAGCTTCAGCGCTGCGGGCGGCACGGTTTTCGGAACTCTCACCGGCGTCTCGGTCAAAATCAACGGATCGACTGCGATGTCCGCATCCGGCATGAATGCATCGTTCTACACCTACTCCAACGGAACCACGAGCTCCTTCGTTGATGACGCCACCGAAGGCAACGACCTGTTCAACATCACCTCCACCCGCACCAGCACATGGCAGCTGGGGGACGGTAATGACACCATCAACTCCGGCAACGGCAATGAATACATCTACGGTGGCGACGGTATCGACCGGCTGATTGTCGATGGCAAATTGTCCGCAGCCAGCTTCTCCTCCAGCTACGGCCGGATGATCCTGGACGGCTC
Source organism: Leisingera sp. ANG-DT (assembly GCF_000813785.1). NCBI lineage: Bacteria > Pseudomonadati > Pseudomonadota > Alphaproteobacteria > Rhodobacterales > Roseobacteraceae > Leisingera > Leisingera sp. ANG-DT. Next base: position 700,447 of record NZ_JWLE01000001.1, read on the forward strand.
CGACGGCCGCGACTACCTGAGCTCCGTCGAGCTGGTGCAATTCAGCGACCGCACGGTCAGCGTGAAGGTCGGCAGCTCGTCTTCCAACAAGATCAACGGCGACCGTTTCTCCCGCACCCCGGACGACATTCTTCTGGGCGGCAACGGCAACGACACGATCTCCGGCCGCACCGGCAATGACAGCCTGATCGGCGAATCCGGGACCGACGTTCTCTACGGCCAGAGCGGCCACGACAAACTGTACGGCGGCGCCGGCGGCGACCGTCTCCACGGCGGCGAGGGCAATGACACCCTCAAGGGCGGCGATTCCGCCAGCGAGACCGGCGACGACAAGCTTTACGGCGAGCGCGGCAACGACCGGCTGGAAGGCCAGGCCGGCAACGACAGCCTGTTCGGAGGCAAGAACCACGACACTATTTTCGGCGGCGCCGGCAATGACGTGCTCTATGGCGAAACCGGCCATGACACCCTGCAAGGCGGCACCGGCAACGACACCCTGCGCGCCAACGGCGGCGATGACTACCTGTCGGGCGGCTCCGGCAACGACCTGATCGAGGGCGGCGTCGGCAATGACACCCTGTACGGACGCTCCGGCAGCGACACGCTGCGCGGCCAGGCGGGGGATGACCAGCTGCACGGCGGCACCGGCGCGGATGTCTTCATCTTCCACCGCGGCTACGGCAATGACACCATCCAGGACTTCACTGCCGGGCAGGATCACATCAAGATCGGCGTCGGCGCCAACGGCATGGATGATCTGGAGTTCCAGACCCGCGGCGATGACGTGCTGGTGTCCTTCTCCAACGTGACCATCCTGGTCGAGGACATCACACTGGCGCAGCTGCAGGACGCGGACAACTTCTTGTTCTGACAGCTTCCAACGCTTTCAAACGAACCAAGGCGCGCCCTGCCCGGCGCGCCTTTTACGCGTTGTAAGCTGCGAAACCATTCGCTCCACCCAAAGGCGATACCACTCAACCCTCGCGGCTTTTGATTGAGCAGCTTACACTCAAAGTGACATTTTTAACCACGACCTTTCCCGTATAGATGGCAGGACTTCTCTGAATATGGCCTGGATTACCGTCACCGAAACCGAAGGCGCCATCCCCAGCTACGAGCTGTTTGATTTTACGATCGAAGGCGCCACCGTTGTTTCCGCAACCGACTCCAATCTGAGGGTGCAAAAGGACGGCATCATCTACGAGTTCACGGGAAGTTTTACCTACGGCAATTCCGGAACCGCCTCAGCAGACAGCACCGTTACAGCTTTCTCGCTTTGGTATGACGGCACTGAATTTTTGAAGGGCACCCGCCTCACCGCTACATACGCGGACTTATTCGGAGACGGCTCGAAGAAATTCGGTTATGCGGCATTTGCCGGCAACGACATTTACTCCTCCCGCCTGGACAGCAAGGATACAATTCAGGGCTACACCGGCGATGACACTATCGAAGCCGGCGCGGGCAGAGACAAGATCTACGGCGGCGCAGGTGACGACAGGCTTTATGGCCAAAGAGGTTACGATACCCTGTATGGCGGTTATGGCGACGATTTTCTGCATGGCGGAAAGCAGCCTGATAATCTGCGCGGCGAGGCAGGCAATGACGTGCTGGTTGGCGGAGCTGGCGATGACACCTTGCTAGGGTGGACGGGCAACGACACCCTCAACGGCAATCTCGGCAACGACCGACTGTACGCGCATTGGGGCCATGATGTGATTTTCGGCGATTCCGGAGACGACACCGTCAGTGCGCACTTGGGCAACGACAAGGTGTATGGCGGGACTGGCGATGACTGGATTCGCGGGGACAATGGAACTGACACCCTCTATGGCCAGCACGGAAACGACAGCCTTTCCGGGGGGGCGGACAGCGACCTGCTCAATGGGGGCGAGGGCAATGACACGGTGAAGGGATATGGCCTTCGGGACCGCGTCAGCGACGACACCCTTTACGGCGGACCGGGCAACGACCGGCTGGAGGCAAACAGCGGCGCTGACCTTCTCTATGGCGGCACCGACGACGACACCCTGTACGGCGGCCCGGGTGATGACCTGCTCTTCGGGCAATCAGGCCACGACACCCTGCAGGGCGGCATGGGCGACGACACCCTCAAGGCGGGCAGCGGTGACGATTTCCTGTCCGGCGGCTACGGCGGCGACATTCTTCTGGGCGAAGCGGGCAGCGACACCCTGCACGGGCGTGCCGGCAATGACACGCTACGGGGCATGGCGGGCGATGACCTGCTGCACGGCGGCACCGGCGCCGATGTCTTCGTCTTCCACAGCGGCTATGGCAATGACACCATTCAGGATTTCAACGACGGCCTAGACCGCATCAGGATCGGCACAGGTGCCTCCGGCATGGGCGATCTCAATTTCCAAACCCAGGGGGATGACGTGCTGGTGTCCTTCTCCAACGTCACCATCCTGGTCGAGGACATCACCCTGGCGCAGCTGCAGGACGCGGATAACTTCCTGTTCTGACAGCTCCCGCCACTAACAAACGAACCAAGGCGCGCCCTGCCCGGCGTGCCTTTTACGCGCTGTAAGCTGCGAAGCTATTCGTTCCGCCTAGGTGCAGGAGCCCGCAGGCCTTGCGGCTTGTGATTGAGCGATTTACACTCAAAGTGATACTTGGGACCGATACCTTTCCCGTATAAATGGCAGGACATTTCTGAGTATGGCAAAAATTGTTGTTACGGCCGCCTACGACAGCGGAACCAACTATCTCAATCAGTATAACGCATTTGCTGCCGAACTTCAGATCCGCTCCGCCAGCGCCACCAGATTGGAACTGGTTTACAAGGACACCGTCCTCCTTTTCGAGGGCGCGTTTACCTATGATGCCTCCGGCACCCCCGCAGCTGACAGCCGCATAACTGCATTTTCCCAATGGTATGCGGGTGCAATGTACTACGAAATCAGCGATTTCGATCTGACGTATCAGGATCTTGCCGAAAGTACCGTTTACAGCTTTCAGATCAAAGCGGTGGCGGGTGATGACACTTTCACATCCTACGCAAACAGTAGCGTCCGCTACTGGACAGGGGACGGCAACGACCGTCTCATGGGCACCTCTCGCACGGACTACCTGTCGGGCGGTAGCGGAAACGACACGATCTATGGCGGAAACGGCTACAACCGGCTCTCGGGCGATGACGGCGAAGACCGCATGTATGGTGGCAAAAACGTCGATCACTTGACCGGCGGCGAAGGCCAGGATGTGCTCTATGGCGGTGCTGGCCGCGACTATGTCAGCGGTCAGCAGGGCAACGACACGCTGTTTGGCGGCAGCGGCGGGGACGGTCTAGTCGGCGGAAAGGGGCATGACCTGCTCAACGGCGGCTCCGGGGATGACTACCTGCTCGGAAAAACCGGCACCGACAGGCTCTGGGGCCAGACCGGCAACGATAGGCTAGTAGGCGGGAGCGGGTGGGACACCCTTCACGGGCAGGCCGGTGGTGACGTTCTTGAAGGGGGTAAAGGTAACGACCTTCTTTACGGCGGCGAAGGAAGTGACACCCTGAAAGGTTATGGTGCCAGGGCCGAAGCCAGCGATGACACCCTTTACGGCGAACAGGGCAACGACCGGCTGGAGGCAAACAGCGGCGCTGATCTCCTCTATGGCGGCACCGACGACGACACCCTGTACGGCGGCCCGGGTGATGACCTGCTCTTTGGGCAAACAGGCCACGACACCCTGCAGGGCGGCATGGGCAACGACACCCTCAAGGCGGGCAGCGGTGACGATTTCCTGTCCGGCGGCTACGGCGGCGACATTCTTCTGGGCGAAGCGGGCAGCGACACCCTGCACGGGCGTGCCGGCAATGACACGCTGCGGGGCATGGCGGGCGATGACCTGCTGCACGGCGGCACCGGCGCCGATGTCTTCGTCTTCCACAGCGGCTATGGCAATGACACCATTCAGGATTTCACCGCCGGCCTGGACCGCATCAGGATCGGCACAGGTGCCTCCGGCATGGGCGATCTCAATTTCCAAACCCAGGGGGATGACGTGCTGGTGTCCTTCTCCAACGTCACCATCCTGGTCGAGGACATCACCCTGGCGCAGCTGCAGGACGCGGATAACTTCCTGTTCTGACGGCGGTTTCCGCAGCAAATAATAGAATGGCGCGCCCTGCCCGGCGCGCCTGATTCATTTCAGCATCCATCTGCCCTCCGGCCAGAAGGCGTGAAAGGCAAAGGCGAACATCACGTCATGCGCCACGTCCCGGCCTGTCGCGTCGCGTACCCGGACGCTGCCGATATCGCGCCCCTGCGCCAGCCGGCCCGTGTCCAGCGCCGAGGCCTGCCCCGCCCGCCAGCTCAGCACCAGACCGGCCTCGCGGATCTCGCCCTCCTGCGCCAGCCGGTCCAGCGGCCAGGCGCGGCTGCCAACCCGCACCACCCGCGCCATCGGCGCCACCCCATGCGGCGGCGGGCTGCCGTCATAGAGGAACGGCCATTTCGCGGTGTCATAGCCGCGGTAGGGGTTGCGCCCGTAATCCCGGTTCCAGCCCGGCTCTGCCATCACCAGCCCGTCCGGGTTGCGCGCGGTGAACTCCTGCCAGCTCTCGACCCAGCTCGGCAGCGTCTTCAGCCTGGTGCCGGTCATCCGCCCGACGATGCCGGTGCCGGTTGCCTGCTGCCACCAGCTCTGGCTCTCGCGGTCATACATCACCATGTCGGAAAACCGCAGCTTGCCGCTGACGCCGAAACTCAACGTGCCTGCCGCCGTGCGCCGGTCAAATGTCACCGCGGAATTGCACAACGGGCAATAGGTCACCGCCACCGGCACCCCTGCCACCACGTCGTTCACGATCTCATGCCAGGTCAGGTAGCGCAGCGGATAGGCCCGTGGCTTGGCCCCTTCCATCTGCAGCGTGATCACCGGCTCCCGCGGCTTCAGCCGCCGCGCCTTGGCGGCCTCCACGAACTGCGGCTCATCCAGCGCCGGGATCGCGTCCTTGCCCACCCCGCCAGAACGGATCTGGCGCCACTCCGGCACATTGGTGCGGCTGAAATCGGTCTGCGGCCACTCCCGCTTCCAGACCTGCGGATCGGCGGCAGCACCCGACGGCAGCAGCAGCGCCAGACACAACAAAACACCTTTGAACATGATCAAACGCCTCCTGCCCCAGTAAACGGCGGCAGAGCGGCGCAGAACAGAGGGCGGCACGGGCTTGTGACCTGCCGTTAGCGCCCGGCAAAAGCAAAGGCCCGCCCCCGGAATGCCGGGCGCGGGCCTCATTCTTGCGGACAACCGGACCCGATTACTCGGTCACGGTCACCTTGGTCATCGCATCCGGCTGGCCGATCACAGAACCGTTGTTGCCGGCGCCGCGCTTGATTGCATCGACCACATCCATGCCCTCGGTCACCTTGCCGACAACCGTGTACTGGCCGTTCAGGAAATGGCCCGCATCAAACATGATGAAGAACTGCGAGTTGGCGCTGTTCGGGCTTTGCGAACGCGCCATGCCCACGACGCCGCGGTCAAACGCCAGGTCGGAGAACTCGGCCGGCAGGTCCGGGCGGCTGGAGCCGCCGCGCCCGGCGTAGCTCATGTCGCCGCCGATCCGGCCGAACTCCACGTCGCCGGTCTGCGCCATGAAGCCCTCGATAACGCGGTGGAACACCACGCCATCGTATTGGCCTTCAGCCGCCAGCGCAGTGATCTGCTCCACATGCTTGGGCGCCACATCCTCAAAGAGGTCGATCTTGATGGTGCCGTTGGCTTCGCCTTCGACCTGGACCTCCAGGCCGGTGGCAAAGGCAGGCCCTGCCGCCAGCAGGGCCACCAGCGAAAGCGCCTTACGCATCCGCAGCAACCTTAACGGAGATCATCCGGTCCGGGTTCGCAGGCGGCTCGCCGCGGGTGATCGCGTCCACATGCTCCATGCCTTCGATGACACGGCCGTAAACGGTGTACTGGCCGTTCAGGAAGTGGTTGTCCTTGAAGTTGATGAAGAACTGCGAGTTGGCGGAGTTCGGGTTCTGCGAGCGTGCCGCGCCCAGGGTGCCGCGGTCATGCGGCAGCTTGGAGAACTCGGCCGGCAGGTCCGGCAGGCTGGAGCCGCCGGTGCCCGCCATGCGGATGTTGAAGCCGTCTTCCATGTCGCCGTTGGCCACATCGCCGGTCTGCGCCATGAAACCGTCGATCACGCGGTGGAAGCAGACGTTATCATATTCGCCGCCGCGGGCCAGTTCCTTCATCCGCTCGGAATGCTTCGGCGCCACTTCGGGCAGCAGCTCGATCACCACATTGCCGTCCTTCAGCTCGATGATGATGGTGTTTTCGGGATCTTTAATCTCGGCCATCTGGCCCTCCTGTCGTCGAAATTTGCACAGATACCTAAGCCCAGAGCCCGGAAATGCCAAGGGAGCATTGACTGATGCGCAAAAACCCCCGAAACAGCGCGCGGATTTATCGGCAATTTCACCAATGAGGGGTCTCGCAGATGGGCTGGAAAACACTCGACGACATGGATCTGAACGGCAAGCGCGTGCTGGTGCGCGTGGACATCAACGTGCCGATCGTCGACGGCGTGGTGACCGACTCCACCCGCATCCGCCGCATCGCCCCCACCGTGCGTGATATTCTGGCCGCGGGCGGCAAGCCGATCCTGCTGGCCCACTTCGGCCGCCCCGGCGGCGAGCGCCGCGAGAACCTGTCGCTGAACCAGCTGGTCCCGACGCTGGAACGCGCCTTTGAAACCAAGGTCCTGTTTGCCGCCGATTGCGTCGGCGCCGGGGCTGAGGCCGCCGCAGACGCGCTGCAGCCGGGCGAAGTTCTCCTGCTTGAAAACACCCGCTTCCACGCCGCTGAGACCAAGAACGACCCGGACCTGGCCGCCGGCATGGCGCGCCTGGGCGAGGTCTACTGCAACGACGCCTTCTCCGCCGCCCACCGCGCCCACTCCTCGACCGAGGCACTGGCCCGCCTGCTGCCCGCCTGTGCCGGCCGTCTGATGCAGGCAGAGCTGGAAGCCCTGGAAAGCGCCCTGGGCCAGCCGCAGCGCCCGGTGACCGCCGTTGTCGGCGGCGCCAAGGTCTCCACCAAGCTGGAACTCTTGGGCAACCTGATCGAGAAGGTTGACCACCTGGTGATCGGCGGTGGCATGGCCAACACCTTCCTGGTCGCCAAGGGCCTGCCGGTCGGCATTTCCCTGGCTGAACGCATCATGAAGGACACGGCAGCTGAGATTTTGGCAAAGGCCGAGGCCGCGGGCTGCGAGATCATTCTGCCCTCCGACATCGTGGTCGCCAAGAAGTTCGAATCCAACGCCGAGCACGAGGTTCTGCCCGCCGATCAGTGCCCCGAGGACGGCATGATCCTGGACGCAGGCCCGGACAGCGTCGCCCGCGTCATCGAAGTCTTTGCCAACAGCAAGACCCTGATCTGGAACGGCCCGCTCGGCGCGTTTGAGCTGGAACCCTTTGACGCCGCCACCAACGCCGCAGCCCTCAAGGCCGCAGCGATGACCCGCTCCGGCCAGCTGATCTCCGTTGCCGGCGGCGGTGACACCGTGGCAGCCCTGAACGCCTCCGGCGCGGCCGGCGACTTCACCTACATCTCCACCGCCGGCGGCGCCTTCCTGGAATGGATGGAAGGCAAAGTGCTGCCCGGCGTCGCGGCTCTGGATCAGTAAGCCAAATACCTTTCCGTATGACCGCGCCCCGGCCTCACCGCCGGGGCGTTTTCTTTGTCACGGGACAATAAAAGCTTTGCCCCGGCCCTGCCCGCCCCCGTAGCGTCACGCCAAGACACCGGCAAAAGCGGAGGCCCGCCATGTTCCAGGACCGCATGACCCGTCTCAGGCAGAAGATGGCAGAGGCCGGCATCGGCGTGGCCCTGATCACCGACGACGACAGCGTCTATTACCTCACCGGCTACTACGACTACCTGCATATGGAGTTCGGCCGCCCCACCATCCTGGTGGTTCCTTGCAACGGCCCGTCCCTCCTGATCACCCCGGTGATCGACGTGGTGATGGCGGAGGAGGTCGCGCAGGTGGACCGCATCGCCGCCTGGAACGACGGCGACGGGGCTGAATGGCGCGCTGAACTGCCAGCCGCCTTGGCCGGCGCCGCCCGCATCGCGGTTGAACCGGACCACATGCCGCCGATGGTGCGCGCCTGCGTTGGCGAACTGGCGGGCAGCACCGAGATCACCAGCATCACCCCGGCACTGTCGGACCTCAGGATGATCAAATCCTCCGAAGAGCTGCAACTGGCCCGCCACGCAGGCCAGGTTGCCGGCGCCATGATGGCCGCAGGCCGCGGCGCCATCGCCGCCGGTGTGCCGGAATACGAGGTCGCCATCGCCACCTCCCAGGCCGGCACCCGCACCGCGGCGGAGCTGCTCAGCACCCACTACAGCGATGCCAACATGTCACCCAGCACCCATTTCCTGCAGATCATGGCCTCAGGCCGGGACATTACCAAGACCCACCACCGCGCCTCCACCCGCATCATGCAGCACGGTGAGCCGGTGTTCCTGTGTTTCTGCGGCATGACCAATTTCCACCGCTTCAAACTGGGCTTCGACCGCACCTTCTGGATCGGCGAAGCGGACCCGGAACAGGCCCGCATCTATGAGGTGGCCGTGGCCAGCCAGAAGGCCGCGCTGGACGTCCTCGGCCCCGGCGTTCAGGCGCAGGAGGTGCACCGCGCCTATGCCGGGGTGATCCAGGACGCAGGCTTCAGCTACCCGTTCCGCTGCGGCCGCGCCACCGGCTTCAGCTTTCTGGAACGCCCGCAGCTGGTGACCGGCGACACAACCGTTCTGCAGCCCGGCATGGTCTTTGCGGTCGACGGTTCTGTCGCCACGGATACCTTCCGCGCCCAGGTCGGCGACAGCTTCATCATCACCGGTGACGGCTACGAGCAGATCACCACCCACCCCAAGGCACTGCAGGACATGATCCTCTGACCATCCCGGCGCCCGCCAGAACCCCATAAAAAACACGCCCGCGGACAGATTTGGGATTCCCAAGCACAGCCGCGTGTGGCATGCTGTTTTCAGACGCCGGCAAACGGCGCAAAATACAACATGAGCAGTAACATACAGGCACCTCCAAAGTGACCCGAAGCAACCGCCCGTCTCTGGGCGCCATCACCTTTTTTGCCATCGCCTTCGCGCTCAGCGCGTACTTCACCTTTGCGGCGGTGCAGGGCGACTTCGGGCTGTTCAGACGGGTTGAGATCCAGGCCGAAGCAGAAGAACTTCAGCAGGATCTTGGCCGCCTCCAGTCCCGCATCGGCGAGATGGAAAATCTGACACGCCGCCTGTCCGACGATTACCTCGACCTTGACCTCCTTGACGAACAGGCACGCACGGTTCTCGGTCTCGTCCGCGCGGACGAGATCGTGATCCGCTGATCCGGTCGGAAATGTCTGCCGCCAGCCGCACAGCAGCCAGCGGCAGCAAAGTCAAATCAACCGGGCCGAAATACCGCCATCAACAGAGACCGGAGCACCGGTCATAAAGCTTGCTCTGTCCGACAGCAGAAACAGCGCCGACTGGGCAATCTCCCTGGGCTCCGCCATCCGCTTGAGCGGGTGCAGACCGGCGATAAACTCATGCGTTGCCGGATCATCGCCAGCCATATCCGTCTTGGTGCCCCCCGGCAGGATCGTATTCACCCGGATCCCCTCCGCCGCATGGTCTGAGGCCAGCGACTGCGTCAGCCCCAGCAGCCCGGCCTTCGACGCGGCATAGGCCGCCATGCCCGGCATGCCGCCGTTGCTGACACCGACAAAGGTTCCGGTAAAGACAATGGACCCGCCGCCCCGCCGCTGCAGCGCGGGGATCTGCGCCCGGGCTGACAGAAATGCGCTGGTGAGATTGGTCGTCAGGACGGATTGCCAATTGCCGGGCTCCATCTCCGCAACGGGGCCTACCTCCCCCATCATGCCGGCATTGTTGAACGCGCCATCAAGTCCGCCGAATTGTTCCTCGGCCAAATCAACAAGCGCCTTGGCATAAGGTCCGTCACAAACATCTCCGGCCAGAAAAGCCGCGCGCCCGTTGCTTTGCTCGATCTGCCCGGCAAGGGCGCGCAGCCGTTCCTCCCGGCGCGCGCCCAGCACCACATTCGCCCCCTCAGCGGCAAACAGCAGCGCCGCGGCCGCGCCGATCCCGCTGCTGGCCCCGGTAATGATGATTGTCTTGTCTTTCAGTTCCATGGTCATGCCTTTCTGTTTGTGCATGCCATTCAGGTAAGGAGGAGAGACAACACGAAGCGACCCGGTTCTTGCGCTTGCCGCGGCACCCGGACCGGAACCGCAAGATCCGGGCCGGCAGGGCACCTTCGAACAGACCCGCCCGGCCCCCGCCTTTTGACCGGAACCGTTGCATTTCTGCGCAGCCATCGGCGGATCTTTACCCTGCGTCCAGCCCGCGGCAGAATAGCACTATTCAGCCGGGCCAAAACCCGCTATGAATTTGTTTAACACTAAACTATCTAGCCTTCAGGGGGAGCTGACCACCATGGCCGCTAGAAAAAGCGCAAAGAAACCAAACGTTTCTGCCGAAGAACTGACGAAACACTACCGCGAGATGCTGCTGATCCGCCGATTCGAGGAAAAGTCGGGCCAGCTCTACGGCATGGGCCTGATCGGCGGCTTCTGCCACCTCTACATCGGCCAGGAAGCGGTTGTTGTGGGGCTTGAGGCCGCAGCCGAGGAAGGCGACAAACGCGTCACCTCCTACCGCGACCACGGCCACATGCTGGCCTGCGGCATGGACCCCGACGGCGTCATGGCCGAGCTCACGGGCCGCGAAGGCGGCTACTCCAAGGGCAAGGGCGGCTCCATGCACATGTTCTCCAAGGAGAAGCATTTCTACGGCGGCCACGGCATCGTCGGCGCCCAGGTGCCGATCGGCGCGGGCCTCGCCTTTGCCGACAAGTACAAGGGCAATGGCCGCGTGACCTTCGCCTACTTCGGTGACGGCGCAGCCAACCAGGGCCAGGTCTACGAGACCTTCAACATGGCTGCCCTGTGGAAACTGCCGGTGGTCTTCGTGATCGAAAACAACCAGTACGCTATGGGCACCTCGCAGCAGCGCTCCACCTCCAGCGCCGAGATCTGGGAACGCGGCAAGGCGTTCGGCATCCCGGGCGAAGCAGTGGACGGCATGAACGTGCTGTCGGTGAAGGAAGCAGGCGAGCGCGCCGTGGCCCACTGCCGCAGCGGCGACGGCCCCTATATCCTCGAAGTGAAGACCTACCGCTACCGCGGCCACTCAATGTCGGACCCGGCCAAGTACCGCACCCGCGAAGAGGTCCAGAAAATGCGCGAGGAGCGCGACCCGATCGAGCAGGTCCGCGAGATGCTGCTGACCGGCAAGCACGCCACCGAAGAGGATCTCAAGGCGATCGACAAGGAGATCAAGGAGATCGTCAACAAATCCGCAGAATTCGCCAAGGAAAGCCCCGAGCCCGCCCTGGACGAACTCTGGACCGACATCTACGCCTGAGAGGGAAGAACAAGACATGGCAACTGAAATTCTGATGCCCGCCCTGTCGCCGACCATGGAGGAAGGCACCCTGGCCAAATGGCTGGTCAAGGAAGGCGATACCGTAAGCTCCGGCGACATTCTGGCCGAGATCGAAACCGACAAGGCGACGATGGAGTTTGAAGCCGTCGACGAAGGCACCGTCGGCAAGATCCTGATCGGTGAAGGCACCGAAGGCGTCAAGGTGAACACGCCCATCGCGGTGCTGCTGGAAGACGGCGAAAGCTATGACGCCTCCGCCGCCCCTGCCCCGGCTGCTGAAGCCCCGGCACCGGCAGCTGAGGCGCCTGCAGCCCCCGCTGCTGCCGCCGCGCCCGCACCCGTCGAAAGCCGCGTGCTGGAACCGGACTATCCTGAAGGCACCGAAATGGTGCAGACCACCGTGCGCGAAGCGCTGCGCGACGCCATGGCCGAGGAAATGCGCCGCGACGAGGACGTGTTCCTGATGGGCGAGGAAGTCGCCGAGTATCAGGGCGCCTACAAGGTCTCCCAGGGCCTGCTCGATGAGTTCGGCGCCAAGCGCGTGATCGACACCCCGATCACCGAACACGGCTTTGCCGGCATCGCCACCGGCGCGGCCTTTGGCGGCCTGCGCCCGATTGTCGAGTTCATGACCTTCAACTTCGCCATGCAGGCGATTGACCACATCATCAACTCGGCGGCCAAGACACTCTATATGTCCGGCGGCCAGATGGGCGCCCCGATGGTGTTCCGCGGCCCCAACGGCGCTGCCGCCCGCGTCGGTGCCCAGCACAGCCAGGACTACGCCGCCTGGTACATGCAGATCCCGGGGCTCAAGGTGGTGATGCCCTACTCCGCCGCCGACGCCAAGGGCCTGATGAAAACCGCGATCCGCGACCCCAACCCGGTGATCTTCCTGGAGAATGAAATCCTCTACGGCCAAAGCTTTGACGTGCCCAAGATGGACGATTTCACCATCCCCTTCGGCAAGGCCCGCATCTGGCGCGAAGGCTCGGACGTCACCATCGTCTCCTTCGGCATCGGCATGAAATACGCGCTGGAGGCAGCAGACAAGCTGGCCCAGGACGGCATCGCGGCGGAGGTCATCGACCTGCGCACCCTGCGTCCGATGGACCTGCCCACGGTGATTGAATCGGTCAAGAAGACCAACCGCCTGGTCACCGTCGAGGAAGGCTGGCCTCAGGGCTCCGTCGGCAGCTACATCGCCTCGGAAGTGATGCAGCAGGCGTTCGACTATCTCGACGCGCCGGTTGTGACCTGCACCGGCAAGGACGTGCCTATGCCCTATGCCGCCAACCTGGAACGCCACGCGCTGATCACCACGGATGAAGTGGTCGAAGCCGTTAAGCAAGTGACCTACCGCTAAGGACGAAGATGGACATCAGGGGCCGCGATCCCGAAACCGAATGCTACCGCGTCACGCTGACCGTCGACGGGCGCACAGTCACCGCACTGGTTCCCGAACGGCTGGCAGCAGACACACGGCTGATCGGCTCGCGGCCCTCCCATCAGGAAGCCTACGTCTGGATGGCGGAGAAGAAAGACAAGATCGAAGCCGCGATAACCCAACTGGCCCGCGGCACCCGGCGCCCCAGGGCGCCCTATGACCAAATTGTTCTGATTGAGGAGCGCTGACATGCCCACCGAAATCCTGATGCCCGCGCTTTCTCCCACCATGGAGGAAGGCACCCTTGCCAAATGGCTGGTCAAGGAGGGCGACACCGTCTCCTCCGGCGACCTGATCGCCGAGATCGAAACCGACAAGGCCACCATGGAATTTGAAGCCGTGGACGAAGGCGTGGTCGGCAAGATCCTGATCGCCGAAGGCTCCGAGGGCGTGAAGGTCAACACCCCCATCGCGGTGCTGCTGGAAGACGGCGAAAGCGCCGATGACATCCAGTCCTCCGGCGGCGGCGCTGCTGCCCCGGCCAAGGCTGACGCCCCCGCGGCCAAAGCGGAAGCCCCCGCAGCCGCGCCCAAGGAAGAGGCCAAAGCCGCCCCCGCTGCACCGCAGGGTGCTGACGGCAGCCGTATCTTCGCCTCCCCGCTGGCCCGCCGCATCGCCGCCGACAAGGGCCTGGACCTGAGCGCCATCAAGGGCTCCGGCCCCAAGGGCCGCATCGTCAAGGCCGACGTCATGGACGCCAAGCCGCAGGCCGCAGCCGCTGCTGCACCGGCAGCTTCCGCCCCGGCCGCCGCACCTGCCGCTGCTGCAGCCCCTGCCGGCCCCTCTGCCGACATGGTTGCCCGCATGTACGAGGGCCGCGCGTTCGAAGAGGTCAAGCTGGACGGCATGCGCAAGACCATCGCCGCCCGCCTGACCGAGGCCAAGCAGACCATCCCGCACTTCTACCTGCGCCGCGACATCCAGCTGGATGCGCTGCTGGCGTTCCGCGCCCAGCTGAACAAGCAGCTCGAGGGCCGCGGTGTGAAGCTCTCGGTCAACGACTTCATCATCAAGGCCGTGGCGCTGGCGCTGCAAGCGGTGCCGGACGCCAACGCGGTCTGGGCCGGCGACCGGGTTCTGAAAATGAAAGCCTCCGACGTGGCCGTTGCCGTCGCCATCGAGGGCGGTCTGTTCACCCCTGTGCTGCAGGACAGCGACACCAAATCCCTCTCTGCGCTTTCGGCTGAGATGAAAGACCTCGCCTCCCGCGCCCGCGACCGCAAGCTGGCGCCGCATGAATACCAGGGCGGCAGCTTCGCGATCTCCAACCTCGGCATGTTCGGCATCGACAACTTCGACGCCATCGTGAACCCGCCGCACGCGGGCATCCTGGCGGTCGGCTCCGGCGTCAAGAAGCCGGTTGTGGGTTCCGACGGCGAACTGAAGGTCGCCACCGTAATGAGCGTCACCATGTCGGTCGACCACCGCGTCATCGACGGCGCCCTCGGCGCGGACCTCTTGAAGGCCATCGTCGACAACCTGGAAAACCCGATGGTGATGCTGGCCTGAGGGGTCGCCAATGAAAAAACAAAGCCCCGGCCTCCGCGCCGGGGCTTTTTTCATGCGACAACAGCCGGTCTCGTATGGCGGCTTTTGAGGCCATTGCGGTCTTTGACCGTATAGCAGCAGGAGCTCGCATACCCTGGAAGATGCCTGCCGCAAGCTGGCGCCGTGGCGCTACGATTATTACAACGTTAGGCTGCACTCTTGGCTGTGGACCAGAACGCCAAAACGAGCACGGCAGGCACTTGAGCTATTTGAGGGCTACGCGTCTTCCGCGCCCGAGACCGACGAATATCAAAACAAATACCGCAGAATCTCCTCATGAGCGAGGTACCAGCGAGGGACAGGTCAGCTAGCATCACTCTGAGAGAAATTCCTGAACAACCCCCTCATGCGCTCCATAGATATATCGAAGAAGATTCGACGGACATTCCAGAGAAAAGTTTCCAAGTGTTTTGCGGCAGTATGCCGACAACCTTATCACCATCACTAGTTCACTTTGAGAGGAGAACTTCCTACTCGAATGATAGTCTCCACTATCAGGGAACTCAAAATCAGTTACCACTGGGTACACACCAAATGACAGAGGTAGAGCATAATTCATGCAATCTTTTTGAACCAAAACAGGTTGACTTGTATCAATGATCGTGACGAAAGATGAAATTTTGCTCACATCATTAAATGTTAGTTTCCCGTAGCAGCCCGCTTCTATTTGAGGAACACCGTCCTCCAAGGTTTGCTTGGTTAAAGAGTTGTCATTAGCAAACGCAACACTCACATCACTCAAGTACACAGGCTCATTCGCAGCCGCATTTATTGTTTCAAGGTCCTCGAAGATCACTAGGTAGTTCACGCCTGGAGCAATCTGACCATTGGGCATGAGCCAATTCTCCGGATCGCCGGAAAGGGAGAATGCCATTCTAGCATGCTCCGAAAAGACCACAAACTTTGAAGTGTAATAGAGTGAAAAATATGAATTCACGTCTCCGGCGAATTGTAGCTTTGCCGGTACATCCCAGTAAACCGGCTCTAGGCTCTGAGATGAGTTCAGAAGGAATCTAGCAGTTGGAAGCCTAAGGTCATTGACAAACTTTGGATCGCTTTCTTGGGCCGACGCCCCTCCAAAAAAAGTCAACAGAAAAAATGAAGCGATCGAAGCGGAGATTGCCCCCATTCCCAGTATAGCAAAAATTTTCTTCATCACTTTCTTCCAAGAAATCTACTGACTATTTCGGAAATTTGCCGCCCAGCCAGCTTAAGTTTTACTTTGGGAACGTCCTCACAACAGCCTTAGCTGTATTAAATTGAGCTACTCCCCGATCTTTGGGCAGAGTCTGCCGAAATTTTAGCTACTCGTTGCACCTGCTGATCGGGTTGGTTGATATCATTTCTCCGGCAAAAAGCCAGCACCGGTGAGCAGCGCGGTTCTCCACCAAGCCTGTGTCACCCCTCACCCTGCTCCGCCTCACCCATCTCCGCCGGGATGCCGTCAATCAGCAGCATCAGCAGCCCGCGCCTCCGCCGGCGGCACCGCCCGCCGGTACAAATGCCACGTGGTGTGCCCCAGAACCGGCAGCGTAACAATCAGCCCCAGAAACGCCGGCACCAGCGACAGCAGCATGGCGGCGGAGATGATCGCCGCCCAGCCCAGCATGACCACCGGATTTTCCGCAACCGCGCGGATCGACGTCAGCATGGCAGAAACAAAATTGGTTTCGCGGTCCAGCAGCATCGGCATCGCAACGACGGTCACCGTGAACAGGACAGCCGACAAAAACGCACCCGCACAGGTGCCAACCGCAAGAAAGGCCCAGCCCTGCGGCGTGAAAAAGACCGTGTGCAGGAACCCCTCGAAATCCGAGAAAGACGCGTTTTGCAGGGTGATCGCCAGCCAAAGCCGGACCTGATACATCCACACCCAGAAGATGAACAGCGTGACAAAGGCCATCCAGCCCATTTCCCGGTTGCGCTGGCGAACCATCACGCTGAGGATGTCTGACCAGCCAAAGCTGTCCCCCGCCTGCATCCGACGCGACATTTCATAAAGCCCGGCCGCGGCAAAAGGCGCCACCAGCGGAAAGCCAACGGCAGCGGGAATGATCATCCAGATCTTGCCCAGCCAGACCAGGCACCAGACAAACAGGATGCCGAAAACCGCATAGAACAGGCCAAAGAAGCCGCTCATGACCGGGCGCGCCAGAAAATCGGCAAACCCGGCCTTCAGCGATGCGCTGATATCACCTGCAGTCAGCCTGTTGACCTCGAGCACGCTGCGCGGCCGCGGCTTCCGTCTTTCCGGTGACGAGGAACTTCCGGTCTTGGACGTCATGGCACACTCCTTCCAAAGCAGGACCTTGGGCTGGCCCCCGTGCAAACGGGCCAGGCAATGAAACAGACATCCCTCCTGTACATGGAAGTGTGCATCAGCCCCGGCACCAGGGCAAGGGGCGCATGGCGCTGCAACGCGACCACACCGTCAGACGCCCTTTACAGGCCCCCAAAGCCCCAAACCGAAAAAGGGAGCGCGCGCGCCCCCTTCTTCTTTGACCAAATACTCACCTGCACCGCAGCCGCCGCCAGCACCCCGCCCGCTGCGGCGCCATGCTCTCGGGCGGCGCGCCGCTCGGCACTGATAGCCACCTGAGTCAGGTCCCGGGAATGGCTGCGCCGCGATAAGATGCCGGAATTTCAGTCGCCCCGATTTGAGCAAGCAAGTTGATCATATCGATCACGCTGCGGCGTTCGGTAATCATCCCGTCTTTGATGCGCATGATCTGGATTTCATCCACCGCGACGCGTATTCCGCTGGCCGGCACCCCCAGAAACTCTCCGGTATGCGTTCCGCGATAGATCATCTGCGTTGCGACCCTGTCGTCCTCGGCCAGCACCTCTCCCAGCGTGATTTCAACGTCAGAGAACGACGTCGTGAAAATCCGCACGCGTTCTTTCCACGCCTCAGGCCCAACAGGCGGATTGAAGTAAGAATTGTGCAGCACCGCATCAGACGCCACAAACTCATCAAACTTCACCGTGTCTCCCTGCCCAATCGTCATGACTTCGCGATAGTACCGTTCGACAAGCGCCTTATTCTCCTCACACATCCCTCTTCTCCAGACTGTATGTGCAAGAAATACCATAATCCCTGCGGAAAGTCTGCTTCGCCCCGGCAGCCTTCGAAGCCGCTACCGGAAATCGGGCGCACCCATTTGCCTCCAAACGCATGAAAAAAGGGAGCGCAACCGCTCCCCTTCATCTTTCCCCAAATACTCATATGCGCAACAGCCGCCGCCAGCCCCCCGCCCGCGGCGGCGCCACGCCAGCGGCAGCGCGCGGCTTAGTACTGATACCCGGAGGTCGAGGCCGACAGCGCCTGCTCCGCTTCATCCATCTCCGCCGGAATATCCTCAAACAGCGGTGTCGACAGATAGCGCTCGCCGGTATCCGGCAGCACCGCCAACAGCACCGAACCCTCCGGCGCGCTTTCCGCGACCTTCATCGCCGCCGCCAGGCTGCCGCCGCTGGAAATCCCCGCCAGGATGCCTTCCTCCGCTGCCAGCCGCCGGGACCACTTGATGCTCTCGTCACCGCTCACCGGTTCCAGCGCATCGAAATAGCCCTTGTCCAGCGCCTCCTGCAGCACCAGCGGGATGAAATCCGGGGTCCAGCCCTGGATCGGGTGCGGGTTGAAGGCCGGGTGGGTCGCCGCGGGCTCACCCTCGTCGTTGCGCGCCTGCGCCTCACCGGACTGCACCAGCGCCGCATTGGACGGCTCGCTGAGGGTGATCTTCAGGTCCGGCCGCGCGCCCTTCAGCACCCGCCCCAGGCCCGACACCGTGCCGCCGGTGCCGTAGCCCAGCACCACGTGATCCAGCCGCCCGCCCTCGAAATCGCCCAGGATCTCCTGTGCGGTGGTGCTGGCGTGGATGTCGGCGTTGTCCTTGGTCTCGAACTGATGCGCCAGGAACCAGCCGTTGGCTTCCGCCAGTTCCTTGGCCTTCACCACCATGCCAACCGCCTTGTCTTCCTTGCGGGTCAGCACCACCTTGGCGCCCAGCATCCGCATCAGCCGCCGCCGCTCAACTGAGAACCCGTCGTGCATGGTAATGACCAGCGGGTAGCCCTTGGCGGCGCAGACCATCGCCAGCCCGATCCCGGTGTTGCCGCTGGTCGCCTCCACCACGGTCTGGCCCGGCTTCAGCCGCCCTTCGCGCTCCGCCGCCTCGATGATGTTCAGCGCCAGCCGGTCCTTCACCGATCCCGCCGGGTTGAACGCCTCGAATTTCACATACATGGTGACATGCGCTGGCGCGATATTGTTCAGCCGGATCACGGGCGTGTTGCCCACCGTCTCAAGGATCGAGCCAAACAGACGCCCGCGGCCTTCGGTTGTATAAATCATGATCTGTCCCCCAAATCGAAACTGCAGAAAAAGAAGCTGTTGGTCAGGAATATGCGCCCCGCCGCCGCCGGGTTCAAGCCAGCCGGCGGCACCGGACAGCGATTAAGACCAGCCTCCGCCACAACCCGGCATTTGCAGAACCGCAGGCCGCACCGCCTGCACGCAGCAGATCAAAACCCACCCGCAACCCTTTTATTCAAAACAATATTCACGCCAGATAGGACCATCAAAAAAGGGGCGGAACCCGCCCCTTCTTCTTTGCTCAAATACTCAACTTCCCAGTCCGGCAGCCAGAGGCCTCACTCCGCAGGAGACCCCGCCGGAACCACCTGGTCCATGTTGATCGACGGCTGGTCGCAACCCGCTTCGCCGACAATCTTCGCAGGCACGCCCGCAACCGTTGTGCAGGGCGGCACTTCTGCCAGCACCACGGACCCGGCTGCAATGCGGCTGCAATGGCCGACCTTGATGTTGCCAAGAACCTTGGCGCCGGCGCCGATCAGCACCCCGTCGCCGATCTTCGGATGGCGGTCCTGCTCTTCCTTGCCGGTGCCGCCCAGGGTCACCGAATGCAGCATAGAGACATTGTCGCCCACCACTGCGGTCTCGCCGATCACGATGGAATGGGCATGGTCAATCATGATCCCCTTGCCCAGACGGGCGCCGGGGTGGATGTCGATCCCGAAAATCTCCGACGTGCGCATCTGGAAGAAATAGGCCAGATCCTTCTGCCCCTTGTCCCACAGGTAATGGCTGACACGGTAGGCCTGCACCGCCTGGAACCCCTTGAAGTAGAGGATCGGCTGCAGCAGCCGGTGGCTTGCCGGGTCGCGTTCGTTGATCGCCATCAGGTCGGCGCGCGCTGCCTCCAGGATTTCCGGGCAGGTCTCATAGGCTTCGTCAACGATCTCGCGGAGCACCATCATCGACATTTCATTCGAGCAGAGCTTGGCGGCAATCCGGTAGGACAGCGCCTTTTCCAGCGTCTTGTGGTGCAGGATACAGGCGTGAATCAGCCCGCCCATCAGCGGCTGGGTGGCAACGGCCTCCTCAGCTTCGCGGGTGATGCGGTCCCATACGGGATCCACCGGAGTAACGGCTTGCTGTGTTTTTGCCATGGGTCAACGTCCTTTCTCCGCTCAGACTACCCATCTAAGGTGGTTTGCAGCAAACGCAAACCCGTGATGAGGCATATTTTTGAAATGAATGAGTCCGATCAGGCGGGGCTGAAGCAGCAGATCACCATCCGGCTGGCGGAACTGGCGGCAGAGAATGCTTCGCTTTCGGGTGATGCCCCATCCCGCCCGGAATCAAGCCGCAGGCGCCGGGCGAGCGCCTGCCCGCCCGCACGGGCTGGCGCTTTTGAGAGTGCGGAGCTCCTTGGAAAGTTAGTACGGACGTTGCCGGAATAAACTGCCACACAGAACTGTTGGAGCGCCACCCCGCAGGCAGGCGCTCCCCCTTAGCAGCCAATCTCTCGCATCGCTGCCTGAGGCAAGCGGCGCCAGCCCAACAGATGGTTTGGCAGGTTTCCATTTTGGATCAGCCGGCCGGATCCTCCCTGCCGGTTTCCAGCACAGAGGCCAGCTCCCGCAGCACTAGCCTTGTGCAGTCCAGATATGCCGGATCATCCAGAAACGGTTCCACCGCCAGCGCATACCGCCGGGCCGCGGCGCTTAAGCTCCCATCGCCCCAAAGCGGATGCAGACGGCCCAGCATTGCGCAATGCACCGCCGCCTCCGCCGCACCGCCGAAGATCCTGCGGCACAGGGCAAGGCGCTCACCCGCCGGCACCATCAGCAGGGCCCGCGCCACTGCGGACACATCGCCGGGCAGCACCGGGCGGATCATCCCAGAACGGCCTCTGCCGCCGGCCCGGCACCAAACCGGGCTGAGCGCTGCGCCACCTCCAGCACGTCACCCGCCTGCACCCCGTCCAGCGCCTGCGCCGCCGCCGGATAGGCCCAGGAGGGCGTGGCAGAGGTCTCCTCCCGCAGCACGGTGGCGCCGCGCATCACCCGGATGCGGTAGCTCTCGATCTCCTCTCCCAGCGGCACCTCGTCCAGCTCCCAGCTGTCGCCTTCGATCCGTGTGCGGCGTATCCAGCCCGCCGACAGGTCCTGCCCCAGCGCACCATTCAGCCGCAGATGCACCGGCGCATAGGGGCGCAGGCCATTGCCCTCAAACGCCTCTTGCAGATGCAGATAGGATGGGTCCTCCAGCGCGCGCCGCGCCGGGCCGATCCGGTAATGGCGCAAGCGGCGGCGCTGTTCGGGCGCCAGTTCCATCTGCACCGGCGTGCCGTCCAGCAGCACCACAAAAGACCCCGCAGGCCAAACATCCGGCATCAGCGCATCACTGCCCTGCTGACCGCGCAACCGGCCCCGCAGCAGGTAGGTCTGCGGCGCAATCAGCTCCGCCTCGCGGAACTGGAACAGTTCCCAGTTGCCGGGCGTGCCATCACCGATGGCGGCGGCGTTGGCACCGTTCAGCACCGCCTCCACCGTGCGGCTTTCCAAGCTTCCGGAGATCAGCCTGACCTGCAGGTCCGCCCCCAGATCCCAGCGCCCGGCCCCGGCAGAAAACAGCGGCGTTTCCGTGACTCCGATCACCTGCCGTGCCGCAATCACCTGTTCCAGAACGTAATTCTCATCCGCTTCGGAGCCGTAAACCGCGACGCTGCCGGGCCAGGCCGCCGCCGTCAGCACCAGATGCGGCGCGTGCGGCACCTCATCCCCGCGCATCAGCGGCAGGTCCAGGAACAACGGCAGCACCGGGCCGGGTGCGGCAAAGGCATTGACCCCCGGCAGCTCCTCCGCCACAGCGGCCAGATCATAGGTGCCCGGCTCAATCCTGACCGCCTCCACCGTCTGCGCCTCCGCCTGCTCCACCCGGTCGATGCGGTAGAGCTGGTCCTTTCCCTCCACTGGCAGGGACACCACATCGCCCGCCCCAAGATGCAGCAGCGAGGGCGGCAGCACGAACCGCGCGGTGTCACGGGAAATCCGCGCTTCAGCCAGCCAGCGGGCGACGGTCTGGCGCGCCTCGGCCCGGGTCATGGCCAGCGGCAGCTCGTTCTGGCTGACGCTGTGCGTTGCTTCATCGGGCAGCACCGCCTCAACCGAACCCGCAGCATGGTCGCCGCCCCATTCGGTGAACCGCAGCCGCACCCGGCCCGCCAGTTCCGCCTCGCTGGCGCGGGCCAGCTCCAGGCTGCCGTCCATCTCGTCATTGTCGGCCAGATGCTCCAACTGCAGCGCTTCCGTCACGATGCCCTTGCGCATCCGGAACCTCAGCACCCCGTCGCGCTCCACCGCGTCAAACCCGTGCCGCAGCATCAAGGGCTGCAGCACCGCACGCGCATCCGCAACATCCGGGTTCACAAACCCATGCACCACGCCGGAAAGCCCGGATACATCAATGTCATAAAGCCCCGCCCGGTGGCACACTTCCTCCACCACAGAGGCCAGCGTCCGCTGCCCCGCGCGCCCGTTCAGCCAATGGCCGCGCAGGTAGTTTTCGCCGTCGTTCCAGATCTCCACCCGCGCCGGAAAGGCCGGAAACGGGCGCGCATCCCAGGCCCAGACATAGGCGTTGGACATATCCAGCATTGGCCCGCCGTATTCCTCTGACACCGGGTTGTTCGCGGCCTCGCCCCAATATCCCAGAAACGCGCGCAGGTACTGGATCTGCATCAGATCGTCGCGCAAGCCGTTGGAATAGCGCGGCAGTTTCGATTCAGAACTTTTGGGGTCCAGAAACTTGTTCGGCTGGTTGGTGCCCTTGTCGATCGCCGCGCAGCCCAGTTCGGTGAACCACACGGGCTTGGATTGCGGCACCCATTCGGTCGGCGCAGCCTGCCGCCCCCCGCCGATACGCTCGTGATGCTCCTGCATCCACCAGCTGCGGATATCCTTGTAGCGCCACACCCAGGGTTCATCATGCGCGCCGTCGGTGATCGGCGTCCGGATCTGCGCCTCGCGCGCTTGCGGTGAGTGGTAATACCAGTCAAACCCCTCGCCGCCCTCCACATTGCCGCTGAGGTAGCCGAGGTCATAGACCGACGGCACTCCGGCCTGCGCGTCCAGATGATCATCACCCTCACGCCAATCGGACAGCGGCATGTAGTTGTCGATGCCGACAAAGTCGATGTTTTCATCCGCCCACAGCGGGTCCAGGTGAAAGTACCTGTCGCCTTCCGGTGACTGGTAGCCCCAGTATTCCGACCAGTCGGCGGCATAGCCGATCTTGGTCTCCATCCCCAGCAGGCTGCGCACCTCTGCCGCCAGCCCTTTCAATGCCAGCACAGCCGGGAAGCCGCCGGCGCCGCGGATCTGCGTCAGCGCGCGCATCTCGGAGCTGATGCAAAACGCCTCCACCCCGCCTGCCGCCGCACACAGCGCCGCATTGTGCAGGATAAACCGGCTGAGGCTCCATTCGTCAGGCCCGCTGTAGGTGACGGTTCCGTCCCCCACGGTGAAATCCGCCGCCGTCACGGAGCCAAAGAACGCCGCCACCTCCGCATCCGCCGCCGCGGTGCCATCGGGTGAGCCAGGCTGGCCCGGAGCCACCGACAAGGTGATCCGCCCGCGCCAGGGCAGATGCGGCTGGCTGGCGCCGCCGGTCCAGGGATCAGCCAATGCGTTGCCCTCTGCCTGATCCATCAGGATGAACGGGTAGAACATCACCCGAAGGCCGCGGCCTTGCATCTCCCGGATCGACTGCACCACCGAGGCATCGGCAGGCGTGCCGCCATAGAGCGGCTCGCCGTCCTCTTTCAGCACTTCCTCAGCACCTGCGCGGGTGACGCCGCTGACCGTCCAGGCCATGTTCCCCTCGGCCAGCTTATGCTCCACCTTGGGCTTCAGCGTGCAGCTGCCGCAGCGCAGGTCATTTCCGAACCACGACACAATCAACGACGCCGCGCCGCAGGACGGCAGTTCCGCCTCCAGCGCATTCAGCGAGGTCTTGAGGTCGCTGAGGCCACTGGGCGTATGCTCATTCGCAGCCCTGGCATCGCCCGGCCCGCCGGAATACTGCACCACATCCGCAGCCAGCGAATATTCCCCGGTGCCGGGCATCAGCGCCACGCCCTGCACGATCTGGCCCAGGTCCTGCGCATAGGTGCTGCTGGCGGGCTGCTCGGGGCGCAAGACATCAAAGGAGAACTGCGGCACGCGGTTGCCGAACCGTCCCAGCTCCAGGTTCTCCATCACCACATAAGCCGTGCCGCGGTAGGCCGGCACCAGCCCCGGCCCCTCGATCGCCTCCATCACCGGGTCCGGCAGCTGATCCGCCGTGCCGCGGTAGACGGTCATGTTCAAATCCTTCGGCGCCACTTCCTCACCATCAGCCCAAACGCGGGAGACGCTGGCGATCTCGCCCTCGCACAGCGCAATCGCCAGAGAGGCCGAATAGCTGTAGCTGGTGACCTGCGGCTGGCTGGGCCGCCCCTTGCCACCGCCGCCACTGGTCTGCGAGGTCTCCAGAAAGCGCGAGGACCAGATCACCTGGCCGCCCAGCCGCATCCGGCCATAGACCTGCGCCATCGGCGCGCCTTCGCTGGCCTGGGTCAGCCGGAAGCGGTCGACCTTGCCGGTCTCCACCGGATCAGCGCCGGAGCCCAAGAGCCGTTCGTCAATCAACCGGCCCAGGGTAGCGCCCACCGCACGGCCGATGACGGCAGAGGACAGCCCCGCCACAGTGCCGCCAATTGCGCCGCCAACCGCCGCACCGGCGGCAGAGAGAAGAATAGTTGCCATCAGATCAGCTCCTTTGCCGGGACATGCCGGGGAAGTGAAACCGCGCTACGATGCGGCGCTGCCAGGGCGGGCTCAGCGGGCTTTCGACAACCCCGTGGCCGGCATAGGCGTGGATGAAGGACGGGGCACTGCATAGCTGTTTCGCCCGGCGGCACCGCCGGGCTGCGCCTGCCTGCCCCCCGGCAGGCGCATTCGCGCCCGCCCAGGCAGACGCTGCCCTCAGTTCTGTTACCGCAGCCTGCACCCCCAGATGCTTGGCCACCGATCCCTCCCGCATCCGGAACAGGATCACATCTCCCGGCGCGGCGTCCTGCAACGGCTTCGCCGCCAGATGCCGCGCCGCGGCCTGCCACAGCGCCTCAGCCCCCTGCGGCTCTGACCAGTCCATCGTATAGGCGGGCGGCAGCTCCGGCTCCGCGCCAAGCAGCTCGCGCCACACCCCCCGGATCAGGCCAAGGCAATCACAGCCCGCCCCCTTGCAGGAGGCCTGATGCACATAGGGCGTGCCGATCCAGCCGCGCGCTGCCTCTACCACCCGGCTCATCTGCGGCTGCCCCCGGTGTTCATGCCGGACTGGCGCGGCACCGCCATGATCCAGTCCTCCCCCGGGATGTCAGGGAAGCCCTGGAAATTCAAAAGGTTGTTGAACTTCAGCCGGCAGCTCTCCATCCGCTTGTCACAACCGGCCTCCAGCCGCACCGTGTCACCTGCGGACACGGGCGCGCGGATCGGTTCCCACAGGGTGATCCTGCGCCCCGCGGCGGTGGACTGGTCGGACTTCACCGCGGCCCACAGGCCCTGTGCCGCACCGCTCAGCACCGTCAGGCGGCCATCAGCAAACCAGCCCGGCTCAAACCCCGGCAGCGCGTTCCAGCGGAAGTCCTCGCTGCGCTCCACTGTTTCCACTGCCGTTTCAATGGCATAGCCCGGCGTGCTCAGATCAAACCCACAGGCCGCATCCCCCAGAACCGAGGTACAGGGCGTCTGATAGATCCGCCCCTGCGGCTGGTTCAGCTGCTCGGTCAGCCCGCGCAGCTCCGCCTCGAATGCACCGCCCGCGCGGCGGATCTCCCCGATGGAGCCGCGGAATTGCAGCCAGCGCTTCGTCACATCCTGCCAGTTGACCAGCCAGCAGCGCACCTCAGCCCCGTCGAACCGGCCTGCCTCGATGTCCTCCTCGCGCACGGCGGCGTCACTCAGCACCCCCAGCGCCTCGGTGTTGTCGACCGACAGGCCGGTGGCCTGCTGCACCGCCCGCGCCGTCAACCCGCTGCCGGGCTGGAACTCCACGCCATCGAACGACAGAACGCAGTCGTGATCGGTGAATCCCAGCACGGTGCCGTCGCGCCGCTCCAGCGCCCAGGCGCGGCAGACCGTGGTGATACCGGATTGAAGATGCTCCCGCAACGCATTGGAAAGGCTGTTCATATCCGCACCTCCACCACCGGGACCGCCGGTGCCTCTCCAGCCTGGAACGACGCCACGCTGGTCTGGATGCTGGCGGTGTCAAACCGCACCGGCACATCAAACTCAAACCCTGCGTTGATGCTGAGGCCGACCTCCGGCGGATGCGCCAGGTTGATCAGGCCGGTGGCGGTGTCCAGCTCGTAATCCACGCCCTCGCGCAGCTCATCCTGCTCAACGCCAACCCGCACGGTGCCCGCCACCGGTTTGGCAATCGGGCGCTGATAGGTGAAGGCGCCGGAGCGGTAGGTCTTGGCCAGCTGGAAACTCACGGTGCTGCCGTCGCCGGTAGCGATTTCCTGATCGTCAAACGCCACCCCGGCGCTGGGCCGGGCGGATTTGTAGTCGCTCCAATCCTTCCAGCGGAACCCGTAAAGCTGGCCCTGACGCGCCTCGAAAAAGGCAATCAGCACCTCGATATCCTCCAGCGCGCGCAGGCCAAGGCCTGCGTCATAGCGGCGGCGGGAGTGCGCCCAGGGGGTGTTGCGCTCCTCAAAACCGTTGGCGAGCGTCACCACATCGGTGCGCCGCTCCGGCCCGCCGACAGAGCCGAAACTGAGCGAGGCGGGAAAGCGGACTTCGTGGAAATTCATTAGGTTACCCTCCATCCTTAACGGTTGCGCCCGCCGCGTGACAGCGCGCGGGACAGCTGCGCGGCGATCTGGCTGCGGCTGCGTTCAAAGCCTTTGACGTCGGGGGTGGAGACATTCATCACCACGTTGACCGCGCCGCCGCCCTGGCTGCGCACCCCAAGCGAGCCATCGGCGCCGCGCGTCAGCGGCAAGATCGCCTCCGGACCGGCCTCGCCCATCAGCCCGGTGGCGCCGCGCATCGGAAACGTGGTGGGGCTGGTGACAACGCCGCCCTTGGCAAAGGGCATCACCTTGCCCTGGCTGAAGGCGGCGCCATTGGCGAAGGGAAGGATACTGCCGATGAGGCTGCCGAACCCGTCGGAAATAAGACTGCCCACGTGGTTGGTGACCGGTTTCATCGCCGCGTTATAGGTTGTGCGGATCATTGAGCGCGCGAGCGTGTCCATCGCCTCCGACAGATTGGCGCCGTCAAACACCAGATCGTCAAAAGCACGGCGCAAGCCCTTGGAAAGACTACGGTCCAGGATCTGGGCATCGCGCCCGGTTTCGGAAAAACCTTCCTTCACTCGCCCCAGCACTTCTGCAAAGGCTGCGGCCATTCCAGAGGCTCCGTCCAGGGCTTCCCCCAAAGCTTCGCCCTGCAATTCCAGTTCTGCCATCGAAGATGAGTCAGTCATCTGTTGTCTCCTTGTTCTTCGGGGCGGTGGCGTCCGGGAAGGCCGCCATTAAGGCGGCCAACCGGTCGCGCCCCAGCGGCTGCGGTGCTGCGGCGTCGCCCAGCATCAGCCGCAACTCAGCGGGTGTCAGCTGCCAGAAATCGCGCGGCAGCAGTTTCAGCCCCGCCATCCCGGCGCGCATCAGGGCGGGCCAGTCGAGCGCAGTCATGAGCTCTCGGGCACGGCGAAGCTGCGCACCAGCAGTTCCGCGGCCACCCGTGCCGCCTGCATCGGGCCGCCGGTGATGGTGGCCACAGCCAGATCCTCGCGGCTGAGGTCATGGCCGCCGCCCTGCAGGCCGGCCGCCAGCAGCGCCAGAACATCGCGGGCGGAAAACCGGCCCTGTTCGAACCGCTGCACCAGATCCACCAGCGTGCCTTCCTCCAGCGCGGCCTCAAGGGCTGCAAGCGCACCGAGTGTGAGCTTCAGCGCGTAAGGGGTTCCATTCACGAGCAATTCCGCCTCGCCTGCGTGCGGGTTCACCATCGGATCACACCGCCGCAAAGCTGAGCTGGCCGGCGCTGGCGAGCGAGAGTTCATAGGTCGCCTCGCCATTGTGGCTGCCAGAATATTCCAGCGCGGTGACCTGGAACGGCCCCTGCACGATGCCGAAGTCGGGGATGATCACCTGGAACTCCGGCGTAAGCCCGTCAAAGAACAGTTGCCGGGCGCGTTCGTCCGTCGCCTCATCCCGGAAGATGCCGGAGCCGGAGATGCTGGCGGAGCGCACACCGGCGCCTGCCAGCAGCTCGCGCCAGCCGCCCTGGCTTTCGAGGCTGGTCACATCGACACTTTCGGCGTTGAAGCTGATGCGCGTGGCGCGCAGGCCGGCGATGGTCTCGAACAGGCCTGCGCCGTTCATGTCCACTTTGACCAAGAGGTCCTTGCCGTTTTGAACTGTCATGGGGTTTCTCCATGTATTTCAATTGGTTTCGTTAGGTTCTTGCGGTTCAGACATCATCCACACGGGCGCGGAAGCGCAGGGTGATCTGGCGTCCGCCGGTGCTCAGCCGCTCGGCCTTGGCCCGGTCGAACCAGAGGCCGGTCAGCTGCCCGCGCGGCAGCGGCACCGCGGCTCCGACCAGCGCGTCGCAGACGGCGGCAGCGGCGGATTTGGCGGTGGCAAAGCCGGCCATGTCGGTGGTGACGGTGACAAAGAACCGGTGTTCTGCCCCGCCTGCAGTCTTGTCGGAGCGGTCCAGCACCTCTTCGCCGCCAAGCGCCACATAGGTCTGCGGCAAGGGGCCTGCGGGGATGGCGTCATAGATCGCGCTGCCGACCAGTGCGGTCAGGCCCGCGTCGCCGGTCAGAAGGGTGTAGACGGCGGATTGCAGCCCGCCTGCGATGGCATAGGTCATGTGCTCACCTCCGCAACTGCGAAACAGGTGAGGTAGCGGGCATCCGGTCCGTTTTCCGTAACTGCATCAATACGGTAGAGGCGGCTTTCATCGCGGAACCGCTGGTCGGGGCGCGGGCGGGATGCAAAGCCATCGGGGGAAGCGCGCAGGGTAATGCGGTATTTCTGCAAAGACAGGCTGTCGCTGTTGAGGCGCCCGCTGAGGGATTTCACCTCAGCCCAGTGGGTGCCAAGCGCCACCCAGGCCTCAGCATAGCCGCCGGCGCCGTCGGGGGCGCGCTGGGGGTCTTCCAGCACCAGTTTGCGGGTCAGGTTCGGGGGGCGTTTCATGCCAGGCCCCCCAATGTCAGCCGCAGCGTGCGGTAGCGTTCAATGAGGCTGGTGACGCCAAAGGGCATGCAGCCGCCATGGAGGCCGGTATCGGCCCGGTATTCGTAGTAATGCGCCGCCAGCAGCATCAGAGCCTGGCCCAGATCGGCAGGAAGCCCGCCCCAGTCTGCAGCCATGCCAGCCTGCAGGGTGATCCGCGCCAGACCGCCCGCGGGAATGGCGGGCAGCAGGCTGCCCGCGGGACACAGCGCCGGGCGCTGGCTGTCACGCTCCAGATGGTAGGCGGCGGGGTCCACCACCGTCTCAGCGCCTGCGGCGTCACGGATCATCACCTCTGTCACCATCTGCACCGGGGCGATGGGAAACACCATCCGGGTGCGGTCGCGCCAGTGGCGGGTTTCCATTTCAAAATCGCGGGTTATCAGTGCCTTGCCGGTTCTTGCTTCCACCGCGGCCAGGGCGGCGCGCAGGAAGCCAATCAGCACCTCGTCCTGCAGGCTGTCCTCGCCAAAGCCGGTGCCCAGGCGGAGGTGTGCCTTAAACTGGGCCAGCGGCAGGGCGGCCTCGGGCACGGGGGTCACTTCGCTCAGCATCATCATCTCACTCCTGCGGGCCTCCCCCTTGCCGGCCCGGGTCTGCTGTCCGTTCAAGGGTTCGGCCGGCACGCACCGTTCCCTGCCGCTCGGACGGAGGGGGAGCAGCTAGACGGCAGGGAAATATGGGGTGCGTGCCAGCCGGCGGACCGGGCTGCCGGTCCGCCATCAGCGCTGAGCGGTCAGCTCAGGCCGAATTTCATCAGCTTGATCGCGGCGAAATCGCTGACGTCGCCGCCGACGCGCTTGGTCGCGTAGAACAGAACATGCGGCTTGGCGCTGAAGGGGTCGCGCATGACGCGCAGGTCCGGGCGTTCGGCAATGGTGTAGCCGGCGCGGAAGTCGCCGAAGGCGATCGGGAAGCTGTTGGCGGCCGGGTCCGGCATGTCCTCGGCGATCAGCACCGGGTAGCCCATCAGCCGCGCGGGTTCGCCTGCGGCCAGACCGTCGGACCACAGGAAGCGGCCATCGGCATCCTTCAATTTCCGCAGCATTCCCGCGGTCTTGGAGTTCAGAATGAAGGTGGCGTTGGCGCGGTATTCCGCCCCCAGCGCATAGACCAGGTCGATGATCGCGTCGCCGTTGCCGATCTCGCCTTCGACGCCGGTGGCCTTGTAGCCGATGTTGCCCCAGGTCCAGCTGTCGTTTTCCTCGACGTTGTAGTTGAGGAAACCGGTGGGCTTGTCGTTGCCGTCGCCGTTGATGAAGGCGTCGGCCTCAGACCGCGCGAATTTGTCGGCGATGCGTCCGGCCAGCCAGCCCTCGATGTCAAAGGCGCTGTCATCGAGCAGCCGCTGCGACGCCTTGGGCAAAGCGCTGAGTTCGTGCAGCGGGATCGAGATGCGGTCGATGCTGCCGGTGGAGGTTTCCGCCGCGGGGCCGGTTTCACTGGCCCAGCCGGCGCCCATTTCGCTGTGGTCGATCAGCACGTCATAGCTTGAGGCCTCCACATGCACCACGGAGGCCACGGCGCGGATTGAGGCGGAGGCGTTCAGCACCGCCTTGACGGTGTCGGCGGTCTGCGGGTCGACCAGATAGCCGCCGTCGCTGCCCACCGCGGTGGACATGGATTTGCCTTCCAGCTCAAGCCCGCGCAGGCCATCGTCGTCGCCGTTGCGCAGGTAGGCGTTGAACGCCTTTTGATGCGGGGCGCCCGCGTCCTGGCTGGCTGCCAGATGGGGGCGGTTCTGAGAGATTGTCTTACGGTCCAGCATGGTCACTCGCTCTTCTGCCTGTTTCAGCCTTGATTGCACGTCGTCCTGAAACCCCTTGAATTCATGAAGA
The DNA here is from genome assembly GCF_000813785.1 of Leisingera sp. ANG-DT. NCBI lineage: Bacteria > Pseudomonadati > Pseudomonadota > Alphaproteobacteria > Rhodobacterales > Roseobacteraceae > Leisingera > Leisingera sp. ANG-DT. The sequence goes on from NZ_JWLE01000001.1 coordinate 731,403, forward strand.
AAGCCGGAGATGGCCTGTTTCACTTCATACGCCAGGGGCGCTGCGTCCCCGGTTTGGGCCGGGAGGTCTTGGTTGCTCATGATGGGTGTCCTGTTTTGGGTTCTGGCCTGTTTTAGGTCTGGCCTGTTTTGAGGCCGCGGGTGATCTGGCGCAGGCCGTCGGCCAGGGCGCGCAGCGCTTGTGCTTCCGCATCGGCGGAGGATTTCGCTGCCACCCGGGCGGCGGGCAGCATCGGGAAGGTGACCAGTGACACCTCCCACAGCTCCACCTGCGTGAGATGGCGGCTGCCGTCGGGGGCGCGGGTGGCTTTCTGGGTGCGGTAGCCGATGGAGAGGCCGTCGATGGCGCCACCCTCGATCAAGGCGGCCGCTTCGGCGCCTTTGGGTGTGGCGGTGAGGATGCGGCCCTTGACGTAAAGCCCGCGCTTGTCCTCGCGCACCTCGTCCCAGACGCCGATGGGCTGGTGCGGGTCGTGCTGCCACAGCATCTTGACCGTGCGGCCCTGATCGCGGAGCGCCTTGAGCGAGGCCGCATAAGCGCCGCGCATCACCACGTCACCGCCCTGGTCGGTCTGGCCGAACAGGCTGGCGTAGCCCTTGATTTCGGTTGCGTCCTTCAGCGAGAGATCCTCGCCGAAGCGTGCGAATTTATGTTCCAGCTGGGGGGATCCCTGCATCATTTGAACCTCGCAAGTCGTTGGATTTACGGCAATTGCACCGTCAGGAAGGATTGGAAGGCCTGCGCCAGGATCACCGCGGCGACGCCGTAGACAGTGAGCCAGAGGCGTTTTTCCAGCCGCTCCATCATCTGTTCGATCCGGTCGAGGCGGCGGTTCACGGCGTCGTGCTGGATCTGGGCCACCCGCTCATGGGCGGACAGGCGCAATCCCGGTGAACAATCAAATGCGTGCATCGGGTGCTCAGTCATCCTGTCCGCCCTCCGTCTGCGGCGCGGCTGGGGCTTCTGTGGGCAACCCCAGCAGCTGCCGCTTTTCCGCGGGTGTGAGGAAATCCGCGGAGGTGATGCGCCGCCACTGCGCCTCGCGTTCAGCCGCCAATGCGGGCAACTGGTCGAGGTCGGGCTTCAATGTCAGCGCGTCGCCGGTCCAGGCGGTGAGCCAGCCGGACAGCGCGGCGGTGACTTTGGAGACCAAGGGCAGCACGGTCAGCCGGTAGAAGGCGCGGTTGGCCTCCTGATAGTTGGCATAGGTCGCATCGCCCGGGATGCCGATCAGCATCGGCGGCACCCCGAAGGCCAGCGCAATTTCGCGGGCGGCGGTGTCCTTGGTTTTCTGGAACTCCATGTCGGAGGGCGAGAACCCCATCGGCTTCCAGTCCAATCCGCCCTCCAGCACCATCGGGCGGCCGGCATTATTGGCGCCTTGGAAATTCGTTTGAATTTCTTCGCTTAGATGGCGGAATTGATCGTCGGACATCTGCCCCTGGCCGTCGGAACCGGTCCAGACCAGCGCGCCGGAGGGGCGGGCTGCGTTATCAAGCAGCGCCTTGGACCAGCGGGAGGCGGCGTTGTGGACGTCGATGGCCATTGCCGCCGATTGCAGGGCCGAGAGCCCGTAGTGGTCATCCTGCGGGTGGAAGCTCTTGATATGGCAGACCGGGGAATTGCCCGGCTCGTTGGAGAAGCGGTGCTTGCGTCCGCCGACCACATAATCAAAGCCTGCGGGCCAGCCGTCCGGCCCCGGCACCACGTTCATCCGGTCGGAGCGCAGCACATGCAGTTCTGCGGGGGTTGCGTCCTCAGCCGTGACCATCTCGATATAGGCGTTGCCAGACAGGAGCAGGTGGCCGTAAAGCGCCTCCAGCATCTCGGCCTGGGTCTGGGCCGGGTTGGGGCGTGCCAGCAGAGCCAGCCAGGGGTGGCTGTCAAAGCGCTGGCGGCTGTCCTGCAGCACCAGCGGCACGGCGGCGGCAGCCTCGGCAATCAGGCGGATCACCCGGTGGGTGACCGGATTGCCGGCAAAGCCGCTGCGGGTCAGGGACACGGTGTCGCGCGGGCTCCAGGCGATGCGGCCGGCGCCGTGCCAAGAGACCACGCGGGCGGTCTGGCTGGCCTTCTGTTCCAGGCCCGGAGTATTGGGGCCCGGTTTCCGGGGGCCTGATTTCTGGGGGTCTGGCGATTTGCGCCGCAGCAGGTCAAAGACCATGGTCCGCTCCTCAGCTTGTTCCTGTGTGGCGCTGCCGGCCCGGTGGGGCTGGTGCGCCTTTGCTGAGGATCATTAGGGCCAGAAAGACCTGAAGATTTGGCAAGCGGTGCGTACGGTGGGTACGCAACACCTTGGGTTACAGCACTGTTTTAAAAGATAAAGGCAGCGTTGCGCGCTGCCTCATCCAATCGAATTTCTTTGTCTTGTCTTCGCCTGGCCGAAGGCCGGGCAGCGCCCGTCCGCCCCCCCGGGCGGGCGCTTCGCGTCCACCCGCGGACGGACGCTGCCCTTAGCGTTTTATAACACCCTGACCTGCGGCCTGCGCAGGTTGGCGGCGGGCTGGATGATCAGCTCATGCAGCGCCCAGACCAGCGCATCGACCCGGTCGGGAGAGCCGCTGCCGCGGTAGCCCTGCGGGGTCATCTGGCACATCTGGTCTTCCAGCTCGCCCAGCCCCGGCAGGTGGCGCACCCGGCCCTGCTCATAAAGCGCCGCCACCGGCTCGGCGCGGGCCGATTTGCCCTTTCGCGCGTGCAGGGCGCGGAACGGCACCAGCGGGTCGGCCTGGCGCAGCACGGTTTCGACCAGGGCACCGCCCTGGTTGACCTCTGCCACCACCCGTTCGGCGCCTAAGCGGTCGCGGGCGGAGATCACCGCCTGCGCCCAGGTCATCGGCGTGGCCCCCTGCACGGTGCAATCCGCCAGCACATAGGCCTGCCAGTCCTGCGGCGGGCCGTGGGTGACGGCGCCGGCCACCATGATGCCGCAGGCGTCAGACGCCTTGCCCGCGCTGACGGCCGGGTCAACCGCCACCACGATCCGGTCCAAGGGCGGGGCTTCGGCCACCTGCGCATCGACCAGCGCTGCGGTGGTCCAGAGCGCGCCCTGGATGTCCGAGAGCATCACCCCGTCCAGCTCCTGCCGGCCCAGCCGGGTGCCCGCGTAGCGCGCGCGGACTTCCGTCAGGAAGGAGGCTGCGAGGTTGGCGCGGTTGGCTTCGGTCGGGGCATGGGTGGTGACGGTGCTGGGCGAGGCCAGCAGGCGTTTCAGCACCGGCACATTGCGGGGCGTGGTGGTGACGCAGACGCGGGGGTCCTGCCCCAGCCGCAGCGCGAATTGCAGCATGTCCCAGCTGTCATCACCCTTCTTCCACTTGGCCAGCTCATCCGCCCAGGCGGCGTCAAACTGGGGGCCGCGCAGCGCCTCGGGGTCGTGGGCGGAGAACGCCTGCGCCTCGGCGCCGTTGGGCCATATCAGCTTGCGTTCCGACGCTTTCCACTTGGGGCGGCGGTCGGGGGGCGAGCAGGCCAGGATGCCGCTGTCGCCGTGGATCATCACGTCGCGCACCTGGTCATAGGTTTCCGCCACCAGTGCGATGCGCCGGGCGGTGCCGGGGTCGTGAGGCCACGCGCCCTCAGCCAGCGAGCGGACCCATTCGGCCCCTGCCCGCGTCTTGCCCGCGCCGCGCCCGCCCAGGATCACCCAGGCACGCCAATCGCCCGGCGGCGGGCGCTGGTGATCCAGCGCCCAGATGTGAAAGAGATGCGGCAGCGCGCAGAGGGTTTTGCGGTCCAGCTCATCCAAGAAGCAGCTCAGGAGCGAGGGCGGCACGCAGGCGAGAAAGTCCGAGCTCGACAGCTGCGCGCGCCGCGACGAGATCGAGTTCGTGCTCGGATTTGAGCAGGCGGGCGACGTCGGTGCTTTGTTCTGCAAGGGTCTTCTCCACTTTCTGGCAATCCCGGATCAGGTCCTCGAGCTTGCGGACCTGGGATTTGGCGCCGGTCATTTCATCGGCGCCGGTGGTTTCGAGCTGCTCCCGGAGCTCCTCTGCTTCTTTGCGCAGGCGGTGGATGCTGTCCTGCAGGGACAGCAGGAGATCGGCGGTGTAATGCCCCCGCCGTTTCAGGAGGGCGGCGCCGTCCTGTTCCGGTGTCTGGCCCTGTTCAGAGGTGGCCTGTTCAGAGGGGGCCGGTACTGCGTGGACCGGTTCTGAGGGGGTCGGTGCCGGGTGGCCCGGCCCTGTGTGGCCCGGTGCCGGGCCGCTGGTTTGATCTGTCATGATATGCTCTGCCTCATGCGTTTTTGTCCGCACGAGAGAAAGACAGGACGGCCGCCGGCGGAGGGGGTCCGGGTCCGTCCATGTTTCTTCCAGCTGCACCACAATCTATACGCGATTTTGGCGTAAAAGTCAAGGGTTATGGGGAGGGGTGCGTACGGTGGGTACGCAACGGGGGAGGCGGAGAATAAGAAGGACCGGAAGGAAATACTTAGGATCGCTAGGTTCAGCTGCTGAGTCCTGAGGCGCGCAAACCATCCGCAACGAGAGCAAAATCCCCCGGCCGCCGCCACATCGTTTCAAACCCGCGCGCAAGACTCGTAACGGTATCCTCATCGACTTCAATGCCGCGGCTGGCGAATTCGTCATGGCGTTCAGCGACGAACTCCTTCAATGCGGCTGCGGCTTCCTTTCGACGGCCGAGATGTGCGTAGGATGCAGCGACAAATGCTGAGGCGAGCGAGTTTAAACGCGCCTCGCCATTCAACATACCAAGCGCCGCTTCATAGTTGCCCCTAAAGAACTCTGCCTGTCCCATGATCCATTTAATGGCGGGCGGATGCAGCGGGTCCAGACGCATCGCTTCCGACACGACATCGCGCGCTTTTTCCTGACGACCTAGCAAGAGAAACGCGTAGCCGCACCACGCCATGGATTCTGCTTCATTGACGATTTGCGACAGTGTTCTTTCGAACTGGGCTTCTGCTTCATCCCAAAGACCCGCACAAAGGTATGCAAACCCGAGTTGATCCTGGATATAGACGTCGCGGTTATCAAGTGCAGCGCCTTTGCGGGCGGTCTTAAGTGCATGGTCGGGCGCGTCCGGGTCCGCAAGACCGAGCCAGAGGTCAATCACATAGGTGTCTGACAGGTACATGTAAGTTCGCGCAACAGACGGATCGAGCACGACTGCCCGTTCGAGGAGCACGCGTGCAGTTGCTGTGTCCTGCGCATTCAGCCCGTCTCGCAGCGCCTTGCCCTTCAGCATCAATTCGTAGGCCTTCATTTCATCCGCCGGCTTATGAGCGGCGCGGTCAACCACGTCGTGTTGCACCCGTCCGGGCAAGACCGCCGCGACACTGCGCGCTACTTCGTCCTGCACGGCGAATACATCTTCCAATTCGCGGTCATAGCGCTCCGACCAAAGCTGGATCCCTTTATGGGCATCCGCAAGCTGAACCGAGATACGTACCCGTCCCCCGGCCTTCCGGACGCTGCCCTGAACGAGGTAATCGACACCGAGCGCCTCGGCTATTTCGGCCGGGTCTGTATCCTTCGGTTTGAAGCGGAAGGATGCGTTCTTTGAAGTGACCTGGAGGGTGCGGAAACGTGACAAGCCTGTGATAACATCTTCTGCAATACCTTCGCTGAAAAATGACTGATCGGTATCGCCGCTCATGCTATCGAAGGGAAGAACGGCAACCTTAGCCGTTCCGGGATCAGCCGGCCGAACTTTTCCTGTGTCCGCCTCTTTCACCCCGCCATAACGCCAGGCGCGCACCGGCGAGGCGACGTTTTTGAGAGTGTGGAGCCCGGTATCTTCCCAAGTAACCGGGAGACTGGTTCCAACAACACGGTAAACAGCTTCCGAGATTAGCACTCCGCCGGGCGGGGCAAGCTGCTCCAACCTTGAAGCCAGGTTGACACCCGATCCGAAGACATCGCCGTCACGAATGATTATGTCGCCGAGATTAATACCAATTCGAAAGCGGATCGGATCGGCAGCCTCACCCTGCGCTTGCTGCCATTCGATGGCACAAGAAACAGCGTCGGCAGCACTGTCGAAGCAGGCCAGAAGACCATCGCCCAATTGCTTGACGATGCGGCCGCGATGGGAAGCAATAAGCGGGGCGGAGAGCGTATCAAAAAATGCAGACAGCGAAGCGAGCGTGCCGGCTTCGTCTTGTTCCATCCGGCTGGTGTACCCGACCATATCGGCGATTAAGACTGCCGCCAGCTTTCGTTCCACAACCTACCCTCCCTCTTTTGCATACCGGCCGAAAGGCAATAAGGCCATGGAAAAGAACGAGAGCACCCGCAAACGGCCGCACTTGCACCGCGCAATCTCTGCTTCCTGCAGTAACAAAAAAAGGGCGCCAACCGGCGCCCTTCCCTGTTTTTGCCCCTGCCCCGCAGACCGTTTCCCGGCGCGGGAAACGGCTCGGAAAACACGTGTTTTCCGGGCCGGAATTCTCGCAGAATTCCGGCGTCCGGTCAGTTGTTTTGCTGCTGGGCCTCGATCTCGCGCCATTTGGCGACGTTGGCGTTGTGCTCGTCCAGCGTCTCGGCAAAGGCGTGGCCGCCGGTGCCGTCAGCGACGAAGAACACGTAGTTGGTGGTCTCCGGATTCACTGCGGCCTCCAGGCTGGCAAGGCCGGGGTTGGCGATGGGCGTGGGCGGCAGGCCCTCGATCACATAGGTGTTCCAGGGGGTGGGTTTGCGCAGCTCGCTCTGGCGCAGGCCGCGGCCCAAGGTCCCCTCGCCCTTGGTGACGCCGTAGATCACCGTCGGGTCGGTCTGCAGGCGCATGCCGCGGTTGAGGCGGTTGGTGAACACAGAGGCGACCAGGCCGCGTTCCTCGGCGACGCCGGTTTCCTTCTCGATGATCGAGGCGAGGATCAGCATTTCCTCCGGGGTTTTCACCACCGCATCCGCGGAGCGGCTTTCCCAGGCGGCGTTGATGCGCAGCTCTTGGCGTTTCTGCATCTCGGCCAGCACCGCGGCGCGGTCTGTGCCGGGGGTGACCTCGTAGCTGTCGGGTGCCAGCAGGCCCTCAGCGGGGCGTTCGCCCGGGTCGCCGTCCAGCACATCCATCGCTTTCAGCGCCGCGACCACCTGCCAGCTGGTCACGCCTTCGGCCAGCGCGATGCGGTAGCGGGTATCGGCGTCCTGGCGGGTCTCGGTGTACTCGGCCGGGACCTCATCCTCGCCGAGGACGAAGTCTGCGATTTCCTCAAACTTGCTGGTCGCCGGGTCCAGTTCGCGCACGAGCGCCTGGGTCCGGGTCACGCCGACGCGGTAGACGATTTCGGTGCCGCAGGTGGAGGCGCCGGAATGGGTGATCTCGTCAACGATGCGCTCCATCGACGACCCCGGCTCCACCAGGAAGCTGCCGGCCTTCAGCTGGCCGGTTTTCTCGCTGTATTTGGCGCCGAGGCGGAAGATGGTGCCGGAAGAGACGGCGCCTTGGGTTTCCAGGTCGCGGCTGACGCGCGCCATGTTGGAGCCGCGCTCCACCCGCAGGCAGATGGCAGTGTCGAGCGGGCCCTCGGCAGTATATTGCGACTTGCCCCACAGGATGAGGCCGCCCAGCAGGAACAGGGCGGCGATCAGGACAGTCAGCATGTTAGAGGCGAGGCTGCGCCACATCAGTCAGGTTTCCCGAACAGGACCGATGCGTTGGTGCCGCCGAAGCCGAAGGAGTTCGACAGGGCCACGTTGATCTTGCGCTCGCGCTTGGCGTTGGGGGCCAGGTCGACCGGGGTTTCAACCGCGGGGTTGTCGAGGTTGATGGTCGGCGGTGCCACCTGGTCGCGGATCGCCAGGATCGAGAAGATCGCCTCAATCGCGCCGGCGGCACCCAGGAGGTGGCCGGTGGCGGATTTGGTCGAGGACATGGTGACATTGCCCGCGTGATCGCCCAGCAGGCGTTCAACCGCGCCCAGTTCGATGGTGTCGGCCATGGTCGAGGTGCCGTGGGCGTTGATGTAGTCGATGGCGGAAGCGTCCAGGCCTGCGTTGGCCAGGGCCGCCTTCATCGAGCGTTCGCCGCCCTCGCCGTCCTCGGAGGGCGCGGTGATGTGGTAGGCGTCGCCGGAAAGGCCATAGCCCAGCACCTCGGCATAGATCTTGGCGCCGCGGGCCTTGGCGTGCTCGTAGTCTTCCAGCACCACGATGCCAGCGCCCTCGCCCATCACAAAGCCGTCGCGGTCGGCGTCATAGGGGCGCGAGGCAGCCTTGGGGTCATCGGCGCGTTTGGTCGACAGCGCCTTGCAGGCGTTGAAGCCGGCAATGCCGATCTCGCAGATCGCGGCTTCGGCGCCGCCTGCGATCATCACGTCGGCGTCGCCGGATTTGATCAGCCGGGCCGCGTCGCCGATGGCGTGGGCGCCGGTCGAGCAGGCGGTCACGACGGAGTGGTTCGGGCCCTTGAAGCCGAAACGGATCGAGACCTGGCCGGAAATCAGGTTGATCAGCGCGCCGGGGATGAAGAACGGCGACACCCGGCGGGGGCCCTTCTCCTTGATCATCACCGCGGTGTCGGCGATCGACGACAATCCGCCGATGCCGGAGCCGATCATCACGCCGGTGCGCAAGCGGCTTTCCTCGTCCTCGGGCGTCCAGCCGGCGTCGCGCACGGCCATATCGGCGGCAGCGATGCCATAGAGGATGAAGTCGTCAATCTTCTTCTGTTCTTTCTTGATGACCCAGTCATCCGGATTGAACGTGCCCTCAGAGCCGTCGCCGCGCGGAACTTCGCAGGCGTAGGTGGTGGTGACGCCGCTTGCTTCGGCATCAAACAGGGTGATGGGGCCGGCGCCCGACTGTCCATCCAGCAACCGGGACCAGGTTTCTTCGACTCCGCTGGCCAGCGGGGTGACCAGGCCCAGTCCGGTGACTACTACTCGGCGCATTCCTTGCTCTCCTATGCCTCGGCAATCCGTCCGTTCAAATAGCTTGGAATGGCAACCGGGTGCAAGAGCGGGCTGGCACCCGCCGTGACGTTACGGAAAATGGGCGGTGACGGTGTTTTTGCACTGCGGGAACGTTTGATTAACGACTCACACTTAGGTTGAATTTGTCAAAACGCGAAACTCGGCATCCGTCCTCATCGAATGCCAAAACGGGCTGGAGCTCTGGGCCATTTTGTCTCCAGCCCGTCTTTTTTTCGTTTTTTCCCTTGCCGGCAGCAAGACCCCGGATTGAGACGGCATCCCCGTTGCAGCATCTGGCGGGAGGGAAACAGGAACTTTCCGGGCTGCAATCCGGCCTTGTTAACCTCAAATTTGCAACTTTGCGCCAAAATCTCCTGCGGAGATACGTGAGGACTACCCCGCCATGCGCCAATGGCTTCCGACTGCTGCGGTTCTGCTGACCCTGTCCCTGCTTCCCCTGCGGGTGGAGGCGGCCTGTCCTGTGCATCAGGATCTCTCTGGGCTGAACCGGGCTTCGGCGGGCTTCCTGTCCTACCTCGAGACCGGCGAAGGCGCCTATTACGTGCAGCAATTGAACAGCTGGATCGGTACGAATCCGCCTGCCCCGCTGAAGCAGCGGATGCGGGCCGTCGGCATTCAGCAGGTCGAAGCCGGCACGCTGAAGCTGATGCAGCAATCCACTGTGCTGCTGCAGATCCTCTCCAGCCAGGGCCGCCAGGCTGCGCTGGAAACCGCCCGCCACATGGGGGTTTTCGCGTTGCAGTCGGACTATGGCATCCGGGTTGAGGCACTGCCGTGCGATCAGATCAAGGAAGACGGTTTCGGCAGCAAGCTGGTGGCGATCAACGCCAATGACGCCCGCCAGCGCCAGCAGATCATCAATGCCGCGATTGCCTGGGTGTCCTTCCTGGTGCTGGGCGGCAGCGTTTTGTACTTTCTCGACCGGATCGGCATCCGCAAGATCCGCCGCACCAAACGCTACCCCTGTGCCGTGCCTTGCGTGCTGCAGGCCGGCGGGCGCACGGTGCGGGGCCACCTGGTCGACCTCAGCCGGGCCGGCGCCAAGGTGCACCCGGACACGCAGGTCGATGCCTCAGGCCGGGTGAAGCTGAACTTTGGCGGCTATACGGTGGACGCCCAGGTGCGCTGGAAGACCGCGGATTATGTCGGTGTGCAATTCATCAAGGAATTCAACTTCATGCAGCTGCACCGGCTGCTGGAGGAATTCCCGATGGAAGAAGGCGGCATGCGCGAGGAAGTGCGGCTGGGGCTGTAAACGCCCCCGGCCGCGGCCCTGCCTGAGATCCTGCCAGCGCAGCGGCCAATTCATCCAGAATCAGGTATCAGGCCAGCGGCCTGCCCCCGGCGCAGTGCCAGGCTGACGCATTGCATGCGGCGCGGCCTGTGCTTCGTTTGCGTCTCCTGCTGCTGATTTGCGGCATATCCTGTTTCCTCCCGATCCCCTTACCCTGTCACCCACGGGCGCTTTTACGGCGAATTAACTCCCGTAAACGGTTGCGTTAATAACTGCCAGCACCCTCCTTGGTAGAGTGATTGAACGGAAGACGCGCGAAACCACCTTTTTGATCTGCAAGGCGAGCCCCGCATGAAACATTGGCCACTGATCCTGGTTGCGCTTGCTGCGCCTGCAGCGCTCTGGTGCAGCGCAGGGCGGGCTGAGGCGTCCAGGCCCACCTGCGTTCTGCAATCCGATCTTGTGATTTTCCAGCATGAAGCGCGCCAGTTCCTGGAGTATCTGCGCACCGGGAACGGGCCGCGCGCGGCCCGGCAGCTGGAGCATTGGCTGGAGGATCATCCGGATGTCACACTGCGGATGCAAATGCGGCGGGCCGGCATGGACGCGTATGAGCCGCTGGCGATGCGGCTGATCACCCAGCAGAAAGGGCTGCTTCAGGTGTATAACCGTCATGGGCAAGCCAAGGCGGAAGTCAGCGCGCAGCGGCTTGGCACATCGGCGCTGCTGGAGGAGTTTGCCGCCCGGATCATCCCGCTGCCCTGCGACTATGCGCCGGAGAAGGAAAGTTCCGCGGACACAGCGGCCGGGATGGGGCGGATCAGGGGCATTTCACAGGAGACGGCCATTGCCGGATCGCTGTCCGCGCTGGTGCTGGGCGGCGGCGGCATGTTTCTGGCAGAGCGGATCGCCCGGCGCCACCGGCGCAGACGCCGCCGCTACCCCTGCTCGCTGCCCTGTTCCTTGAAAACCCCGGCGCAGATGCTGCGCGCCAAACTGGTCGACATCAGCCGCATGGGCGCCAAGATCCGGATCTGGCAGCTGCCCGGCACCCCGCTGCCACCGCCAAAGAAAGACGTCATTGCCGTCTTTCCCGGTGTTGGTGAAATCCGGGCCCAGGTGACCTGGCAGAGTGCTGATTATGTTGGGGTGAAATTCCTGAAGCCGATGACGGCAGAAGAACTGCGCAGCCTTCTCAACTGGTCGAAACAGGCCGAGACCGCGACGGAACTGGCATCGAAAGCCGCGGTCAAACCGGCCTGAGACCAGCCCGGGGCTCGCGGCTGGCATCCGTGCAGCACCTTTGGCCGCAGCCAAGCCGGTTACGGCCATAACGAAGGGGCGCCCGCTGGCAGGCGCCCCTGGTCTTGCGTGCCGGATGCCGGCCTTACTGGAATTCGGCGACCGGTTCCGGTTCCGGGCGGGCCACGGCCAGCGCATCCTCCAGCGCGATGGTCTTGCTGAACAGGGCCCGGCCGATCTGGGCACCGGCGATGTTGTGGATGTATTTCAACCGCGAGATATCATCGGCATTGCGCACCACGCCGCTGGCGATCACCGGCAGTTTCACCAGCGAGGCCAGATGCGAGATCAGCCCCATCTGCGCCTCGGTATCGGCAACATCAGCGTCGATATCGGTGATGAGGATGCCTGCAAAGGGCGCGCCCGCAAAAGCCTCAAGATAGGCCTCCGGGGTGAAGGCGCCAGACTTGCGCCAGCCATCGGTCATCACCTGGCCCTGCCAGATGTCCACCGCCAGAACGATCTGGTCGGGGTGATGTTCGGCCAGTTCGCGCACCATATGCGGATCGCGCGCCGCCAGGGTGCCGATCACGACACGCCCCGCGCCCTTGTCGATCCAGTACTCGACCTGCTCGCGCGAGCGCATGCCGCCGCCCAGCTGCACCGGGATACCGGCAGCGCGGATGATGTCGGTGACCAGTTCCTCGTTGCTGTTGTCGCCTTCCAGCGCGTTGAAATCGGTGAGGTGCATCCATTCCGCCCCGGCTGCAGCGAAGCCCTTGGCGGTTTCCACCGGGTCCACGTGCCAGATCTGCGGCTCGTCCAGGCGGCCTTTTTCGAGCGTCACGCAACGGCCATTCTGAATTTGCATCGTGGGGTAGATGATCATAGTGCCAGTCTCCTCATGTCATGCCTCATGGGTTCAGAGTAACACGGATTGAGGCCGGCGATACGCCGTATCCTGACCATTTATGGAACAATTGCGGCGTCGGTTTCCGGGCGCGCTGGTAGCGCAAACAAACGCCACAGGCACAAGGGGCCAGAATGCCGCAGCAGCAGATTCGGCGCAGGCAGGCGGGCAAAAGAAAACGGCGCCCTCCGTGCAGGAGAGCGCCGTGAAATCCGGTCATCCGGAAGCGTGGCTTAGGACGCTTCGGAGATGAACTTGACCGCGTCGCCGAAGGTCTGGATGGTTTCGGCTGCGTCGTCCGGGATCTCGATGCCGAACTCTTCTTCAAACGCCATCACCAGTTCCACGGTGTCCAGGCTGTCTGCGCCCAGATCGTCGATGAAGGAGGCGTTTTCGGTGACCTTGTCTTCTTCAACACCCAGGTGCTCAACAACGATCTTTTTAACGCGATCTGCGACGTCGCTCATGTCTCTTCCTCGTTTTACAGGGCACTCTGCCCGGTTCTGCCCTGCCCTAGCCGGGCGGCGTGGTTTTGCCCGGAGCGGGCGGTGTGATCCCCGCGGGACGGGGACAGTGCGGCGTTTCCGTTAGGAAATACCAGCGGATATGGGCCGCCTATAGCATAGACCGCAGCCAAGGCAAACGGTTTCGCGCGGTCATCAAGCGGCAGCGCGGTTTGCCTGTGGCCGCTATGAAGCGTGCAGATGGCCTTGTAATCAAGTGGTTGCAAGACCTGCACTGCATCTTTTTTGCTTTTTCACCGGATTTCAATCATTTGGCGCCTCCGGCCAACCCCGGTTGCGGCTCTTGTTCCGGGCTGCAGAGACGGAAAAACCCCGCAGACAGGCTGCGGGGTTCAATAATGATGCGGCGCGGCGGGGCGCTCAGATCATCGCCATGCCGCCGTTCACATGCAGGGTGGTGCCGGTGACATAGCCTGCTTCCTGGCTGGCCAGATACAGCACGGCAGAGGCGATTTCCTTCGAATCTCCCATCCGGCCGGCCGGGATCTGGGTGAGGATCGCGTCTTTCTGGTTGTCGTTCAGCTTGTCGGTCATCGCGGTGGCGATGAAGCCCGGTGCCACGGCGTTGACGGTGATGCCGCGGTTGGCGACCTCATAGGCCAGCGACTTGGACATGCCGACCATGCCGGCCTTGGAGGCGGCATAGTTGCCCTGGCCCGGGTTGCCGGTGGCACCCACCACGGAGGAGATGTTGATGATGCGGCCCCAGCGCGCCTTCATCATGCCGCGCAGCACGCCGCGGCAGAGCCGCATGGTGGAGGTGAGGTTCACGTCCAGAACGCTCTGCCACTCTTCGTCCTTCATGCGCATGAAGAGGTTGTCGCGGGTGATGCCTGCGTTGTTCACCAGGATGTCGACCGAGCCCATTGCCTCCGCCGCCTGTTTCGGCAGTGCCTCAACCGAGTCTGCGTCCGACAGGTTGCAGGTCAGCACATGGGCGCGCTCGCCCAGCTCAGCCGCCAGCGCCTTGAGCGGCTCCTCGCGGGTGCCGGACAGCGCCACGGTGGCGCCAGCGGCGTGCAGGGCGCGGGCGATGTCGCCGCCGATGCCGCCGGACGCGCCGGTCACCAGCGCATTTTTTCCTGTAAGATCAAACATGTTTCTTGCCCTCTTGGCTTCTTAGTCCCGCAGGACCGGTTGTGTCAGGAGACCGAAGCGCTCTATCTCGGCCTCGGTCATTTCGTGCATTGAGCTGGCGGGGGCCGCGCGGACGGTGAACCAGTAGAAATCGGCGCTGCCCAGCATCCGGGTTGTATAGGCCACATAGGGCGCATGTTCCGGATGCCAGCGCGGGTATTCGTCAGCTGTCCTGTCGCCTTCCCAGGCGTGGACACCCAGGACGGCGCCAGCCTCCATCGTGCGTTCGGTGCCGGCCAGGAACAGCTCCACCGCACCGGAATAGATCCGGCTGCTGGCGGTGACATGGGTGCCGAGGCCCAGATCGCGGACCATGTGGCCGATTTTCAGATTGGTCTCGTCATCGTCAGAGCCGGGCATGTCCAGCAGCACCAGCCGCTGCGCATCCGGGTTCTTGGCCATGAAGGCGCGGAACTTGCGCAGCGACTTGCCGTTGACGGTGCCGTTGACCAGAATGTCCTGCCCCTGCAGCTTGAAACTGGCCGCCTGCGCGTGGCTGAGCATCAGCCCGCCCGCCACTGCCACGGCTGCGGCAAGGGCAAGGCTGGATGCCAGAAACGCGAGGCGGCGCTGCATGGATCAGGCCCCGGCGGCGGCCGCGGCGTCCTCGGGCGTGCCGACCTGGCGGCAGGCGAGATTGCGGTCGATCTTGCGGATCATGCCCGACAGCGCCTTGCCTGCGCCGATTTCCCAGAACTCGGTCACGCCCTTGGCGGCCATCGCCTGCACGCTTTCACGCCAGCGCACGGAGCCGGTGACCTGCTCCACCAGCAATGCGCGGATTTCGTCCGGGCTGGTGACAGCATCGGCGCGGACGTTGGCAATGAGCGGCACCGCGGGGGATTTGATATCAACACCCGCCAGCGCCTCCGCCATGGCGTCGGCGGCGGGCTGCATCAGGGCGCAGTGGAAGGGGGCGGACACCGGCAGCATCACTGCGCGTTTGGCGCCTTTCTCCTTGGCGATTTCGGCAGCGCGTTCCACCGCGGCCTTGGCGCCGGAGACCACCACCTGGGTCGGGTCATTGTCATTGGCGGCCTGGCAGACCTCGCCCTGCGCGGCTTCCTCAGCCACCGCGCGCACGGCATCCAGATCGAGGCCCAGGATCGCGGCCATGGCGCCCTCGCCCACCGGCACCGCGCTTTGCATTGCGAGGCCGCGGGTGCGCAGCAGGCGGGCGGTGTCGGCAACCGAAATGGCACCGGCGGCGGCCAGCGCGGAGTATTCGCCCAAGGAGTGGCCGGCCACAAAGGCGGCCCTTTCGATGGTGACGCCTTCGGCCTCCAGCGCGCGCATCGCGGCCATGGAGGTGGCCATCAGGGCGGGCTGGGCGTTCTGGGTCAGGGTCAGGGTTTCGATGTCGCCCTCCCAGATCAGCTGGCTCAGGCTTTCGCCGAGTGCGCTGTCCACCTCGTCAAAGATGGCCTTGGCGGCGGGATAGGCCTCAGCGAGCGCCTTGCCCATGCCGATGGTCTGGGCGCCCTGCCCGGGGAACACAAATGCGATCGTCATTGATGACCTCGTCTGTTTTAGCGTTTTGCCTGATGTACCCGCCCTTTCCCTAACGTACAAGCAAAGGTGCAGATTGCGCACGAAACCTGTGCATGGACGGACAGCCCCGTGCGTTGCATCCCAGGTGTGCGTGGTTAGGTTAAGGTCAACCGGACCCAGACCAGGAAATGCGCTTTATGTCCCGCTCCAATACATTTTCGTCTTACGGCTCTGTCGCCAAGGGCTTTCACTGGCTTACGGCCCTCCTGATCTTCTCTGCCTTTCCGCTGGGCTATGTCGCCAATGAACTGGCGCATGAGATCCAGAGCCCCGGGTTTGACGGCAGCCAGGCGGTGATCGAGCGGGCAACGCTGCTGTTCTCCCTGCACAAGACCATCGGCGTGGCGGTGTTCTTCACTGCGCTGCTGCGCATCCTGTGGGCGCTGAGCCAGCCGAAACCCGGCCTGCTGCACCCGGACCGCAAGGCAGAGGCGCTGGCGGCGGAGGTGGTGCATTGGCTTCTGTACGGCTCGCTGGTGGCGGTGCCGCTGTCTGGCTGGATCCACCATGCGGCGACCACCGGCTTTGCGCCGATCTGGTGGCCGTTCGGGCAAAGCCTGCCGTTTGTGCCGAAATCCGACCATGTGGCGGGGCTCTTTGGCGGGCTGCACTGGCTGCTGGTGTGGACGCTGGCGGCGGCGCTGGGGCTGCATATTGCCGGCGCGCTGAAGCACCATGTGATCGACCGCGACGCCACCCTGCGGCGGATGCTGCCGGGCAGCGGCACCCTGCCCAGGCCGCCTGCGCAGGCGCACAGCCTGGCACCGATGCTGGTTGCAGTGGTGGTCTGGGGCGGCGTCCTGGGCGGCGGTGCGGCGCTGGGCATTCTGGGCGGCCATGACCACGATCATGGCACAGAAGGCACCGTTGCCCCGGTGGTTGCCGCAGCGCCCGAGGGCGCGGGCGGCTGGGCGGTGCAATCCGGCACGCTGGGCATCGCCGTCACTCAGATGGGCAGCGTCATCAATGGCAGTTTTGGTGAGTGGACCGCGGTGATCAATTTCGAGGAGCCGGCCGCCCCCGGCCCGGCGGGCGATGTGGAGGTGACCATTGCGATCCCCTCGCTGGAGCTGGGCTCCGTCGCAAGCCAGGCGATGGGCGCGGATTACTTCGACAGCGCCAATTTCCCCACCGCGCAGTTCACTGCGGAGATCGAGAAGCTGGCAGAGGGCTATCAGGCAGTAGGCACCCTGACCATCAAGGGGGAAACCGTGCCGGCCACCCTGCCCTTTGATCTGGTGCTTGAGGGGGATACGGCCAAGATGAGTGGCGGGCTGACGCTGAACCGGCTGGATTTCGGGGTTGGCAAGAGCCTGCCCGATGAAAGCTCGCTGGCGTTTGCCGTGGATGTCGCGGTGGAACTGGACGCCAAGCGCGCCGAATAACCGGCAGCACAGGGCCGCTCTCCCGCGCCTGGCGGGTGCGCCGGCAAGGCCGGCACCCCCCGGCAGCCTTGGGCCTGGCGCCGCGCTGACGCGCGGCGCTGAACACCCAGCGGCCCGTTTGCCGGGTTTTCAGAACACTTTCTCGAGGATCACAACATCAATACCGGGCAAGGCTGAATCCCGCCCGGAAAACACACTGCGCCCGGTTTCGGCGAAGCCCCATTTTCCGTAGAAGGGAACCGCATTCAAAGTTGCCTCGATGCGCACATGGCCGGTGCCCGCGGTCAGAGCATCATCCAGCGCAAGCTGCATCAGACCGGCACCGGCCCCAAGGCCAGTGTACCCTGCGGCAACGAACAATCGCTTGATCTCTCCCGGAACACCATGGGCAAATGCCACTGGTTTCCGGTCCGCCTCCGCGATCCAGATTTCACCACTGGAACAATCCACGCAGTAATCCTCGGGCACCCGGCCTGCCATCCAGCTGTCCACCACCTCCTGCGGATAAGGATCGGGCGCAAGACGGCTGACTGAGGCGCTCACAATATCAAAGACCGCCTGCGCGTCGCCGCGTTGCGACCGCCGGTAGCTGAGCCTGCCTGCTTGTGTCCTGCTTTCTGCCATTGCCTGTTCCTGTCAGCCGGTTTGTTTGTTGACAGATCAGGTTCTGTCACATGCCGGCTGCGGCAGGCAACACCAAATGGGCGAAACCGCCCGCCAGAAAACAACCAAACATGTGCCTAGTGCCGGTGGTAGTAATAGCCGCCGTGGCGTGAGCGGTGCCGGTGGCCGCCGTGGCGGCGGAAGTGGTGCCGGTTGCGGGTGGCGTGGTGCCGGCGGGCGCCGTGGTAGCCGTGGTATTGCCGGGGCTGGTGATAATAGACGCGGCCGCGGTGGCGGTCCCGGTCGTTGTCCAGGCTCTTGACGATGATGCCAAGCGCAATCAGCCCGGCGATGGCACGGGCGGCGTCACTGCCGGAATCATGGGCTGCGGCGGGAGCCGTAAAGGCCAGGTTGGCAGCAAGGGCCAAAGCCGCGCAGGCTGAAGTGATAAAGCCGAAGCGGAACATGGTGCCTCCTTTCCGAAGTGGCCGGAGAGGCCGCCCACAGTCTGCGCCTGATGCGGTGCAAAGGCCAGTGAACTTGGGTCACGGTTTGGGGAGGTCTTCGCAGTGCGGCGCAAAGGAAAACCGCCGGACCCAAGGGAACCGGCGGCTGTAATTTCAAAGATGCGGCGGCAGGATCAGCCGTCGGCCTTCATCGCCTCGACGGAGATCTTGATGTTGACCTCATCGCTGACGAAGGGCGCGAACTGGCCCAGGTTGTAGTCGGAGCGCAGGATCTGGGTGGTGGCGTCAAAGCCGGCCCAGGGCTTCTTGGCCATCGGGTGTTCGCCGGCCTGGTTCAGCTTGGCGTCCAGCACCACGGATTTGGTCACGCCGTTGAGGTTCAGGTCGCCCGTGATCTTGGCGGTGTTTTCGCCGGTCACTTCGATGCCGGTGGAGGTGAAGCTGATGGTTTCATCCTCGGTGGCGTCAAAGAAGTCCTTGGTCATGAAATGGTCAAAGCGCGCCTGCCAGCCGGTGAACATGCTGCTGAGCGGCATCGAAACCGACACGCTGGAAGCGGCCGGGTCTTCCTGGTCGAACATGATCTCGCCTTCGAAGCCGGAGAACAGGCCGTAGGTGGTCGAGTAGCCGAGGTGGTTGTAATCGAACAGAATCTGGCTGTGGCCGGCGTCCAGCACGTATTTCTCCGGTGCGGCGGCAGCGCCGGTTGCAGCGGCAGCGGCCAGGGCGGCGGCAAACAGGGTCTTTTTCATCTCAAAGGCTCCGAATTGAAGAATTTCTATGGCAACACATGTGGTTGTTTCCCCCCCGAAAGGAAGACTGCAAAATCCAACATTATCTGTGAGCGCGCGAACACAAAACCCGGCTGCAGGCAGCCGGGCGGCATCTCGCGCAAATGTGAAAGCGGATCAGGTCAGGATCCGCACCGCACCGCTGAGCTGGTCGCGCAGCTGGCTGCGCACCGCGGCGGAGGCCAGCGGCAGTTCGATCATCAGGCTGCCGTCGCCCTCGAACAGCTGGACGGAGCTGGCAGTGAGCCGTGCGCCGCCCAGGGTGTCATAGCTGCGCCGCAGGACGGTGCGCGGACGGCCCTGGGCGTCGCGCTTGAGCACCCGCAGTTCGCGGCGCACCGGATCAAAGCAGGCCTCCGGCCGGCCTTCAGGCTCATGCGCGGTCATCAGGACCAGCCCGGCCAGCAGGAAAGCAACGGAGAGGCCGAAGCGGATCAGGTTCATTTCCGCATCCGCGCCAGCCCCCTGCACCAGCCACAGGCCGGTTGAGCTGAGGATCATCGCCGCGCCCAGAAGCTTCAGCGCAACCACCCGCACTTTCCAGTTTGCTTCGAACCGCAGGCGCAGCGGCGATGCGCTGGCAATTGCGCCAAGCGCCCGGGCGCCGGACATTGCGGAAATCTGCGGCGGGGTGTGGTCTGTCACTGCCATTTGACTGCCCTTTCTGCTGCGGTCCTGTTTCTGCTGCCCTGCTGCGGGTCCCGCGTCTGGGATTCCGGCGCCGCGGCTTCTCTCCGCGTTAAGGCTTCGTTAACGAGTGAAGACTGGCATTGGGGCAGCAATGGGGCGGGCTTGCGGTTTTGCCGCGGCGGGGTGTTGCAGCCAGCGCAAAACGCCCTTTGGACTTGCTCTTTTGGCGCCAGCCTGTATAGGAGGCCCTGCTTCCGCGACATCTTCGATCCGCGCAGCCTCTCGTGACCGGGCAGCGGAAGTGTGACATGCCCCGTCTATGAAATGCGCCTAGACACAAACAGGAGTTCGCATGCCACTCTATGAGCATGTCATGATTGCGCGTCAGGACCTGTCCAACTCGCAAGCTGAAGGCCTCATCGAACATTTCGGTGCTGTTCTGTCCGACAACGGCGGCAAGCTGGTCGAGCAGGAGTACTGGGGCGTCAAGACCATGGCCTACAAGATCAACAAGAACCGCAAGGGCCACTATGCCTTCCTGAAGACCGACGCCCCGTCGGCCGCCGTTCAGGAAATGGAGCGCCTGATGCGTCTGCATGATGACGTGATGCGCGTCCTGACCATCAAGGTCGACGAGCACGCCGAGGGCCCTTCGGTCCAGATGCAGAAGCGCGACGAACGCGGCGATCGCCGTGAGCGCCGCTGATCAACGCTTGAGAAAAGGACGCTAAATCATGGCAGCCAAACCGTTTTTCCGCCGCCGCAAGGTTTGCCCGTTCTCGGGTGAAAATGCGCCGAAGATCGACTACAAAGACACCCGTCTGCTGCAGCGCTACATCTCTGAGCGCGGCAAGATCGTGCCTTCGCGCATCACCGCCGTTTCGGCAAAGAAGCAGCGTGAGCTGGCCCGTGCTATCAAGCGCGCCCGCTTCCTCGCCCTGCTGCCCTACGCCGTGAAGTAAGGAGATAAGCAGATGCAAGTTATCCTTCTTGAGCGCGTTGCAAAGCTGGGCCAGATGGGCGACGTCGTTGACGTGAAGCCCGGGTTCGCCCGCAACTTCCTGCTGCCGCAGGGCAAGGCGAAGACCGCTTCCGAAGCCAACATCGCCTCTTTTGAAGCCCAGAAAGCGCAGCTGGAAGCGCGCAACCTGGAGACCAAGAAAGAAGCCGAGGCTCTGGCAGAGAAGCTGGACGGCCAGCAGTTCATCGTGATTCGCTCCGCTTCGGACGCGGGCGCGCTGTACGGCTCCGTCACCCCGCGCGACGCGGCTGATGCTGCAACCGAAGCTGGTTTCTCGGTCGACAAGAAACAGGTCGCCCTGATCGCTCCGATCAAGGACCTCGGCCTGCACTCGGTCTCCGTGAAACTGCACCCGGAAGTCGAAGCAACCATCGAACTGAACGTCGCACGTTCGGCAGAAGAAGCCGAACTGCAGGCATCGGGCAAATCGATCCAGGAGCTGGCCGCCGAAGAGGAAGCCGCTGCAGAGTTCGAGATTTCCGAGCTGTTCGACGACATCGGCTCTGCTGCGTCCGACGACGACGAAGCACCGGCCGAAGCCGCTGGCGAAGAAACCAACTGATCCCATCCGGGACAGTGAGACACGGGAAAGGCCGCCCTTGGGGCGGCCTTTTTCTTTGGCTCAGCGGAGTTTGCAAAGACACGCCAAATTGCACGGAAATCCCCTGCCCCCGAATAACCATCTGTTTGCCGGATTCATCCAGAATAGTCGGCACGTGGAGTGAAAAAGGGGGATGCGCCATGCAGGACGCATTGGAAAGTGAGGAGCTGGCGCTGCGGCGGCGGCTGTTGTTCCGGCTGCTGCGCGGCCAGCGGTTCGACCGGCCGGACTTTAAGACAGAAGCGATTTCGGAGCTGGTGCCCAAAGGGCTTATCGGCCCTGGGGACAGCCTGTTCAAGGCGCCGTCAGACGCGATGCAGAAACCTGTCTGAAGGCGTCCCAAGCGGCCTTTGGCTGAGGTATGCAAACCGGTCTGCGCAGGGCGGTCAGGGGCTGCACAGAAGCGTTGGCAGGGATTGTAGGGACCGCGAAATTTTGGGAAACAGCCGCGGTCCCTTTCTGCCCGAAGTGGTCAGCTGCCCCACAGGCGTGAGGGGCAAACTGCCCTGAGGGTTGTTTCTGCCTCAATGCGCAACCCCAATATGTAGTGGGCGGCCATATTTAACAAATGTCTAATGATTAAAGTTTGACCGACTTCCCGGACACCGGAACGCACGCCGGATTTCAGGCGGTTTCCCCCCGCGGCAATGGCGGTTCCCCGCCACTGGAAGCCCCTGCTGGCACGGGCAGGATTGCAGCCCGCGCCGGGGCGGGTAATCTGCCCATCGTGAGAAACCGCTTTCGGAGGCCGCATGAAGCGCCCGACCCCTTTGATCTTGTTTATTGCTGCCGCGGTGCTGTCCGCCTGCGCCAGCACTGCCCCCCCGCCGGAGGTGTCCAGAGCCGCCCCGCCGCTCTACCCCAATGAGACCCCGGAACTGCGCCAGAAGATCAACTACTGGGCAGACCATTACGAGGTTCCGCGCAGCCTGGTGCACCGGCTGGCGGTCCGCGAAAGCACCCACAGGCCCAAGGCGGTGAACCGCCCTTATTACGGGCTGCTGCAGATCCTTCCCGCGACGGCGCGGTCGATGGGGTTCAAGGGAGAACCCAAGGAACTGCTGGATGCCGATACCAACCTGCAATTTTCGGTGAAATACCTGCGCGGCGCCTGGCTGCTGGCTGATGGCAGCCAGGACATGGCGGTGAAGCACTACTCGCGCGGGTATTACTACGAGGCCAAGCGCCGCGGCATGCTGGTGGAAACCGGCCTGCGTCCGGCGCCTTCTGACGGCTGAAGCCTGCCCGTCAGCAGCGCTCCGCAGGGGCGCTGCCTGGCCCAACGGGCCGCGGCGCTGTCCGCAGGACGGCGCCAAGGACGGGCGGGAGCATTTGTTTTCCTGACCAGCACCGCCTGACCGCAAGGCCAAACGCTTCGGCCCGCAGCGAAGCGTCCTTTCCCGCAGAGCCGCCTGCCTGGGGTATCCAGTCCCAATCATCACTGGAGTCCCTTATGAAAATGCCCGAGTTGAAGACCGGCAGATTTATCCCCGAAGACGGTTTGCGGATCACCGTCCAGGTTCCCGAAACCCACGTGCAGAGGATCGTTGATGCGGTTCTTGCCGTCTCCACCCTGAAATACGGCGACTATGACCGCGTGACCTTTCAGACAGCGGCGGGCACACAGAGCTTCCGCTCGCTGGGGAGCGGGCGGAACGCGGCGACGGAGGCTGCCGTTGAGGTGCCTTGCGTGGAACTGTCCTTCTTTCTGGGCCGGGGGGACGCCGGGGCGGCGCAGGTTCTGGAAAGCGTCTATGCGTCCCACCCTTACGAGGAGCCGGTGATCTATGCGGCCCCCTGCCTGCGGACCCTCCATATCCGCGGCATGGATGAAGACAATCCCAACAGGTTCTGGAACAGCGCCCCCGAGGACTGGGTGCCGGACGCGCACCGATAGAAACCGGATCACCGGACGCCCGGCGCCGTCTTATCCTATCCAACGAAAAAGGCCGCCCGATGGGCGGCCTTTCCGTAAGTCGATGCGGAAGGAGGATTATTCCTCTTCCAGCTCCTCAACAGCCTTTTGCAGGTCGTCTTTGGAGATCTCTTTCTCGGTGACTTTGGCCTGGCCGACGATGTGGTCGACAACCTTGTCCTCGAAGATCGGCGCGCGCAGCTGCTGCTGCATCTGGGCGTTCTGCTGGATGAACTCGAAGAACTGGCGTTCCTGGCCGGGGTACTGGCGGGCTTGCGCCATGATTGCCTGGGTCATCTCGGCGTCGGTCACTTCGACCTCGGCTTTCTGGCCCAGCTCGGCCAGCAGCAGGCCCAGACGGACGCGGCGCTCAGCCAGTTTGGTGTGCTCTTCGGTGGTTTCGATTTCACCGTGGTCGTGGCCTTGCACTTCCGGGTTGTCCTCGTGCCACAGCTGGTGCGCGATCTGCTTGGCTTCGGCGTCGACCAGCGACGGCGGCAGGTCGAAGGAGACCAGGGTGTCCAGCTTGTCCAGCAGGCCGCGCTTCAGCACCGCGCGGGCGGCACCGGCGTATTCGGCTTCCAGGCGCTCGGTGATCTGGGCTTTCAGCGCGTCCAGATCGTCGGCGCCGAATTTCTTGGCCAGCTCGTCGTCGATCTCAGCCGCCTTCGGGGCTTTGACTTCCTTGACGGTGCAGGAGAACACGGCCTCTTTGCCGGCCAGGTGCTCTGCCCCGTATTCCTCGGGGAAGGACACGGTCACGTCTTTTTCTTCACCGGCTTTGGTGCCGACCAGCTGCTCTTCGAAGCCGGGGATGAAGGAGTTGGAGCCCAGGGTCAGAGGGTAGTCGTCGCCTGCGCCGCCTTCAAAGGCTTCGCCGTCGATGCGGCCGACGAAGTCGATTACGACCTGGTCGCCGTCTTCGGCTGCTGCGCCCTCTTCGCGGGCTTCGAATTCCTTGGCGGTTTCGGCCAGGTTGGCCAGCGCATCGGTGACGGCTTCGTCTTCAGCCTTCACAACCAGCTTTTCCAGCTCGACGCCGGAGAAGTCGACTTCGGGGATTTCCGGCAGTGCCTCGTAGGACATCTCGACGTTGACGTCGTCGCCTTCTTTCCAGTCTTCGTTGGTCATCTTGACGTCGGGCTGCAGCGCCGGACGGTCGCCGCTGTCCTCGAAATGCTTGTTCATGGCGCCGTCGACGGCTTCCTGCATCGCTTCGCCCATCAGGCGCTGGCCGAACTGCTTTTTCAGCAGTGCCATCGGCACCTTGCCTTTGCGGAAACCTTTCATTTCGATTTCCGGCTGGGCTTCGACCAGCTTTTCGTTGACCTTCTCGTCCAGCTCGGCGGCGGTGACGGTGATGGCGTAGCCGCGTTTCAGACCTTCGTTCAGCGTCTCGGTGACCTGCATCCTATTCCCCATAGAGATTCGGGGCCCCTGTGCGAGGTGCCCCCAGACAATTTGCGGTCTTCTATTTCCCCCGGCGCGGCGGCGCAAGGGGGATTGCCCCTTTCCTGCGCAATCGCGCGGATTTCCAGCCGCCCAAAACGAAAAACACGCCCCCAGAGGAGCGTGTTTGTGTTCCTGAAACCGAGAGAGTTGCGGTTCAGAACTTCCAGCGGGCACCAGCCAGGATGACGTTTGCGTCCTGGTAGGTGGTGGCGCTGTTGTCGGCATAGGAATAGTCGCGGTAGGCCAGGTAGGTTTCGACGTTATAGGCGTCGATTTTCTGGACCGCGGCGACACCCCAGGATTCAGCGCTGTCGCCGGTGCTGACCATGTCGGAGCCGTCATAATAGTCGACCGAGAAGGAGGTCGAGCCGGCTGCAATCAGATCTGCCGAATAACCCAGCTTGGCGTAAGCATAGGTGCCTGCGATGTCGCGCTCGCCTGCGGCGATGTTCAGCGACAGGCCGGTGGCCTTGTGCAGCACCGCAAAGGAGCCGGAGATGTCGCGGTAGTCCTGCTCGCCGGTTTCCTCGGTCCAGGAGGCGCCGATGCCGGTGTCGATGGCAAAGGCCGCAGCGTCGTCATTGGCCCAGCGGACTGCCACGTCATAGCTTTCGCGGTCGTTGGCGTCCTTCAGGATGTCGGTGCCCCAGGAGGTCGACAGGGTGAAACCCGCCAGCTCCGGCGAATCGTAGCGGACACGGCCCAGGCGGCTGCCGTCCAGGTCGGTGAAGGCATCGCCGATGTCCACGCCGCTGAGCGCGCCGGCGCCGGTGCGGAAGGCATAGCCGCCCGCGGAGTCGGCAACCGAGTTGGAGGCGCCAAGACCGGTGCCGGAGAAGTCAGCGCCAGTGATGCCGTCAGTTGCCATCGAGCCCTGACCCGCCGAGAAGCGGCCATAGCGCGCGGTGTCGAACTGGAAGTCGACGTGGCGGATGTTGGTGCGGTCCCAGCTCAGGTTGTCGCCGGTCGAGGTTTGGCTGACCCCGTCAGAGGAGCGGAAACCGAAGGCAGTTTCAAAATTGAACCGCAGGGTGTTCTCGCCGTAAGCCTGCTCCAGCCAGAAACCGATGCGGGAGTTGGAGGCGGCGTTGTCGGTCAGGCGGTTGAAGTCCTGTTCGCCATCATCAAACGACTGATAGGCGGGGTTGAACTGGCCGTACCAGCGGAAGCTGCCGCCGGTGTCGTTGGTGTAAGTGGGGCCTGCAAATGCCGGGGCCGCAACTGCGGCTGCGAGAGTGGCTGCGCCGGCGCGGGCTGCAAACTTGGTTTTCATGTCCTGTCTCCTGTTCCGCCGCTTACGGCCGCTGTCCGGCACAAGCCAGCGCAGGAGCCGAGGGAGCCTCTGGGCGCGTGGCATGAATTCCGGGTCAGATGACCGCTGCGGCAATTGTGAAAATCTGCCCGTGGCAAAAAATCACCTGCACCGTAGCGCCGCCACGGGACCGGAGATGTGAAGACGATTACGTTTACAGCCCGCCTCATGCAAAGCAGCTATGCCGCCCGTGCAACCCTGAGGCGGGAATCAGCCGGGCGGGCGGATCCGGAAACCTGCCCGGTCCAGCCCTCAGCAAAGAAACGCTCCGGCTGACCGGAGCGTTTCATTATGGTCCAGATATCTGCCGCTCGTCAGAAACGCCAGCGGGCGCCCAGCACCCAGGTCGTCAGATCCTGGTAAGTCGCGGCGGCATCCTCATACTCATATTCCTGGTAGGTCAGGTAGATGTCGGTGTTGATGCTGTCGACCTTTTGCACCGCACCAATGCCCCAGCCCTTGGTGCTGGAACCGGTGACGTTGAAATCATCGCCGTCGTAATAATGCACCCCAAGCCCGGTCTTGCCCCAGGGCAGCCAGCGGTCGGTCTCATAGCCGATCTTGGCATAGTAGTAACTGGGATCGCTGGAGCCCGCCGCATCGTTGTCCCGGCTGCCGCCCGCCACAGTAAAGCTGATGCCGCTGTCCAGCAGCACCGAGGCCGAGCCGATCACATCCGAGCGTTCCGCTCCGGCGTCATCACGCACCTGATAGGCCAGAGAGGCGGCAAAATTGGTGGAGCCGAATTCCTGGCCGTAGCGCAGGCCGATGTCATAATAATCGGCATCATCGCCGGACGACAGGATATTCTGCCCCCAGGCGATACCGGCGGTGAACCCGTTCAAATCCGGGGTGTCATAGCGGATCCGGCCGCGGCGGGAGCCATCCAGATTGTCAAAGGCAGAGGCCACGGCAGGCCCGCTCAGCGCGCCTGCGGTGTCGCGGAACAGGAAACCTGCATTTGCATCGGCTGTATAGGAATAAAGCGCGGTGCCGACGTAAGACAGGTCGGTTTCAGCCGCGCCATCGGCCACCATGCTGCCCTGCCCGGCGGAGAACCTGCCCCAGCTGCCTTCGAGCCAGAAGTCCACGTGGCGCAGGTCGGCGCGGGTCCAGCCGCTGTAGTTGGAGCCGAACTGGTTCACTTCGGTCGAGTTCGGAAAGCCCAGCCCGGTCTCGAACCGGAAGCCAAAGGTGTTGGCCCCGATCGGCTGCATCAACCGCAACCCGACGCGGGAGCGGGACAGGTCGTAGTCAAGCACGTTGGTCTCAGTCTGCTGGCCGTCATCAACCGAGATGATGGCCGGATTGAACTGTCCGTAGATTTCAACATAGCCGCCGGAATTGTTGTCATACCGCAGCTCGGCGTAGGCCGGAAACGCGATTGCGCAGACCCCTGCAGCTGCCGTGGAAATTTTCAGAAGACGTGTCATGGCCATCCCCCTTTTTAACAATGTACTGATAAACACTTGGGCCAGCCAAAGGCCGCTGGCCGGCCAGATAGAAGTATAGCACATCGCGGCTGGTTCCAGTGAAATTATTGACCGGAAAGGTTAAACCGGCCAGCAACCGCCACGGCCAGCATCCTGTCTGCCTCTGATGCGATTGAAAGCTGGTGCGGGTGAAGGGACTTGAACCCCCACGCCTTGCGGCGCCAGAACCTAAAACTAACGAACATCCAGTGATTTCAAGTTGCTTAGCCTGAAAGTTTTACAGGACATTGCCAGAACGAAACGCGAAAGCGTAAAACAGAACAAACCAAGTACGAATCCCGCCCCCTCAAATGCGCGCCAAAGACTACCCCCTTCCAACGGTTGAAATCTGCTGCAACCACTGCAGCCGATATGGGCGCTATAGGAAACAGCGATTTGTGGAGATCGTCGGCGCCGATACTGAGCTGCCCCAGGCGCTTGGGGTTATAGCGGCGGACTGTCCAGAGGATCGCGTTTCACCGGACAACATGCGCGGGAACTGTCGGCCGTTCTACGCTCAAAACTGGTGGAACGCCGGTAGGCGGGAGAGATAGCCTGCCTGGCCACCTTTACTGGAAATTTGCACCTTTAGCTTTACACTGCAGAGATCCCGGAAATCTGGGGTGGGTCAGAGCGGCCCGCTGTATCGCCGACAACGGTGCATATGCCCGGCGGGTCGCTCGCTCCTTTGTTGGACCTACTCGCAGGTACCAAAATTAGTCATGGCTGTCGGTTCCGGCCTATGAAAATGATATGTTAACCGAGCAGCAGAATTGGCAAAAACCGTCAGGAAAGCAGTTGATCCGTTCACTTCCTCGCTAAGGAATGTGATAGCCTCGTCACCCCCATTTTGAATGATTGTAACGGGGAAGGTTTGCCCTGGAGACGATATTGTTCCGTCATCCTCAGTGTAGGACACTTGGACAACAAGATCACGCGTACTGCATGCATTGGTTTCCAAGCATACTGTTGAGAATGTGCACTGAAACTGCTTCTCAGCTTGCGCGTCTGAGGGAAGCACAAAAACAAGAGAGGCAGCCCAAACACATGACCTCATACCCCTACTGGCCTGATTAATAGTCAAATGAAGCCTCCTTACTTGGACTCCCGGAATTCGTAGTCGATAGCCACATCCATCAAACTGAAGTTATGAAGTTTCGCTCCGCTGCGAATCCATCGCCGCGCTTGTTGCTGATCTTCCACCTCAACAGGTCCATAGTCTTGAGAGACATCGCCCTGGAAGGATCGAACAGTCATCCTGACCCAGTAGCTTCTCAGCCTGTCGCCCTCTGAGACAACTGCATAAGCGGTTGCGTCTGCGTCCTTCGAAAGCCTTTCATCCATGCTGCGCATTCCTTTCCCGGACTTATTTTGCACGCGCCTTGCTAGTAAGGCTTAAGATTTTCACGCCCAGCCCGGCGAAAATCAAACGGGTTGCAATTTCGGTTGAGTCTCTCGCATATAGCTCGCCATACACGCAACACGAGATTGGTTTTCTAATGGCGCCTACACTTAAGATTGACCTTAAAACCAGGATCCTCAGCGACAACATCAAGGTTCATCTAGTCCGCCCTGGAGCCCGATACGCTTTGCGGAACGCAGTGCTGAAACATGAGGCCTTGCCGGTAGACGCTCCTTTTCTGTCCCTTGAGGACGGAAAGAAGGTTCCGTCAGCGAAAAGCATAGCCCCTCAACTTGAGCGCGCTCGTGTAATGAGAATTTGGGGGCGACAAGCCAAGAGCTCTCGCAGCCCCAAACCATCCACTGATGTCGATTTCTACCGTGTTGATTTGATCGACCCCAAACGGGCATCCACTCGCACGAAAATTAGAAATGCAGCAAATCAAGTTCTTTGGTCGATTCCTGGAGGAACACTTGTTGTAGTTCCAAGCAACACCTTGGGCGGCAATGCCATTCTGGCGGAGATCCTGCCAAGGAAAGAGCCTCGTGTAGTGGTCGAGGGTGAGGGCCGCGCATCCGGCCTTGTTTATCCTGCGCGCAAGCTTCGCGGTTTGAAGCAAGTCCCAATGCGCTACCTCCCAGAGTCCGTTACTGATGCCGCCCGTACTGTGAAAGTCGTGGAAGAGATTTCGGGGCACGCAGAGGACCGGGTTTTGCGCCAATATTACGGCGACTATCAGAGAGCCAACGACCGTGTAACAGGCCTTCTTGCTGGTACTGATGACTTTGACGCTCGGGTCATTGGTCAGATGATAGAACTTCACATGGCGGTTGAACACGCCTTGATGACCGGCAACAGTCTCCGGCCAGGTGCAGCCCTGTTTGACAGGTCGGTCACTTCCAGCCCATACTTTCACGCGAGGGTTGATAGCCCGAATGGAAGAGCCCATCTAGAGTCAGCATCTGTGGCCACATTCGTTGTAAAGCTGCTAATGGTGGCCGCGGCGGCTGGTCTGCCGGGGCTGGCTTGCGCCGAGGCCATAGAAGCCGGCCACCTGATTGTCGAAAACAGCAAAGATGTTGGTGGAGTTGAGCTAGTTGAGGCGAGCAAAAAGGCGCTAGTGGATTTTGTGCGCACATCTGGGCATGATAATGCGGCAACATACATTGAAGCGCTGCAGGACGGACTGAATAGAAACGCCGCAAACGTGACGGGCGAAGCTGAGTTATCAGATTAGGATTGGCGACGATGTCGATTGAAATCTTGAAGAAACTCTGGAGAGTGGTAAAGGGGCATCCTATCACGGTGCTGCTGATTGCAGTGCGTTGGGTATTCGTGATCGGTGGTGTCCTCTACTATTTTGCCTACACTGCATACAAAGAGTCGTTCGACATTTCGACACAGCTAACCAACGACTTCATAGCTGTAGAAACAAAACAAAACCTGCTCGTAGAGCACTTGGTTATGTTGAGCGATGACTTGGTTACACCTGGCAAGCTGTTTGATCTAGGCGCTGAGCTGGATGAAACTCAGGATCTCGCGCGCTCGATGCTTGTATCTCTCGGCAAGGTAAGGGCTCCCACTAAACCGATAATCAAGGCTCGACAGGAGTATAAAATCGCGCTGGAAGACCTAATTGGTGTATCGAACAAGATTCGACGTGCAGGTGTTTCAGGGATGGCTCCAGAGTTGTACAACAGCATTCAGATTGCTGCCAACGAGGCTGGTGAGTTTCGAAGCGCTGTTGAGGACTTCCAAGGCGGGGCATTGCCGCAGGTTATTGGGTCCTTCTTCTAGAAAGATACTGGCCGCCACCAAGCCTTGACGTCAGATGTAGCATACAGGCGCAAAAGAGAGTTCGGTCAAAGAAGGTAATGCCCCGGTCTATCCGGGACTGCTCCTCGCTCCTTATTTGGACCGCCCAACTCACTGGGCTATAATATTTCGATCCCGATCAACCGGGGCGGGATAGAGCGGCCCGCTGCACCGTTCCCTTGGGTGCCGTTACCCTGCGGGTCGCTCACACTCACTTTGGACAACCTTCACTTGCACCCTAGATAATAAACTTCCCAAGTCTTCCGGGGGCGGGAGGACGCGGCCCGCGCGTAACCAGTGCTTGTGTAACCAGCTTAGCGGGCCGCTCCACTTCTTTTCTGGTTCTTTGACGGAGCGTTAACACATTCACAACGCCCCTCCCGTAAAAAGAGTGCAAGGGACGCTCCGTTCTCCCTTATCATCTAGGCGATGATCCCTGCGGGTGCTTGCCGCGAGCACCCGCAGGACTCCTTACTTGGACTTTATCTCTGCAGCCCGATTCCATGCCCAGTAAGAGCCATAGGCTAGAAATGCCATCCAGACATACCCCGCCCTATTCTGCTCCGTGATCGCCAAAGCAAAGCACCCGCCCGCAGCGATGAACATCAAGGCACACAAGCCAAAATAACCTCGCGCCTTCAAACGAGGGCTATTCGATGTCATGGCAAAACTCACTGAAATCACGGGCACCAAAATCAACAAAACCGAAAAAATCATTCCAAGATGCTGCTTGTCCATAAACGCTTTGCTCCTCTTCTGACCTATCACGAAGCGACAACGATTCCTTAACCAAACTACCGCATAAGGGTAGCGAGGGACATTCCGCTCCCCTTTATGTACTAGGCCAAAACCCAGGCGGGCGCCTACACCCAAGGGCGCCCGTCACTCTTTTACCCCAGTCCCGATGGGGCGGCGCCTGCAGTCAGATGTTGACCTGGTAACGAGTGCCGCGCACTGGCCTTGCTCCTTTGATGCAACTTTCACGATGCGTATACACAATTTTAACTCAGATACCGCATAGATAGAACAGAGAGCGCGAACAACACTCTCAAGCTCATTCTGCACAAGAAGATGGGCGCCTCGGTTGAGAGGCGCCCATTTTCGTGTCTCGTACCTGTTGCCGCACAGAGCGCCCTACCCCCGTCAACAAACCTGCCCGCGCTCCTTTACTGGACTGACCTGGCTGCTAACCGACCAACCAAGAAATTCCCACGGTACAACCAAAACGGCACTTGCCACCACAAGCCACCACCTTTATCAAGAGCCCGCTGTCCCTTAGGGGATATCAGTGGGTGGCGCAGTTGGTTAGCGCACTCGATTTAGGCTCGAGGGGTCGCGGGTTCGAGTCCCGCCCCACTCGGCACTCCTTATCTGGGCTGATCGCGGCAGGCGTAGTCGTCCGCATACTCATACAGAAGTTCCGCGGTCGCCTTGTTTCCAACTGCCTTTCGCAGAACAACAACAGCGGCGATGAGCAATCCAGTTCCTACTTCTGCAAGAGAGACACGCCCTTCGGCCTCGAGCCGTTTATAAAGATCGTGGGCTTCGCTGAACGCTTCCTGCTGTCCAGGTGTTGGGTCGTTGCTCTGCACGTCGAATAACTCCCTAGCTGGCTTCTTCTTTATCTGCATTTGGTAGTGGCCGATCTTGTCCGACGCCGTAACGGTTCCCAATTGCTGCACCAACAACGGAACACAGCACGACGGCAGGAATTCCAACACCCCCACCAAGAGCTACCACCCCTACTCCGCCAACTGCCAACCCAATAGGGATTCCGCTCGCACCGCCGATGGCGGTCCATTTTGTTTCCTTTGGCCGCCTGGCTGCCATCTGCCGCGCCTGCTTAATAACCTTCACTGAATTCCCTGCTCCTATCTGGATTTCAGTTTCCGGTGGACGCTCTGGTGCTTGGCATTCGCCATCAGGCCCACGCTCTCATAGAATTCCGTCATGTCGTCGCCCTTCTGATACAGCGCCGGGTCGTTGTCCTTGATCGAGTGGACGTAGACCACAAGGCCCGCCTCAAACAGCCCCTCGACCGTGCTGCGCGCGTGCTTTTCAGAGAACCCGACACACAGCGGATTTGTAAAGAAAACCTGATGCCCAACGTGCTGCAGAAGCTTCATCTTTTTCAGGAAGATGCCGCGCTCAACCAGCTTGCCCGGCCAATTGGTGGTACGCTTGACGTGGCGCACATCATCGACAAAAAGAGCTGACACATCGACGCCGCCCAGGATGCTTTCATCTACCCCCCAGGCGCGCGCCCTGGCGACTTG
This sequence comes from Leisingera sp. ANG-DT, assembly GCF_000813785.1. NCBI lineage: Bacteria > Pseudomonadati > Pseudomonadota > Alphaproteobacteria > Rhodobacterales > Roseobacteraceae > Leisingera > Leisingera sp. ANG-DT. The sequence continues at coordinate 764,039 of NZ_JWLE01000001.1, forward strand.
CTCCGACCTCGATGGCAACCACGGATGCACGGTCACAATCGCCCACTTTCTGGAAAATCCGCCCTCTTTCTTACCCTCGATCACGGCTGCGCCTTTTCTTACGTATTCACAGTAGGGTGGAGGAAAGACATGCGCGCGTCAATTGAGTTACCCGCCAGTGTCACAACCGGCGAATCAAACACAAGACTCCTCGAGAGATCGGAGGCCTAACCAAGAAGGGGAGTTGGCGGGACGTTGCTGCCGTTCACGAACTTGTTTTAGTCGCTGATCTCGACCCGAACCTTACCACCGTCCTTGGGCAGCACCTTCGCGAATTCTGAGTGCAGTATGTGAAGTTCCCATGCCGGAACTGCTTTTAGTGAGACCCCTTGGCCCGCTTCCTTAGAGCAAAATGGTGGATATGCATGAACCAAGTGTCCTTCGGGCATCGCTCCAAGGTCTTTTTGGAGTTGCAGCAACGGTTCCATTCCTAGAAAGCCCATTGGGTCGGCATTGGCGCTTCTGAGAAAACCCCAAAGTGATAAACCCATTTCATTAACTTCACCCGTTTCGGCCGAAAGGCGGAGAACTTCCTTGTCTCGCAAGAGAAATTGGTCGCCGACGCAATCTTCGGCGAAGGGTACCCAACTCCGGCCTACAACTGGATAGAGATCACTTATCGATGTCGGCCCTTTCCACGCCCGTCGCAAAGAATGCCATTCGGGGCCGGAACAAGCGCCACGAACATGAAGTCCGCCGCCAAACTGAATGAAACCATTCAACGATGTTAGAAGAGTGACTAGGCCATCAGGCGCTTGGGCCAATATTTCACCGTCATCCAACGGTGGCCCTTTATAGGTAATATCAATCAACTCCATCCTTCGACCGTAGCCACGGCGCGGCGCAATTCCAACTGTCAAAACACACGAGAGAAGGTAGGTTTGGGCTCAACACGACCTGGCAGACTCGCAGTCCAACTAACGCCCGCTCCAGAAACGACAAAAGCCCCGGCGCTAACCGGGGCTTTTTGCTTTGGCGCTTCAAGCCTAGATCCCCCAGCCGCTTCGCAGGTAGCGCACATTCCGCGCAACCACTGCCGGTGCCAGTTGGTCGGTATAGGCCAGAACCTCGCACATCGGCCCGCGCCAGGCCCGATTCAAGCCATTGTTCCGCCCGCCGATCGCGGCCAGCGGAAATGGCGTTGCCGAACTGAAATGAACCACCGACAAAGGCAGCGGCAAAAGCTCTGTGGTTGCAGCGCCGCCGTTTACATGAATGGTCATTCCCGCAGGTATGGAACCAGTGAAAACCCCGGAATTGTTTTCGTGGCCGATCACCCGGTTCGGACTGCCGGTATCCAGCCCGGCCAGGTCAGTGATCAGAGTGTTGTAGCTATTGAATGCAGCCCGCACACCGTCGCCATAGGCCAGGACAACGAACACCTCCCTGACCATCGCGTCTGTAGGCAGGCTCAACCCACGCGAATTGCCTTGATCCGGCCAGACCAGCGCAGGACGCCCGCCAGCGAGCGGTTCAGAAGCCACATAGGTCGGACCACCATCCGCCAGCTTGGACAACCCCAGATAGCCCGCAACCAGGTTGCCGATTGCAGACACCTCATCACCAGCTTCAAGCTGGATGGTTCCGGTAGCCTTCGCGCTGTACCAGCCGATCAGACTTGAACGGTCGGGAAGACAATGCCGCTGCTGTTGAGTTGCTACCATCACCGAATGACCGGCGCCGAGCATCAGTACCAGCCCGCAACGGATGCCGTGGTGCCTGAGGCCTCGATGCCCACGGCTGAGAACCCAATGGTCTCCCCGGCAATGACCGCGTAGACGATCACGGCTCCGGCCTCATCACGGACAGCCAGATCCCCGGAGGTCAGGACGCGCAGAACGCGCGGCTTCACAGGCAGGTCAACGCCATCCTGTGGGACAATAGTGAAATGTCGGGAGCATGGGCTTTCCAGACCGCGCTGAAAATGGGCGAAATGATCAATTTGGGGCATATCCCATTCCTTATGGATGCAGTTTTCAAAAAGGCCCCAGCGATCGCCAGGGCCTCAAGTTCGTCAGGCAGACCTATTCGCGGGCCTGCCGCACGGCCTCTGCAATCTTGCCGCGCGCCAGCCGCTGCAGGACCGCCTCCGTGGGCTTCAGCGCCTTGATGGCATCAGGCACGGATTCCCGGGCATGCTGGATCGCTTCATTGATCAGAACGTCCGCAGCAGCTTCCCTGCCATCTTCCAGAGCCGCACGGATGCCGCTCATCAGAGCGGTGTGAAGATCACGCTGCAGCGCCTGGCCGACCTGGACCCCGAAATGCTTGCGCACCATCAACGCAGCGGCGGCAATCGCTGAGGTCAGGATCAGGGCCAGCGCCTCGATCAGCAGCGGCGTCAGGTCAGGGAGAAGGTTTGTAAGGTCCATTGTTCAGTCCTTTCAGTTGGGGAAAACCGGCCCGCGATCAGCCGCGGGACAGGGTGAGAAATTTCAGCAGCCAGGCAGGCAGCCACGGCAGCGGTGCAGGCTTGGGCGGGGAAACGGGCGGCAGGGCACGCAGCTCCTGGTGCAGCGCGGCGCGGGTCTTCGGTCCGATCCGGCCGTCAGCGGCCAGGCCAACAGTGCGCTGAAACCCTCGCACGTCCGTTGCCGCGAATCCCAGCAGCACAAGCTGCGCTTTGTCGGTCCACTGCTGCCGCTGGAAAAAGTGGTTGTAGCCGCCATTGATCCGCCGGGTGATCACCCGCACGTCGCCAGCATCGGCCGGCACATTCAGGCCGTTCACGCTCCAGAACCAAAGCGGCCCCAGCCCCTCCCAGGGATCCAGATTCACAACATCCGGATCAGCCTCGAAGTCAGGTGCGGAAGGATCGAGGCGCCGCGCCCAATCCCGGAACTTCCGGTAATTCCAGCGCCCGGTTATCTGGAACGGCCCGCGTCCCCGGAACTTGAAACCGTCGCCATCGGCTTCAGGTGTGTTTCCAAGATCCGTGCGAATGTCATAGCGGGCCTGCGCGGGGGTTGGCCCCCACAACTCACGGTCATAATTGAAGACCCCGCTCTCCAGCAGCGTTTGGCCCAGCAGGTAAGACAGCCGGTGCGGCTGGTTCAGCCCGCAGTCAAAGCCGAAAGTGTTCACCCCCAGCAGAAACGACTTCGCGTTTCGCTCCTGCTCTCCACCCTGCCCCATCGGGCCGGTGATCCGCTGCAGGGTTTCAAGTGTCAGAATTCGGGTCATGTGCCCTCCAAAGGAAAAGCCCCGCTCGATGCGGGGCCGGTTTCAGGGTTGGTTTTCAGTTTCAGGCCGGGCCAAACACGGCCCAACTAAGGGCCAGCCAGAGCAGCACAGAAAGCGCCACACGCACCCGGCGCCAGGTCTTTGAACGCAGGAAGCGGATCATGAACCCGCCCCCATCAAGCGCCGCACCAGGTGGATCAACGGGCCACGGAAGCGGCTGAAGGCGTCATGCGCCACATATGCCGCCAGAAAGGCGATAATCAGCGTCAGGGCCGGGTACTGGATCTCGAAGTGCTCCCGCAGCCAGTGAGCCACCATAGGGCCGCCCAGAACGCCGATCAGAAGGTTGAACACCGCAACGGCAACCGCAGGCTTCAGGCGCAGCTCATCGCCTTCCAGCAGCGCCAGCGTAACGCCCAGCAGGGCGACGACAACCACCTCCCAATTTGATCCGTATTGCGCCAGCCAGCCACCAGCCACGCCAAAAAAACCCGCCATGGCGGAGCCGAAGCTTTCAAATTTCATGAGGTATCCTGCTCGTTTTCTGCGGCGTCAGACGCCCAAGGTTCCGGCCATGATGAAACACATCAATTCGGGATAGCGCAGCCCCAGGCGCTCGCCGTCCTCGACCTCTTCGGTGAATTCCCGCTCCTCTTCGACCAGCACCGGAACCCGCGCTGTCTTCTGGACGGGGCCACCCGGGCCAGGCACCATCACCGCTTCCCCGGCCTCATCAAAGACCGGAAGCACCTCATAGACAGGCACCGAGATTTCTTCGGATACAGTCTTCTCAGTCGCCCGCCCGTCGATCACTTCAATGATCGTCCGCTGTTGCGTTGATTTCTCGACCTTTTGAACCTGGACCATTTTGGTATCGGTCACAGTGCGGAAAATCTTGTCGCGGGTGAACATGCCGTAACGGCCTGCATCAAGGCCTTCCTCCGCAAACTTCTGCTCCACCCATTGCGCCATTTGACCGACGTGCAGGCGGGCACCGGCCTCCCCTTTATCCGCCACAGCAGAGATCCACTGAAAGATGCGGAAATCATTGACCAGCTCCTGCGCGACCCGCTTTTCAGCCTCATTCAAGGGCCGAATGTTGACCTTCTCGCGCATGTCCGAGGTGTTGATAGTTCCATCGACCGAGAACATTTCAGAAAAGCGCTTGCTCGCGGAGCCGCCGGTAAAGGCATTGTCCGAACCCGGCTCGATTGCCGTGCCGGAAACGCTAAGCGCAGCCTGACCCGCCGCGTGCAGTTCGATGGGCCCCACATCATGAACAAGCCGCAGCTTATCCAGCAGCGCAATCACCCGGGCCTCCGGAAGACCACCCTTCATAAATTCAAGCGCGGCCTCGCCACTGGCATTCCCCGCATCAAGATAGAAGCTTGCATCCGGGTCAGCACCTGCCGCATCGGTGTTCTTCACGCGGATCGCCACCTCGCCCCCGATGCCCTGCACATCGATGAGATGAGACGGAGAGGCAGTACCGACGCCCAGCTTATCGGCAAAGTACGCCACTGCAGCGGCAGACAGCGCCGTAAACGCCCCCGCCGCCGGGGTCGTTTGCCCGATATCCGTATCGTTCAGCTCGCCGCCAATGACCGTGCTGTTTTCGGTCAGCCAGGTCGCCCAGGCATCCACGAAGCTGAAGAAATCATTCACCGCCCACTGAAACAGCAGCACCATCTTTGCATCAAAGTCGGCCTCCGGCGATGAGCGCAGAGGAATATCCGGCTTGGCCGGTTGAGCAGGAAAATCCATGAGTTTTGCCCTATTTGAGAGTTTTCATAACCAGGGGAAAAACACTGTCCCCTGCGATATCGATCGGCTGGCTGTGGTCATCGACAAACCCCAGCCCCTCGATCCCGTAGCTTGGAGCATCACCGGACAGGTAGAAGGCCGTGGCCACCCCATCGACCTCTGCGATAATGTCCATCACGCGCGGCGCCTGCAGCGTCTGCACAATGAGATCCACCTCAACCCGGCGCGTGGATCCGCGCTTTACCAGGATCTCATCACCAAAATCGTCATACCCTTTCCGGCTGTGGCTGACGTGCTGGATATTGGGAAGGTTCATCACCTCCCCCAGGATGTGATTCCTGCCAAGAACGATATGCCCCACCTCAGCCACGGAACCCGGTGCTGAGATGGTGATATCGATCCGGTGGCCGATGTAGCCCGGGAAGCCGTTCAGCACCTTCTGACGCTGAAAGACCACCCCGCCAAAGAAATAGGTATACATGCTGACCACATGTCCGGTGTCTGCCATCGCAAAGGTCTGATCATAGATCAGTGTGGCACCGTCAAAGACCTCGATCTGAACCGACCCCGCCGACAGGCCGAATAGCGAAATGGCATCGCAGTCCTGGCTGGGCACGATCGAGTAGGTGATTTCCTCCGCATAGCTGGCCCGGTTTGACCGGCGCTGATCAAACGCGCTCCAGCGGTTCGTGGCCTTCAGATCAAGCCACCAGGTGCCATCATCCGAAACCGGATCATTGCCCTGGTTTCCGGCCTGCATGCTCTCATAGATCCGGTGCGAGGTGGTCGAGATCACCTTTGCGCCGAGGCCGAAGGATGTGCCGGCATCCCATACCGCATGATCATTCTCCGGAATGTTCGAGGCCGTCAGCTCCGCATCGGTGACAGTCATCGGCGCGATAATGTTGAAATCCATCAGACACGCACCTCCGGCTGACCCACTTCATCCCAATCCTCCAGGTACTGCGCGACCTTGCGCACCATCATTTCCATCCGCTGACCCTGCACGGCGACTTGCTTTGCAAGCCCCTCGACACTCCGGACCACCTGGCGGTTATCCAGCATGGCAACCGAATCCGAATGGCTCACAACCCGGCTGGGGCCGGTGTTTTCCAGTTCCCAGCCGCGTTCCCCGACAATCCGCCAGCCGCCCAGATGGGCGCCGCCTTCTGCAAACTGCGGAATACCGCCCATCGAGCGGATCTGCTTGCGGAGGCTTTCGGCCTGCACCGCCGCCTTGCTGGCCTTCGAATTGGCCGAGCTGACGACATTGCCAAAAGAGGCCGTGCCGAATTCATCCTTGAGGGCTTTCTTGAATTCCGCCAGCCTTTTGGGAGTTCCGCCATAGTAGTCAAAGGAGGTAACAAGCTGGCCATCCTTATTGACGGAAATCGACCGCTTTTGCCCGTGCAGGCTGACCCCGTATTTCTCGCGCAATGCATTGAATTTTTCGGCAATCTCCTGCGGCCTCTTAGCCGCCGCCGCTGCATCGCCCCCCTTCACCTGAAGGCCCGCAATCTTTGCGTTCCGGTTCCTGTCCCGGCGATCCGCATTGACGGCATCCCGGAGCTTGCCCAGCATACTGGTCAGCGAGTTCATTGGCGCCTTCACACTGCTTAGCCCGCCGGTCAACTCACCGAACAATTCCGACATGGGGCCAGTCGGGCTGACCTCAGCAATGCCGGGGTTTTTGCTGGCCTCCACGATGTCTGCCCCCAGCGCTTTCAACCGGTCCTGATACTGGGCGACATCCTCACCGAATTTCTTAGAGCTGGCATTTGCGGTCTGCAGGTATTCGCCCAGTTCCGTGAGGACGCTGGTCTGCTCATCCAGGAGATCCGCAAGCCGTTCGTCCGCATCACCCGCAGCATCGGCCAGCGCAGTCATCTGGTGGATCTCCGCCTGCACCTGGGCCGCGATACGGTTGAACTCCAGCGCGGAACCTGCGCTATCCCGCGCGCTCTGCAGGTATTTCCGCGCCAGGCCTGGCAGCTCAGCAGCGGCGTCAGTATCGCCGCCGCGGGCGCGCTCCAAGGCACTCAGGTAGCGGCCCCGCAGCGCTGCTGCCGTTTGTGCAGAACTCGCGCCGGAAAGACCGGAGTTCAACAGACCGTCCTGGAAGTCCCGCAGCTTGGCAGCCGTCCGGTGCCACAGCTCAGCGGACGCCCGGGCATCAGCGGCCATGCTGCGCGAAACCTCGATCTGATCCGCAACGGTCTTGCCGATCGCCTCAAGCTGCTTTGCAACGCCCTGGCTGATCCCGGCCCGCGGGTCCAGCACTTGCCCAAGCCCGCCTGACAACTTCAGAAGATCCGCATAGAGCTTCCGCCCGGACGCTGAGGTCCGGTCAATTCCCTCGACCAGGCTGCGGAACTCTTCCCGGCTCTGCGGCATTGCCAAGCCAAGTTTTTTGAACTCCGCGGACAAGCGGCGGATGGTGGTCTCCTGCCGTTCGGCGTCGGAATAAAACCCGGTCCAATAGGCGGAAACGGCGTTTGTCATAGCCTCAGAGCCGCCGAAATCATCCACCAGGCCAGACGCCATATCCGCGCCCTGGAGCGACTTCTTGAAGCCGGACAGGCCCAGCAGGTCAAAGGCGTCATTGACTTGCAGCAGGCTTGTCGACAGCCGCGTCAGGGTCTCCGTGGCACTCTCACCAGCCTTTGACCACTTGGACGTGCCAAGGATCAATTCGGACATTTGATTTGAGGCTGTTTCGAAGCCCCGCGCCAAGTCTTTCTGGATCTGCTCCAGACTGCGCCCGCTGGTCAGGATCGAGACAAAATGCCCCTTGTAATCCTTCAGGGCATCCCGGCCACGCCCCAAGGCCTCCGACATTCCCAGCAGGGTTTCTGTCAGACCTTTTGCCTGATTGCTGAGGCCTGTTTTCAAGTCGTAATCAAGCGCCTTGCGGATATCCTTGTCGCTCCGGAACAGCCCCCCTTTGAAATGATCCCGGGCGTAGCCGTCGAAACCATCCGCACCGATTGTACCTTCCAAAGCCGAATAGGCGAACTTCCGGCTAAAGGCCTTTTTCAAGAAGGCTGCACCTGCGGCAATGACACCGATAGCAGGGATCGCAGCACCGATGGCGCCGAGACCGCCAATGGAACCGGAAACCAGACCGGTCAGGCTCGAGAAGCTGGCACCGAGGCCGCCACCGCTGAGAATGCCACCGAAACCAGAAGCAAGCCCGCCAATGCCACCTAGCAAACCGCCGGAACCCGCGAGGCCTGCCAGACCGCCGCCACCGCTACCGAAGAGGTTGAAAGCACCACCAGCCAGGTTCAGCAGGCCGCCGCCCCCGCCGCCGCCAGCAACCCCAGCGGCAGCCTGACCACCACCACCGAGGAACAAGTTATCGAGACCCAAGAACCCCGTAATCTGCCCAACGATCGGCAGGACAATCTTGGTATGCGCGAACTGAAACTGAATATCCCGCAGCATACCCTCGATCGTGTCGGTGAGGCTGCCGCCCTCAAAGGCGGTGCGGGTGATGTTTTCAGCCCAGCGTTCCTGCTGATCGGCAATCCGCCGCGTGGCCTCTTCCGCCGCATCGAGTTCAATCAGCTGGTCGGCCAGGCCGGAGATCTGCGCCTTGCTGTACCCCAGTGCATCCTTACCCAGGCGCTGCTGCACAAGCCGGATGGCTTCCAGCTTCTTCCGCTGGGCTTCAGTGACACCCAGCAGCTCGCGCCGCTCCTTAATCTCCTTCTGCAGCGAGGCCATAGCGCTCTTAGACGCCGCCCCGCCTGCGGATTTGACCTTGTTTAGCGTTGCCAGCTGCTTTTGATACTCACCCCGCAACTGCTGTTCCTGCGCATAGAGCTGCACCTGCTGGTCAATCGTCTGCTGAACATGGTCCCGCTGACCGTCCTGAAGCTCCCCCAGAGGCCCCGCAGATGCTTCCAGCTCCGCCCGGTACTTTGCAACATTGGCGGCAGCCTCACCGCCGCCAGAGGACAGAACCGCCATACCGGCTTTCAACCCGGCGATTGTGGTCTGCGCGGATGCGATCGCACCCGGCACTGAAGCGAGGTAGGAGCTAAGTGCCGAGGCTTGACCCGCAGCGCCAGCGAGGCCGCCCGCGAGGGCGTTGCTGTTCTCCGCCGCGGTTGCCGCGCTTTCGGCTGCATTGCCGGTTTCAGTAGCGGTGCGCTCAGCCGCCACGGTTGCGGCATCAAGGCGGGCTTCAGCTTCCGCAAGCGCCGCGCCCAGCTGCTCGATGTCAGCCCGGGCCTTTGCCATGCGTTCGGTTTCATAGAGACTGGCGCCGAAAAAGTTGGTCGCAAAGGATGCCGCTTCCAGCTCAGCCTTGGCAGCCTCAAGCGCCTCGCGCGTGGCATCGCGCGCAGCTTCAGCAGCCCGCCGCATCGCCTCCGCGTTTTTGGCGGTCATGTTTGAATAGAAGGTGTCCGTGGCCGTGTTCAGCACGTCATGCGCCGAGGCCAAGTCACGAATGGCGGTTTCGAAATTCTCCGCCGCCACTTTCGACTGCTGAAACCCCTGGTAGATGCCCGCGGCAACACCAACCAGGGCGCCGATCCCGGTTGCCAGGGCCGCCAGGCGCAGCAGCTTCAAACCGCGGATCAGACCCTTGATGGCAACGCCAGCAAGCGCGGCCTTGGTGCTGGTTGCACCCAGAGCGATTTCCAGCGCCACAGCAGATTTAGCCGCGGCAATGAACTTGACCGGCGCCAACGCCACAGCGGTCACCACGCCCGCCATCGCAGCACCCAGAGGTGCCGCAACCTTCAGCATCAGGCCCAGGCCGATCGCCGCAGGCCCAACGGCCGCTGTCAGTGCGGCACCCACCGAAATAAACTGCTTGGTGCGATCGCTCAGCCCGTTGAACCATTCCGCGGCATCTGCGGCCTGATCGCTCAGCCATTCCAGCGTGGGCGCCAGACCCACTGCGAGCTGATTTGATACACCCCGGCCCACCAGCCCAAGGCGCGAAATCGCGTCATTGGTGCGCTCGATCTGATCGGCATCGACTTCTGAGACAGCAACGCCAAACCGCTCGATGTCATCGGTCGCGGTGCGCAAGGCTGATCCGTCAATTCGGGTGAAGATCAGGCCCGCCCGGCTGCCGAACAGCTCCGAGGCCACCGCCGCCCGCTCCGCTTCCGGGACATATTGCGCCAGAGCGGCCTGGATCTTCGCAAGGCGCTCATCAAGCGGAAGGCGCTGCATCTGCTGGGCATTCAGATGCAAGCGGGTCAGAGCCTTGGCAGCGGCACCCGTACCGCCCGCCGCCTGGCTGAGGCGCTTGGTCAGCTGTATAGTGGCCTGCTGCACCTCCCCCATCGAGACGCCAGACAGATCCGCAGCGCGCTCCAGCACCTGCAAGGATTTGACCGTAGTCCCGAAGGATTGCGCCATTTTGGCTTGGGCATCGATCACCTTCAGGCTGGACTTGACCGCAACCGCAGCGGCGCCGGCCATCGGCAGGGTGAGTCCCACCGTCATCTTGCGGCCTACAGCCTCAAACTTGCCGCCCAGACGCACCATGCGGCGTTCCAGGTCACCCATTGCGGCTTTTGAACGCTTCGCGCCCGTTTCGAAGGCCGCGGAATCCAGCGAAAGAACGCCCCGGAGGGCGCCGATAACTGCGGACATCTACTGCCCCTTTTTGCTCTGAAAGTGCATGTTCAGCAGACCCGCGCGCAGCTGCGCCAGTTCTGCGGCCCGATTGCGTTCGGCAGGCTTCTTGCCGCCGATCGCCTTGGTGAAATCCGGCATCTTGCCGGGGTTGTGGATGGCAAATTGCGTGAGAATGCCCAGCTCCTGATTGAGCACCCGCCGCGCTGCGAATTCGGCATCCTTGGCCTTGATCCGGGCGCGGGTGATCAGGTCGAATTCGCGCAGGCTGACGTGCCAGAATTCGGCGTGATGCAAGCCCAGCTCACACCACACCGAAAACAGCTTGTGCCAGTCTATGCGGCTGGGCTTTTCGCGTTTCCCGCGTCGCCCTCTTCTTCCGCTTCCTCGCCCTCTTCGGCCTTCAGAAACGGGAAGGCGATCGACAGGCATACGCCAAGGTGAACCGCAGCCGCATTGGCACCGCCCAAGGCGTCCAGGATCTTCGCCGCCTCTTCACGTTCGACCCCCTTGCCGTCGTCAAGGAACGCCGCCCAGGCATCGATCACCAGATTTACGCCGCCGCTGCCGTCAATCAGATGCTCCAGAAGATCACCGATCGGCTTGCCGCCTTGCAGCTGCTCCAGCCGGGCCTGCGCCAGGGTGGAAGCCTTCAGCTTGTGGGTCTTACGGCCCACTTTCACAGTGTGAGTGCTGATCATACCGCGGCGCCTTTCGTCCAGGTCACGAGGCCAGTCGGGCGCAGCTTCAGATCAGTCATCAGGTCGCCATCCTGATCCACCGACGGAATCGACGGGTTCAGGAACGCCTGATACTTGAACATGTCACCGGCGGACTGCACACCGTCCTCCGGCGGCAGTTTCACGCGGAAATACACCGGCTTACCTGCGGCCTTGTAGGCCAGGGCCTGTTCATAGAGGCTGGTGGAATAAAAGCAGTTCAGCGTCAGTTCGCTGGTATCGGTCAGACCGACGCCCCATTCCTTGCTGCGGCCCGGGCTGTCCAGCGAAGTGCGGTCGCGGTATTCCTGACTTTCCTCCGGAATGCCGACCGTTTTACAGCCCTTGATAACGACATAGTTTCCATCCACGTCATCCGCCGACCATTCGATGTCGCACAGATCACCAGGAACGACTTTCTGAGCCATTTCCTATCCTTTCACGATGATGATGATTGCCGGTCACCCGGCGATGGTTAGGCGCGGTAGCGCACCCGGAAATCCAGCTGCTGCAGCCGGATCACATCGCCGCCGGATTCTGCTGGTCCGTCCCGGCGGGATATCTCTTTGCAGCGGATCACAGATCCGCCGCGAAACCCTGTCAGGGTCTGGGACACTTGCCGCGCGGCAAGCATCATCTCTTCATAAGTTTCCGCGTAGACATTCACCTGAATGCGGGCCGTCTCATTTCCGGCCCGGTCTTTCAGAGTATAGCGGGTGCTGTTGCTGATCATCTGCAGGGTAATCCGCGGAAAGCCTTCCGCATCGTCAAAACCGCCCCAGACAACCGGATGCCCAAGAGGCTCCAGCGCGCTGTAGATATCGTATTCCATCAGCCTGCCGCCTTCGCTGCCTTGCGTGCTGCGCGCTCCACAGCCTTTTCAATTTCCGCCCAGACCTCTTTGCGCAGGATCTGCAGCATGCGCTCCCTGTTCGCGTCCCAGGCGGGCCGCATGAACGGATCCGCCATGACCGCGCCAACATATTTGCCGCTCGCATGACGGCGCGGCCCTGTGCCAAACTCAATCAGATGCGCGTGCGGCGCGTGGGAACCGTCGGCTTCCACAGGCCCCACATAGAGCGAGACTTTGGCCCGCCCCCGATCTCCCCTTGCCTCGCCCTGCTGGCGGGGGGAAAGCTTGCTGGTGATCGCAATCTCAAAGGCCGAATTTTCAGCGCCTTGCTTCACCGGCTGCATCGCCTTCTTCATGGCCCGGCGCATGACTCCCTTGGCCGTACCGCGCGCCAGTGCCGACAGGGCGCGTTCAATATCTCCCGCCCCCTCGATTTTCATTTTCATGGACATGTCACGCCTCCGGCTGTCTGACCTTCCAGGCCGTGAATTCCAGCCAGCGGCGGCGGCCGATCACCTTGACGCCGGAAATCTGCCAATCGCTGCCCTCAAAACGCAGCCGGTTTTCTCCGGTAATCGCCGCGGTGCGCGCGGTGTAGCCGACGGTAAAGCGCGCATCCGCTTTTTGCTCGACCGCCCCCGCCTGCCAGCGCTCAGTGTCGCTGACCGGCTCAAAACCAGCTTGAACCAGAAACAGCTCTTGCCAAACATCGCGCTTCTTTTCACCCAGGTTGTTCTTACCAGGGCCGCGCTCCAAAAAGATCACCTTGCGGTCCAGAAGCCTGCCCATATCAGGCCACCTCATACGGGCGGCGGTAGCGCGCCTGCTTGATTAGACGATGCACGCCGAACGACATGCGAGGCGTATCTTCCGCCTCGATCGCGATCCCGGCCTCAAACCATTCCTTTGCCTGCAGCAGGATTGCCTGCCGCAAGCGGTTAAATGTAGGCTGATCAGGTCCGCCGACACGGGCCCGCACCCGCAGCACATCGCCTGCCGCGCTGTTGCCAGCCCAAGACGCCCCAAGCACTAACTGAGGCTCATCGTATGCCTGCTGAACCCAAGCCCCCACCAGCGGCTGATCAGTCCAGCCGCCCGCCCCATTGTCCAGGGCAAGCCCGGTCAACTCGATCACCGGCAGAACCGGGAACCACCAGCGGCACCAGCTCCCACGGGTAACCACAAATTCAACTTCCCGGGGCGTCAGCGGGTAACCTGTTGCAGTGGAAATCGCAGCCTCTGCGGACTCCAGCGCAAGCTGCAAGGCGCCGTCGTCATCCAGATCGCCTGCCGCCATGTGAACGGACTTCTTGAAGTCCTCCAGGTCGACACCAGCAACGATTTCCGCCTGTTCGATTACCCGCATCGCACGCGCCCCTTACTTGCTCGCGCCCTGCTTCGGCGGCTCGCCGGAAGCCTTGGCACCCTTGCTGGCGGCCTCAGCCGCGCCTGCCGGTTCGCCACCAGCTTTGCCCGCCTCTTCCGCCGCCTGCTCTTTCTCGGCCAGGGCTTCCTCGCGGGCCTTCAGATCAGCTTCGCGCTGCGCCAGCTCGGCCAGCTTCGCGGACACATCAGCGCCCGCCTCGCCGTCCGCATTCGGCGCGGAATCAACCTCTTCCGGGTCAAAGGGTTTGCAGGTGCCCTTGGGCCACTTCGCGATGGTCGCCGGTTCAAAACCGGCAACGTCGCCTTTGACGTAGCGGCCATGGGTTTTCAGGAATTTCACGATTTGCTTTGACATGTCAGAACTTCCGTTTCTGAGAGAAGGTTTCACCCTGGCGGCAACCGCCAGGGCAGGTTTTCAAGCCGGGATTACAGAGACCAGCCGACGCCGTTCAGGCCCGCGATTGCCTCATCATGAGCCGGGGCCATGTCATGCTCCGCAATCGCCCGCATCAGCGTCAGGTCGTTCTGGAATGCCGAAATGGTGTTGCCGCCGGTATCCACGTAAGAGGCCTCAGTGCTCGAACCCAGGGTGATATCCATGGAGTCGCCGATCATGATTTCGCTGAATTCCGCGAAATAAATCTCGGTTTCGTCGCCACCGCCGCCCAGGTTGTCCGGGATCTGCGAGGTGGTCTTGATCGGCGCACCGTGCAGAGTGCCCTTTTCGTCGATCGACGGGAACACCTTGAAGCCATTGGCGCGCACAAGGCTGCCGAGGAAATTCTTGGTCGAAGCCCGCATAATCCAGCCCGGGTTGACCAGGCCGACATCTGCATCTTCCACCTTGCTCACACACCGCCGGATCGCGGCTTCAACAGCCGCAACATCGCTTGCAACCGCATCCTGCCAGTGATCCGCCAGCGCCCACTGCCGCAGGCCTTTCGGCAAATCGCCGGTTCCGTCGAAGCGTAGGAAGGCCAAGTCGTTTTTCAGGCCCATTTCCTTGAGGATCGCATCGCGCACCATCAGCGCGATCGACGCGCTGGAATGGCGCAGCAGCGAGTTGCCAACCGGCACCAGCGAGGTCAACTTACGGAACTTCTCTTCAACCTTGTCGAAAGTCGGTTCGCTTTCGGTGATCGCAGCATTCTCAGCGCCATAGCTGGCCGTCGGCGGCGTTGCCAGACGCGCATTGCGCAGCTCACCCGCGGGCAGGTCATGCACCACGGCCCCCGAGTTGCGGACAGTCACGCGCGGGCGCAGCAGGCCGATCACCGCCTCGCCCTGCGGGCGCGGCAGGGTCACACCGCCGGCACTTTCGGTGGCACCGGACAGCGCAGCAGAAATGGCGGTGTGGCCGTCCTTCTCCAAGCGCTCCACCGCCTTGTCGCGGTCACCCTTGGCGTTGATCAGCGCATGAGCCATGAAGCCAACTTCGATGGCCTCCTGGCCCGGCTGCTTGGGGCGGGCAGGAGCTGCGGGAGACGAACCACCTGCAGCGGCGCCGGTTTCGACTTCCGAGGTCGCAGTTGCCGCCTTGGCCGCTTCCACCGCCTCGGCACGCTGGACACTCGCCTGCGCCTTCTCGAATTCGGCTTTGGAAGCGTTGAAAGCAGCGACCGCGGCGTCAAAGTCTTCGGCCTTCGTATCGTCGGCGGACTCCAAAGCCTCGATCGCCTTGGCCTTGGTTTCCATGTCTTCCGCCGCCGCCTTCATAACGCGGCGCAGATCGTTCAGGTCCATGTTGTTTCTCCTTGTCATGGAAGGCTGCAGGCACGCAGCCAGCTATCCCCGCCGCGAATGCGCAGGGTGATCACAGGCAAAACTGCCAGCGAATTTCAGTGGGAAGCTGCGGCCTTTGCAGCCTCTGCCTGCGCCAGGTAGGCGCGGGATTTCTGGCGCGGCTTGGGCGCGTACAGGCCGCCGATGCGCGCCATGAATTCCGGCACGGTTTCGATTGCATCAGCAAGGCCGCGCTCGATCGCATCCGGCCCCCAGAACACATCGCCGCCGTCGGCGTCGTTGTCTGTGCGGCTCATGCGGCCCGGCACATCAGCGGCGGCAATGCCGCGGCCCTCCGCCACCGCCGCCAGGAAATCCGCCTCCATGGTATCAAGCCGCGTCTGCGCCAGCTTCTGCCCTTCTTCCGTGGAAAGGTCCGGGCGCTTGGCCCCGGCGTGCTCCGAGGTCAGAATGAAATACTGAAACCCGCCCATGCCCGGCTGCACCGGCTGATCCGCAGTCATCATTGTGCCGACAGATCCCACCCAGGAACCCGGCGTCAGGCTGATATCGGTGCACTGGCTGACCACCCAATACCCCGCCGACGCGGCCAGGGGGTGCACAATCCCATGCACAGGCTTTTCCTTTGCAGCAGCCTTGACGGCTTCGACAGCAGCTTGAATGCCCATGACCGACCCGCCCGGCGTGTCATAGATCATTACGGTTGCCTGCACCTCATCGCTGGCAGTGACCTCGGCCATGGTTTCCGCAATGCCGTGGTAGGTGGTCCAGCCCAGGTAACGCTCCAGGAGGGCGGAATTGGGCGTCAGAACCCCCCGCACCGGGACAAA
Organism: Leisingera sp. ANG-DT; assembly: GCF_000813785.1. Lineage (NCBI taxonomy): Bacteria > Pseudomonadati > Pseudomonadota > Alphaproteobacteria > Rhodobacterales > Roseobacteraceae > Leisingera > Leisingera sp. ANG-DT. Next base: position 780,160 of record NZ_JWLE01000001.1, read on the forward strand.
AGCAATTCCCCGGTGAACGGCGTAACGCTGGCCGCGCTCGATCGAAACCCCCTCTGCTGCGAGGGCCGTCATTGCTGCGGACAGTTCCGCCACCTCTTTCGGCAGATCCATCTGCAACGAAGGCAAGGCGGACTCATGGATGGCAAGCGGGCCGCTTCCGACCAGGGCGCCAATTTTCGGCTGGCTCATTCCTCTTTCCCCTTCTTCTGTTTGCTGTCGTCGCGGGTCATGTTCGGCGCCGGGTTCAGCTCGTCGCCTCCCTCAACAGGCGGCAGACCGATCATCCGGCGGCTTTCATTCGGCGTCTGAAACGGGCCGCCGGTAGCCCGGTTCAAAGCCTCATTGCGTTCTTTGACCGTCGGCTGCAGCAGCGCCCCGAAATCATGGCGCAGGAAAAACCCACGCTCACGCTCTCCGCGGGTCAGCACCGACAGCGCAAGCGTGGCCTCGGCCAGTCCAGACCAGTGCAGCAGGCAGTCGGTCAGGTAGTCGATCGCCTGCTGTTCGCCGTTTGCCTTCACTCCAAATTCCAGCATCTGCAGCTTGGAGGGCGGCATGCGGTAAATCGCTGCAAGCTGCTCGCGGTCAAACTTCCGGCTTTCCAGCAACTGCTGATCCGCCGCAGTCAGGTCCAGGCTCTTGATATCGTCATCAGGGCCGAGAACCGGAATTCCATCAGCACCCGGCTTAGTGACATGCGCCTTGATGTTGCGGGCGTTCCGCTCACGGTCTTCAGCACTTTCATAGTTGTCAGCCAGCTTAATCACGGCCTTGGTATGCCCGCCCGAAACCGACCGCGCCGCCGACTCCTGCCCGGCAAAAGCCAGACCGACGGTTTCACTTGCGACCTGCAGAGGGCTGCGGCCCGTCCAGCCGTCCAGCGCCATATAGCGCATATGCACCATGGACCGGCTTGGCACCCGGCGCAGCACACCCGCCCCGTCGGTGAAATCATAGAAGCGCTCCCGGCCAGCCCGCAGGACAGAGCAACTGTCCTGCAATGCAAGCTCGATCATTTCCAGCTCGCCGCCGCCATCGCGCGGCCCGTAGGCATAGGAATTGCCGCGCAGCGCCCAGGCATAAACAAGGCCGTACCGCATCAGTTTGGCCGGCACTCCGGGCGAGGATTCCACGTTCAGCAGGTAATTGGCAGGGTGCTCCCGCACGCGAACCTCCTGCCCATCCCCCATGCGCTGCCACAGCTTCAGCGGAACCTTGGACAGATCCCCGCCGAGGTTGTTGCAGCAGGCAAAGACCGTACCGTGCTGCTCCCCGCGCTGCGGCGTGACTCGCGGCAGCCGCTTGTTTGACGGAGCGCTGCCGCCGAACCCGATATCCGTCAGCCAGGGTTCAGGCTTGGACGTGCCAGAGGTTTCCGCTTGCGCCGACACCATAGGCGGCTCGACGCGCTCAGCTACCGGCGCCGCCTCGCTGGACGCACGCGAAATGTTGAACCCCAGCAGTTTCATACGATCAGGATATCCTGTGCTTTGCGTTTCTCTTCGCCCACCTCGGCGCGCCCCAGCGCCATGATGGCAGCAACAGCCGGATCGATCCGGCCCGTTGATTTTTTCTTGTTCGGCTTCACATTCTCAGCCGCATCCTGATCCAGCATCACATTGCCGACGGCCCAGGCCAGAACCGGGTTGCCGCCGTGACGGATGCGGTTGGTCATGACGCAGTTTTCAAGACGCTTGGTCGGCGCTGACATAGAAGCGTAGCCCTGGCCGTGCTCCAGAAGCGGGAAGCGCAGCCGGTCCAGCTCACCGGCCACATATTTCATGCCCCAGCGGTCATAGGCGACTTCCTGAATGTCGAACCGCTCGCGCAGCCATTTCATGCGCTCAATTATCTGATCTTCATCGATCACGCCGCCGCGGTGAACTTCCAGCCACCCCAGATCCCGCCAGCTCACATAGGCCCGGTTTTCGGTCTGCGCCCTGACCACGAAACCCTTTGGCCCCTCTGCAATGAACGAATAGGTGATCAGGTAGATCAGCCCATTCAACGGCACCGCAACAACGATCGAGGTCAAGTCTGTGGTTCGGCTCAGGTCCAGGCCGATCCACGCCTTGCGACCGTAGAGCATTTCCGGGTCAAAGGGCGCACACGCCTCGCCCTTGTCCCACACGTCGCGGGAAATCCAAGTCTGAGAGCCTTCAGTCCAGAGGTTCAGATGCAGACGCCGGAAGTTCGGCATCTTTGCCTGTATCACCGTCGCCTCATCATAGATCCGCTTGAACGCCTCGTGTTTGAAACTTACGCCCAAGTTCGGATTGCCCATCGCCCAGGCTGCCGGGTCGCCGGGATCGCAATCCTCCGGCGGCTCGGCGACATAGGCAAAGAACGCATCATCCTGCACGTCACCGCGCAGCACCTTTTCCGAATAGTCCCGCGTTTCACCGCAGATCGTGTTGCGGTCTGCGCCTGCCGTCGTAATTGCCCAATCGATCGGCTGCGCCCGTGCGATCATCGAGTTCACAACCACCTCTGCCAGTTCGCGGTCAGTCCAGCGGTGGACCTCATCGCGGGCAGCGAAATGCGGGTTGATACCATCCGCGGAATTGCCGTCGCGGCTAAGGCAGGAAATCACGCCGTTGCTGTGCGCAGTCGAGATTGAGTGCGACCAGACTTTCATAAGCTGGGCCAGCATCGGCGATGCCCGGACCATGCGCTTCAGTTCATTGAACAGCAGCTTTGCCTGATCCCGCGTTGTCGCGGCGCAGTATCCTTGCGGCGCCCCTTCCCCGTCAAAGGTCTGGGTGTAAAGCATCGGGATAGCCGTATCCGTGGTCTTCCCGTTTTTCTTGCCCACCTGGTGATAGGTTGACTTGAAGCGGCGCAAGCCTGATTCCCGGTGCTTCCACCCGAAGACAGAGCCGTGCCGGAACTGCTGCCAGGGCTGCAGCTCAAGCGGCTTCCCTGCCAGCTCTCCGGTTGTGTGCTGAATCAGCCCCGAGAAGTTCAAAACGCGGTTGGCAGCCTCGCAATCGAAGAACAGCCCGCGCTCTTCACCGGTTTCCAGATCCATCAGGTGGCGCTCGCAAGCGAGCCGCACCAGATCTCCGGCTATGATATCACCCTCTACAACCTCGGCAGCGTAGCGGCTGACAGGATGGTCAAGCGGATGCATTGCCGCTCAGCATGCGTTCAAGGTCGGCCAGAAGGTCACCCTGCCCGCCTGCACCCAAACGCTTTTCATCGACCGGCGACATGCCAAACAACGAGGATATCCGCTGCATAGTCGCTAGGGCATCGTTGCGCTGGGACCAAACAACCCGCCTCTTTTCCTGCTTGCCGTGGCGGCCTGTGGTCTCGAAGTAGGAACCCATCATTGCGATATCGCCAGTGAACCGGATGAAGTCAGCGCACGCCTCGCAGTAGGCGGCAAACAGATCCACATGATGCGGCTCCAGCCGTCCCTTTTGAGCGACAACCGGCGCCAGGCGTTCCCAGACTTCGCGCCCCTCAGAACTCATGAAGTCCGGGGCATCCGGCACATGAAACGGCGCATCACCTTTCATCGGAATGACGTTATCAAGGCTTGGTTTTGCGCCCTTCATATCCTTCTCCTTACACCTGCCTTCCCACTGAAACCGTGGTGAAAAAGTTCCAAATTCCCCCGCGCAAAAACTCAGGTATCACCGCCGGTTTGTACTATTGGGCGGTTATTTTCGAGATACCCCCCTATTGGTGGAACACCTCGCGCGCAGTCTTTCGGCTATGACACCGATGGCAGAGCGACTGCCAATTGTTCCGGTCCCAGAACAGTTTCCGGTCGCCCTTGTGCGGCTTGATGTGGTCAACGTCCGTTGCAGGCTCAACCACCCCCAATTCCTGACAGTCGACACACAGCGGGTTATCCCGCAGATAAGCCTTGGACGCCTTCACCCATCTTGGATTTGCATAGAGCTTGCGGGCAGCCAGGGCCGCGGGCGAGGTCTGCGCCTTCGCCCTCCGCGCTTTCAGCTTCTCCTGCCGCTCTGCCTCATGCCGTTCACAATGAGACAGACTGGGCAGCGCCAGATCTTCGCAGCCTGACGCCACGCAAACCTTCAGGCGCGCCATGGGAACCCCATCGCCGGGCTTTCTCCGGCTGGCCGCATGACAATCTCCAATGTTTGAGAGTACCAAAGCAAATGCGCCCGGCAGTTTCCTGCGGGCGCAATTGGTGATGATGCATAATCTGTGGCACGCAGATGATGTAAGGGTCAACCCCTTATTATCGGTAAAGGCGAATAGGTGGCTAAGACCCTGCGGTTAGCCCTTCCTAGATCTCTTCACCTCTCGCCAAACTTTTAGGGCGATCAGAACTAGCAAAAGCAAGTCCTTCAAGTGTGCAAGATATGGCGCAAATGACTGTAAAGTCATCATAAATTCCTTTTCACTGTTCGACCCGAAAGCTGAACATCTCCAAGGCGTTTTTCATGATGATCGGGCTAGCAGTCGTAGTGACTGCAACCTTCCGTTCCCAGACGGACACGCTACCAGGCTGCGCCATTGCCCGTTGAACAGAACTTAGTTACGATCCTAAAAGTTGCAAGCCCTGACGCCAAATTTTCCAAGCACCGGCCCCGCCATCGCATCAAGCACACCGGCCAACGCCCGCGTCACCGCCTTCACGTTGCCGCCATTGACCGACCAATGATGACTGCGCAACACATCGCTGATCGTCCTGTCATGCAGGCAAACCATATCCACCAGGACGCGGTTGCTGATGGCGCCGCGCGTGCCACGCTTGGACGGACGCACCCGCCGCACTTCCATCGCAACCCCGTTGCCAATGCGGCGGCGCAGCCGCTCAATCTCTTCCCGGTCGCGCAGCACCGCGTCAATGAACTCGCCACCCTGCCCGCTGCCGCCTGTGCGGATTGCCTCGACAGAGGAACAGCGCACACCCGCGCTTTCGTACCGCTCCAGCAGATCCCGGTAATGACGCCCCATGGCAACCTGACCGGGCGAGAACGGCGCGGGCTTTTTCTTCCGCGCCGCGCTGGCAGCCATCACGTCAAAGGCATCAGCCATCTGCATAGCTTTGCGGCCCTGAAACCCTGCAGGTTTGACCTCAAACCCCTCTTCCCCCGCGGGATAGAGATCCATCGGCTCAAACACACGGAACGCGCCACGCGCTGGGGCCTCCGGTATCTCCGACCCGCAGGCCGCCGGCACTTCTCCCCGCGCCTTCACTTCTGCCACCCGCGCGGCTTCCTCAGCCAGCACCTTCTGCGCAACACCATCCGGCGCCACAATCACAACATGCTCGCTCACGCTTGCACCCTTTCTTTCGCTCCAGCCCCATTGCGGGCCGCCTTGCCTTCCTTCACCCACGCTTCGCACTTCTTCAGCGTGCGCTCATACCAGCGGACGAATTCCCCCTGGTCGTGGATATCCGGGAACCCGCGCGCGCGCCGTTCCATGATCTTCTGATATTCATTGTTGAACTCGGCAGCCTGCCGCCGCACCCGGTCTTTCTCAGGCCCCTTTGCCGGTGGCCGTTTGTTGTCGCGCCAGAACAGGTATTCAGCCAGCAGCACACCGTCCTGCATTGCCTCCGCCCCAGCACGGGACCTGAACCACCCCAGCAGCTCCGGCAGCTCATCAAGCGGGCGGTACTCCAGTGCCTCGGCCCAGCCCATCACCGTTGCACGGCAGGGCCAAAAGCACTTGGCGGAACCTTCGCCCTTGGTCTGCAAGGACTGCCGCAGAGCAATCAGCCCCTTATCGCTCATGTAGGCAATAGAGTCCGCTAACCGGTCCAGCGTGGCCCGCTGCTTTTCCTCCGGCGTCCCTTTCGGGAACCGGAACCCGAGGTCCTGCAGCGGCTGCAAAACCAGTCGGCGCACCCTAGCGCGTTTGTTTTCGGTTTGCTCACTGCACATCAGCCCACATCTCTCCTGTTTCTAAGCCCACCCAGTTATCCACAGGTCAAACCGCCGGATTGGTGCGCGACTGACCTGCTGTCTTGTTTTTTCCCTGTCTGTGTCCCTGTCGTGCAGGACAGTCCGAGACTGTCTAAGACCGTCCAAAAGTGTCTTTCGGACAGTTCGGGACACTTCCTCTCGCCCTCCCGAGATCGAACATGTGATTGCTCCAGGCCTGCATTGCCCGCTCGACCCAGGTGGCATTGCGGTACTCGCAACCCTCCTTAATCAGCCATTCATCCATCCAGCGAACGGCTGCGTCATTCTTGGCTAGATCCGCGTGATACCCGGCCACAGTTGCCCGCAGCCGCTGCAGGCGCTTGGAAGCATTCGCCGCTTCGTTCTTGGCCCGGTTATCCTCTTTCCGAGCGATCGCCTCACTCAGAGATTTGAGCACCATCGGGTGCATCAAGCGCACCTCACCACCTTCGCAGATGCAGCGGGTCCACTTGTGCAACGGCCCATAATCGAGCTTGCACAAGGACCGGAAATGCCCGACCTCGACAAAGAGCATTTTGGCCAGCACTTCCAGATCGTCCGGCAAAGTGCCAACCGGCGACTGGTCATAGGCAATATTGGTTAGATCGAAGTACAGCGCCCGGCACTCCGGGGTGCCTTTCAAGCGCATGTCTGAGTTCAGCCAGCGCCGACGCTCCCACACCATGAAATAATGGCTGTCCAGCCTGTCGTCAGCCGACAGCGGATATTCCGGCAATTCGGCTGCATCTACCGGCTGCAAATGCCCTGCCTGCATATTCACTGCACTGCCCTCCTCTTGATGTTGTTCCGGCCCGCCTTGCACCAAACCGTCAAAGAAACTGACCTGTTCCGGTTCCGCCGGCACATCCGCTGGCAGCTGCCAGATCGACGGGCCGGAGGCCGTGGGCAGCGCTGCCCAACCCATTGCTCAACCCCCGTCCCATTTTGCACGATGCTCGACCTTCGAACCGCTCCCGCGGGAAAAAGGGCGCATGGCAACGCATCTGCCACGCGCCCAGGCCCAACAGGGGAGGAAATGGGGGCTGCTTGCAGGTGCGTCGGCCCCCAGTCTGCGCCAGTCACGGGAGAGAGGCCCTCCCGTCCTGCAGCATTTTGACAGACAACCAGGGCTTGTCCCCCACCCCAATTGCCTGCACCTTTCGCGGTAACCAAACAAACAACGAAAGGGATTCTCAGTTGGAAATTGTTGTTCTCGTTCTCGCTGTAGTAGTCGGCCTTTTCCTTGCCTTTCGCTCTCGCAAGGAAGACAAAAGTAGCGCTTCCGCCCTGCATCAATTGAACTCCCCGCTCAGTCGGCAGGATCATCAACCAAAGTCCAACAGAAAGGCGACTGCTAAGGAGAGTGCCTCGGTTAGACCTAAAAAAGATGTAGAAAGGCCGGTACCGGCTCCGAACGCGGACTTTCTCAATCAAACATTCCGCTTTGTCGCCATAGATGTGGAAACTGCCAACTCTGACACATCTTCTATTTGTCAAATCGGCCTCGCCCTGGTGTCTGATCAAAGCCTTGTTCAGACCGTCAGCTTTCTGATTGACCCTCAAACCCACTTCGACGAATTCAACGTGAACCTGCATGGTATCAACCCTGCAGCGGTCAGTGGCCAACCTGACTTTAGCCAAGTTATTCAGTCTCTGCGGGCCTTCCTCGAGCGACACCCCTTGGTGCAGCACAGCAGCTTTGACAAGCGAGCAATCGAAGGTGCCTGTAGACGGTATGGATTGCCAAATCCGAAATGCCATTGGCATGACAGTGTGACGATTGCTCGACAAGCTTGGCCGGAACTGAAAGGCAATGGAGGCCACGGCCTCGCAAGCTTGAAAACGCATCTCGACCTTGACTTTGACCACCATGATGCTGCTGAAGACGCCAAGGCCGCTGCTCAAGTTGTGCTCTTGGCGGAGCAAAAAACTGGAGAATACTACGAAGAGCTCGCCAAGGGTCACAAGCGAGCGAAAAACAAAGCGAACTACACAAAGAGCGTCACCCTGGAAGGGAACCAGAATGGACCGCTTTTTGGCCATGTAGCTTGCTTCACCGGTCAAATGACCATGACCCGGACAGAAGCAGCTACTCGCGCAGCGGGCGCGGGAATCACGGTGAAGTCCAGCGTAAGCAAGAAGGTGACCTTGCTGGTTGTTGGTGACCAGGACCTGACGCTGCTCAATGGCCATGAGAAGAGCACCAAACACAGGCGAGCAGATGAGCTCATTGCGACAGGCCAAGAGATCCGCATCCTTGGAGAAACCGAATTTATGGCGCTGATTGAAGGCTGAACTATTTGGACAGGGAACGAACTTGAGGCCCCCAGCTGGACGAGAGTAAGCCATCAAGCTGCCCTCGCCAATTCATCATCGAAGAACGCAGCCGCGCCCGGGTCAGTCAGCATGACCAGCAGCGCGATATGGCTGGTGGGCGCGGTTACCGCTCCCCACCAGTTCAGCGCCGTCTGAAAGCTCACATCGCAAAACAGCGCAACCTCGCGCGGGCTGCGGAACCTGGCGCGGAAGTAGGCCGACCACAAGTCAGGTGCAGCAGCCTTCAGCGCATAAGGGTCAAACTGATTTGACCAAGACTTTTGACTGGCTGTCGCGCCAGGCTCACCGCATGGCACATCATTGTTCACAATCAGGGTCAGGCGGGGGCGGCTCATGCGGCGTCCTTTCCGCTCGCGTCCGGGTGCCCCTTGAAAAGATGTTCAGGGACTTCAATTCCATGCTTTTGACAGTAGCTCCGAACAGCCCAAAACCAGTGCGCGGGAAAGAGCCCCACACGTTTCGCGCGTGTCACCAACTGCACCGAGAACCCAGTTTCCTTTTGAAACTGCACCCGGTCGGCGACATCAAGAAAGTTGGCAACTGTTTCTGTTCTGCTCTCAGCACTCATGCGCCAAGTAACTACGCATTTTGCGTAGGAAGTAAATACGCAAATTGCTCAGTGCTGCAATTCAGCTTCAACGGTAGAAATTGATCATGCTTGAAGATCAAGAAGACAACATTGAAGCAGTCGCAGCCCGGCTGAAACGCGTGCGCGAAATTCTCGGACTCACTAAGAAAGAGTTCGCAGAACGCGCAGGCATGACCGAACAGACGTACGGACCGTTTGAAAATGCGCGGCGCGAACTTTCCCTAAGCGCTGCAAAAAAACTTCGGAAATGCTACAGCTTACCGCTTGAGTTCATGTACTTTGGAAAGATCGAAGATTTGCCCACCAGGATCTCGAGGGATCTGTAATCCAGTCCTTCCGTTACGTCCGCCCAGAAGTCCAACGGAAGGCCCGACCTGGCTCGCGCCTCTTTTAACAACCGCAATAACTTTTCTTCGTTCATATTCATTTGCCTAAGTCCGCATAATTTGCGCGAAAGTCGGGGGACTTCATCAAATGAAGCCCTCGCCAGCACGGCAGAATCCCCAACCTCAGAATCCCCCGCAGGCAATAGCCATACACAATGGTAAACCCTGCGCTAACGCAAACTATGCGTATTGCTTAGTTTTACTCTTGACCTACGCAATTTGCTTAGTTTATCGATACCCCTATCAACCGATGGAGGATTGAATGCAAGACATGAACAACACCGCCCGCCAGATCGTCGGCTCACCGGAAAACTACCTGGACGATACCAGCTTGTTCACCCAGGCCTGGGCCGCCATGAAGGCTGCCCGCGGCCAGGGCTTTGACCCGGCACGCCTGCGCGCGGCCCACCTGATCGACCGGCCCGAACCGGCGCCGGAACCGACCGACCAAACCCTAGCGCGCGTCGGCGCCAAGGTGCGCCAACTCATCGCGGAGAAGAACATCCCGGTGCAGCACCGAAATGCAGCCTGACGCAAAGGCAGCCTCCAAACTCACCGAAACCACGACTGAAACCGGCAAAATCGGTAGAGCGCGCTCTAGGGCACCGCCCCCCCCCAAATAGCCGAAAGCGGTGCGTGAAGGAGGATTGACGCGCCGCTTTCTAATGAGGTTTCGCGCCCGTCTTGCGGCGCGGATCAGCGCGGGTGGCGCAGTCCTCCAAACAATCCGCTGCCCGCGCACATCACACAAACAGGAAACCCCATGCCACCGACCCCGCAGGAAATCTATGCCACAGCCCAGAATATGGCCGAGGCCAGCCCAATCACACGCGCGCTGATCTTCGCCGGGCTGGGCGGCGAGTTTTGGCCTGCCGACCCCAAACCCGCGACCTATGACGAATTCAATTGGACGGTGCGCCTGTACGGCCTGACCGAACAGGACACCACCCAGAACGCCGCGATTGAGAAATGGGTCAAGTCCGCCCTCAGGCTACACCAGGACAACAGATCCGCCCGCGCCGCCGATGGCCGCCCGGATTGCCCCTACAACGGCGCAGCACTGCTGCCACCCGCAAGCACACGAGTTGCCGAGGCCACTTGAAACCTGCGCCTTAGCACACTGGCCGGGGGCGCACCTCAAGCCGCCCCCGGCACTTTCCAGAAAAAGAACCCCGCCAGATCCGCCGGGCGCGGCAAAGTCCACCACTCACGCCGCCGCGCCGCGCCCGCCATGCAGAAAGGCAAGCCAATGCCCACGGAACAGAAACGGCGCTTTGAGGATCTGCCGCCATCGACACAGGCAGGCATCCTCTGCAATGACCCGCGGTTTCAGACCTTCGCAGCCCAACGCTGCGGCTACCCGGATAAGCAGCTCACGCAAGGCGGCGCGGCGGAATACGTCCGCCAGGTCTGCAAAATCAGCAGCCGCTGCGAGCTGCTGCACGACAAAGCCGCTGCCGACCGCTTCCAGGCCCTGCGCACCGAATTCGACGCATGGACCGGCAAACTCGCAACCCCTTTCCGGTGATTGGAACTCCCATGCAGACCGAAACAGATACTGCTGCCCGTGTAGCTGGAACAGATACTCAGAACGGATCAAAGAAGGCCCGCAAGCCTCTGGCAAAGGTTGAGCTTTTCGGCCTCAGGGCGCTGTGGCTGCACTTCGCGGATGAAATTGACCTGCGCCGCCTCGCCAAGCTCCACGTCCGAATCCGGGTGAAAGAGCGCGCCTTGCACGATCTGAAAGAAGAACGCCGCCAGATCATGCGCAAATGCACCCGCCGGATGCAGCGCGCGCAAGGCAAGAACTGAACCAGGAGGCTGATTCCGTGGCAGCAGCAAACCAAATCCTAGCGCGAGAAAGCACGGCAGCTAAGATGCTGGATATGCCGCTCAAGGAATTCCGCTCCCTGGTGGCAGCGGGAAGCCTGCCCAGGCCGGTCAAGATCGGCGGCAAGGTGGAGCGCTGGTCTGTGAAACAGCTTGAGGCAATCAGCTCAGGCGCCATGCTGAGTGAAGATTTCGAATGGTAAAGAAGAACTCAAAACCCTACCTGGCCCGGATCGCTCGCGGCGGAAAGGACTACTGGTATTTTCGCAAGGGCAAGACCCTGATCCGTCTGCCCGACGACCCGGACAGCGAGGAATTTGACCGTGAATACTGGGCCATCAGGTCCGGCCAGCACAAGGCGACGGTTAAAACCACCTTTGAAGCACTGATCACCAGCTACTACCAGACGCCACGCTTCAAGGGGCTGAAGCCAGGTACAAAGGCAGAATACCGCCGCACGCTGGAACTGCTCCGCGAAAAGAATGGCCCGAAGGACTTCACCAAACTTCGCCGGAAACACGTTATCGCAGCGCGAGACAAGTATGCAGACCAATGGCGCAAGGCGAATGCCATGGTCGAACAGCTTTCGATTCTGGCCCGCCACGCCATTGATCTGGAATGGATCACCGCCAACCCCGCCCAGGGCGTCGAAAAGCTGAAGGGCGGTAGCTATGAAGCCTGGCCGGAGCCAAAGCTGGCCGCATATGAGCGCTATTGCGAACAGCACGGGCTGACGATTGAGCGCGCGATTTTTGAGCTGTGCATTGGCACCGGGCAGCGCATTGGTGATGTGGTCGCCATGGAATGGGCGCACTTCCAGGGCGGCTATATGGACGTTGTGCAGGAGAAAACCGGCGCCCGGCTTTCGATCTTCTGCCCAGAGCGCCTGCAGACGTTCCTGGAGCGTTTGCCACGCAACGGAAAACACATCCTGGCAAAGAACCTGACGCAGCACATCAGCAAACGGCGCGCGCAAAGCCTTGTGGCCGAAGTCCGCAAGAAGATCGAGGCCGAGGGCTTTGTTATCCACGGCTGGCGCTACACCGCCGCGAAAGAGCTGGCAGAGGCAGGCTGCTCAGACACGGAAATCCAGTCCGTGACCGGCCACAAATCGCTGGAAATGGTGAAGAAGTACCGACAGCAAGCCAGGCAAAAACAGCTCTCAAAGACAGCACAGCTTCGCCGGAACAGAACAAAAACAGAATAAGAACAGATTCCAGAGTGTAAAACAAAGTGTAAAACACTCTGGATCAAGGGCGCAGCGCCGCCCCGCACCAATCCAAATTTCCATTTAAAATCAATGTGGTGCGGGTGAAGGGACTTGAACCCCCACGCCTTGCGGCGCCAGAACCTAAATCTGGTGCGTCTACCAATTCCGCCACACCCGCACTTGCGCCGGGCAAGCCCGCCGCGTGACGCGCTGAATAGCAAAGCTTCGCGGGGGATGCGAGGGGAAATCGTGCCTGAAATGCCATTGTGCAAAACGGCAACAATCCGTCCGGAATATCGCAACAATCGGCGGGTTTTCGCGCAAAAGGGCTGGGCGCGGAATCCGCTTGTGCGGTAGTTTGGGAAAAAAGTCTGAGGCAGACACAGCGAGCAACAATATGAAACCTTTTGGAAATGCGGCCCTGCGCGCGCAATTGGCGATGCGTGTCCAGGCACAGCCCCGGCGGCTGTATCAAGGCAGCCAGAACATCAGCCTTTTGCGCGGCACCATCGTGCTGACCCGCGAGGGCGAGCGCGCGGCTGAAGAGCTCAAATCCGGGGACAGCCTGATCACCCGCACCCAAGGAATGGCGCAGGTGGAAGGGGTGCGGACCCGCCGCGCAATGCTGCAGGCGGTGTGTTTTGCAGCCGGGTCTTTGGGCGACATGCGCGCCGACAGCGATCTGGTGGTACCCTGGGATCAGCGCATCCTGGTGCGCGACTGGCGCGCCAAGGCGATGTTCGGCCAGCCGCAGGCAGTGGTGCCGGCCTATGAGCTGGTGGATGGCGAATTCATCCGCGATCTTGGCCTGCAGATGATGGATCTTACGGTGCTGGAGTTCTCCCGCCCGCATGTGATCTATGCAGGCGGGCTGGAACTGTCTGCCGCCGCCGCGCCGCAGGAAAACCTGCGCCCGGCGGCCTGAGCCTGCTTACATCCCCAGCTTGCGGAACACGGCGGGGATCTGCTCCGGCAGGTCCTCGGCGATCAGGCCGAGGCCGAACTCCAGCGCGCATTCGACGTGGATATAGGCGGCGGTCTCTGCTGCCTGCATCGGGGAGAACCCGCGCGCCATCAGCCCGGTGATGAAGCCTGCCAGCACATCCCCCGAGCCGGCGGTGGCGAGCCAGGGCGCGGAGCGCTCGTAATGAGCGGAATTGACAGAACAGCGCCCGTCCGGCGCGGCAATCACCGTATCTGGTCCCTTGAACAATACCACGCAGCCTGCGCGTTTGGCCGCCTCGCGGGTGGCGTCGACCTTGGAATAGGCGGGGCCGGTGGTGGCGGGCGCGTTCAGTTTTTCTGCCAAGTCCGGGAACAGCTTGGCAAATTCGCCGCCATGCGGGGTGAGGACGCAGTTTTCGTGCAGCAGGTCGAACAGCGCTTGCGGCTTCAGCTCAAACCTTGTGAGCGCATCAGCATCCAGCACGGTAGCGCGGTTTTCCTTCAGGACCGCCATCACCACTGCCTGCGTGTCGGCGCCGCGCCCCAGGCCCGGGCCAAGACAGACTGCGTTGAAACGTCTGTCCTCCAGCAATTCGCTGACCCCATGCGCCCCGTCGATCTGCTGCAGCATGATGGCGGTCAGATTGGCGGCATTCTCAAACATCGCTGAGCGCGGCGAGCCGACGGTGACCAGCCCTGCCCCGATCCGCAACGCACCGCGGGCTGCTAGACGCGCCGCGCCGGTTTTGCCGTGGCCGCCGGAGAGGACGAGAGCGTGGCCGTGGGAGTATTTATGGTCTTCCCGGTTTTTCGGCAGCGACGTTGTCCGCTGGTGGTCATCAACGAGCGTAACAAAACCCTCACCGTCCTTCCCGCCTTCATCCAAACCTGGGAAATCGCCATGCCAGGGCCGGATCACATGGCCAGTTTTCACCCCGCCCAGCCCAATATCCACGGTTCGCAAGTTCCCGCAGTAACCCGGCCCTTCGTCAACGAAATGCCCGATGCGAGGCCTGTGAAAGGTGACTGTAAGCCAGCTCCAATTACCGCCGTATTCCTGGCAAAGGGCGCGTCCGCTGTTCATGCAAAGGCCTGTCGGCGCATCAACCGCTGCCATCCGGCCAAAGGTTCTGCCTTCGGTGTACAGTTTGGTCAGCGGCTCAAGAATGTCGCTGTCCGGCGCACGCGATAACCCGGCGCCAAAGATTGCGTCCACAAAGAGGTGGCCCTCCGCGTTGCCAACGGCGGTTTTGCTCCAAGGCTGCACTGCGCCTGCACCCAGCCGTTCATAGTTCACCTTCGCATCCGGCGGCAGCTTGTCCGGGTCTCCATACAGAAACGCCTCCACCTTCCAGCCGCGCGCCTTCAAGAGCCGCGCTACCACAAAGCCGTCGCCGCCGTTGTTACCCGGCCCGCACAGCACCACCGCCCGGCGCGCTCCTTCATCTTGCTCCAAATACTCCGGGGAGCGCGAGGGGCCGGCCCCTCGCCCAGCTTCAACAGGCTCCGCCAGTTCCGGCCATTCCTCGAAGATGGCCTCGACCACCCCCTGCCCGGCCCGTTCCATCAGCTCCAGCCCGGTCACCTCGCCGGACGCTATGGCGGCCTGCTCAATCGCCCGCATTTGGGCTGCGGTCAGCAATTCGGTCATATTTTGCCCTTCCCCGATTCAATTCTGCGCATTTTCCGGGCGCAGTGCTTAATTTTTAGGCAGACCCGATCAAATCCTGCCCGCAATTGCCGCAGCCGCAGCCTCCTGCATTGCTGCCTTCATTTAGAAGTGAAATGACACCCCCAACAAGCTTGCGAGGAGCCCAGGCATGAAAAAGATCGAAGCCATCATCAAGCCTTTTAAACTGGATGAGGTGAAGGAAGCGTTGCAGGACGTCGGCGTCCAGGGTCTTTCCGTTATCGAGGTCAAGGGCTTTGGCCGCCAGAAGGGCCATACCGAGCTCTACCGCGGCGCCGAATATGTGGTCGACTTCCTGCCCAAGGTGAAGGTCGAGGTGGTGCTGGACGACGATCAGGTCGACCAGGCAATCGAGGCCATTGTCGATGCCGCCAAGACCGACAAGATCGGCGACGGCAAGATCTTTGTCTCGCCCGTCGAGCAAGCGATCCGCATCCGTACCGGCGAGACCGGCCCGGACGCGCTGTAAACGAATTCAACGAATATCCTGACATCTAAATCAGAAGGACCGAGGGAATGAGCGCAGACGCAGTTCTCAAGCAACTCAAAGACGAAGACATCGCCTATGTCGACATCCGCTTCACCGACGTGCGCGGCAAGCTGCAGCACGTGACCGTGGACGTGGACCTGGTGGACGAAGACTTCCTGGAAGAAGGCTTCATGTTCGACGGCTCCTCGATCGCCGGCTGGAAGTCGATCGAAAACTCCGACATGAAACTGATGCCGGACACCACCTCCGCCTACATCGACCCGTTCTATGCCGAGAAGACCCTCTGCATCCATTGCTCCATCGTTGAGCCCGACACCGGCGAGAGCTACGAGCGCGATCCGCGCGGCACCGCTCAGAAGGCGGAAGCCTATCTGAAGTCCTCCGGCATCGGCGACGTGGCCTACATGGGCCCGGAAGCGGAATTCTTCCTGTTCGACGACGTGCGCTACTCCAACACCATCAACAAGGTGTCCTACGAGGTTGACGCAACCGACGGCTCCTGGAACACCGACGCCGAGTTCGAAATGGGCAACATGGGCCACCGCCCGGGCCTGAAGGGCGGCTACTTCCCGGTGAACCCGACCGACGAAGCGCAGGACCTGCGTTCCGAGATGCTGTCGACCATGAAGCGTCTGGGCATGAAGGTCGACAAGCACCACCACGAAGTGGCGTCCTGCCAGCACGAGCTGGGCCTGATCTTTGACTCCCTGACCAAACAGGCGGACGAGCTGCAGAAGTACAAATACGTGATCCACAATGTGGCGCACGCCTATGGCAAGTCGGCAACCTTCATGCCGAAGCCGATCTATGGCGACAACGGCTCCGGCATGCACGTCAACATGTCGATCTGGAAAGACGGCAAGCCGCTGTTTGCAGGCGACAAATACGCCGACCTGTCCCAGGAAGCCCTGTATTTCATCGGCGGCATCCTGAAGCATTCCAAGACCCTGAATGCCTTCACCAACCCGTCCACCAACTCCTACAAGCGCCTGATCCCGGGCTTTGAAGCACCGGTTCTGCGCGCTTACTCCGCCCGCAACCGTTCGGGCTGCGTGCGTATTCCGTGGACCGAAAGCCCGAAAGCCAAGCGCGTCGAGGCCCGTTTCCCCGATCCGGCGGCGAACCCCTACCTGTGCTTTGCCGCGCTGCTGATGGCCGGCCTGGACGGCATCAAGAACAAGATCGATCCGGGCGAAGCCATGGACAAGAACCTGTACGATCTGCCGGCCGAAGAGCTGGAAGGCATCCCGACCGTCTGCGGTTCCCTGCGTGAAGCCATGGACGCGCTGGCGGCCGACCACGACTTCCTGCTGCAGGGCGACGTGTTCACCAAGGACCAGATCGACGGTTACATCGAGCTGAAGATGGAAGAGGTCCACAAGTACGAGCACACCCCGCACCCGGTGGAGTTCGGCATGTACTACAGCTGCTAAGCTGACAGACCAGACACGGAAAGGGCGTCCCTCAGGGGCGCCCTTTTCTTTGCGGGCCTTGCTCTTGGGTCAGGCATTCCGTATTCAGCGCGGCTCAGCTTGGCAGACAGGAGCCTGCAAAATGACCGCCCCCAATACTCTTGGCATCGACTTCGGCACCTCCAATTCCGCCGCCGGCATTGCGGTTGCGGGCCGCTCCTGGCTGGTGGAGATGGAGCCGGGCGAGCAGACGCTGCCCACCGCGGTGTTCTTTGAGGAGGGCAGCCGCACCATGCGGATCGGCCACAGCGCCACGCGGGCGCTGATCAATGGCGACGAGGGCCGGTTCATGCGGGCGCTGAAAAGCCTGCTGGGCACGCCGCTGCTGCAAGAAGAGCGGCGGCTGGGCGGCGAGCGGCTGAGCTTTGCCACCCTGATCGCGCGGTTTCTGGCGGAGATGAAACGGCGGGCCGAAGCAGCAACGCATATGGAGTTCACCCACGCGCTGTCGGGGCGGCCGGTGCGGTTTCATTCCAAGGATGAAGACCGCAACGTGCAGGCAGAAAAGGACCTGCGCGCCTGCTATCTGGCAGCCGGATTTCAGGATGTTCTGTTCATGCATGAGCCCGAGGCAGCGTTGCGCGCCGCTGCACCGGCGCCGGGTCTGGGGCTGATTGTTGATATCGGTGGCGGCACCTCTGACTTCACCGCGTTTGAACAGGGGAAAGATGGGGCAACCCGCATCCTCGCCTCGCACGGGGTCCGGCTGGGGGGCACAGATTTCGACCGGCAGCTGAGCATTCGCCATGTGATGCCTCTGCTGGGCCGGGGCAGCCAGATCCGCAATGCATTCGGCGGCGGTACATTGCCCGCGCCGAACCGGCTGTTCAACGATCTGGCGACCTGGCAAATGATCCCCTTTCTCTATGCTCCGGAGAGCCGCCGCGCAGCAAAGGATCTGGCCGCCAATGCGGTGGAGCCGGAGAAACTGGCGCGGCTGGTGGACGTTCTGGAGGATGAGCTGGGCCATGAGCTGGCCTTTGCTGTTGAGCACGGCAAGATCCGGGCCAATGGCACTGATGCGGCGGCTCAAATTGACCTGAAGCTGCTGGAGCGCGGGTTGTCTGTGCCGCTGGATGCCGCAGGCATGACGCAGACGCTGGCGGAACAGACCGCCGCCATTGGCACCTGCGCGGCTGAGACCCTGGCGCAGGCCGGGATTGAAGCGATGAACGTGGAGCGGATTGTTCTGGTCGGCGGCTCTTCGCTGTTGGCCGCGGTGCAGGCGGAAATGCGCGGGCTATGCCCAAATGCCCGGCTGGAAACGGGAAATGCGATGACAGCAGTTGCGGACGGGCTGGCTCTGGCCGCGGGAACGGCCTTTGCCTAGGCAACTGGGAAGCAATCACGGCTTTTCCCGTTAGACATGCGCTGCCGGCGCGTTAGGCTGCAAGTCACGAGTCACATTTCGAGAGATTACTTCATGCGCCGTCTGCTGGCCCCTGCCCTGATTTCCGTCCTGCTTGCTTCCCCTGCTATTGCCGCCACCTGCGGCAATACCTCTGCCGGGTTTGATGCCTGGAAACAGGCGTTCAGCGCCGAGGCCCAGCGGGCGGGCGTGCGCAAGGCGGGACTGCAGGCGCTAGCCAATGCGCAATATGCGCGACGCACCATTTCGGCTGACCGCAACCAGAAGAGCTTCAAATACTCGCTGGAAAAATTCATGCAGATCCGCGGCTCCGCCACCATCGTGGCGCAGGGCCGCAAGCGCAAGGCGCGCAATCCGGATTTCTATGCCGCGCTTGAACGCAAATACGGTGTGCCGGCAGGTGTGCTGATTGCCATCCACGGAATGGAAACCGCCTTTGGCAATTACATGGGTGACAGCCAGGTGGTGTCTGCCATCGTGACGCTGACCTATGACTGCCGCCGCTCCGACTTCTTCCGCCCGCATGCGCTGGGGGCGCTGAAGCTGGTGGATCAGGGTGCCATCACGCCGGGCACGCTGGGCGCCAAACACGGCGAGCTGGGCCATACCCAGTTCCTGCCCGGCAATGCGCTGCAGTATGGGGTCGATTGGGACGGCAATGGAAGGGTGGATTTCTACAACATGGGCGATGCGCTCGCCTCCACCGCCAACTACCTGCGCCAGAAGGGCTGGAAACCCGGCAAGGGCTACCAGCAGGGCGAGCCGAACTACCGGGTTCTGAAGGAGTGGAATGCCGCCACCGTGTACCAGCAGTCGCTGGCGATCATGGGTCGCCAGATCGACGGCTGAGCACACCTGGCCAGCAACGGTTGTAAGTTTCAGCGCCCGCCCTCTGGCGGGCGCTGGGCGTTTCCGTCCCAAGGGTGAAAAACAGTCGGTGCGATTCCCGCGTCATTGTAGGCCTTGGGGCATCAATGTGACCGCAAGCCGCCACAGTTGAGCCGCAATCCAGCCACCGGACACCGGGAATTTCCAAATTATTTGTTTAAATTCAGAGCGATGCAACCTGCCGCAATTCAACGCGGTCCGGCGCGCCCGGGCTCAGGATATTGTCCAGGCCCGCCCCACTTTTAACTAGTTCAAATTTTATTGTTTCTCTGACGGCACCCTGAATGGAGGATCCGGACAGTGGCAGAGAACGTGCAATATACAGGACGGCTTGGGCTGGAAAGCCGCGACAGCAAAACCCTTTCGGATGCGGTGACAGCAGTTGTCGACACGCTGGATGACTTCGGCCACCCGGCAGAAACGATTGAGGCCCGTGCGGAAAACACCGCGAGGCTGCAAAGCGATCACTACCTGGTGACCGTGCGCCTGCGCCGGGTGCCCCTGCGCCGGACAGCCAAGCTGCCAGGCAGCGTCATGCAGCCCTCGGCGCTGCTGGAATTGTCGCTGTCCCCGGTTTACCCCGGCTACTGCGATCAGGAGATTTCTGAACTGCTCTTGGCAGAAACATTGCGGCGCCTCCTGGATAGGGTAGAGGCTGCTTTTGTCGAATGGCTCGACACCGAAGTTGCCCTGACCTGCGAACAGTTTCTGAGCGCCTTTGATCCCCAATCCCGCAGCGCTGAGCAGCCTGTTGCCGCGGTGCCGGCTGCCGCGTCCGATGCAGCTGCGTCGGTTCCGCAGATGGCCCGGAGCGTGCAGCCCCGGCCCCGCGGCAGAGACTGCTTTACCCCGGTGGACCAGACAGCGCGCGCGCTGGATGCCCATTGCGACCTTGCCTTTCAGGAAGCGAGAATGCGCAAGGCAGCTCATGCTGTTGCGGCGGCATCCGGCAAGTCCTGGGCAGGTTTGCGCGCCTCTGTTTCGGCCTCGGGCCTGCGCAGCAACTGGGGGCGCCAGCTGCAGGCCTCGGCCTTGGCAGCGCTGTCGCTGACCGGCCCGCGCCGCCTGCGTTTCATCAGCCACCTGCTGCTTCTGACCGCCCTGTTCCTGTTCTTGGAGAGCGCCGGAATGGTGCAGGCCGCCCGGCCGCTGGTGCCGTAGGACCTGAGCAGCCGCTTAGCTGACAAAGGCCCGTTGCGGTCCGCGTCCCCCCTTGTTTGGTCAGAAACGACGGTTGAATCCGTCGCTTTCAGCGGCGAATCCGCCCTGCCCCTTGCTGCACATTGTACAGGACTGTGCAGCAAGGACTTCCCGGCATGAACGAGCATTACCGCGACATCCGCAAGATCGACCCGACCCGCGGCGCCAAATTGGGCGACAACACCCCGAACGACAATGACCGGGTGGAGATCGGCCCGACTCAGCTGGCTTTTGGCGAATGGGCCGAAGCCGGGCTGCAGCTGCCTGACCTGCAGGCGCTGCGCAGTTTCCGCTGGGAGCGGCTGACGCGTTTCATCAATGACCGCGGCTATGGCGGCCTCCTGGTGTTCGATCCACTGAACATCCGCTACGCCACAGACAGCACCAACATGCAGCTGTGGAACACCCACAACCCGTTCCGGGCGCTCCTGATCTGCGCTGACGGCTATATGGTGCTGTGGGATTACAAGCAGTCGCCGTTCCTCAGCGAGTTCAACCCGCTGGTGCGCGAACAGCGTGCGGGCGCCGATCTGTTCTACTTCGACCGCGGCGACAAGATCGACGTGGCCGCCGACAAGTTCTCCAACGAAGTGCGCATCCTGATGGAAGAGCACAGCGGCAGCAACAAGCGGCTGGCGGTGGACAAGGTGATGCTGCACGGACTGCGCGCACTTGAGGCGCAGGGCCTGGAGATCTTCCCCGGGGAGGAACTGACTGAGAAATGCCGCGCGGTGAAAGGCCCGGACGAGATCCTGGCGATGCGCTGCGCCCATCACGCCTGCGAAACCGCGGTGGCCGCAATGGAAAAATTCGCGCGTGAACAAGTGCCTGGCGGCAATATCTCAGAGGATGACGTCTGGGCGGTGCTGCACGCGGAAAACATCCGCCGCGGCGGTGAATGGATTGAGACCCGGCTGCTGGCATCCGGCCCGCGCACCAACCCGTGGTTCCAGGAATGCGGCCCCCGGATCATCCAGAACAACGAGATGATCAGTTTTGACACCGATCTGGTCGGCTCCTACGGGATCTGTATCGACATCTCGCGCAGCTGGTGGGTCGGCGATGAAAAGCCGCGGCCCGACATGATCTATGCCATGCAGCACGGGCTGGAGC
Source organism: Leisingera sp. ANG-DT (assembly GCF_000813785.1). Classification (NCBI taxonomy): domain Bacteria; kingdom Pseudomonadati; phylum Pseudomonadota; class Alphaproteobacteria; order Rhodobacterales; family Roseobacteraceae; genus Leisingera; species Leisingera sp. ANG-DT. Next base: position 801,579 of record NZ_JWLE01000001.1, read on the forward strand.
ATATCCGCCACAACATGGAGATGCTGAAGCCCGGTGTGAACATTCAGGAGCTGTCGCGCGGCTGCCACCCCTTGGACGACCAGTTCCAGAAGCAGAAATACGGCTGCATGATGCACGGCGTCGGCCTGTGCGATGAATGGCCTCTGGTGGCCTATCCGGACCAGATGGTCGAGGGCGCCTTTGACTATGAGCTGGAACCGGGCATGGTGCTGTGTGTCGAGGCGCTGGTCTCGCCTGAGGGCGGCGATTTCTCGATCAAGCTGGAAGACCAGGTGCTGATCACCGAGGACGGCTATGAGAACCTGACCAGCTACCCGTTCGACAAGGCGCTGCTGGGGGAGGTTTGAACAAAACAGCCGGTCCCTCCCGCAAGGAGGGGCCGGGACAGCCTGCGGCGCCGTCAGGCGCCACCGCTTAGCAATGGGTCTTCAGGAACAGTTCCAGCTTGTCACGCAGCACCAGAACGCCGGGCGAATCTGTGACTTCTTCCAGCTGGCTGAGCGGCACCCAAGCCAGGGCGTGGGATTCTCCGCTGGCAGCAATCTCTCCCGCCTCAGCCTGAAACAGGTAACGCACATCGTAGTGCAAATGCGCGCATTCATTTGCGTTCTGAGGGATTTCGTGAATATCGACGTCGAACACCTGCGCCGATAGCGGCCTGATGCGCACAAGCCCGCTTTCCTCATAAGCTTCCTTCAGCGCTACAAACGGCACGTCGGCGATGCCGTCGCAATGGCCGCCCAGCTGGAACCATCGGTTGAGCTTCCTGTGATGGGTCAGAAGTACGCTGCTTCTGTCCGCTGACAGCACAAAGGCCGAACCGGTCACGTGCCCGGTTTCCGGATTGCGGTCAAAGGCTTGCGGCTCGCCCGTGCAGAAATCCGTCAGGCGCTGCCACATGCTGCGGTCGCGCGCGGTTTGCGGGCTGTAACATCCGATACCTGAGAGGACGCTGCTGCTCATCTGCCTTCACCTTCCCGTGACGTTCCGGCTTGCTGCCTTGTTAGTGGCCATCCAAGCGCTCAATCTATGCGGAACACCTAACAAAGGCCACGCCCATGCCCACGGAACGGATCACTTTCACCGGCCACGCCGGAAACACCCTTGCTGCCCGCCTCGACCTGCCGGAAGGGCCGGTGCTGGCGACTGCGCTCTTTGCACATTGCTTCACCTGCTCCAAGGACATTCCCGCAGCGCGGCGGATTGCCGGACGGCTGGCGGCAATGGGGATTGCGGTCTTGCGGTTTGATTTCACCGGGCTGGGGCATTCCGAGGGCGAGTTTGAAAACACCACCTTCAGCTCCAACGTGGCGGACCTGATCAAGGCGGCGCAGTACCTGGCCGCGCGCAGCATGGCGCCGACGCTGCTGATCGGCCATTCGCTGGGCGGTGCTGCAGTGCTGCGGGCGCGGGCAGGCATCCCCTCGGTCAAGGGGGTGGTAACGCTGGGGGCGCCGTTTGATCCGGGCCATGTCTCGCACCACTTCGATGCCGCCCTGCCGGAAATCGAGGCCAAGGGCCGCGCCGAGGTCTGCCTGGGCGGGCGGCCGTTTGTGATCGGCAAGGAGTTTGTCGACGATATCCACGCTGAGGCGCTGGCGCCTGCAATTGCGGAGCTGAAGGCCGCGCTGCTGGTTCTGCATGCGCCGCGGGATGAGACCGTAAGCATCGACAATGCCGCATCGATCTTCACCGCCGCGAAACATCCCAAGAGTTTTGTCACCCTGGATGACGCCGACCACTTGATCTCCCGCGCGGCGGACGCCGAATATGCCGCCGAAGTCATCGCCGCCTGGGCCGGGCGCTATGTCAAAATGGCGCCGCCCGCGCCGCCGCCCGGTGCGCCGGAGGGCATCCTAAGGGTGACGGAGGCGGACCCGGAGGGTTTCCTGCAGGACGTGCAATCCGGCCCCTATCACCACGCTTTTGCAGATGAACCGCTGGCCTATGGCGGCACCAACCGCGGCATGTCTCCGTACGGGTTTGTCGCCGCGGGCCTGGGTGCCTGCACCTCGATGACGCTCAGGATGTATGCCCGCCGAAAGGGCTGGCCGCTGGAGGGGATCAGCGTTGATGTGTGCCATGACAAGGTGCATGCGCAGGATGCTTTACCTTCGGGACCTGCCAAGATCGATCAGTTCACCAGGGTAGTGCGCCTTTGCGGCCCTCTAAGCGACGACCAGCGCGCGCGGCTGCTGGAAATCGCCGACAAATGCCCTGTGCACCGGACGCTGGAAAGCGGCGCCAAGGTGGTGACACGGCTAGAGGCCGCAGAGCAGCCCGCGATCTGACATACCGGACCGCCGGCGGGCCTCCCGCGCCCGAACGGTGCAGGAAACCTGCCCCATCAGCGGCCTTGGGCCCGGCACCGCGCCATGCGCGGTGCCGGGCCCAACTGCGGCAGCTCTTCGCACGAAGACCGCAGCGCAGGCGGGAGAGCCTCGCTGCTTCTGAATTTGCGCCACATCAAAGTTCCGCCCCGCGTTCCCCTTCATGCTGTGTCCACCCTGGCGGCTGCCGGGCATGGGAGGAGATACATGGGACTTTTTGCAAATCTCGGGCGCAGCAGTGATCTGGTGCAGGGCATGGCCAGCCGCTTGGGCATCGACTATGGCGAAATGGTTTCTGCTGATCCGCAAGTGCAGGGCCAGAAATACATGCGCGCGGTCCTGCGCTGCAGCACCTGCCGCAATCAGGACGGCTGCAGTGACTTGCAGCGGGAGACAACAGAGCTGGCGGAGGCGCCATCCTACTGCCGCAACGCGCAGTTGCTGGCGCATTTACGGGGCAGCTAATCCCTTCTATACGGCTGCTCGCATCCGCTGTGTACTATCCGGTTTGCAGCGTGCGGATCTGCGCGCTGGCTCACTCTGCAGTCTCAGCGTACCGGCCGGTGGTGATGTCACCGCCTTCCCCAACAAACCGAATGGCCTCGCCGTCACTTTCCAGCGCATAACAGGCCCACAGGTCCGAGGGCGGCCAGGTGGAGCAGTATTTGCCGTCCCGCACGCCCCAGTAGCCCCAGCTGTCATGGCCCGCATTATAAAGCGTCCGGCCAGAGACGTGGAATTCCTGCCAGGCGCCGCTGCCATAGACCAGCCGTCGGCCTTCCAGCGCCGCCTGCACTTCTTCACCGTTCAAAACCCGCCATTCTCCGCCCCAAACCGGCGAAACCGCAGATGATAACGCAATCATCAGGGCAATCTGCCTCATGTCCCTCTCCCAGCCTTGCTGTCCTGCCTTTGCTGATCTAAGAGGCCGGGCATCTGCTGCGCAATCACATAAAGGTGCCTTCGCCCATGATCCCCCGCTATTCCCGCCCCGAGATGGTCGCAATCTGGTCGCCCGAGACCAAATTCAAGATCTGGTACGAGATCGAGGCGCATGCCTGCGAAGCCATGGCCAACCTTGGCGTGATCCCGCGCGAGAACGCCGACGCGGTGTGGAAAGCCAAGGACGTGGAATTCGACGTCGCCCGCATCGACGAGATCGAGGCCGTCACCAAGCATGACGTCATCGCCTTCCTGACCCATCTGGCGGAGCATGTCGGTTCTGAGGAAGCGCGCTTCGTGCACCAGGGCATGACGTCGTCGGACGTTCTGGACACCTGCCTGAACGTGCAGCTGGTGCGCGCCGCCGATATTCTGCTGGAGGGCATGGACAAGGTGCTGGCGGCGCTGAAAAAACGCGCGCTGGAGCACAAGAACACCGTGCGAGTCGGCCGCAGCCACGGCATTCACGCAGAGCCGACCACCATGGGCCTGACCTTTGCCCGCTTCTATGCGGAAATGGACCGCAACAAGAACCGCCTGGAAAAGGCCCGCTGGGAAGTTGCCACCGGCGCGATCTCCGGCGCGGTGGGCACCTTCGCCAACATCGACCCGGCGGTTGAAGAGCACGTCTGCGAGCAGCTGGGCCTGCGCCCGGAGCCGATCTCCACCCAGGTGATCCCGCGCGACCGCCACGCGATGTTCTTTGCCACCCTCGGCGTGATTGCCTCCTCGATCGAGAACGTCGCTGTTGAAATCCGCCACATGCAGCGCACCGAAGTGCTGGAAGGCGCGGAGTTCTTCTCGATGGGCCAGAAGGGCTCCTCGGCGATGCCGCACAAGAAGAACCCGGTGCTGACCGAGAACCTGACCGGCCTTGCGCGCCTGGTGCGCATGGCGGTGATCCCGGCGATGGAGAACGTGGCGCTGTGGCATGAGCGGGACATCTCCCACTCCTCCGTCGAGCGCGGCATCGGCCCGGATGCGACCATCACCCTCGACTTCGCCCTGCACCGCCTGGCCGGTGTTGTCGACAAGATGCTGGTGTTCCCGGAGAACATGCTGGACAACATGAACAAATTCCCGGGCCTGGTGATGTCGCAGCGGGTGCTGCTGGCGCTGACCCAAGCCGGCGTCAGCCGCGAGGATGCCTATGCCATGGTGCAGCGCAACGCCCTGAAGGTCTGGGAAGAGCGCGTCGACTTCCGCGAGTTGCTGCTGGCAGACGCCGATGTGGTTGCGGCGCTTGGCGAAGAGGCGATCAACGAGAAATTCGACATGGGCTATCACACCAAACATGTCGACACGATCTTCAAGCGTGTTTTCGGCGAGTAAGACGTTCTGACCTGAAAACTCCAGACGCCCCGCCTTTCCGGCGGGGCGTTTTTGTTCCGCGGACACAAACGCCTTTGTGAACAAAAATACAGATCCAAACCCGGGTTCTGCGGCTAAACTGGGCCAAACTTTGCATTTGGAGCACGAGACATGCGTATTTTCGCCCTGGCCGCCGCCCTGACCCTGCCGGTTGCAGCCCTTGCCGCCAGCGGCAACGACTGGAACCCTCCGAAACCTTCCGAGACCACCAAGACCTGCAAGGGCAAACGCGTCTGGGATGAGGAGAAGAAACGCTGTGTTCGGCCGCGGAAGTCGTCGCTGAACCAGGAAGGGCTGCTGGGTGCGGCGCGCGAGCTTGCCTATGCCGGCCGTCAGGAAGATGCCCAGGCAGTGCTGAGCGCGATGGCCGATCAGACCGACAGCATGGTGCTGACCTACTGGGGCTTCACCCACCGCAAACTTGGCAACCTGGATCTGGCGCAGGCCTATTATGATCAGGCCTTGGCGCAGGACCCGGACAATATCCTGGCACGTTCCTACATGGGCCAAGGCTTTGTCGTACAGGGAAAATACGGCGCAGCTCTTGCACAGTGGAAGGAAATCCGCGCCCGCGGCGGTGACGGCAGCTGGGCTGAGGCCTCCTTGCGCAGCGCGCTGGAGACGGGCACCTCTTACAGCTACTAGGCTTCAGTCTTTCTTTACGGCTTGCGGCCTATCCTGCCCACAACGATTGAGAAGAATCTTTTGTTAGGGTGCGAGAATGCCTCAAGACGATATGCTGGCGCTTCCGATGGATCTGGGCGGGGGCGACATGGGCGGAATGGGCGGCCTGGACATGGGCGATTTCGCCGCGCCCGCCCCGATGGGCGGCCTGGATGCAGGCGGCCTCGGCGGCGGCATGGGTGGTGGAATGGGCGGCGGCGCGGTCGCAAACCCGGCCGCGGCTGCCAGCCTCAGCGGCAAGGCCAAGGCTGCCATCATCGTCCGGCTGCTGCTGAATGAAGGCGCCGAGATCCCGCTGGAAGAACTGCCCGACGACCTGCAGCTGGAGCTGACCCAACAGATGGGCCGGATGCGTATTGTCGACCGCGAAACGCTGAATGCGGTGGCGGGCGAGTTTGCCGATCTGCTGGACAATGTCGGCCTGCATTTCCCCAACGGCCTGGCCGGCGCATTGAACGCGATGGAAGGCAAGATCAGCCGCCACACCCACAGCCGCCTGCGCCGCGAAGCCGGGGTGCGCCAGTTCGGCGACCCCTGGGAGCGGCTGAAACAGCTGCCGCCCGAAGATCTGGCCGGGCTGGCAGAGGCCGAAAGCACCGAGGTGGCTGCAGTTCTGCTGTCCAAACTCGACACTGCCAAGGCCGCGCAGATGCTGATCCACCTGCCCGGACCAGTGGCCCGCCGCATCACCTATGCCGTCAGCCAAACCGCCAATGTAACGCCGGACACCGTGGACCGCATCGGCCTGTCGCTGGCCGCCCAGGTCGAGGCACGGCCTGATCTCGCCTTTGACCAAACCCCTGGCCAGCGCCTGGGCGCTGTCCTGACCGAAGCCGCCGCCGCCAAGCGCGACGAGGTGCTGACCGCGCTGGACGAAGAGGACGAGGATTTCGCTGTCTCGGTGCGCAAGGCTATCTTTACCTATGCGCTGATTGCCGAACGGATGAAGCCGCTGGACGTGCCAAAGCTGATCCGGGTGCTGTCGCAGCCCGATCTGGTGACCGCAATCGCCTTTGCTACCGACGAGGAAGACGTGGCCACCTCGGAATTCCTGCTCAAGAACATGTCGAGCCGGATGGCAGACAACATCCGCGAGGAAGTTGCAGAGCGCGGCAGGGTCAAGCGCAGCGACGGCGAAGCCGCCTTCAGCCTGATAATCGGTGCCATGCGCGATCTGGTCGCGACGGGAGAGATCGAGCTGAAATCGGTGGAAGAAGACGAGGAAGACAACGGCTGACACCTCGCACGGCTACAGCTTTGCAAGCCGGCCTTGGCAGTTGCGCAGCCGTTCAGCCCGCTGGAGCTGCTTGTGCCTGCCGGCGCCACTGCGTATGATGCAGGCTTCCAGGCGCAGTTCCGCGCCGCAGCCATCCAGACGCCATGCCCGCAGATCCTTCCGAGCTCTCCACCTGGAGCCATGTCAAATACTTTGGCAGCAACCTGTTTCTGCGCGGCCTTCTGCTGGGCGCCGGGCTGGTGCCCTACCGGTTTCGGGTGCCGATGATGGGCCGGCTGGTCACCGCCATGGGGCGTGCCGCCGGATTTCACAAAAGGGTGCGCGACAATCTGAAACTGGTCAGCCCGGAACTGTCAGAACTGGACGCAGACCAGTTGTACAGGGACGTCAGCAACAATGCCGGGCGCATGATTGCAGAGCTTTACGCTGGCAAGGAATTCTTTGAGCGTGCCCGCAAGGCGCCGATCACCGGGCCGGGCCTGAAGGCGCTGGAAGACGCCCGCGCAGCAGGCCGCCCGGTGCTGCTGGCGACCGCTCATTTCGGCAATTACGATGCCGCCCGCGCGGCCCTGGTCGCCCGCGGCCACGAGATGGGGTCGCTTTACCGGCGCATGGCCAACCCCTATTTCAACGAACATTATGTCGAAGCCATGAAGGCCAATCACGACCTGATGTTCGAACAGGGCAAGCGCGGCATGGTGGAGCTGGTGCGTCATTTGAAGAAGGGCGGCATTGCCGCCATCGTCACCGACCTGCACGCCCAGGGCGGCGAACTGATCGACTTTTTCGGCAAGCCTGCCGTCACCTCCACCGTGCCTGCGGAGCTGGCACTGAAATTCGGCGCGGCGCTGATCCCGGTCTATGCGGTGCGGCAGGAAAACGGTCTGGACTTCGAGATCGTGATGAATGCCGAAGTGCCGCCCTCTGACCCGCTGACGATGAGCAAGGCGCTGAGCGCGGATCTGGAAGCGATTGTGCGCAAGCACACCGGCCAGTGGTTCTGGATCCACCGCCGCTGGAAACCTTATGTGCCTGTAGGTAAAGCCGCCAGGCAGACCAGCTCTGCCGCGGACTGACGCGGAACGTCAGTCCACTCGCGCCGCCGCGATGACCGGGCCAAACGGAGCAGCCTGCACCAGAACCGCGGCTGGCTTGCCGCCGGGCGCGGGGACCGCGACCTCAAGGCCGCCTGCTCCGTCCCACTCTGCCACGACCTGCCAGTTTTCGACCACATTGGCGTAGCTGAGCGTCCGCCCGGCCAGCTCTCCACGCTTGATGCTGACGGTCCGCTTCGGTGTGTAGCGCACCAGTTGCACCAGCAGGCGGCCTTCGGGCATCTGCACCTTTGGCTGCAGCCTGATCACCACGTCCCCGCCGCTGCGGGCCACAGTCAGCGCAACGGGCCGCGGCTGTTTCTGGTGGCGGGTGATTGCATCCTCCACCTTCATCGCGTCGGCGCCGACCACATCGTCCTGCCCCATGATGATCATCTGGGGCGTATAGATCATCCGGCGGCCGCCCTGGTGGGCATAGCCTTTCTGCCGTTTTGTGTGGGAGGGTTTTGCGAATTCGTCCTTCCAGCCGATGTAATCCCAGTAATCCACATGCAGCGCCAGCGGCAGCACATCTTCGCGTGCGGCAAGCTCATGCAGCAGCGCATCGGCCGGCGGGCAGGAAGAACAGCCTTGCGAGGTGTACAGCTCAACCACCACAGGCTCATCTGCGGATTGGCCGTAAACCGGCAAGGCAAGTGCAACTACAGCCGCGATCGGCGCCAGGAATCTCATGAATCGCTTTCTCTGTTTGGTAGGCTTCAGGTCTAAAGATGTGCCGGCAAACAGGCCAATCAATCATTTTTGAGCGTGGCGCGAGGCAGCTTAAATCAAAAAATGTGTACTATTGCATACAAAAGTGCCACCTGCGGCGTTTGGGCTATTGAATGCTTCACCTTCCTCATGCATTTAGCAGGCAGCGAATTCCCCGGTTACAAATTCTTGAGGGAGGCCAATCATGCCTATCACCGTCGGACAGGACAATGCCAAGGCGCGCAAAACGCTCAGCGTCAATGGCAAGTCGATCTCCTATTACTCCATTCCCGCCGCCACCGAGGCCGGCTTTGGCGACTTTTCCAAGCTGCCTGCCGCGCTGAAAGTGGTGCTGGAAAACATGCTGCGGTTCGAGGACGGCGGTTTCTCCGTCTCCACCGACGACATCAAGGCCTTTGCCGAATGGGGCGCCAACGGCGGCAAGAACCCGCGTGAGATCGCCTACCGCCCTGCCCGCGTGCTGATGCAGGATTTCACCGGCGTTCCCGCCGTTGTCGACCTGGCCGCCATGCGCGACGGCATCGTCGGCCTGAAAGGCTCTGCCGCCAAGATCAACCCGCTGGTCCCCGTTGACCTGGTCATCGACCACTCCGTGATGATCGACGAGTTCGGCAACCCGCGCGCGTTCCAGATGAACGTCGACCGCGAGTACGAGCGCAACATGGAGCGCTACCAGTTCCTGAAATGGGGCCAGAACGCGTTCAACAATTTCCGCGTCGTGCCGCCGGGCACCGGAATCTGCCATCAGGTGAACCTGGAATACCTGGCGCAGACCGTCTGGACCGACGTGGACCAGAACGGTGACGAAGTCGCCTACCCGGACACGCTGGTCGGCACCGACTCCCACACCACCATGGTGAACGGCGCCGCCGTTCTGGGCTGGGGCGTTGGCGGCATCGAGGCTGAGGCCGCAATGCTGGGCCAGCCGATCTCCATGCTGATCCCCGAGGTCATCGGCTTTGAACTGACCGGCCAGATGGTCGAAGGTACCACCGGCACCGACCTGGTTCTGAAGGTCGTCGAAATGCTGCGCGCCAAGGGCGTGGTCGGTAAATTCGTCGAATTCTACGGCGAGGGCCTGGACCGTCTGCCGCTGGCAGACCGTGCGACCATCGCCAACATGGCGCCGGAATACGGCGCCACCTGCGGCTTCTTCCCGATCGACGACGAAACCCTGCGCTACCTGCGCAACACCGGCCGCGACGAAGACCGCATCGCACTGGTCGAAGCCTACGCCAAGGAAAACGGTTTCTGGCGCGGCGCCGATTATGCGCCGGTCTACACCGACACCCTGTCGCTGGACATGAGCAGCATCGTTCCGGCCATCTCCGGCCCGAAACGCCCTCAGGACTATGTGCCGCTGACCAACGCCAAGGCCGCTTTCCGCCAGGAGATGGAAGAGACCTTCAAGCGTCCGATGGGCAAGGAAGTCGCCGTCAAGGGCGAAGACTACACCATGGAATCAGGCAAGGTCGTGATCGCCTCGATCACCTCCTGCACCAACACCTCCAACCCCTATGTGATGATCGGCGCCGGCCTGGTCGCGCGCAAGGCGGCCGCCCTGGGCCTCGACCGCAAGCCCTGGGTCAAGACCTCGCTGGCACCGGGTTCGCAGGTGGTGTCCGCCTATCTGGAGGCCGCAGGCCTGCAGGAGGATCTGGACAAGGTCGGCTTCAACCTGGTGGGCTACGGCTGCACCACTTGTATCGGCAACTCCGGCCCGATCCAGCAGGAGATCTCCGAGGCGATTGCCGAGGGTGATCTGGTGGCGACCTCTGTGCTGTCGGGCAACCGCAACTTCGAAGGCCGCATTTCGCCGGACGTCCGCGCCAACTACCTGGCCTCGCCGCCGCTGGTGGTCGCTTATGCGCTTGCCGGCACCATGGACATCAACCTGGCAACCGACGTGATCGCACAGGACAAGGACGGCAACGACGTCTACCTGAAAGACATCTGGCCCTCGACCCAGGAAGTTGCGGATCTGGTGGCCTCCACCGTCACCCGCGAGGCGTTCCAGTCGAAATACGCCGACGTCTTCAAGGGCGACGAGAAGTGGCAGGCGGTTGAGACCACAGACGCGGAAACCTATGACTGGCCCGCGACCTCGACCTACATTCAGAACCCGCCCTACTTCCAGGGCATGGGCACGGAGCCGGGCACCATCTCGAACATCGAGGGCGCCAAGGTTCTGGCGGTTCTGGGCGACATGGTCACCACCGACCACATCTCCCCCGCCGGTTCCTTTGCCACCACCACGCCGGCAGGCCAGTACCTGCTGGAGCGCCAGGTTCAGCCGCGTGAGTTCAACTCCTACGGCTCGCGCCGCGGCAACCACGAGATCATGATGCGCGGCACCTTTGCCAATATCCGCATCAAGAACGAGATGCTGGACGGCGTCGAAGGCGGCTACACCAAAGGCCCCGACGGCGAGCAGACCTCGATCTACGAAGCCTCGATGGCGCATCAGGAAGCGGGTACCCCGCTGGTGGTGTTCGGCGGTGAACAGTACGGCGCGGGCTCCTCGCGCGACTGGGCGGCCAAGGGCACCGCGCTGCTGGGCGTCAAGGCGGTGATCGCCGAGTCGTTTGAACGTATCCACCGCTCCAACCTGGTTGGCATGGGCGTGATCCCGTTCGAATTCACCGCAGGCGACACTCGCAAGTCGCTGGGCCTGACCGGCGAGGAAACCGTCTCGATCAGCGGCCTGGACACCATCCAGCCGCTGCAGGAAGTGCCTTGCTCGATCACCTTTGCCGACGGCTCGGTGAAGGAGATCACCCTGAAGTGCCGCATCGATACCGCTCCGGAGATCGAATACATCGAACACGGCGGCGTTCTGCACTACGTGCTGCGCAATCTGGCCAAGTCGTAAGACCTGCCAGACCCGAGCTTTTGAACATGCACCCCGCGGGGTGCATGTTTTTTTGTGCCATAGACTGCCGGAAAACCCGTTTGCGATGACAGGTTTCCGGCTTGCGGAATCCAGTATCCCGGATACAATCTTAACGTGAGATCAGCAGGATCTTTACTGGTTGTGTGGCCGTGCTTGCTTGTGCAAACCTATATTTTAAATACATGTTTAAACAAAACGCAGGCGAGGAAAGGCTGATGCCCCGAGAATGAAAGAGGCCGCTTTCCTAGTCGTCTATCCGGACATAGACACTTTTGATGACCATGCAGCAGCTGTCCTGGCAATGCTGCCGGGCACCCGGGAATATCCCGGCTGCATAGAAGCCTATGCCGGCATCAACCGGGACCGCTTCGAAATCGCGGTGTTCCATTTATGGGAAACATCGGAGCATCTGGAGCGTTACCTCAACTGGCGCGCCGAGCGGGGTGATCTGGACGCTCGCAGCGCCACCATGCGCCGGGAACAGGATTTCCGGACCTACTCCGTTCCATAGCTGACTGCTGCACAGACATTGTTCGGATACACCGCATTGCCAGCGGCGCAAATCACTGAAAAATTGCAGGTATGAAACAGACAAACAGCATCACTGGCTACCACGCCCACATCTACTTTGACACCGCCACGGTGGATCAGGCCCGCCGCCTGTGCCAGCAAGCAGAGGATCAGTTTGGCGTGCAAATGGGCCGCGTGCATGAGAAAACTGTCGGCCCGCATCCGATGTGGTCCTGCCAGCTGGCGGCAACGCCGGAGCAATTCAGCGTGTTGCTGCCGTGGCTGGCGCTGAACCGGGATGGGCTGATCGTCTTTGCCCACCCGGAAACCGGCGACGACCTGGCCGATCACCGCGATCACGGCATATGGCTGGGCACTGGATTGGACCTGGATTTCAGCATCTTCGCCTGAGCTGATTCCGTAAATTTACCAAAAATTTCCAAGTTGCTGGGACCATTCCGGCACTCACAAACACCGGAGGCTTCAATGACTGAAGCGGTAATCATTGGATTGCACCCCCGGTCCGGTAAATACGAAGAGCTGGCTGCGCTTGTCCAACAGATGGTGGAACAAGTCCGCAGGCACGCGGGATGCTTGCAGGCCGAGATCCTGCTGGCTCAGGACCGGAACGAAATCGCAGTCTTCCAAAAATGGAAAGATAACGACTCTTTCAGCGACTACCTGATTTGGCGGTCCAAGCAGGAGCAGCTGGATCGGGTCTATGAAATGTGCGCCATTGAGCCTGAACTGAGCAGTTTCACCTTGGCAGCCCCTGTTGAAAGCCCGCAGACCGCTTACTGAGCTGCGGCCTTCTCCATCGCGGGGCGCAGGGTGCTGTCGATTACCCGCTGCGTGATCGGGCCTGCAAAGCGCAACACGATCTTGCCGTTGCCATCCACCACATAGGTCTCCGGCACGCCGTAAAGCCCCCAGTCAATTGCCATCCGGCCCTTCTCGTCCCGGCCGATCGCGGTGTAGGGGTCGCCCAGTTCGTTCAGGAAGGCCTCAGCATTGGCCAGCTGGTCCTTGTAGTTGATGCCGTAGACCGGGATTCCTTCCTTGGACAGTGCTTCGAGGTTAGGATGCTCAGCCCGGCAGGGTGCGCACCAGCTGGCCCAGTAGTTCACCAGTTTCACGGTGCCGTCGCGCAGGGTTTCGTCGCTGAACATTTCCTTGCCGGGAAATTCGTCCAGCACCACCGGCGGCGCGGACTGGCCCTCGCGGGCGGACGGCAGGCTGTTCGGATCCTCGCGGAACATGCCCACCAGTGCCAGGCCGACGAAACCTGCAAACACCACTCCGGGAACCGCCATCAGCGGTGAAATCTTAGCCATTGCGCTTCATCCGGGTTTCCAGGTTTTCCATCTCCCGGCGGACCTTGCGGCCGCGTAGGATTGTCAGCACCACCAGCGCAACCAGCAGCAGCAGCGAGGCGCCATAGGCCGATAGCACCGTGTCGGCGTATTTTCCAAGATCAGGCATCACGCCTCCAGCCGTTCGCGCGCCATCAAAGCCTTGATGCGGCGGGCGCGGATTTCAGTTCCGGTGCGGTAAAGCACCAGCGCAAGGAACAAGAGCACAAAGCCCGCCATGCAGACATAGAGCGGCGAGGAGAAGGCATCATGCACATTCTCTTTTTCATCAAGCGACAGCGACGCGCCCTGATGCAGCCCCTGGTTCCAGAAGTTCACCGCATAGCGGCTGAGCACGGCAAAGACCGAGCCCACCAGGCACAGGATCGAGGTCAAATCCGCGGCGGTGTCCGGGTTATCGATCGCCTCCCACAGGGCGATATAGCCGAGGTAGAACAGGAACAGCACCAGGAAGGAAGTCAGCCGCGGGTCCCAGGCCCACCAGGTGCCCCACATCGGCTGCCCCCAGATTGCGCCGGTGATCAGTGCAATCACGGTCATTACCACGCCAATGGGGGCTGCCGCGCGGGCAGCCAATGCGCTGACATGGTGCCGGCGGATCACCCAGACCAGCGAGGCGACCAGCATCATGAACCAAGCGTTGATCGCCATCAGCGCCGAGGGCACATGCAGGAAGATGATCTTGACGGTGGAACCCTGCCGGTAGTCGTCCGGCGTAAAGAAGAAGCCCCAGACAAGGCCAACGGTGATCAGCACCGCAGAGCTGACCCAGAGGGCCGGCATCACCTTCTCGGAGGTGGCCAGAAACTTCTTCGGGTTGGCGTATTCCCAGATCGACATGGTGGCTATTTAGCTCTTGTTCTCGGGTTTCTCAATTGGGCGGCCCCTAGCGCAAATTGACGCGCAGGACAGCGGCGCTGGCAAAGGGCAGCAACGCGATGGAGGCGGCGGAGATGCCGGCCAGCAGCAACAGCGGCGTCTGCACTGCCATGCCCTCCGCACCGCGGCGGGCGACCTCTGAGCCGAAGATCAGCGTCGGCACGTAAAGCGGCATCACCAAGAGCGACATCAGCAGGCCGCCGCGCTTCAGCCCCACGGTCAGCGCGGCACCAAAAGTGCCGATGACAGACAGCGCAGGCGTGCCCAGCAGAAGGGAGATCACCAGCCACAGGAAGCCCTGCACCGGCAGGTTCAGCAGCACGCCAAGCACCGGTGCGGCCAGTACTAGCGGCAGGCCGGTGGTGATCCAATGGGCCAGCGCCTTGATGGTGACGGTGCTTTCCAGCGGCAGCGGCGCGGTGGCCAGGAGGTCGAGCGAGCCGTCCTCCCAATCCAGCGCCAGCAGGCGGTCGAGCGACAGCAGGCAGGCCAGCAGCGCGCCCAGCCACAAAACGCCGGGGGCGATGCGGGCCAGCAGTTCGGACTGCGGGCCGACGGAAAACGGCACCATCACGGTCACGATCAGGAAAAAGGCAAGACCGAGGCCAAAGCCGCCGCCCGCACGGAAGGCGAGCTTCAGATCCCGCAGGAGAAGCGCAATCACAGGAAGCCTCCGTCAAAATCGTCGATCTCCGGCGGCTTGGCCTTGTAGGGGCCGACATCCAGCACCTCTGCCTCCAGTCCCAGGTCGATGTGGGTGGCAATCAGGGCAGAACCGCCCTGCCCCAGATGCGCGCGCACAGCTTCTGCGAACATTGCAACGGAGTTTACATCGAGGCTCACTGTCGGCTCATCCATGATCCAGATGGGACGGCCAGTAACCAGCATCCGGCTGAGGCCAAGGCGGCGTTTCTGGCCTGCAGACAGCGCACCGGCCTGCCGGTCGCGCAGAGTTTGCAGGTCGAATCCGTCCAGCGCCTGTTCAATGCCGTTGCGGCCAAAGACGCTGGCCCAGAACATCAAGTTTTCCGCCACACTCAGCGTTGGCTTCAGACCGTCGGAATGGGCGGCATAGGCAATCTGGTCCTCAGCGCCTTCAACCCGCCCTTTCAGCGGCGGCTGCAGGCCTGCAACAGTGCGCAGCAGCGTGGTCTTACCGATGCCATTGGGACCGCGCAGGATCAGTGCCTTGCCGGGCTCCAGCGCAAAGCTCAGGCCCTCCAGCACCGGGATGCCGCCGCGGGCCACGCCCAGATCCGTCACAGTCAATGTCATGAAGTTCGCTTATCCCATTGCTCCGGCGCATGAAAAGACTATTCAGCAAATGCCCGCTTTGCGGCAGGTCAAATACATTGGAAATTCATCTTCAGACCGGCAACGCGGCCAGAGCAATCCGCCGCCCTTCGGATAAGAGAACGTTGTAGGTGCGGCAGGCAGCGGGTGAATTCATCGCCTCAACGCCCAATCCAACGTCCTCCAGCGCCTTGCGCAGGTCTGCAGGGATATGGGCGATCTCAGGCCCGGTGCCGATGAACAGCACATCAATTTCTCCGGCAAGCGCCAGCAGAGGCGCAGCGTCCCCCATGCCGTCCCAGCCCGCAGTACCAGCAGCCGAAGTCAGCACGCCGCCCTGATGCACCTTGCCGCCGATGCGGAAGAACCCCTCGCCATAGCCGTCTATGGGCTGCGCATCGGAATAGCTCACTTCGTTCAGGCGCATGGGCGGTCCTTTCAGTCAAATACCGGGAGGCTGGATAACACGGCCAGCGCAATCACGGAATAGGAGGCTAAGCGGTAGAGCTTCTCGAGCTTGGGATCAAACAGCGCTTTACCGGTCAGCGTGGTGACTATGTAGGGGATGCCGAGAAGGCAGGCCAGAATGACGGCCTTGAGGCTGGCCATGCCACCGAAGATCAGGTTGGCCGCGATCACCACATCCAGTGCAGCTAGGAACACGATGGTGTTGGCCCGGACCCGCGCGACATCACGCACGTTGGCGAGGTAGAAAACGATAATCACCGGCCCTGTGAGGCCCGTCATGCCGCCCACGATGCCGGCCGCTCCGCCGATGGCGAACCGCCCTGGCCAGCCGAGTTTGCCCTGCCAGCGCCAGCCGGAGACCACCGCGACTAAGGTCACGCCGATTACCCCGGCGGCCACCCAGCGCAGCGTCAGCGGGTCCATCTGCGACATGATCCACAGGCCCGCAGGCACGGTTACCGCGGCGGCCATGGACAGGGCCCCGACCTCTGCCCTGTCCGCCTTGCTCCAGGCCTGCGGAAACAGGGTGATGGTGGAAAACACCCCCATCAGCACCATCAGGAACACAACATCCGCCGAGGGCAGGAATTGCGCCCCGACGGGAACGAAGATCATCGCGGTGCCAAAACCAGTGAAGCCGCGGACAAGACCCGCGGCTCCAATGGTTATCAGCAGCCAGACCAGCCCCGGCGTCTGCAGGGCTGCCTGAAACGCCTCAGGCATCGATGTTGCCGAACTGGTTGCCGGTGGTGTTGGCCTGCTTCGACCAGTCGCGCTTCACCCCCAGTTTCAACAGGATGGTGGAGGCGACGAAGACCGAGGAGTAGGTCCCGACAATAACGCCCCAGATCATCGCAAACACGAAGCCGCGGATCACGTCGCCGCCCAGCACATAGAGCGAGATCAGCGCCAGAAGCGTGGTGACGGAGGTCATCATCGTCCGGCTCAGCGTCTCGTTGATCGAGATGTTCAGAACCTCAGAGAGGTCCTTCTTCTTGTAACGGCGCAGGTTCTCCCGCACCCGGTCGAAAACAACCACGGTATCGTTCAGCGAGTAGCCGACGATGGTCAGCAGCGCTGCAATGATCGCCAGGTCGAACCGGATCTGCAATTCCGAGAACACACCGATGGTCAGCACCACGTCATGCACCAGCGCCGCCACCGCGCCGAGGGCGAACTGCCATTCGAACCGCAGCCAGATGTAAACCAGAACCGCGGCAATCGCCAAGGCGACCGCAATAATCGCGGTGGTGATCAGCTCGCCCGAGACCTTGGGGCCAACGGACTCGACCGAGACGAATTTGATGCCCGGCGCCACCGCGTCCAGGGAGGCCTTCAGCGTCTCGATCATCTCACCGGAGATCGCCTCGCCGTCGTCCTGTGCCTGAATGCGGATCATGGCGACGTGCTGGTCTTCCTCGAAGGCCGGATCGAACACCTCGGTGATCGACACGTCACCCAGGCCGTGCACCGCCAGTGCATCGCGGTAGGCGCCAACGTCCACAGTCTCCGACGCCTCGGTGCGGATTGTGGTGCCGCCGCGGAAGTCGATGCCGAAGTTCAGCCCCTGAAACAGGAAGGAGGCAAAGCCCACCACCATCATCAAGGCTGAGATGCCCAGCCACAGCTTGGCGCGTTTGAAGAAATCGAATGAGGTTTCCTGGGGAACAAGTCTCAGCCGCATATCACACCTCAATCGTTTTCGGACGGCGCCGTTCAAACCACATGACGATCATCAGGCGGGTCACAAAGATCGCGGTGAACACCGAGGTCAGAATGCCCAAGCCCAGGGTAATCGCGAAGCCGCGCACCGGGCCGGAGCCCATGGCGAACAGGATCACCGCAGTGATGAAGGTGGTGATATTGGCGTCGAGAATGGCGCTGAGCGCCTTGGAGTAGCCTTCGTCGATGGCCTTGGCCGGACCGCGGCCCGCCTTCAGCTCCTCGCGGATGCGCTCAAAGATCAGCACGTTGGCGTCCACCGCCATGCCGACCGTCAGCACGATACCCGCGATACCCGGCAGCGTCAGGGTGCCGCCGATGAGGCTGAGCATGCCGAAGATCAGCGCAATGTTCAGTATCAGTGCCACGTTTGCGAACAGGCCGAACAGACCATAGCTGAGGCCCATGAACACCAGCACCGCGACAAAGGCCACGATGGTGGCAATCTTGCCCGCGTCGATGCTGTCCTGGCCCAATTCGGGGCCGATTGTCCGCTCTTCCAGGAAGTCCAGCCCGGCAGGCAGCGCGCCAGCGCGCAGCAGCACGGCAAGGTTGGTGCTTTCCTCAACGGTGAAGTTGCCGGTGATGATGCCGGAGCCGCCCGGGATGTGCGACTGGATCACCGGAGCGGAGACCACCTCGTCATCCAGCACGATGGCGAAGGGCGAGCCGATGTTTTCGGCTGTGTAGTCGCCGAACCGGCGTGCGCCGGAGGTGTTGAAGCGGAAGGTTACAGCCGGTCGGCCGTTCTGGTCGAACGACGGCTGCGCATCCACCAGGTCCTCGCCGGTGACAACCGCGGCGGCCTCGATGGTGTAAAAGAATCCCTCTTCGTCCAGCGACGGCACAACCTTGTTGCCGATGCCCGGTGCTGCGTCCGCGTCGCTGCCGCGGCCCACTACCGGGTTGAAGGTCAGCTGTGCGGTGGTGCCGATGATCGCCTTCAGTTCAGAAGCGGAACCGATGCCCGGCACCTGGATCAGGATCCGGTCGGCCCCCTGGCGCTGGATGGTCGGCTCACGGGTGCCGACCTCGTCGATCCGGCGGCGCACGATTTCCAGCGACTGGCGCACGGTCCGGTCGTCAGAGGCCAGCTTTTCCGCCTCGCTCAGCTCCACCACAAGGATGTCGCCTTCGGCAGCAACCTCAATGTCAGTTGCTCCGGCGCCGGTCAGGCTGGTGACCGGGCTAGCCAGGCCGCGCACCACTTCCAGCGCGCGGGCCATACCGTCCGGTTTGGAAATCTTCAGGCGAATCTGATCCACCGGGCCAGGCTGGCGCCTGAAGGTGCCGACAGTGGAGCGCTCGGGCCGCAGTGCATCGCGCACCTCCGGCCACAGCGCATCCATCCGCGCCTCATAGACATCCTCGACCTGCACTTCGGCCAGCAGATGCGCGCCGCCCCGCAGATCGAGGCCAAGGTTCACCAGACCCGACGGCAGGAAAGACGGCCACTGGCCTGCTGTTTCCAGCCGTTCCGGCGTTTCACCCTTGGCGATGATATCGGCGGCCGCGTCGTTGGCCTGTTCGACGCGGGTATAAAAACCGTTTGGCAGGGCAAGCATGATGCCAGCTGCACAAACCAGCCAGATCAGCACCCTCTTCCAGAGATCAATTTGCAGCATTGCCCTGCCTTTTCAGATGGTTGCGAAGGGTGCTTAAGCTGCCGGCTCGGTTTTGCTCAGAACCTGGGCAATGGTCGCCTTGACCACGCGCACCTTGACGCCATCCGCGATCTCGACCTCGATCTCGCCGTCTTCCTTGACCTTGGCCACCTTGCCGATCACACCGCCCTGTGTGACTACTTGGTCACCGCGGCGCAGGCCGTCCACCATCGCCTGATGCTGTTTCATCTTCTTCTGCTGCGGGCGGATCAGCAGGAAGTACATGATCGCGAAGATCAGGATAAGCGGGAGAAATTGGCCGATTGCGCCAGCGTCCATGGGATATTCCTTCTGTCAAAGCGGCGCTGGGTTCAGCGCCGGAAATTTGCAGCGGAACCTATGCGCTGGACAGGGGGTTTGCAAGGGAACCCTGCAGTCCCAAAGGGGCGGATTTCAGGCCGTAGCCAGTTGCCAGGCAGCCAGCAGTGAAAGAAAGTGCAAACACGACCTGCAGGCGTGCGGAAACTGATTGCAAAACAGTGCGATTCGGCGCTTTGCTTTCCCTTGCGCAAGCCGCCAGGCGCGGGGCCTTTGCCCTCTCTTTCCGGTCCGGATGGCGGCCCGGCCATTCCTGAAAGAAGGAACAGGCGCATGATGATGGTGCGCTGCTATCTCGCCCCCTCGGCTATCGAAGGGCTGGGCGTTTTTTGCCACGACAACATCACCAAGGGCGACATTGTCTGGCGCTATGACAGAATGCTCGACACCACCTTCCCGGAGAGCAAGCTGGACAATGTTGAACCCCACATGAAGGAGTTTCTGGAGCGCTACAGCTTTCCGGATCCCTGCCGCCCAGGCTACATGATCCTGCAATGCGACGAAGGGCGGTTTCTGAACCACTCCATGTACCCGAACCTCGATTTTTCCGACGGGGTTTGGGGCCGCGCGCTGGCCAGTATCCCGGCCGGCACGGAACTCACTTTCGACTATGCCGACTTCCTGACCGGCGAGATCCGGATGCAGCCGCCGCGGCATCAGGTGCACATAATGGCAATGGCCGCGGAATGATAAGCAAAGGGCCGGGTCCAGCACCCGGCCTTTTTCTTTCCACGCTGTCAGGCGCTGAGGTGCCCGCCCCCTTCCCCTTTGTACGCCCTTGCGTCATAGGATGGGCCTACTGATTCAATTCTTCCAACGCTAGGAGAGACTCTCATGCATGACATCCGCGCTATCCGCGAAAACCCTGCCGCATTCGACGCCGCTGTGGCGCGGCGCGGGGATGCGGGCGTGTCATCCGAGATCCTGGCGCTGGATGAGGCGCGCCGCGCCAAGATCCTGGCCGCGGAGACCGCGCAGGCCGAGCAGAACAAGGCCTCCAAGGAAGTTGGCGCCGCCAAGGGCCGCGGCGATGAGGCCGAGTTTGAGCGCCTGCGCGCGCTGGTGGCCGAGAAGAAGGCTGAAGTGGCGGCAATGAATGCCGAGGCCAAGGAACTGGACCAGCAGCTGACCGACATGCTGATGTCGATCGACAATCTGCCGTTTGACGATGTTCCCGATGGCGAGGATGAGGACGACAACGTCGAAATCCGCCGCTGGGGTGAGCCGAAGACGCTCGATTTCGAAGCCAAGGAGCATTTCGAGATCCAAGGTGTGAAGCCCGGCATGGATTTCGAGACCGCAGCCAAGCTCTCGGGCAGCCGTTTTGTGGTGCTGTCCGGCGCGGTGGCCCGCATCCACCGGGCGCTGGCGCAGTTCATGATCAACACCCATGTGGACGAGAACGGCCTCACGGAAACCTGGACCCCGGTGCTGGTGCGCGAAGAGATGATGTATGGCACCGGCAACCTGCCCAAGTTCGGCGAGGACAGCTATAAAACCACCAACGGCTGGTGGCTGGTGCCAACAGCTGAGGTGACGCTGACCAATATCGTCAATGGCATGACGGTTGAGGAAGGCTACCTGCCGCGCCGCTATGTGGCGCACACCCAGTGCTTCCGCTCGGAGGCCGGCAGCGCGGGCAAGGACACCGCCGGCATGCTGCGCCAGCACCAGTTCGAAAAGGTCGAGATGGTCTCGGTTACCCATCCGGACAAAAGCCTGGACGAGCATGAGCGCATGACCCGCTGCGCGGAGGACATCCTGGAGCGTTTGGGCCTGCCCTACCGCACCATCGTGCTGTGCACAGGCGACATGGGCTTTGGCGCCCGCAAGACCCATGACATCGAGGTCTGGGTGCCAGGCCAGAAGACATACCGCGAGATTTCCTCGGTCTCGGTCTGCGGCGATTTCCAGGCCCGCCGGATGAACGCGCGGTTCAAGCCTGCCGACGGCGGCAAACCGCAGTTCGTGCACACGCTGAACGGCTCCGGCCTGGCGGTGGGCCGCTGCCTGATTGCGGTTCTGGAAAACGGCCAGCAGGCGGATGGCTCGGTTAAGCTGCCCGAGGTGCTTGCCCCTTATCTGGGCGGCAAACTGACCCTGACAGCAGAGGGTGAGCTGGTCTGATCCAGACCGCGTCCCGAAGACAGAAATCGGCGCCCTTGGCGCCGGTTTTCTTTTGAAGCAATGGCTTGAAGCTATTTCTTCGACTTCTTCTTTTTCTTCTCTGTGACGTTGCCTTCCAGAATGGCCTTGGCCTTGGCCTTTTCCTTCTCGATAGCCTTCTTCGCCTTGGCCTTCACTTTCTTGGCCTTCTTCTTGGCCTTTTCCTTGGCCTCGGCAAATTCCTCCATCAATTGCGCAGCTTGACGTTTGGCCTTCTTTGCCTTGGCCTGTGCCTTGGCGGCCTTCTCCTCCGCCGCCTGAAGCGCAGCTTCCGCAGCGGCCAGCTTGGTGCTCAGATCCGCGCCGTCCACCTCTGCGGCCCCATTGTGCGCCCGGGCGGCATCCTGCAGCAGGCCCGCCCGGCTGGCGCCAATCCCGGGAATGCTGCGCAGCTGCTGCTCCTCCATCCCGGCTAGCGCCTCGACGGACTTTACCCCGTTTTCCTGAAGGATCCGTTCCAGTGCCGGACCCACACCTTTTAGTTCTGAAATCGACGTCATGCCGCTGTCAGCCTCCCCCTCTAATTCACTAGGCTCCCCGGCAACCTTCGCAGGAAATGCTCATCCAGGAAAGGGCACCAGGCATTTCTTCTCTTCATCCCAAAGCTTTAGCGTCAGCGCCCGGACCGCTTCCGGGAACTTGATCCGGCGCAGCCCCAGTTCAGGCGGCAGGCTGTAATGGCACTGGCGCAGCCGGTACGAGGGGATCCGGGCGTTGTAGTGGTGGATGTCATGCAGGGTGATATTTGCCACTGCCATGTCGAAGAACCAGCCGAAATCCAGGCAAGACGATCCCTGCAACGCCGCCACCTGCGGGTTCAGGTCCGGGCGGCGATCCCAGTAGGTGTCCTCGAAATTGTGCTGCAGGTAGACCAGAAACACGCCGATCATGCCGCCGAGGAAAGAGAACGCCAGCCAGATCAGAATGCCGGTCACCCCTGCAACCCAATAGAGCAGTCCCAGCATGGCTACGATCACCAGATTGTGCAGGATCACCCCGGCAGCGCCGAACCGCACCGTGTTCTTGGGCCAGCGGTAGCGGATGAAATAGGTGAAGGCCGAACCCAGCGGCACCAGCACAAACGGATTGCGGTAGAGCCGGTAGCCCAGCCGCTCCCAGAAACCGGCCGCTTTCCATTCCCGCAGAGTCATGGTGTGGATCTCGCCAGTCTCGCGGTGCTCTAGATTGCCGATATTGGAATGATGCAGGTTGTGGTTCTGCTTCATCACCTCAAAGGGCGCAAAGGTGAAGGGCGACAGCACATGGCCCGCGATCTCGTTCTGCAGGCGGGTCTCGAACAGCGAATGGTGGCCGGTGTCATGCTGCAGCACGTAGAGGCGTACCGCAGCAAAGGCAAAGACCACCCCTGCGGGCAGCATCACATACCAGCGGTCGGCATGGGTGATGGCCAGATAGAGCGACAGGAAGTAAACCGCAAATGTTCCGAAATAGCTGAGTGATGCCAGCCGGTTATCCTTTTCGGTGAACTTGCGCGTGTGTGCCCTCAGATCCATGAATTCTTCCATAAATGCGCGATGTGACAGGCATGCGAAATGGGCGCAGCCCGCCCAAGATAAACCTCAGATAATTCCAGCTTTGCCAAAGGCAAGCCGGCTGAGGCAAAGCGCCTCAACCCAAGGGATATCACCGCGCCACTCTGGATGGAATAGCCGGGTGCTGGCCAAGTCAGTACGGCGGATGCCTGCCGAAGGTACAACAGACCTCCGTTGCAGAACGCGAAAACGCCGCCCCGTGGGGCGGCGCCGGACCCAACGGGCCAAGGCATTCTTTGAATGCCGCGAAGCCGGGCGGGAGCGCTCGCCGCCGGAGATCAGCTGCCGCGCTTCTTCAGGTGCTTTTCCAGCGCGCCTGCGTTCTTTGCCCGCTTGCCTTTATAGGGGTTCTTGTCGCCCTGCCCGCGCATATACAGGCGGATCGGGGTGCCGGGCATGTCGAAATCCTCGCGCAACCCGTTCACCAGATAGCGGGTATAGCTTTCCGGTAGCTTGTCGGGGTGGGAGCACATCACCACGAACCCCGGCGGGCGGCTCTTGGCCTGGGTCATATAGCGCAGCTTGATCCGCTTGCCCTGCGGCGCGGGCGGCGGGTGCTGCTCCAGCATGCCAACCAGCCAGCGGTTCAGCGCTGCGGTCGGCACCCGCCGGTTCCAGGTGCCATAGGCCCGCATGATCGCCTCATGCAGCCGGTCCAGCCCCTTGCCGGTCTTGGCCGAAACGGTGACCAGCGGCGCGCCGCGCAGTTGCGGCAGCAACCGGCCGAAGGCTTCCTTGAGGTCGCGCAGCTTTTCTTGCTTGTGCTCTTCGGCGTCCCATTTGTTGACCGCAACCACAACCGCACGCCCCTCGCGCTCGGCCAGGTCAGCAATCCGCAGGTCCTGCTGCTCAAACGGGATGCTGGCGTCCAGCAGCACCACCACAACCTCGGCAAATTTCACCGCGCGCAGGCCGTCGGAGACCGAAAGCTTCTCCAGCTTCTCCTGCACCTTTGCCTTTTTGCGCATGCCGGCGGTGTCAAACACCCGCATAGGCGTGTCTTTCCAGTTGATCTTGAGCGAGATCGCATCGCGGGTGATCCCGGCCTCGGGCCCTGTCAGCAGCCGGTCCTCGCCCAGGATCTTGTTGATCAGTGTCGACTTGCCCGCATTGGGACGGCCCACCACGGCAACCTGCAGGGGCTTGGCGTCGGTCGGAACCGGGATGACCTCTTCTTCGTCCTCGCCGATCTCTTCATAAAGTTCGACATCGGTGATCGGGGCATGCTCTTCGGCCTGGGCCTCGAACTTCTCGGCCAGCGGCTGCAGGATGCCGTAAAGGTCCGGCATCCCTTCGCCATGCTCGCCCGACAGCCGCAGCGGCTCACCTAGGCCTAGGCCGTAGGCTTCCAGCACACCGGCCTCGGCGGCATTGCCCTCAGCCTTGTTGGCGGCGAGGATCACATGCGCGGACCTGCGGCGCAGGATATCGGCAAAGATCTCGTCGGTCGGGGTAACGCCGGTGCGGGCGTCGATCATGAACAGGCAGATGTCGGCCATGTCCACCGCCCGCTCGGTCAGCCGGCGCATTCGGCCTTCCAGCGAGTTGTCTGTGGCATCTTCCAGACCCGCAGTATCAATCACCGTAAAGCGCAGGTCGCCCAGCCGTGCCGCGCCTTCGCGCAGGTCACGCGTCACGCCCGGCTGGTCGTCGACCAAGGCCAGCTTCTTGCCCACAAGGCGGTTGAACAGGGTGGACTTGCCCACATTGGGACGGCCCACGATGGCGAGGGTAAAGGACATCAGACCAGCTTTCTGCGATTCAGACGCGGCTCATAGCGCATCCGCGCGGCTTGTGCCACCCGGAAACACTGTCAGCGGTATGCCAGCAAATCGCCCTTGGTGGAAACTACATACAGCGTGCGCCCGGCGACAACCGGTGCCGTGGTGGCGCCGCCAGGCACTTCCGCGGTGCGAGACAAGCTGCCGTCGACGGGGTTGAAGAAACGAAGCAACCCGTCGTTGGAGGCAAGAACCACCTGACCGCCGGCCACAACGGGGCCGTGATGCACATGGATCTGGCCGCGTTTGCGTGGCTTGTCTTTCAGGTAGCCTGGCAGGTCCACGGCCCAGATAACCTCGCCGCTGCTGGCATCCAGCCGCAACAGCTGGTTCAGGTCGCTGACCTGGAACAGGCTGCCGCCCGCAGGCCAGGCGGTGCCGGATGCGCCTTCACGCGCGGTCCAAAGACGGTCGCCGGTTTCGAGATCGATGGCCACGGTCCGGCCGGAGTTGTTACCGGCATAAAGACGGTTACCGGACACCACCGGCGCGCCGGTCACATCGCTGATCCGCGACAAGGTCTGGCCGGTGCGCTTGCCCGCAACGGAGGCGCTCCAGCGGCGCAGACCACCGCGGCGGAAGGTTGCAATCAGATCGCCGGAGCCGAAGGCAAATACTGCAAGGTCATTTGTCACAACCGGCGCCGGGGCGCCCAGGACATTTGCCGGAGACGGCGCAGCATCAATTTGCCAGGCGATGCGGCCGTCCTTAGTGTTCACAGCCCAGCCGGTGTCGTCGCCTGCCACCAGATAGACCAGTCCGCCGCTGACCCGCGGCTGGCCGGACCCTGTGGCATCCAGTTCCTGCCGCCAGATCAGGTTGCCGTCCGCTGCGTTCAGTGCGGTCAGCACACCAAAGCCGGAGGACACATACAGCACGCCATCAGCAAAGGCCAAACCGCCGCCTGTGGCCTGACCCTCGTCATCGGCGGCC
Source organism: Leisingera sp. ANG-DT (assembly GCF_000813785.1). Classification (NCBI taxonomy): domain Bacteria; kingdom Pseudomonadati; phylum Pseudomonadota; class Alphaproteobacteria; order Rhodobacterales; family Roseobacteraceae; genus Leisingera; species Leisingera sp. ANG-DT. The sequence continues at coordinate 827,522 of NZ_JWLE01000001.1, forward strand.
GGAATCAGTTCGCTTTGCCACAGGAGCTGGCCTTGCGGAGATACCGCAGACACCCGCGCGGCGCTGTCCAGGGTGTAGATACGGCCGCCGCCCACAACCGGGGTTGCGGTGATGCGCTGGCGGCGGCTGTCGCCGGCGCCGATCGAGGCAGACCAGATGCGCTGCGGGGCGGCCGCCAGTGCCGGATGCGCGGTGCGCCCGGCCTCAGCGCCGTGGCCCTGTTCCCAGCTGGCATTGGCCGCCTGCTGCGGCAGGGAAATGGCGCGGGACTGATTGACGATCTCTACTGCGGCATCGGGGCGGATGTCCTCGCGCTCGCCGCGCAGGATAACCTCTTCCTCCGAGCAGGCCGCCAGAAGAGCCGCAACAGCGGTTGTGCAAAGAAGAACCCGTGCCCGGGAGATTGATTTGATTATTGCCATTGCCCTGCCCTGTCTGCCGTTCTTGTTCCGCAAGTTTCCATCCGCGGAGCGCCTTACCCCTCAGGCGCGGCGTCCCCGTTGACCGAGCCGCCAAGCGCCACAATCACCTGAGACGCGCGGTCTTTCAAGTCTGCAGTGACAGTCGCATCCGCAACAATGTCCCGCAGGCGGCTAATGGCAGCCTCTGTGTTGTCTTCCTCCACATCCAGCAGAGCCAGCTGTTCTGACGCCAGCAATGCCAGCGGCGCGCCGGGCTGGGCCAGCGCCTCGTATTGCACACGGCGGTCCGCGGCGCTCAACGTTTCGGCCTGCAGCGCCAGCGCCTTGAAGCTGGCGACGTGCCGGTAGATCAGCGGCAGATCGCCATCCACGGCCACCGCCTCAAGCTGCGCCACTGCTTCGGCAGTCTTGCCGGCCTCTGACAGCGCCGCAGCTTCAAGCATGTTCAGAATGGCTGCACCGCCGGCGCTCTCTGCCGGCACGGCAGCCAATGCCTCTGCCTGTTTTTCACTGCCGTCGATTTTCAGCGCCGCGGTAATATCGTCCCCCAGCGTTTCAGCTGCTGCCTGTTCCTTGGCCTTGTTGTATTCACGGAACGCAGCACCGCCGACGATCAGCACCACGGCTGCGCCGCCGATCCAGCCATAGCGTTTCAGCATCAGGAAAAGCCGGTCACGGCGGACCTCTTCTGTCACTTCGTCGATAAAGCTGTCGGTGTCGCTCATGAAAAGCCCCTGATATGCGCGGCCCGGGCTGGCGCCCGCACCTGTATTGAATGCGTTGCGCCCCTCTTACCCCGGCTCAAAGGCCAAGCCAAGTGGCCCGTTTGCACCAGAAACTTCGGCAAATGGGCCAGAAAAGCAAGAAATGTGAACTAAACCACTTAGTTTAGAATGGACATCTCCTATATCAGCCCTATCACATACGCGCGACTCCCCTGTGAACCGGCCCTGCCGTCCGACGGACATAGGTAAGGTGCACGTGGAAGAAGACAGAGAATAGGAAAGGCCCGACATGCGCATTGTACCGATACTGACTGCAGTGGCGGTATCCGCCAGCCTCTATCTGGTGGTTTTCGAGCGTGACGATCTGATGGCCTTTGCCCGCGGGGAAGACGCAAATGAGGCGACCGGGGCCGAAACTGCCGCCGAAGGCCAGAAGCTGACGGAGGCGGAAGATTCGCGCGTCGGCGTTGTCGCCATCCAAAGCAAAGCACGGACCATTGGCAACGCAGTGATCCTGCGTGGCCAGACCCAGGCTATCCGCCAGGTGGAAGTTCGGGCCGAAACCACCTCCACCGTGATTTCTGAGCCGCTGCGCAAGGGCGCCCATGTCAAGAAGGGCGATCTGTTGTGCGAGCTGGATCCCGGCACACGGCCCGCATCGCTGCTGCAGGCGCAGGCGCAGCTAAAGGAAGCCAAGATTAACCTGACCGCCGCCGCCAAACTGTCAGAGGGCGGCTATGCCTCTGAAACCCGTCTGGCCTCAGCTGAGGCTGCGGAGCGGTCCGCGCAGGCCGCAGTGGCCGCGGCAGAGCGGGAAATCGGTCACCTGACCATCACCGCGCCCTTTGACGGCCTGCTCGAAAGCGACACCGCGGAACTGGGCAGCCTGCTGCAACCCGGCAGCCTGTGCAGCACGGTGATCCAGCTCGATACCATCAAACTGGTTGGCTATGTGCCGGAAGCGGAAGTCAACAAAGTGGAACTGGGCGCCATTGCCGGCGCAGAACTCTCCACCGGCCAGCAGGTCCAGGGCGAGGTCACCTTCCTCAGCCGCTCTGCCGATCCGACCACCCGCACCTTTGAGGTCGAGATTACGGTGCCGAACCCGGACTTGAGCATCCGTGACGGCCAGACCGCAGATATCGCAATTTCCTCAGCCGGCTCGCTGGCGCACAAGCTGCCGCAATCGGCACTGACGCTGAACAACGAAGGCCAGCTGGGTGTGCGCGTTGTCGGACCCGACAGCACCGTGGTATTCTACCCCGTGCAGCTTCTGCGGGATGAGGCGGATGGCGTCTGGCTTGGCGGCCTGCCTGAGAACGCGGATGTGATCGTGGTGGGACAGGATTTCGTAACCGAAGGCGTCGCAGTGGCGGCCACCTACCGGGAGACTGAACAGTGATTGGCATCGTCGATTGGGCCGCCGGCCGCGCCCGGATGGTCCTAGCGTTCATCGCAATCTCTCTGCTTGTCGGCGGATTTGCCTATTCGATGCTGCCCAAGGAGGGCGAGCCGGACATCGAAATTCCGGCCCTGTTCATCTCCGTCCCCTTCCCCGGCATCTCTGCCGAGGACGCCGAATCCCTGATGGTCAAGGTGATGGAGACCGAGCTTGCCGACCTTGACGGGCTCGACAAGATGACCTCCACCGCGGCCGAGGGCTATGCCGGGGTGGCGCTGGAGTTCGAATTCGGCTGGGACAAGACCGCCATCATGGCCGACGTCCGCGACGCAATGGACAAGGCCGAGGCGGAATTCCCGGAAGGCGCCGAGAAATACTCGATCACAGAGATCAACTTCTCCGAATTCCCGATTGTCATCGTGAACCTGACCGGCGCGGTGCCGGAACGCACGATGGCGCGCATAGCCAAAGACTTGCAGGACGACCTTGAGGCACTGGATGCGGTGTTGGAAGCCGGGATCGCCGGCAACCGCGACGAGATGGTCGAGGTACTGATCGACCCGCTGCGGCTGGAAGCCTATAACGTCACCGCGCTGGAGCTGATCAATGTTGTGCAAAACAACAACCAGCTGATTGCGGCCGGTGAGGTCGAAACCACCCAGGGCGCGTTCTCAGTCAAAATCCCCTCTTCCTTTGACGATGTGAAGGACATCTATCAGCTGCCGGTCAAGACCAACGGCGACCGGGTGGTCAAGCTGGGCGAGCTGGCGCAGATCAACTTCACCTTCGAGGACCGCGAAGGCACCGCCCGCTTCAACGGCGAGGACACGGTTGCCCTCCAGGTGGTTAAGCGCAAGGGCTACAACCTGATCGACACCGTGAACCTGGTGAAGGAAACCATCGAGGTCTCCAAATCCAAATGGCCGCCGGAACTGCAGGCCGCTGTCGAGGTCGGCACCTCCAACGACCAGAGCCGCGTGGTCGGCTCCATGGTCAGCCAGCTGGAAGGCTCGGTGCTGACCGCCATCGCGCTTGTGATGATCGTGGTGCTGTCGGCGCTTGGCAGCCGGGCCGCGCTGCTCGTTGGTTTTGCGATTCCAACCTCCTTCCTCTTGTGCTTTGCGCTGCTGGCGCTGATGGGCATCTCTATCTCCAATATCGTGATGTTCGGCCTGATCCTCGCCGTGGGGATGCTGGTCGATGGCGCCATTGTGGTGGTGGAATACGCCGACAAGCGGATCAAGGAAGGCACCGGCCCGATGCATGCCTATGTGGAGGCGGCACAGCGGATGTTCTGGCCGATCGTGTCCTCCACCGCGACCACGCTCTGCGCCTTCCTGCCGATGCTGTTCTGGCCTGGCGTGCCGGGGGAGTTCATGGGCATGCTTCCGGTTACCCTGATCTTCGTTCTGTCTGCCTCGCTGGTGGTGGCACTGATCTACCTGCCCGTCATGGGCGGCGTCACCGGCCGCATCAGCCGCACGTTTGAGGGCGCTTCGCGCGCGCTGCGGATGGTTGCACCCTGGTGGCTGCGTGCGGTGCTGGTGCCGGTCGCCATGTGGGGCATGTTTGCAGGCGCCATGCAGATGCTGAACCCCTCCTACCTGCTGGGTGAGGACACCGGACCGATGGCAGGCGTGCTGTTCGGCGGGCTGGTGTTTACGCTGGCGTCCTTTGCCGCCTCGATCACGCTTAGCTCAGTCAAAGTAGAGCGCGAGGAGCAGGAAGTTGCCCCCGGCTACCATCACACCCCGTTCGGCCATGTGATTAAGTTCATCGCGGGCAACCCGGTAATGCCGGTGGTGACCATCGCCGCCGTAGGCTTTGCCATCATGACCGTCTTCTCAACCTTCAGCGAGAACAATTACGGCGTTGAATTCTTCGTTGACTCGGAACCGGAACAGGCCACCGCCTATATCCGCGCCCGCGGCAACATCTCTCTGCATGAAAAGGACGAGATGGTGCGCGCGGCCGAGGAGGTCATTCTGGACCACCACGCAGTGATCAACGTGTTCTCCTTTGCTGGCGACGGCGGCCTCAACACCGACAGTTCCGGCGCCCAGCTGCCGCCGGACACGATCGGCCAGGTTCAGTTTGAGATCATCCCCTGGGAGGAACGCCCCACCGAGAGCGAGCCGCTGGACGGCTGGTTCGGCGGACTGCTGAGCAAATACCTGGGCTTTGAGAAAAAGGTGATCGCCGAGGAATACGACGGCAACACCGTGATCGACGAGCTGAATGCCATTCTCGGCAAACTGCCCGGCTTTGAGGTGGAAGTCCGCGCACTAGCGCAGGGCCCCGCCTCCGGCAAGCCGGTGCATCTGCGCCTGCGCGGCGATGGCTGGGAAGACCTGACCGCAGCAGCGTTGACCGCACGGGAGCAGTTCGAGAACACCCCCGGCCTGATCCTGATCGAGGACAGCCTGCCCCTGCCCGGCATCGACTGGCAGATCGACGTGGACGTCGAGAAGGCCGGCCGCTACGGCGCCGATGTGGCGACCGTGGGCGCGATGGTGCAGCTGGTCACCCGCGGCATCCTGCTGGATACCATGCGGGTCGACAGCTCCGACGAGGAGATCGAGATCCGCGTCCGTCTGCCGGAACAGGACCGGGTGCTGTCAACGCTCGACAACCTCAAGGTCCGCACCTCGGACGGGCTGGTGCCGCTGTCGAACTTCGTGACCCGCCAACCTGTGCCGAAGCTCGCCCAGATCAACCGCATCGGCCAGGAACGGTTCTATGACGTCAAGGCAGACGTGGAACCGGGACTGAACAAGGTGGTAATCGAGGATGCGGGCAGCGGTGAACTGACTCGCCTGGCAGTCCTGAAGGAACTGCCAGAAGGTGCCGCCGCAACTGGTGAAACGTTGATTGCGCCCAATGGCAAGACCATGCAGCTGCTGCAGCTGACGGGTGCTGAGAGCTTTGACGCGGTGCTGGCTGCGCTGGACGACGGCGCCAAGATCAGCCCGGTGAACCCGAACGAGCGGATCGCCATCCTCACCGAATGGCTGGAAACCGACCCGCTGCCGCGCAGCATCGGCTGGGAATGGACCGGTGACCAGGAGGAGCAGGAGGAATCCGGTGCCTTCCTGTCCAAGGCCTTTGCCGGCGCGCTGGCGCTGATGTTCGTGATCCTGCTGGCCCAGTTCAACAGTTTCTACAACTCGGTGCTGGTTCTGCTGGCAGTGGTGCTGTCCACCACCGGTGTGCTGATCGGCATGATGGTGATGCAGCAGCCGTTCTCGATCATCATGACCGGCACCGGCATCGTCGCTTTGGCGGGCATCGTGGTGAACAACAACATCGTGCTGATCGACACTTATCAGGAGTTCAGCCAGCAGATGCCGCGGATCGAGGCGATCATCCGCACCGCCGAGGCGCGCATCCGTCCGGTGCTGCTGACCACCATCACCACGATGGCGGGCCTGACGCCGATGATGTTCGGCGTCAGCCTGGACTTCATCAACGGCGGCTACTCCATCGACAGCCCCACCGCCCTGTGGTGGAAGCAGCTGGCAACCGCCGTGGTCTTTGGCCTGGGCATCGCCACCGTGCTGACCCTGGTGGTCACGCCGTCACTGCTGTCGATCCGGGTGTGGTTCTCCACCTATATGCATGCGCTTGGCCGGATGCTGTCGCGGATCACCCGCGGCCGCTCCAGCCGCATCGCGCAGGACTCCAAGCTGTTCAAGAAGGCGCGTCAGCTGCCGACCACCGAGATCCAATGGGTGGAAGATGCAGCGCCAGAGACCGGCGAAGACAAGGCCGTAACCAAAGAGGACGAACCGCAGCCACCGGCCCCGCGCGGCCGCCTGCGCGCAGCGGAATAACAAGACAAACAAAAAGCCCCGCTCCGGCGGGGCTTTTCAATTCTGCGTGCCGCCGTTTCAGACGCTCCGCAAAGATCAGTCGGTAAAGGTGTACTCACCCAGATCACACAGATCGAGGCCATAATCCTCTGCCTCGGAGCCATCAGCGAAACTGCCGCGGATGTCGTAGACGCAGGTGGTTGCGCCATCGGCAATCAGCACGCCGATTTCGTAGCCCGGCGCCAGATAGCCGCCTTCCATCAGGTTTCCTTCCCAATCGTCGGAAGACGCGGGCGACACATTGAACTCCACAAGATCAGCACTGCTGTCGTTTACCAGCAGGAACTCAAGGTCTTCAGCATGGGCGGGCGCCTGAAAGGCAAGCAGTGCAGCCGCGGAGGCTGCGGTCAGAAAGGTCTTCATCTACATGTCCTTGTATGCGGGCAGGCAGTCGTTAGCGCTGCCTCAGCCCGAAGTGCGCGAACATTAAGCCAGCAGTAACATCGGTCAACGGGAAATGAGTCACAACGCTCCCCTTCGGGGCCTCAGTTGCGGGCGTTTCAGTCAACTGCTTTGCAGGGTTCATTGCAAAAGCAAGAAAACCCTCTGGGGCAGACGGCCAGTAAGATTGAATCTTAAATAGTCTTACGCGGCGGCAATGCAGCAATGGAAAAGCATCGCAAATTATTGTTATTGCTACATTTTTCACACGGCAACTTGATTATTTCCAGTCAAAATCATGCATGGAAGGCGCATTTTTTTGGGCAAATGCGTCACGAGCAGCCGGACCTTGCCGCATGTGGCGGATGGCTCGGCCGCCCGGTCAAATTTTCTCAAGACTGTCCAATTGTTCCATTCACAAACCGTTATTCTTTACATGCTTATCAGCAATAGCAACGGGACTTTTCCCGCTTAGCGTGTTTTTTGTTTAAGGAAGAAGACGATGTCACTACGCGCGCAAATCCTGGCGCTGATCACGGTCCCCTTCATCGCCCTGGCAGCGATTGGCGGACTAAAGGCTGCCGCAGACTGGGAGCGCTTTCAAAACGCGCGGGCCACGCAGGCCGAAACCCGAAGCTCTGTCGCGCTGATGGAAGCTATCCACCATCTGCAGGTTGAACGAGGCCTGTCAGCTGCCTTCCTGTCCTCCGGCGGCAATTCCGCCGCTGCCGGGCTGAACGATACCCGGATCAAAGTGGACACCGCCATGCAGAGGGTACCGGACACTGCGGGCGCCTCACTGCAGCATCTGTCCGAGCTGACCAGCCTTCGGCAGGCAGTCAGCGATCTGGCTCTCGAACCCGGCCAGATGGGCGCGCGCTACTCCGCAATGATCGGCGCTTTGCTAAAGGACGCCAGCCGGCAGTTGCTGCACCAGAAGGATGCCCGCCTTGCACAGCTCGGCGCCGGGCTTGTCAGTCTTGCCTACGCCAAGGAGGCCGCAGGCCAGCAGCGGGCGGCAGGCGCAGCCGGGTTCGGCCTGGGCAGCTTCAACCTGACCCTCTACCGCTGGTTCACCCGTACCGGCGCAGTGGAACACCAGTTGCTGGATATTGCGGGCCTTGCCTTACGAGAAGTGCTGGCTGGCCAGGACCTGCGCGCCGGGCTCGCGCCTGCGGGTCTGCCCGGCATACGCGACGAGGTGCTGGAAGCGGGCCCAGGCGCACTGGCGCCGGGCTATGCCGCCAAGGAGTGGTTTGACCGGGCAACCCAATGGGTCGGTTCGCTTCGCGACTCGGAAATGACCGTAACGGATCAAATGATTGCAATCTCCGCGTTTGAGGCCGCCCAATCCCGGCAGGCCCTTATTGTGACGCTGGCAGCGGTCGCCGCTTCGCTGATTGTCAGCGGTGCCATCGGCCTGCGCCTGATCACCGCCTTCACCCGCCAGTTCGGCGCGCTGCAGACGGACCTGGACCGGCTGGCCCGCAAGGAATTCGATTTCGAACCGGCACATCTGGAGGCGAAAACGGAAATCGGCAAGCTCAGCCGCGCGATGGAGAAAACCCGCACCGCTCTGGCAGCCGCTGACGAGAAGCTCGCGAATATCGAGGCGAGCCGGATCGCCGACCGCGGAGCGGTTGTAGGCAAGCTGGACGACCACCTCGCCCGACTGTCCGGCCGCGATCTGGAATGCACCATTGATGAGGCCTTTCCGGAGGAATACGAGCAGCTCCGGCAAAGCTTCAACACCACGGTGGCAACCCTGAAGGAAACCATTGAACAGGTGATTTCCGCGGCCAGCAGCATCCACAACGGCGCAACCGAAATCAGCACCGCCTCCGACGACCTGTCGAGCCGAACCGAAAGCCAGGCTGCCACCCTGGAGGAGACCGCCGCTGCGCTTGAGCAGCTGACGGCATCAGTCAAATCTTCTGCAGACGGCGCCCGCGGTGTGGAGCAGACGATGCAGGAAGCCCGCAGCGAGGCCGAGGCCAGCGGCGAGGTTGTCCGCAAAGCGGTGACCGCGATGAATGAGATTGAGCAATCTTCGGTCAGGATCTCGCAGATCATCTCCGTGATTGACGACATCGCCTTTCAGACCAACCTGCTGGCGCTCAACGCCGGAGTGGAAGCTGCGCGGGCCGGAGAAGCCGGCAAGGGATTCGCCGTGGTTGCCAGCGAAGTGCGGGCGCTGGCGCAGCGTTCTGCCGACGCCGCAACCGAGATCAAGGCGCTGATTGGCGACAGCTCCAAACATGTGAAGCAGGGTGTCGATCTGGTCGGTGAAACAGGCGAGGCGCTGACCAGTATCGTCGGCAGGGTCAACGACATCTCGCAGCTGGTTTCCAGCATCGCCGAAGGCGCCGCGGAACAGTCCACTGGGCTGACCGAGATCAACACCGGCGTCGGCCAGCTGGATCAGGTCACCCAGCAAAACGCTGCCATGGTGGAGGAAGCCACAGCCGCAGGCCACATGCTGCACAGCGATGCAGGCAAACTGGCAGAGCTGATGGCCAAATTCAAAATCTCAGGTTCCGCCGGGAGCGCCGTCCCCAGCAAACCTGCGGCGGCCGCTGCACCGGCCTCTGCCACCGCCCACAGCGTTGACATAGACTTTGGCGACGTGGTTCCGGTTCCTGCCAAAGCGGCCAACGGTGGGTGGGAAAACTTCTGAAGCCGCACCGTATTACAATTGGAAAAGGCCAGTTCTACGAACTGGCCTTCTCTGCTGGAAACCCCGCCGTAACCTTGGAGTCTGCTGTCAGGCTGCGTCCTGATCCGCCTGCTGGCGTTGCCACAACCGGGCGTAACGGCCATCCTGCGCCAGCAGATCCTCATGGGTGCCGGTCTCCGCAATCTCACCCTGCTCCAGCACCACGATCCTGTCAGCCTCGGCGATGGTCGACAGACGGTGGGCAATGGTGATCACCGTGCGCCCCTGCCCGGCCCGTGCCAGCGCCTCTTTGATCTCCTGCTCGGTGTCAGTGTCCAGCGCCGAAGTTGCCTCATCCAGCAAGAGCACCGGCGGGTTCTTCAACAGTGTCCGCGCAATCCCCACCCGCTGCTTTTCACCGCCCGACAGCTTCAGCCCGCGCTCGCCGACCTGGGTGTCATAGCCCTCCGGCAGCGCCATGATGAAGTCGTGGATCTGTGCGTCCCGCGCCGCCTGTTCGACATCCTCCTGGGTGGCCCCGTCGCGGCCATAGGCGATGTTGTAGCGGATCGTGTCGTTGAACAGCACAGTGTCCTGCGGCACTACGCCGATGGCGTGATGCAGACTTTGCTGAGTCACCTCCCGCACGTCCTGACCGTCGATCTTCAGCGCCCCGCCGGTCACATCATAAAAACGAAACAGCAGCCGGCCGATGGTCGATTTCCCAGAGCCGGTGGAGCCGACAATCGCCACGGTCTGGCCCGGCTCCGCCTCCAGCGAGATACCCTTCAGGATCTCGCGCCCGGCATCGTAAGAAAATTGCACATTCTCGAGCGTGATGCGCCCGCCATTGACCTTCAGCTCGCCGGCGCCCGGCCTGTCGCTCACATCAGCGGGCTGTTCGAGAAGGTCGAACATCTCTCCCATGTCCACCAGGCTCTGGCGGATTTCTCGGTAGACGGTGCCAAGGAAGTTCAACGGCACAGTGATCTGAATCATGTAAGCGTTGACCATGACAAAATCGCCCACGGTCAGGTTGCCCTGCTCCACCCCGATGGCGGCCATCACCATCACCCCGACCAGACCTGCGGTGATGATCACGCTCTGGCCGAAATTCAGCGCCGCCAGCGAATAGGCCGTCTTGAGGGCCGCCTGGGCATACCCCCGCATGGCGCCGTCATAACGTTCTGCCTCGCGCTCCTCGGCGACGAAATACTTGACGGTTTCAAAGTTCAGCAGGCTGTCGATGGCCTTCTGGTTGGCGTCGGTGTCCTGCTTGTTCATCTCCCGGCGCAGCTTCACCCGCCATTCTGTGACTGCGAAGGTGAACCAGACATAAAGCCCGATGGTGACGGCCACGACGACCAGGTACCAGGCGTCGAACAGCACCGTCAGGATCACCGCGACCAGGGTCAGCTCCAGGATCAGCGGGCCGATGGAAAACAGCATGAAGCGCAAGAGAAACTCGACGCCCTTCACCCCGCGCTCGATGATCCGGCTGAGGCCGCCGGTCTTGCGGGTGATGTGATAGCGCATCGACAGGCGGTGAATGTGGGTGAAAGTCTCCAGAGCCAGCCGCCGCAGGGCGCGTTGCCCCACAGGCGCAAAAACCGCATCCCGCAGCTGCTGGAAGCCGATGGTCAGGATCCGCGCCATACCATAGGCCACCGTCAGTCCCACAGCCCCAAGCGCCAGCGGCGGCACGCCTTCGCCCGCAAGACTGTCCACCGCGCCCTTGTAGAGCATCGGGGTATAGACCGCTATAAATTTGGCCAAAACCAGAACTGCCAGAGCCAGCACCACCCGCACTTTCACCGCGCGATTGCCCTCGGGCCAAAGATAAGGCCCCACCTTGCGCAAAGTGCGCAGGCCGGAGCGGCGTTCGTCCTGTGCGATGTCTGCTTGCGGCGGCGCGGCGGCCTGATCAGTCTGGGTCATGGCTGTTCCTGGCTAGACACCTCCAGATATTCACCTGTTCACGGTTTTGCGAGAGGCGTGCTGAAAAAACGCGCCGCAAGGGCGCGTTTCCCAGGGTTATTCGGGGATGGTGAAGACTTGCCCCGGGTAGATCAGATCCGGGTTGCGGATCGCGTCCTTGTTGGCCTCGAAAAGCCTTACATAGAGGAAACCACTGCCATATTTCTCTTGCGAGATGGCCCAAAGCGTATCGCCCTTCTGGATCGTCACTGCGCGCACAAGCGGCGCTGGCAGGTCCGGGTCCGCATCGCGCTCCGGCTGCGGCAGCACCTCCGGCGATTCCCGTTTGAAGGGAGTTTCCAGACGGCTCATGACCTTGCCTGAGGAGGTTTCGATCTCATCCAGGCGCAGGGTGTAGACACCCGGTGCCACATCCGCCAGCCGGCCGTTCCAGCGGCCGTCCTGGGCTGCGTCCAGTTCCGCGACCACCTGATTGTCCACATAAACCCTGACCCGCGACTTCGGGCGCGCGCGCCCGGACAGTTCAACCCCGCCAGTGCCATTGTAGCTGATGGCGTCCAGCGCCACTTCCTTGTTCAGGTCCGGATCGGCGGGAACTGCGGGCTGCACCACTTCTACCCCGTCCTGATCGGCACGCAGCACGGCCACAGCCTGCCCTTGCGGCTGAGGCGGCTCGGGTTCGGCCGCAGGAACTGTCTCTGCCGGAACAGGTTCCGCTGCCGCGGTCTCAACAGTGTTTTGATCACCTTGCCCGGTTGCCGCAGTGCTTTCCGCGTCCTGGCCGCCCTGCTCAACCGCTGCCGGCTCAGCCGCGGCCTCAGTTTCATCTGCTTGTCCAGTCAGCTGCTCGTCTGCAGCCGGTTCGTCTGGAACCAGTGACGCTACCTGCTCTTCAGTTTGCTCAACCGCACGCTCCGTTGCAGTTTCCGCAGGGGCGACTGGCGCCAGAATAAAGGACACGCCAGAGGTGCTTTGCGCGCCCTCATGTTCCGCCAACAACGACACAACTCGGGCCTCCGAACTCGACGCAATGGAGGTTAGTGCAACAAACTCGCCACCCGCCGGCACCTCCAGCTGTTCCAGCACCACGCCGTCCAGCAGCACCGAAACCTGCACGCCTTCCTGTGCCCGGCCGGCAATCACCGCGGCCCCGTCGCTATCCACACGCACCAGATCCAGCTCCGGCGCCTGCAGGACAAAGACATCTTCTTTGGATGTTTCGGGTGCCGGTTGGGATTGCTCCGCAATCCCCTCAGGCTCGGACAGCACTGCCAATTCGGTGGTCTGATCTGATGCTTCCTCTGCACCTTCACCGGTGCCAGTCTCCGCAACGGCGGCTGCCTCTACAGAAGTTTCTGTATCAGGCGCGTCAGTTGCGGCTGCAACCTGATCTGAAACCTCCGGTTCCGCACCGCTGGCATCTTCCGCAATCAAGTCCTCCGGCTGCTGAACACCGTCAACAGCTTCAACCGCTTCAACCTGATTGCCCGCAGCCTCCTCAATGGCCCGGTTCTGCAGCGGCTGTCCCGATTCCTGACCCTCGCCGGAAAACGCGCCGCCGCCGTCAGCAGCCTGCCCGGCCGCCTGTTCGCTCACCACCGCGCCATCGGGCGCAACCGTGCCAAACATCCCAAGCTGGTACAGCACCACGCCGCCTACGACCACAACCGTGCCGGCAATACCGCCAAGTGTGAGGGCCCCCAGACCCCCGCTTCCAGATGCATCCGCCATGTCTTTCCCTTCGGCAATTGCGGAATGTGACCTTCCGCTTAGTTGAGGGAATCTAACAACCCCGCTATCACGGGTCAAAACACCAATTGGTTTTCACCTTGATATTCCACGGAAAGGCTGGCCGATGAGCATCAAATCCGTCTGTGTCTACTGCGGATCGCGCGCGGGTGTTCTGCCCGCCTACGCCGAGGCTGCCCGCGCATTCGGCACCGCGCTGGCCGATAACGGCATGCGGCTGGTCTATGGCGCCGGCGATGTCGGCCTGATGGGCGAAGTGGCGCGCGCAGCGCAAAAGGCCGGCGGCAAAACCTTCGGGGTTATCCCCGGCCACCTGGAACGGCGCGAGGTGGGGAAATCAGACCTCACAACCTATGTTGTCACCGAGACCATGCACGAGCGCAAAAAGGTGATGCTGTGGAACGCCGATGCGGTGGTTGTGCTGCCCGGCGGAGCGGGATCGCTTGACGAACTTTTCGAAGCCCTCACCTGGCGCCAGCTGGGCCTGCATTCCAAGCCGATTGTGATCCTCAATACCGAAGGCTACTGGGACAAGCTGCGCGATCTGCTGGAGCAAGTGGTCAGCCAGGGGTTTGCCCATCAGGAAACCGCAGATCACCTGATTTGGGCCGACACCCCGGTGGCTGCAATCGCCGCCCTGCGCGACGCCCGTTCCTGACGCAGCGCCGAGACCGAAAACACCGCCACCGCGCTCCAGATCAGCGCAAAGGCGGTGCCATGCCAGGGGGTGAACGGCTCGGCAAAGACCAGCACCGCGACCAGGAATTGCAGCGTCGGGTTCAGGTATTGCAGTACCCCGACTGTTCCCAGCCGCACCCGGCGGGCCGCATAGGCAAACAGGATCAGCGGCAGACCGGTCAGGATGCCGGAGAACATCAGCATCAGCGCATCCTGGAACCCTCCCAGAAAACCAGCGCCACCGGTCATCCAGATGATCGCCAACGCAACCGGCAACAGCAGTGCAACTTCCGCAGTGACAGATACCACCGGCCCCAATGGCAGTTGTTTCTTAACAACACCATACAGGGCAAAGCTGAAGCTCAGCGCCAGCGGAATCCAGGGCGCGGCCCCCAGCCCGAACGACAGCACCGCCACAGCCAGCGCCGCCAGCCCCACTGCGGCCCCTTGGGCCCGCGTCAGCTGCTCACCGAAGGCAAGCCTCCCCAGCAGAACGCTCAGCAGCGGAAAAATGTAATAGCCAAGGCTCGCTTCGGTCGCATAGCCCACCTGCACCGCAGTGATGAAGATAAACCAATTCAATGAAATCATTGCCGAGGCAAACACCAGCAGCAAGGCACTGCGGCGGGTGGACAACGCCGTCCCCAGCGCGCTGATACGCCCCTGACACAGCAGCACGATGGCAAAAAACACAAACGACCACAGCGCCCGGTGCGACAGCACCTGCTCCGGCGGCACATGCGACAATGCCTTGTAGTAAATACCGGAAAGCCCCCAAACGGTGCAGGAGGCACAGAGTGCCAGAACCCCTTTTTGTGCCTCTCCCATGACATGCTCCCGCCCGGCTGCCGTTTCACAGACACCGGGCAGAAGCGCGGGTCAACCCTGCTCAGCTGTTACGCAGCGCATCTTTCACCAATTCTTCGATCCTGGTGATCTCATGTCCGGTCAGGTTCTTGCTGATCTCCCCGATCACGCGGTCGGAAACTTCCTTGTGCAGGGTCTTGCGCAGTTCGCCCAGGACTTCCGGTGCGGCGACCAGAACCAGCTTCGCGAATTCACCGCGGCGGGCCATCTCATACAGCTTGTCCGACAGATCCTTTGCAAACCGCTCCTTGGCCAATTGGTGCCAATCGGTGTCGTCCACGGCAGAGCGGTGGACGCTAGGGCCGTCGTTGAACCGTCCCGGACGGTTGGCGGATTGCTCCCGGTCCGGCGGGTTTTCCTGCTCATCCTTGCGGCGCACCTGCAGGAAGGGGTCGTCACCATCGACGGTGTTTTCCAGGAACAGCGCCTTCTCACTGTCAGCCACCAGGACATAGGTGCCGTAGGAAAGCCGGGTCATTACTTCTCCTCCTGCTCATTGGACTTACGCACCCGTGTCGCCCCTGCCGGACGCTCCTTGGCGCGCTTTTCCTAGTCTTCGCTGCCAATTTCCCGGGCCAGCCGCCCGCCGGTGCGCCCGCCATGAGAGACGCTGCCCTTTTCGCCCAGTATGTCTTTGGTTTCCTGGTGTCCGTCCATGGACCTCTTGCGTTCAGCCATAATGGTCCTCCTCTCGTACACCGGACCAACGCACGAAACCCCGCCCGCGTTCCGGGCAAAAAACGCGTCGAAGCCACACGAAAAAGCCCGCCGGAGATCTCCGGC